>CAZXVF010000012.1:0-39369 GCA_964644445.1 uncultured Ruminococcus sp.
AGGCAGTTAGTCGTGCAGGAAGCGGCGGAGATGATCTTATCATCCGTCGTAAGAGTATTGTGGTTAGTACCGTAAACGATAGTCTTGAGATCGTTGCCTGCGGGAGCGGAGATAACGACCTTCTTTGCGCCTGCGTTAATGTGAGCCATAGACTTTTCCTTAGAGCAGTAGAAGCCTGTGCACTCGAGAACGACGTCAACGTCAAGCTCACCCCAAGGGCAGTTGGCAGCGTCCTTCTCAGCGTAGATCTTAATTGTCTTGCCGCATACTGTGATGCTGTCGTCCGTAGCGGAAACGGTATCGCAGTGCTCGTATCTGCCCTGTGCGGTATCGTACTTAAGAAGATGAGCAAGCATCTTGGGGCTGGTGAGATCGTTGATAGCTACGATTTCGTAACCCTCGGCACCAAACATCTGTCTGAACGCAAGACGTCCAATACGGCCGAAGCCGTTAATAGCAACCTTTACATTTGCCATAGTAAAAATCCTCCAGATTTTATAATTATTTTATTTTTGGTTATGCTTTTCTTTTTTCGGGGAAAGAGTCCACTTTCTCGCCATTGTTAATTATATCACAAATATTTAAAATATACAAGGGCTTTTGCAAATTTTCTGAAAATTCTTGAGTCTGCAAAAAACGTAAAACCGTTACCGCCTCGGCGCGTATTTTTTGCTTTCGTTTTTTCAGGCGGCATTTTGTTTTTTTCGCCGTACGTATATTACTCGTTTTTTCGCCTGTGCATTCCGATTTATCTATCGGTCGAATCTCGCACCTCCCTATCGGCCTCATTTCTCTCTTTCCGTCTGGTGCATACGACTCGCTTTTTTTGCGTTTTGAAAAATGACTTTTCAGAGGTATTTTTTCACTTGACAAACGCCGAAAAAAATAGTATAATATTCACGACCGAACGGGGCAATCGCGCCGTATGTTGCCGAAAGGTATTACGGTGAGGAAAGTCCGGGCATCGAAGGGCAGGATAACGGATAACGTCCGCCGAGGGCAACCTCCGGGAAAGTGCAACAGAAATAGACCGCCGTGCCGCGCACGGTAAGGATGGAAAGGCGAGGTAAGAGCTCACCAGTTCTTATGGTAACATAAGTCCGCTGTAAACCCTATCCGATGCAACACCTTGAAGCTCGCTTATTGCGAAGGGCTGCCCGTCCTCCGTCTTCATGGTGGCAGAGCCTTTTGGCTTGAACCGAGGAGCAATTTTCGGTGAAGATAGATGATTGCTGCGCTATAGCGTACAGAACCCGGCTTACAAGTTCGATCAAAATAAATGAAGAAGGAACGCTAAAGGTTTGATTTTTTCGCCTTGCTAGCTCCTTCTTCTTTTTTATTTTCGGTCGTGCGAGCAGCGTAACGTCTCAATTTTCAAGGCACTCATTTTCGGTAAGAGCGTTGCTTGGCATTACGGTGCTTTTGCCGACGGCAAATATATCAAAGATTTTGCACGGCTTCGTCCTTAGTGACTGTAAGAGGTACCTCGACCGTGCCGAGCGTGCTTGATATAAGCTTGACGGTGGCATCGCCTGCTCTGCCCTTCGTTCTGACGTATACTCCGCCCATTCCGCCGCGAAGTGATATAATGCTGTCGCCTATAATTTCTATATCTCCGCAGACCTCCAGCTTTATCGGCTCGGAGCAGTAGCTCAGCAGATTTCCGTGCTCGTCCTCGGCTCTTATTCTGATTTCGGTAACGTCATAGGTTGCGCCCTCGGTAAGTGTATTTTTGTAATTTTGCACGGAGAGCTTTGCTTTGTTCATAGGAGCTTTTGTGACGGATTTGACAACTTTACCTTGCATTATCGCGTCAAAACGGTATTCGGTTGACACTCCGCCCCAATCGCCTGCATACTTAGTATAGAGATCAACTATCTCGTTTATCTTGATTCCGTGAAGCACTACGCACTTGAATGCTATCCACAAGACCTTAGGCGGCAGGTTACCGTATCCGTGCATTGCGATGTGGTTCAGAGCATAGGTCATCTCTCTTGCAAGCGGCTCCGGATATCCTTCGTTTTTAACTATCAGGTCGCCTATAAAGTCGTTGATAAGTATAGGACCGTGCGGAAGATTTTTATACGGCGTGTCAGTCGGGAGATACTCCTTGATAAACGATCCGTTCTTATACATTTTTATACTGTCGGCATTCGTGAGGGCCCATATATTTCCTTTGGTGCATGCGGGGTGCTCGCCGATATCCATGCTCGAGCTTATCTCAAGGACGGGTGTGCTTCCCTGCGATGAATAAGCGGCGGCGGCAAGCTTGTGATTGCGGAACATATCGAGTACGCCGTGATAGCAAATGCGGTCGCCCGAGCCGAAGTCCTTATGCGTGTTGTAATCTGCCATGCACCAGCCGAAGCTGCCCGAAATATCGCCATGCGAGGCTACCGCGTCCAAAACTCTTACGTGGCGAAGAGCGTGCTCGGCTCTGTGATCCTCGCAGTCAAAGGATTTCGTCGGGAACATATGGCCGTTGTATTCCGTAATAAGATAGGGCTTTTCTTTGTCCGAGGTGACCTTGGCTTTGGGATCGCAGCCGGGCTTCTTTCCGTCGTGGAGAAACTCGTTATATGTATAAACGTCCTCGAGCAGATGACTTTTTTTGAAGTTACGGACTCCGCAGGTGGCTCTCGTGCTGTCGAGGCGGTGTGCGACTGCGTTCGTGCGCTCGTAGAGTGCGTCGTTATCCTGAGATTCGTTTATGCGCACTCCCCAGAGGATGACGGAGGGGTGGTTCCTGTACTGAAGCACCATTTCTTCGGTATTTTTTACAGCCTGATCCTGCCATTCGCCGTCGCCTATATGCTGCCAGCCGGGGATCTCGGTGACGACCAGAAGTCCTATTTCGTCACAACGGCTTACAAAGTGGTGAGACTGCGGATAATGAGAGGTGCGCACTGCGTTAAGTCCCAGCTCGAATTTCAGGACGTCCGCATCAAGCTCCTGCATGCTCCTCGGCATAGCGTATCCGACGTAGGGGTAGGATTGGTGACGGTTCAGACCGCGAAGCTTGATTTTTTTACCATTGAGATAGAAGCCGTCGGCTTTGAATTCCGCATCTCTAAAGCCTACACGCACGGAGCTGGAATCTATCACGCTGCCGTCAAGGCAAAGGTCCGTCAGTACCTCGTAAAGATACGGATGATCGATATCCCAGAGCTTTACGTTTTCCGGCTTTGACGTAATACGCGTCAATGGCATAGCCTTGCTTTCGGATTCGGTAAGCTCTGCACCGTCGAAAAGAACTCTGCGGCGTATACTCATCCCTTCGGGAATTTCGCCTAAAATAGAAATTTCGGAGTGAAGCTCGCCATTTGCATCAGCCTTATGAAAAACGTCGGAAATATAGGTCGGGCTTTTTACTTCAAGATATACCTCGCGGTAAATTCCGCCGTAGGTCATATAATCTATAACGTTGCCGAAAGGCGGGAGGTTAAGGCTCTCACGGGAATCGACCTTGACCAAAAGGACGTTATCCTCTCCGTATACGAGACAGTCCGAGAGGTCGACGGTGAAGGCGGTGTAACCGCAAGAGTGAGTAGTGAGGAGCTTGCCGTTCAAGAACACCTCTGCGTAATGTGCTACGCCCTCAAACGTAATAAGAACGCGCTTGCCCCTCCACAGCGGATCTGCAAAGATCACGCGGCGATATGCACTGATGCATTGGTAAAGCTCCTCACTGAAATAGTTAAAGGGAAGCTCCTTTACGGTGTGCGGAAGTCTTATCTCTTCAAACGCCGAAGAATCGTAATCGGGAGAAATCATTTTTTCATTGAAATTGTCCGAGAATTGCCAACAATTATTTACATATATCCTGCTCATGCGCGGGTTTCCTTTCGTTTTTCATTTTGGAGATAATTGCTTTTTTCGTTTTTAGTTATTCCTTTGCTATGCATTTTTTGCACAATAGGTCAATGTAATTATACAACCGTATTTTATAAATGTCAATAGCGCACGGAAAGATAATATGAAATAAGGTCTGCCTTAATGCCATACGGGGCGGGGAGAAATGCACCGTCGGATTTTCACGTATCTATTCGGCAAGAACTTATTGTTTTTTTGTAAAAAAAGCCGAGCTGTTACGCTCGGCGAATGCTTATTGCTGTTTTGCGACTTTGATTTTTCAGCCGTTCGGCAAAGCTTATCGGCTAGCTCCGAAGAGAACCTCGCGGAAGAGCCTTGCGGTCTTTTCTTTACCGAAGAGCTTTTGGAAAACGGAGGTGGACGGGCCGCCGTTCTGAAGCAAGCCCTCTACGTAATCGCACGTTTTGGAATGCTTCTCTGCTCGGTCGAAATCGGCTGACGCCTCGGTGGAAAGATAGGCTGTTATCTCCTTTTCGGCTACTCTGTCAAAAACACTTGTAAAATCTCTGCCTGCTTTAAGCGAGATAGACTGCGAGAGCTTAATATTATCGTACCAATGCTCGCCGAGATCGTTCTGCGGATATTTATCCGAATCGGCTGCGACGGAGTCAAGGCGGGATAGGTCGCAGGCGGACGTCATCGTATCGTAAAGCTCTACGATAAGCGTATCCTTACCCATAGCGTAAACTCTGTCGTACGAGAGGAGCGGAAGATCCTTTTCGGTCGGATTTATTATAACGGTATCCATCTTCATAAGTCCGAAAAAGGCGTTCATGCTCATGAGCGAGACGTGTCCGAGTCCCTCCGCCTCGTAGGCTTCTATATGGAACTTCATAAACGGCGCTTTCAGAAATTTGAATTCTCCCACGTCGCTTTCGGTGAGGGGATGAGCCTTGCCGATCTCCGTTATTATCGTGTCGAGAATAGGTCTGTCTTCTAGCATTTTCTTTACCTCGAAAATCTTACTTTAATCATAGTCGTGATTCGGATTCTTAAACCGAACCGTTTTTTTAGTATGCGGTCGTAACTTTTGGTTTATTCCTTTTCCGCGGCGAGGCTAAGCTCCTCAAGTCCGTTTTTGTGAAGGATTATCGCGCCTGCGAGGAAGGTTCCCTGACCAACCACGTTGACTCCCTCTGCAATCCAGTTCATAGAGGCCTCCGCAAAGTCCTTGGAGGAGAGATACCCCATTCCGAGACAGCAAACGAAGGAGAACGCGTAAAGGGCAATGAGCCAAGGCTTACCGAGTTTTTTCGAAAGGATGCAAAGCACGGCATCGAGAAGTCCGAGACCGGCGACCATGAGACCTACGAAAACGAACGTACCCGTAAAGACTGCGGGAGCGGCGAATCTGAGAGTTGTCTTTTCTTCCTGACGGTGTACGAGCATTGCAAGGATTCCGATTCCCGCAAGGAGGAAGCCTATCGACTGCACGGGGAAGAACATATTATTAAGAGGTTGGAAATCGCAAATACCGAGTGCGTAAAGGAGCTTATAGGTTGCCTTAAGTGCACCTGCACAGGTAACGTCGATAACGCCTGCGGCAAAGAGAGCGAATGCGCCCTTGCTCATCTTATTATAGAGGTCACGAAGAAGAATTACGGCGCCGATGGCAAAGCAAATAACGGGAATGAAATCGACTATCGCCATTGGTGCGGAAAATTGTTTTGCTTCAAGAAGGAAATTCATATTTTTTACCTTTCTGCTGTTTTAGCACTGTTTTGTAAGCTTTTGTTGTCTTTTTAACGCGCTTTTTATAAAATCGGGTGTTGCGCAAATCAAGGCAACACCCGCGGCAAGCGTCGATTATTTCTTCTTGTTAAGGTGATAGAGCGGAACGAGAGGAATGATTATGGGAGTCTTATTCGCATATTCGTTGTATGCGGGATCGTCACCGAGACGAGCCATCTGACGCTTTTCGAGACGCTGTGCACCGTTGAACATGATGAATACGATAGCAACGTATGCAAAGATTGCGGCTACCCACTGTCCCCAGTGATTGAGAGCTGTGGTTGCGCTGATAAATACGCCCGTCCAGAACGTGATCTCACCGAGATAGTTGGGGCAACGAACGATCTTGTAGAGTCCCTCGGTAGCTACGAAATGAGGATTCTTTGCCTTCTGCGCGGATTTCTGCTTATCTGCAATAGCTTCGAGAACTATACCGCCGATGGATACGACGAAGCCGATTACGGGAACGATCCAGTCGGTAGAGCCGTTAGCATAGCGGAAGAGAACGGGAGATACCTGTGCGGTATAGAGGCAAGAGGTAAATACCCAGATTGTCGCAAGGACGAAGACGGGCATTTTCTTGTCGTTCTTTTTGAGAGTGTCCTTGAACACCTCGGTCTTTTTGAAGGCGGCATCCTTAAACTCGCGTACGAGGAGGAAGCCCGAGAGGCGCGCACCGTAAATTACGAAGAGGAGCGCCTGAATTACCGTGATCCAGATGGGAGTTTCGGTCGGAGCGACGAGAGCCATAATAAGCACCGTGATGCCGCCGCCAGCTACTGCGAATCCGTATCCGATCGAGAGGAAATATACGAACTTGTAGAAGCCGATAGTCGTGAGGACTGCGCATACTACTAAAATGATCCATAACAAATCGAAATGCATTGTTTTTCTCCTTAATTTTAATTATTGTTTTTCCGTTTTACGTATTACGGCTGTTTTTTGCCATCCTTTGTAAATAATTATTTACATAATTCGATGTTTTTCGTGTTTTCTTAGCAAAAAATATTAATTTATCCGTACGTTTTTTCACGTTGATTCGGATTAATTTTTCAACGAATATTACTTTGCGAAGGAATCTTTTATGTATTCAGCGAAGCTCATATCGCCGTGAACGGTAGTGCCGACCATCTCCTCCGTGAGAGTCCACTTAGAGAATTTGAGAATAGCCTCCTTGCCGTTTTTCTTGAGCTTATTTACGAAGGCGAGAACGTCGAAGAGGAATGCGGGTGCTCTTTTGATAACCGGCTCCTTGCCTGCTGCCGCGAAGCACATATTTGCGATTTCCTCGTAAGAATAGGTTTCCTTACCGCCGATGTCTACGGTAACGTTTTCGTCACACATATGCTTAACGATGTAGTCTGCGAAGTCCTCGGTGGAAATTACGTTAGCGTGAACGGGCTTTTTGCCGAGCAGAGTAACCTCGCCCTTCTCTATCATGGGACGGAACACCTTTACGATATCGTAGAAGTAGCCTGTCGGACGGTAGATGGAATAGGTGAGTCCGCTCTTCTTAAGCTCCTCCTCGAATAGATATTTTGCGTGAAGCATGGGAACGTCGGGTGCCTTGTCTGCCTTGATAACCGAAACGTATGCGAAGTTCTTTACGCCTGCCGCCTTTGCCTCGTTAAGAAGGTTTACGTTGCCCTGAAGGTCGATCTGATAGTTCGTAACGGCAGCTGAGGTCTTGGTGAGTCCTACGGTCGTGATAACTACGTCTGCGTCGTCGCAGAGTCCCTTTAACGTATCGGGATTCGTAACGTCGATCTTTTTGAAGGTGTAGTTGCCCTCGAGTCCGAGATCTCTTTCGATCATATCCGCAGCTACTACCTCGTGTCCCTCCTTGAGCAATGCTCTGAAGACGTCTGCGCCTAAATTTCCGTAAGCGCCTGCAAGTACAACTTTCATTTGTTTTACTCCTTTTTTGTAAATAATAGTTTGTATTTTAGGGCGATTTAAAGTACCGAGCGATTTTTCTTTTTTTGACTTTCCGTCGGATTTTTTAAACCGATAAATTGCTTTTTCGCCGAAATCAAGTATTTTCCGAGATTTTCCGTTTGGCAATTTCAAAATTATTTTTTGCTCTTTTCCTTTGAACGCTTGTCGTTAATTATCTTCATATGCTCTGCGGTGACGACCTCAACGTTATTTTCACGAGCCCATTCCACGCAACCTCTGAGGACGACTGAAAGGAATACTCTCGGTACTCCGAGGATGGTTTCAAGCGCGTCGTCGGTAAACTTGATCTTATCGTCTGCTCTGTCCGCCGCGTAACGAACGGAAGCAAGAGACGCCTGACGGGGCTTGAGAAGCTCGGCTCTCATTCTGCGAGCCTTATGGAACCAGAAATTCTTTGAATCACGGTAACCGTAATCTACGGGAAGGTGCGGGAAGTCCTTTGAGGTAACGCCGCGGATGATAGCGTCGCTGTATTTTTTCTTCATAAGGATTTTGTCGATCTTGAGGATGAAGTGCGCGCCGAACTTGCTGGTGATACCGTTGAAATCATGGTAGGGGCCATCGTAACCGTCGAGCTGACCTGCAACGTCCTTATCCGCGCCGTCAAGCTCTCTTACCCACGTGCATTCGATAGCTTCTATAGCGTCGGTGAGTATCATGGGGCGATGATCGTCGGGATTTTCCTCCTCGATAAGGCTCTTTTCAAGCTTGAAGTTGCACTTTGGCATTTTGTCCTCGGGCTTATCTCCGGGCCATGAAAGCTTTACTGCCTCGGCAAAGTTCTTGGGGTTATCGTCGATGAAGT
This sequence comes from uncultured Ruminococcus sp., assembly GCA_964644445.1. GTDB lineage: Bacteria > Bacillota > Clostridia > Oscillospirales > CAG-272 > UBA1740. The sequence goes on from CAZXVF010000012.1 coordinate 8,369, forward strand.
TGATAGCGCACTTGCCGTTACGAAGAATGTTCTGCGCTGTGTTAGAGGAATTACGGCAGCAAAGAAGCATTGCGTAATAATCCTTTCCGGCAACGTAGTAGGGCTGTATCAGCGAGTAGGGGCCGAGGTTGGTCGTGCCGTCCTCGCAAAGCGTGCTGATAACGACGGTAGGCATCGGGAAGAACAGTGACGTCTGGTAGAAGTTGTCTACGATTCGAAGATTTTCAAAACTGCTCATTTTCTTTTTCTCCTTGTTTTTATTTTATTTTTGTTTATTTTATTTTTCTTAAAACGGTGTATTTAAAATTCCGTTTGTTTTTCGTGAATACGCCGTGTTCGTTTGCTTTTTTCGGTATTTTCCGACCTGTCAGATAAGCTTATTGAATATCGGTAAGAGCTCGTCAAATTCTCTGCCGGATGCCGACCAAGTTAAAATCGACTCGGATATAAAGTCCGCGAGCATCGCTTTGTTTTCGATATCGGATTTTTCCGTCATCGGCAGCACGAGATCGGATATCTGCGAGAGGAGTATCGGATGACGCTCGTTGAAGGCAAAGGTAAACGTCTTCTTCGCCGTCGGATCATCGAATATAGCACGGTGTGATTCGGAAAAGCTGCGCACGCCGTCGTAAATTACCTTGAGCTTTTCGCCCGTACCGTCAAGATTTTCAAGATTCTCCCTCATACAGCTAAGCGAATCGATCCAATCCTCGAGCATAAACGAGGCGACGAGCATATCCTTCGATTCAAAGTAGTTGTACAGTGTTCCGAGCCCCAGCCCGAGCGCGCCTGCGACGGATCGCACCGTAGTTTCCTTATATCCGCGCTCCTCTATCTGTTTTCTCGCTTCCGCTAAAAGCTTCTCGCGGATATTCTCGATTATCTTTGGCATATCTTATTTCCTTTTTATGAACTCGTTCACTTTAATTATAATACTTTGTTATTATTTTGTCAAGTACTTTTCGGAAATCTTTCCTACCTTTATATATAATATGAAAAGTGTAAAAGCCGAGGATGACGGGTGGGCGGCTCGGCGCTCTAAAGCCTCGGAAATACGGCAACGGGAAAATGCGAAGTCAGGAAAGGCAACATTAACACGCGGACGAACCGAGGTTCGGGCGGCAGTGAGCGCTTCCCCTTCCGTGAAAGGAAAAAGCCTCCGAAATCGGAGGCTTTTTGAAAAAAATACTGTTAATGCGGCGTTTCGCAGAGTGTTAATATTCCACTTCCGCACGGCATTCTTTACGATTGATTTTCTGGGTTATCGGATTTTTTCGGGGCGTCGTTTTTAATACGGACGTCAAGCTGCTTATAAGGTATTTCTATTCCGACGGCACGAAGCTCACCGACGACTGTCTCGAGGATCTCATACTTCAGCTGCCAATAGTCCTCCGATTTTACCCACGGGCGCGCAATTATTTCTATCGAGCTGTCCGCATAATTCGAGACCTTTACGTTCGGGACGGGAACGGGAAGAGTCAGCGGATTGTCCGATAGGACGCGCCTTATGGTGTTCATAGCCAGCTCGAGATCGGCACCGTACGGAACGCTGAAGGTGAGGTCAAGGCGGCGCGTAGGCTTCTCTGAATAATTGATTATCGTTTCGGAGGAGAGCTGTCCGTTCGGAATATAAACGACCTTATTATCGGGAGTGCGAAGGCGGGTGAAGGTTATCCTGATGTCCTCGACGGTGCCGCTGACGCCTTCCGCCTCTATATAATCGTCTACCTTAAAGGGGCGTGTTATAAGCAGAAGGACTCCGCCTGCGAGATTGGAAAGAGCGCCGTTTACGGCGAGACCTACTCCTACTCCGAGAGAGGCGATAAGTGCGGTAATGCCGCTGGTGTCGATTCCGAGATATCCGATTATGCACACCACTACGATGACCTTCAAGCCGATGCGCGACATATATATAAGAGTTGAAAATACAGTCTTGTCAAGCTCCTTCTTTTTCTTAAGCTTAAGCTCGATTTTGCGCATAATGAAGTTTATGAGCTTGAACGAGAAAAAGACGATGACTAAGGATATCACTACCTTTATTCCTGAATTAATTATGTTTTGAACAATTGCATTCCAATCCATTTTCTGTTCCTTTTATACTGTTTTTTGTAAAGTTGAGTTTACTTATTTTTGCTTTTTCTTAGTAAAATCTTTTTGATGTATTTTGGCAATTTTATTTTTAGTCAGCGATTCGGCTTTTTGTTTTGCGATGTACGGCGTGCGAGCGTGCCTACGGCAAGTCCGAGGAGCGATATAGCAGTACCTGCCAAAAGATACGCGAAATCCGGCAAGTTTATTTGCGAAAAGGAAGTTGCAATCATATTGGCAAGCTTAAACGTCGCAAAGTCCGAGAGCATATAAAGTATGCCGAAAACAGGTGCGGCGAGCCATTTTCCCTTCCCGAAGAAGTCATTTTTACCTATCAAGACGGAAAGTGTCAGCGTTAATATCGGCAACACCAACAATAAAAATACTATACTGTATCCAAAAGCGTCCGACGGGCTCATAAAGACCCAAAACGTCAGTAGCGCAAATGCGAAAACCGCAAGATAGGTCGATATGAGAATGGTGGTCGAAAGCCTTACTCTGCTTTTTACGGTATCCGTGCTTTTCCCGAGATAGTCGATATAATCCTCCGCCGCGCCATCATCCTTTAAAAGACGGTCAAGACTCACCGAGTACAGATCGCTCATTTTTATGACGCTTACGATGTCGGGATAGGTTTTGCCGTTTTCCCAATTTGATACAGTCTGGCGGCTTACCGAAAGTGCTTCTGCCGTCTGCTCCTGCGTTAGTCCTGCGTTAAGGCGTGCTTCTTTTATCTTTACCGATATATTCATTATTTTCACCTTCCTTCACTTATATTCTAATTCATAGGAAGAGGTTTTTCAAGCAAATATGCTTTTGCATCACGCGATTTTCTTTGTCAAAATCCTTTTACATACCTGCTTTTTAGTGTGATTTTTAATATGCTCGTCGATTTTGAATATGATTTGATTCATTTCGTCGGTTGCTTCTCTATGATTTTTGACATAGCTCTTAACGTATTTTGATTGATTATTTGATACGTTTTTATGCGTCTTTTGATTTGGAAGCTTACACCCGAATTTCATTTTGGCGCATCTTGGCGCATCAATACTTTTTCTTTGCCTTGAGGGTACGGTAGATGGAGCGGTAGGACTCTAGGCGTGAGGCGGATATTTCTCCGTTTTCCGCCGCCCTTGCGATCGCACATTCATCGGCAAGCTCTCCGACGTGAGCGCAATCGACGTATTTACATTTTCCAACGTATGGCAAAAGCTCTCTGAAGGTCGGGAGCAGATCGTCAAGCTCGTAAAAATCAAATCGGGCAAAATCAATGAGTGAAAAGCCCGGAGTATCGGCTAAAAATCCCGTTTCGGGCGAGTCCTCTATATCGAATATCTCAACGTGACGAGTCGTATGCCTTCCCCGCTCTATCTTACGCGAGATCTCGTTCGTTCTTAGGTCAAGATGCGGAAAAAGCGCGTTCATCAGCGTTGATTTCCCGACTCCCGAGGCTCCTGCAAAGGCACTCGTTTTTCCGTCACGGACGTTCGATCTTATGTAATCCGAAAGCTCCGCTACACCCGCTCCGCTGTTCGACGAGGTGACGAAGGTCGGTATACTTATACGGCGGTAGATCTCGGCGTACTCCTCAGCTGCGTCACAGTCGGTATCCGATTTCGTTATTACGACGACGGGGATAATTCCGTTATGCTCGGCTATGGATATAAGCTTGTCCACGGTCTCGATGACGGGCGACGGCTTGCGCGCGGCGAAGACTATAAAAAGATAATCGAGATTTGCGAGCGGGGGACGGATGAGCGAATTTTTGCGCTCGTCAACCACGGAGATGATTATGCCGCCCTCGATGCTCTCGTCAATACTTACCGTCACGTTATCTCCGACGAGGAGCTTTTCTTCATCTCTGCGTAATATTCCCTTTGCGCGCGAGGTGAGCCTTTCGACTGCTCCTTCGGTGACAACTCTCGTTACGTACAGTCCGCCGAGTCCCTTCACAATTTTTCCGTGCTTTACTACCATACTTCCTCTTTCAATAGTCTTGCATTAAGTTTGTTTTTTGTTTTGATTACGTATTCTTTCGTTTTTCCTGTATTTTTCGACTATGGCATTTTTGTCAAAAAACGTCATAAAATGACAATAATTATTTACGTATTACGGATTTTCCGCTTGATTTTTCATTGCTTGTCTGCGAAGCTGTCCGCACGCGGCGTTAACGTCTGCTCCGAGCCTGCGCCTTACGGTTGCGGTTATTCCCTGCTTTTCCAAGGCAGAAGCAAAGTCTTGTGCGGATTTATCCGTTCCTCTCTTGAAGCCGGTTTCGGCAACCTCGTTTACTCTGATGAGATTTACGTGTATCGGTGCACCCGTGCCGCGAAAGGCGTTTTTTAGGAGTGCGGCGAGAGTGAGCGCATCGGCTTCCGTGTCGTTCTTCCCCGATATCAGAGTGTACTCGAAGGATATTCTGCGCTGAGTTTTCGAGTAGTAGTACACGCACGCGGAAAGCAGCTCGTCAATGCTCCATTTTTTATTCACCGGCATAATCTGCGAGCGTTTTTCATCGGTTGCCGCGTGAAGCGAGATGGAAAGAGTTATCGGAAGGTCGACGTCTGCAAGCTCGCGTATTTTCGGGACTACTCCGCAGGTGGAAAGCGAGATATGGCGGTAGCCGATATTGATTCCGTCGGGATGATTTACGAGGCGTAGGAATTTTATGACGTTATCGTAATTATCGAGAGGCTCGCCGATCCCCATCATTACTATATTCGAAATGCGCTCGCCGAAGTCGCGCTCCGCGCTGATGACCTGACCGAGAAGCTCCGACGGGAGAAGATCTCTGACCTTGCCGCCGATAGTGGAGGCGCAGAATTTACAGCCCATCCGACATCCGACCTGACTCGATATGCAGATGGTGTTTCCGTGCTTATATTTCATCACAACGCTCTCAATGCACGCGCCGTCATACAAGCCGAAGAGATATTTTACGGTACCGTCTATCCTTGAGACGTGCTTTTCGATAACGCGGGGCAAGGTGTCGTAGGTTTTCTCCTCGAGTCTTTCTCTGAGCTGCTTTGAGAGGTTGGTTATTTCCGATATTTTTTCGCCGCGCATAAGTCGTGTAAAGGTTTGCTTTGCGCGGAATTTAGGCTCACCGATGCCGACGAAAAATTCTTCAAGCTCGTCGGGGAGCATAGATCTTATATCCGTTTTCTGATTCATTAATGCGTCCTTGATCTTTGATTTGCATTCAGCCGATTCTCGGCTTTGCGTTCCTTGAGATTATCCCTTGGATCTGCGAGATTTTGCCGTGCTTATTTTTGCGATTTCGACAATAGCTTTTTTGCTTGCGCGGCTTTTTCGATTTTGAGAATAGCTTTTTTCTTTTTACCTTATTCTCTTAATCTTATTCTCTTGGGTTTTGGTATTTGATTTAACTCGTTTTCTTGAGCTTAGGGGCTTAATTTAACTTATTCGTTTTAGCTTTGCGATAAAGAAGCCGTCTGTATTATGTACGTGAGGAATCAGATTCAGGCAACCGCCGCACGAGGTAAGATCACCGACGGAAAAGTCGATTTTTGTAAAGCTTGGATTACTTTTAAGGAAGCTTTCTACCACTTCTTCATTTTCTTCTCTGCGGAGAGTGCAGGTGGAATATATAATTTCTCCGCCGACCTTGAGATACCTTGCCGAAGATTCGAGAATGGAAAGCTGAAGCGAGGGAAGCTCCGCTGCGGATTCCTCGGACTTATATCTTATATCGGGCTTCTTACCTAAAACGCCGAGACCGGAGCAAGGAACGTCGCATATTACCTTATCGGCAGTGCCGAGCAGATCCTCACGAGGTGTACGGGCGTCGTTACAATCGACGGTAACCGACGCGAGCGAAAGGCGCTGCGCGCCGAGGCGAACCAAGGAAAGCTTACTTTCGTGGATATCGAAGGAATAGACCTCGCCCGCGTCGCCCATCAGAATTGCCGCAAGAAAGCTTTTGCCGCCCGGGCAGGAGCAAACGTCAACGACTCTGTCACCGGCACTTGGGGACAGGGCAAGCGCGGAAATAACGCAGGCGGAATCCTGAACGAAGAATCTGCCCTCCGTAAAGCCTGCGAGCCTCTCGGGATTAAGAGAATTTCCGACGCGAACCGTGTATTCTTCCGCCCTGCCGTGCTCAGCCGAAATACCCGCATTTGCAAGCTCTGCGATAACGTCGTCGGCGGTACATTTACAGGTGTTGACGGTGAGATCGGTGTATTTTTCGGTATTAAATCTTGCGAGCAGCTGCTCCGTACCCTCGCGCCCGTAGAGCTTATCAAAGGTCTTGACGATCCATAGAGGGAAGGAATATTTTACGGAAAGATATCTACGGTAGTTTTTCTGCTCCGGAGGCAGCGGCATACAGTCCTTTTGTCTCACGACCGAACGGAGCAATGCGTTTACAAATCCGCGCTCTCCCTTATTTCTGCAAAGCTTTACAGTCTCGTTTACGGCGGCAAAATCCGGTATCGAATTCATGTCGAGTATCTGGCAAATTCCGAGGCGAAGGACGTTTCTCGTATAGGGATCGAGGTCGCTTATAGCTCTGCCGGAAATTGCGGATAAGTAGTAATCGTACGTCAGCTTGTGCTCCACCGTTGTATACAAAAGGGCGGTCAGGGATGCACGCTCTTCTCTTGTGAGAGGATCTGCCGCGTGTGAGGACAGCGACAGGTTTACGTATGTGCCGCCAAGCTCGTATTTCATTAAAAGATCCAGTGCGATTTTTCTTACGTTCATTTTCGGTACCTTGATTTTTTCGTAAAATTCTTGCTTTTTTGTAAAGCTTTATTTGCTTTTTTGTCGTTTTCCGAGGCAAATATTCAAAGCTTGCGTTATTTGGTATTTTGTGCAATTTTATATAGCGCGCTTTTTGATTCGATTCCGTATATATCTTCGGTCAGCGTGCTTTTTTCGGTTTTTACTTTCTTCTTCCTCTGTTCACGCTGAGGACTAGCCTTGCAAGCTGCAAAGCGGAAACGAGAGTGGAGGCAACGTAGGTCAGTGCCGCCGCGGATAGAACCTTCTTCGATGCCGCAAGCTCGCCGGAGCTGTAAAGACCGGTATTGCTCATTTCTTTCAGTGCGCGCTTCGATGCGTCAAATTCGCAGGGTAGCGTTACCAGCTGGAAGGCGGTAGTAACGGCGAAGAGCGCAATTCCGAGGTGAAGCACGTAGTAGCCGAAAAGTCCGCCGAAGCTCATAAATATTATGCCCAGAGTTATCAGTATCCAAGTAAATCTGGAGGCAAACGAAGTGACGGGAACCATCTTTGAGCGGAGGACGACGGGAGCGTAATTCTCCGAATACTGAATGGCGTGTCCCGCCTCGTGTGCCGCAACTCCTACCGCCGCCGCAGATCTGGAGCCGTAGACGGAATCGGAGAGACGGAGAACGTTGCTCTTCGGATCGTAATGGTCTGTCAGATTACCGCCGACACGCTCAATCCGAACGTTTGAAAGTCCGCGGTTATCAAGTATCATTCTCGCAACCTCTGCTGCCGTTCTGTTCGTTGCGGTCGCAGTGCGCGAATATCTCCTGAAGGTCACGGAGACCTTTATTTGTGCCCACAGCGCAAGTATCACGGCAAGCACGGTAGCGACGTAAATACAGTATTCAAGGCTCATAGGTAAACTTATCTCCTACTTTGATTTTTCTTCCCCTGATGAAATCTCCTGCGGTCATTTTCCCCTTGCCCTCGGGTATAACTGCGGTAATGCTCAGTGCGCCGTCTCCGGTGGCAACGAGTATTTCTCCCTCTCCGCGTGCGTCAAGAGCGATGACCTCGCCTGCGTTTCCTTTGACGCTCTCTTGAGGTCTTGCACGGTTTATCTTTATCATTTTCCCGTTAAGATATGCAAATGCGCCAGGAATCGGCGTGACTCCTCTTATCTGAAAATCAAGCTCTTTTGCCGATTTTGTAAAGTCAAGCTTACAATCTTCCTTCTCTATCTTGTGTGCGTAGACGGCGAGTGAATCGTCCTGCGGCGTTCTCGTTGCTCTACCCTCGAATATCTCGGTCACGGTTCTCGAGAGCAGGGCGGAGCCTATTTCGGCCGACCTGTCGTGTATCGCTTCAAAGTCGTCCGTCGGATTTATCGGGAATTTCTCGACTGCAATCACGTCGCCCGTATCGAGTCCCTCTGCCATGTACATTACGGTAACGCCCGTTTCGCTCTCTCCCGCCATTATCGCTCTCTGCATAGGAGCTGCGCCTCTGTATTTCGGGAGGAGGGAGACGTGAAGATTTATGCATCCGAATTTCGGATAATCCAGCACGCTCTTAGGAAGAATTTTACCGTATGCGACGACGGCGATAAGATCGGGATCTATTTCCGAGAGCAACTGCGCAAACGACTCGTCACGCAGAGTTTTCGGTGTAAAAACGGGAATGCCGCGCTCTAGTGCAAGAGCCTTACAGGCAGTAGGCGTCATGACGTTTCCCCGTCCGCGAGGCTTATCCTCTCCCGTAACCACTGCGGCAACGTTATGCCCGTCGTCAAGGAGGCGCTTCAGCGCGGCGGCGGATATTTCGGGAGTTCCCATAAACATTATCTTCATAATATCACGCTCCAATTCTGTCGTATTTTTGCTATGGCTTAGGCTGTGATCCTTTGCTTTCAGCCTTCGGCTCGGGTATCCGTCGCGTTTCGTTTTCCCTACCGAATGTTTTCAAAATTATCTGTATTTTTCGACCTCTTTCGGCGATAGGGGACGAATCTGGATATCCGTATAAATCTTGCCGTCGAGGTGATCGCATTCGTGACAAAGTGCGCGTGCCAGAAGTCCGTCTCCGGTTATATCAAAGGTCTTGCCGTATCTGTCCATTGCTCTCACGGTTACGTGTGCGGGGCGCTTGCAAAGTCCGTAATTTCCGGGGAATGAAAGGCAGCCCTCGGCGTTCTCCTGCTCGCCCGAATATGCGATTATGCGGGGGTTAATAAGCTCGATGACCTCGCCCTCAACTACCTCAATTACTACTACACGGCGCAGAACGCCTACCTGAACCGCAGCGAGACCGCAGCCCTGTGCCTCACGCATAGTATCCTTCATATCCTCAAGGAGAGTTATGATTCTGGGGGTGATCGTCTCGACCGGTCTTGACGTCTTGCGAAGAAGCGGATCACCGAATTTTACGATATTGAGTATTGCCATTGTATTTTTTCCTTACCTTTATTTTGCCTAGTCCGTCGCCCTTTCGCGTCCACGGTACACGGCGTTTGTTTTATTTTTTCGTGTCTTTTATTCCGAGAGCAACGTGCTCGGTGTGTGTTTTTCTTTTATAAACCGTCGGTTGCTTCACCGTTTTTTCGTTTATGATGCGAGCGTTTGCTTTGCCGCTTTTTCGTTTATGATGCAGAGCGTTTGCTTTGCCGTTTTTTTGCTTGAGCCGTTCCGAGTCGGTTTATAAGCATTGCGGTTTTTCGTCCGATATTGACAATATTTTTTTACATTTCAGACGGTTAACGGGTTCAGATCCATCGAAAGCGTCGAATCCTTATCCGAAGAAAATTCAAGGAGTATCTCCTTCAAGAAGGCACGCATATCGCGGCTGAGCTTACATTTGAGAATGATTCTCTTTCGGTATTTGCCGTTCATCTTATACACCTGTGCCTCGAACGGTCCGAAAACGACGACGGGAAGCGCAGAGTAACGATCGTGCAAAAGTCCTATTATTTTCTCCGACACTCTCCGTGAAAATTCGTCAAGCTCTTTTTCCGTATCCGACACCATCGTTAGCTGCACTATATCGCAGAAGGGGGGATAGGATAGCTCTCGCCTTATGGCTATCTCGCCGCGGTAAAACCGCTCGTAATCCTGCGCGCAGGCAAGCCTTAGAGTTTCGTTCTTCGGGGTGAAGGTTTGTATTACGGCAGTGCCGCCGGACTCCGCTCTTCCCGCTCTGCCTATGACCTGCGTCAGAAGTGAAAAGGTACGCTCCGCCGCTCTGAAATCACTGACGTAGAGAGAGGTATCCGCAAGGGCGACTCCGACGAGGGTTACCTTCGGGAAATCGTGTCCCTTTGCGACCATTTGCGTTCCGAGAAGGATATCCGCTCTGCCTGCTCTGAAGTCGTCCAGCATTTTATCGTACGAGAGCTTTCCCGTAGTGGTATCCGCATCCATACGCATGGTTTTCATATCGGGGAGATACTTATTTAATTCGCCCTCCAGCTTCTGCGTTCCGAAGCCCAAAAATGAAAGCTTATCAGAGCCGCACGAGGGGCAGAGCTTAGGCAGCTTAGCTTCGTATCCGCAGAGGTGGCACATCAGCTTTGCGCCTGCGGGAGAGGTATGATGAGTCAGCGACACCGAGCAACGCGGGCAGCTTATGACCTCACCGCAGCCGCGGCAATTTATCTGACTCGAATAACCTCGTCTGTTTAAGAAAATTATCGCCTGTCTCTCATCCTCGTAAACGTCGGTGAGCGAGTTCAAAAGTCTGTCGCTTATCGGTGACGTATTTCCGAGACGCAGCTCCTCTCTCATATCGACTATTACGGCCTCGGGGAGCTTTATTCCTTTATATCGCTCGCGCAGGGGGACGAGGGTATAGCTGCCGCTCTCCGCCTTATAGAAGCTCTCGAGTGAGGGCGTTGCGGAGGCTAAAAGCAGGAGCGCGCCGTATTTTCCGCACCTGTAGGCGGCAACGTCTCTTGCGTGATATTTAGGAGAGTTTTCGGACTTATAGGTGTGCTCGTGCTCCTCGTCGATTACTATCATACCGATATTGTCAAGCGGCGCGAATATAGCGGAGCGCGTTCCTATAACGAGGTCGACCTCGCCGTTTTTTATGCGCCTGTACGCGTCAAGCCGCTCTCCCTCGGAAAGCGAAGAGTGAATAACCGCCACGCGGCTTCCGTAACGACCGCAAAAAATGCTTACCGTCTGCGGTGTGAGTGAGATTTCCGGTACGAGCATTATGACGCTCTTGCCATCGGCGAGCGTTCTGTCGATTGCCTTCATTATGACCTTGGTCTTGCCCGAGCCCGTCACTCCGAAAAGCAGAGCGCATCTTGCGGTATCCTCACCGTAGAGTCTTTCGATCTCGGCGTAGGCAGTCGACTGCGCGGGAGTCAGCTCTATAGGGGTTTTATCGTGGGACTCGGAATATGAGGCGTAAGGATTTCTGATCGACTCGTACTCTCCGACGCGTATAAGTCCCCTCTCCGTCAGAGCCTTTATCTGCGAGGGATTATAGGTCGGCATATCGCGTATCAGCTCCATATCCGCACCGTCCGTCTCGAGAAGATACTTGAGTATTCTGCGCTGTCCCTCAGATCTTATTCCCTCTCTGCCGCCTCTTTCAAGCGCGGCTTCTATTTCCTCCCGCGGTGCGGCGAGATAGCAGATCCTGCCTATTTTGACGTTGGGATTATCCTTCAGAGCACCGGGAGGGAGAACGGTACGGACTGCCTCACCGAGAGTACAGAGAGTGTATTCCTTCAAAAAGAAGCAAAGCCCGAGCATTTCGCTGCCGAGAGCGAAGCGGTCGTTTGCGACCGAATGCACGGACTTGATATTTTCTCCGTCGGCAAGCTCCTTTTTTTTAGTCACAACGCCGAGGCGCAGACGGTTTGACCTGCCGAACGGGACCTTAACGATGCTTCCGACAGTCACGTCCGCGCCGCAAAAATAGTCGTAGGGTTTATCTATATGATAGGGAACGTCAAGAAGATATACCTCACATACCATACCGAATTATTCTTCCTCGGCGGGATGCACCATACGGTATTTTCCCGATTCGAGCTTAGCTATCGCTATCTTGACAGCCTTCTGATCCTTGTACTCGGGATCTATGAGAGCCGAGAGAGGCTTATCCGTTTCGTGATTGTCGATAAGCTTCTGCATCTTGTTTCTCATGTCGATATATTCGTCGGTAACCATGCGCGCACATTTTGCAACTCCGACAACGAGCTCGTATCTGTTAAATTCTCCTTTTGTAAGTTGGTCTACGGTTGGGTAAATCATCGTTTTAATCTCCGTTTTATATATTTATTTTTTAATATTTTTTCGCTTTTGGTTTTGCGGCTCAATTTGCCGCCGCTTGCTATTTGCGGATTTTTCCGTTTTCTATTCGTTTGCGGATTTTCCGCTTTTTCTCTTTCAGCCGTTCTTACGACTTCGTGCCGTTTTGCTTGAAGCTTGACAAAAATGCAAATAATTATTTACAAAATCGGCAAAAAAGTCTATTAAACGTTTCAATCCTCGGGATCCTCGTCGTCTATTTCGTCGTCCGACGTTAAGCGGTTGGTGATGGTCTCCGTTTGTATGGCGGAAAGGATTATATGCTCCGAATCGGTCACTATAACCGAGCGTGTTCTTCTTCCGCAGGAGACGTCTATAACTCTTTTATCCTCCTTGGCATCCTGAACGAGACGCTTTATCGGTGCGGAGTCGGGCGAGGCGATCGCTACTATCCTGCTTGCCGAAACCATATTACCGAATCCGATATTTATGAACTTCATACTCTGCTCCTTACTCAACGTTCTGTATCTGCTCCCGTATCTTCTCCAGCTCGCCCTTCATATTGACGACGATACGTGCTATTCGTGCGTTATTTGCCTTTGAGCCTATGGTGTTCGTCTCGCGGTTAAGCTCCTGCATCAGGAAATCGAGCTTTCTGCCGGATGGCTCCTCTGCGGCTATGATATCGTAGAATGCGCCGAAATGCGATCTGAGTCTTACCAGCTCCTCGTCGATGGCTATCTTATCCGCCCATATCGCGCACTCCGTGAGAATACGGTTTTCATCTACGCTGACGCTCCGATCGTCGAGGATGGCACGCAGGCGGGATTCGAGCTTATCTCTGTAGCCAACCGTGTCGGAAAGCGATATTTTCTCTATCTCATCGGCGTAGGCGCGTATCAGCTCTATCTTTTCCTTTACGTCCTCCTCCGCCTTTCTTCCCTCCTCGGTGCGCATTGCGAGATAACCGGAAATCGCCTCGTCGAGAACGGGACGTATGATCTCCCACTCCGCTTCAAGATCCTCCTCGGTGCGCTCGTAATTAAAGACGTCCTGATTTTTAGCGACGTTCATTACGCTTATATCGTCGGCAAGGTCAAACTCATCGCGTAGCCTACGCAGTGCCTCGATATAGCTTTTCGCATAGTCCTCGTTCAGATTGACGGTGACTCCGGCGGCCGTATGATTGTTCACCGTAAGAAAAACGTCGACCTTTCCGCGACTTATGGCATTTTTCTGCACGTAGGTCTTTATCCTGTCCTCAAGGAAGATATATGCGCGAGGCATTTTCACGGAACAGTCGAAATAGCGTGAATTTACGCTCCGAAGCTCTATCGTTATATCCTTGCTCTCGGTCTGTAATTTTGCTCTGCCAAAGGCAGTCATACTCTTCATCATACGTTATTCTCCATCACTCTCTCGATTAGTGCCGACTCCCTCGGAAACGTTATGCACACGGCGGATCTCGTCCATAAAGGATTCAACGTCGGAAAACTCGCGATAAACGGAAGCGAACCTTATATATGAGACCGGATCGGTCTTTTCGAGGCGAGCAAGCACCATTTCGCCTATATCCTCGGAGGTAATTTCCGTAACGATGGCGTTCTGAAGCTCCGTCTCGATCGAGTTGGCTATTTGATTTGCGTCGCACGGGCGCTTGCGGCAGGCGTTTTCGATTCCGACGAGAAGCTTATGCTTATCAAAAAATTCACGCCGTCCGTCACGCTTGATAACGGAGATTGGCACGGTATCGATGACCTCGTACGTCGTAAATCTTCTTCCGCAAAGCGGGCATTCTCTCCGTCTTTTTATGCTCGTGCCGTCGTTTACCGGTCGAGAGTCAAGGACGCGTGAGTCCTGATAATTACAGGCGGGACATTTCATAATCGGCTCCTAAAAAATTTATACATTATATTTTATCATAAATATTTAAAAAAGTAAAGGGCTTTTGCGAAAATATTTCCGCGTATGCGGAAGGACTAAAGAAAAATCTTTATAAGCTTGCGAAAAGGCGAGTCCTTGAGGAAATATAGAGTGGAGAGGCTTGGAGCGTTTTTTTGCAAATCAACTCTTATTCGGGTTTTGACGAAAAAAGCGAAAAAATGTAATAAAACAAAGAACCGTGACGGTAAAAGTGCTTGATTTATATAATTTTTCGGTATATAAAATTCCGAGATGGTTTTTTCGCCGCCTCGGAATAGAGTTGTTTTTTCGTTTTCTGAATTTGCAATATTTCGTCTTTAAGTCTGATTTTCACCACTATATTATTCCGTAAAATCGGGGAGCTTCGCTATAAAATATCGGATTTTGCGATGATTTGCTCGGGATTTCAATGCATTTTTCGGGCTTATATAGGCTGATTTTGTTCTTTTTTACCTTGTTTTTGAAGGAATTTTGCGAGATTTTCGCTTAAATATCGGTTTTTTATAGGCGCTTTTTCGGCTTGATTTGACCTTGGACACGAATTTCCGACTTTGATATATTAAACAATCAGTATAAAATTCGCTTTCGGTTGCAAAATAAACCCGGAGAAAAAAGTCAGAATTGCTTTGCTATCGTATTTGCTTGCGAAAAGCTTTGATAAAGAAAAGGGTTGATAAAGAAAGTTTTGATATAGAAAATGGTTGATAAAGAAAGACGAATTTTTTTTCGCGCTATAAGTTTTCCCGTTTACAGCTTTTCGTCAGACTGCGCCTTGGGCAATCATTGCATCGGCAACCTTGATAAATCCGGCAACGTTTGCGCCGAACACCAGATCACCTGCACGGCCGTATTCCGCCGCCGTCTGCGAAGCCTTCTCGAATATTTCGATCATTATTTCCTTGAGTCTTGCGTCGACCTCGGAGAAGCTCCAGCTTAGCCTTTGCGAGTTTTGAGTCATCTCGAGTGCGCTTACCGCTACTCCTCCGGCATTCGCCGCCTTTGCGGGTGCGAAAAGAATACCGTGCTGTGAAAACAGCTCCACGGCTTCTGGAGTTGAAGGCATATTTGCGCCCTCGGCAACGGCTGTAACGCCGTTTTTTATCAGTATTTTTGCAGAGTCAAGGTCGATCTCGTTTTGCGTGGCACAAGGCAGGGCGACGTCGCACGGAACGGTGAAAATTCCCTTAGAGCCGCTGTGATAGGTCGCGCTTCCGCGCTGTGCCGCGTACTCGGATATTCTCAAGCGGTGCGTCTCCTTAACCTGCTTCATAAGGGCAAGGTCTATCCCCTCCGAGTCATAAACAAAGCCGTCGGAATCGGACATTGCAATAACCTTTGCACCGAGTTCGGTTGCTTTTTCGCAGGCGTAGAGGGCGACGTTGCCCGAGCCGGAAATTATCACGCTTTTACCCTTGAGCGAGCTGCCGGCGTGACGAAGCATTGCCTCCGTGAAATAACACAGACCGTAACCGGTTGCCTCCTTTCTGCCGAGCGAGCCGCCGTATTGCAAGCCCTTCCCCGTGAGAACTCCCTCGTAGCGTCCCGTGATTCTCTTGTACTGACCGTAGAGGTAGCCGATCTCTCTTGCGCCGACTCCGATATCCCCTGCCGGAACGTCCTCATCCTTGCCGACGTACTTATAAAGCTCGGTCATAAAGCTCTGGCAGAAGCGCATGATCTCCCCATCGCTCTTCCCCTTGGGATCAAAATCCGAGCCGCCCTTTCCGCCGCCTATCGGGAGACCTGTGAGCGAGTTCTTGAAGGTTTGCTCAAAGCCGAGAAACTTGATTATCCCCTCGTAAACGGAAGGGTGGAAGCGCAGACCTCCCTTGTATGGGCCGATGGCACTGTTAAACTGAACTCTAAAGCCGCGATTTACCTGAATTTTGCCGCTGTCGTCCTGCCACGGTACGCGGAATTTTATGATACGCTCCGGCTCGACGAGCAATTCTATTACACCGCTGCTTTGGTATTTCGGATGTCTTTCGACGACGGGCGTCAGCGTTTCCAATACCTCTTTTACCGCCTGATGAAATTCGCTCTCGCCGCCGTTTCTCTTAACGACCGATGCGTATACGTTTGATAAATATTCGTTCATACGTTCTCCTCCGTTCGAAAGTACTTTATGTAAAAAAGCTTTTAATGTCGAATTATGTAAATAATTATTTACTTTTTATAGGATTTTTCGTTGTTTTTATTATTATTCTTTTTTTCTCGTCGATTTTAAGTTATAAAACGCAACGGGGCTTTTTGAGATACCGTTTCTTTACGATAATAAATCTTTTACATTAATATAGCACAAACGAAGGGAAAAATCAACCTGTCGGGCAATCTTTTTTTGGAGGTGCTATATGGGAGCTGCGATATAGGAGGTGCGATATGGAGAGGACGAAAAATGAAAGCAAATTCAAATACAAGCTGCCGGCGAAGGCTTCGCTCTATTACGTTGCAAGCACCGTTATCGGCAAGGTCGTAGGCGTTTTGACCACTCCGCTGTTTACACGCGCGCTGGATACCGAGCAGTTCGGCGCATATTCATATTATATTTCGATACTCTCCATAGTGTCACTTCTTAGCGGCGTTTTTCTGACTCCTGCCGTAATCTACTCCGCCTTCGGACGCTTTCGTGATGAAAAAGAAAAAATCAAAGCTGCCGCAATTTCGTTATCATCTTTCTTTTCCATACTGATTTGTCTAGTATTGTTTACATTAAATGACTTTTTCGAGATAAAAAGAGAATTTGTGATTTTTATACTTTTACAATGTATATTTGATTCCGCCGTAAATGCGGAGCTGCTGGCAGGCAAATATTCTTACGATTATATAAGCGTTATCACCCTGAATCTCATATCCTCTCTGCTCTCTCCCATCATCTCGCTTTTTCTGATTTCAGGTCTCGGAATGCAGGCAGAGGGACGTATTCTCGGAATGCTTATTTCGGGCGGTGTCGTGTTTTCTCTGGTGCTGATAAAGAACCTGCGAGAGCTTTCACTGCCGCGCGGGAGGAATTTGATTTTTCTTTTTTCAAGTGCGGTAACACTCCTTCCGAGCGTGATTGCGAGGGCGTCTCTCGGGTGGTCGGACAAGCTTTTAGTCAAGGCGGCTCTCGGCTCGGCAGAGCTGGCAAAATATTCCGTGGCGCATACTGTAGGAATGGCGCTTTTTGCTCTAATCGGTGCGCTTTCCTCTGCGCTTAATCCTTGGATCATAAGAAAGCTTTCATCAAAAAACGACGCTGCGATTTTGCCCGTGCTGAAGACGCTTTGCGAGATGATAGCCTACGCCTCGGTTATCGTCGCGGGACTCGGGAGGGAGATACTTGCCTTTCTTGCGCCGCCCAGCTATTTGGATCTTGCCCTCGTTACAGTACCATTTGCCGCCGCGACTCTGCCCTACTTTGCCTTCGGGGTGATAGGCGTTATTCTCACTTATTACGGGCGGGAAAGGTTCGTTTCGTTCTCTGCGATATTCGGCGCGGCACTAAACCTTGCGGCAAACGTTTTACTGATCCCGAGGCTCGGAGCTATCGGCGGTGCGTTGTCCTATTTTCTCTCGGAGACGGTTATGTACGCGCTTTCGCTAAAGCAGCTTTCGGCAGTAAGACGCGACGTTTCCCAAGGTCTGTTTTCTCCGATAGCTTTTCTGTTCTCGATTTGTGCCTCTGCCGTCCTTGCCACGCTCTACGACCGTCTTGCTCTGCGCCTGCTTTTGCTCATTCCTCCTGCACTGCTGCTGACCGCGCGTTGCTTTGAGTGCCTGAAGCTTCTCGGCGAAGGAAACGAAGGAAAAAATCCGAGGAAGGATGATCAAGAATAAAAGAGGCAATCGATAAAATACAAAAAGCGAAAGGCTACCTTAAATAAAAATATTGAAATTACGGCGAAGATGTGATACAATAAAGGTAAGATAAAAAACGGGCAGGGTGCGGCAAGGATTTAAGCGCCGCTTGAAGGCTCGGCACGAACTAAGAGAACAAGGAGACCGAAGATGAGATCAAAGGTATATTTTACGAGAGAGATAACGCCTGCGGCGGTGACGAGGCTATACGAGGCGCTCGGGCGAGAGCTTTGCGGCAGGGTTGCCGTTAAGGTGCATTCGGGCGAGGTAGGCAACCAGAATTTCCTGCGTCCCGAGTTCTGGGCGGACGTTATAATGCGAGTCGGCGGCACGGTGGTCGAATGTAACACGGCTTATAACGGAGAGCGCAACACGACGAAAAAGCATATCAAGACGATGAAAAAGCACGGCTGGTCCGATACGTTCGAGGTGGATATTATGGATTCCGAGGCACCCGACACCGTGCTTGATATTCCGAACGGCAAGATAATTCAAAAAAACTACGTCGGCAAGCACCTTTCAAATTACGACTCAATGCTCGTTCTCTCGCACTTTAAGGGACACCCGATGGGCGGCTACGGCGGAGCGTTAAAGCAGCTTTCGATAGGCGTTGCATCCTCCTTCGGCAAGGCATATATTCACGGAGCGGGAAAGCCGGACGAGATGTGGAGTGCAGACCATGACAGCTTCCTTATGGCTATGGCGGACAGCGCAAGCTCGGTCACTCGTTACTTCGAAGACAGGATCGCTTATATAAACGTAATGGCGAATATGTCGGTCGACTGCGACTGCTGTGCAAAGGCGGAGGACCCCTGCATGAAGGATATCGGAATTTTAGCGTCGGTAGATCCCGTTGCTATTGACAGAGCATGTCTCGATCTCGTTTATTCCTCAAGTGACGCAGGCAGAGATCATCTGATCGAAAGAATAGAATCGAGAAACGGCACGCTGACGGTAAAGGCAGCCGAGGATCTTGGAATCGGAAGCACGGACTACGAGCTGATTGAAATATAAACAATTGGCAAAAAGCAAGCATTCCTTTAATAATCTGATAAAGCTAATCGAATAAAGCTAATCGGATAAACAAAAGCATTTTTGAAACGAAGGACAGCGGTTTGGCGAAAAGGCAAGCAAAAAACGGCTGAAATGCAAATAATACTTTACAAATCACGCCAAAAACATTAAAAACGGAGATGAAGAAATGAAAAGGGCTTTAGTAACGGGCGCGGGCGGCGGAATGGGACGGGCAATCGTCGAGAGGCTGTGCCGCGAGGGATACTTCGTATATGCACTTGACTGTAAGAGCATTGAGGGGCTGCCCGAGGGGGCAAGGGCTATAGTGACGGACGTTCGCTCCGAGGAATCGGTAAACGCGGCGTTCTCCGAGGTTCACGCCGAGGCCGACTCGCTCTCTGCTATAATACATACCGCGGGGATATACGACCTAGATTCCCTCGTTGAGATAGACGAGGAGAGAATGAAGCGCATCTTCGATATAAACCTGCTCGGACTCTACAGAGTGAACAAGGCGTTCTTGCCTCTTTTAAGTGAAGGAAGTCGAATAATCATTACCTCAAGCGAGCTGGCACCGCTCGATCCTCTCCCCTTCACCGGCGTATACGCAATAACGAAGGCGGCTGTGGAAAAATACGCGTACTCTCTCAGAATGGAGCTTAACCTGCTCGGCGTCAAGGTTTCGGTCATACGTCCCGGGGCAACTAAAACTCCTCTGCTCGGAGACTCGGAAAGCGCGCTTGACCGCTTCGTCAACGGTACGAAAATTTACGTGACTAACTCGAAGAGATTTAAGGGGATCGTCGACAGCGTGGAAGCAAAAAACGTTCCGCCGGAAAAAATCGCAGAGCTTGTCTCACGCATATTAAGGGCTAAAATGCCAAGATACGTTTACAATATCAACAGAAATCCGCTTCTTTTGCTGCTTAACGCTCTACCGCAAAGATTGCAGAATTTTATAATCAAGCTTATTCTCACAAAGTAATTTTTCACTCCGACGGCACACCTTGCCGTCGGCTTTTCGTTTTGCGGCAGGGGTGCATTTTTTCTGTTCGGACGTTACGACGTTTTTCCTTTATGCGATACTCATCCGTCTATTTGTCTTTCATGCCGCCTCTCTGCCATCGTTTTTTCAGCTACCGTTTGCGACGTTTTTGTTTCGGGGGCGTCTTTTGCCGTCGGCTTTTTCGTTACGAAAGCATCGGTTCTATAACTAATGCTTGGGTCAATGCTAAGCGAAAATAAAAAGATCCGCAGAAATTTCTCCCTGCGGATCGGCACACGGCAAGTGCCTGTGCTTTTTTATATTTCCTTTTGCGTTTTTTATGCCTATCAGCCTTCAAGCTGCTTTTTGAGCTCATCCTTGCGGTATTGAAGCATATAAAGCTCGTAGTATCTTCCGCGTTTTTCGAGAAGCTCGAAGTGATTGCCCTGCTCGATTATTTTTCCGTCCGAGAGGACTATGATATTATCCGCGTGCTGGATAGTCGAGAGTCTGTGCGCAACCATAAGCATCGTACCGATATTCATCATTTTTTCAAGCGAATCCTGTATGAGAAGCTCGGTCTCGGTGTCTATATTAGCGGTTGCCTCGTCGAGTATCATTACTGAGGGCTTATGCACTATCGTTCTTGCAAAGGAGAGCAGCTGCCGCTGACCTGCGGAGAAGTTATTGCCCCTCTCTCTTACCTCCTCGTCGAGTCCGTCCTTAAGCTTGCCTATAAAGTGATCCGCGTTGACGTACTTGCAGGCACTGATAAGCTCCTCCTCGGTTATGCTCTCGTCACGCAGGACTATGTTCGAGCGGATAGTACCCGAGAAGAGGAAAACGTCCTGAAGCATCTGACCGAAGTGACGGCGGAGAGAGGATATCTTAATGCTTCTTATATCTATTCCGTCGATAAGTATCTCGCCCTTTTGTATATCGTAATTCCGACAGATGAGGGAAAGTATCGTGGTCTTGCCCGAGCCCGTAGAGCCGACGAAGGCAACGGTCTGTCCCGCATTTACCTTGAAGGAAACGTCCTTGAGTATCCACTCGCCCGGCTCGTAGGCAAACCATACGTTCTTAAATTCGATGTCGCCCTTCACCTCGTCAAGCTCTATCGCATCGGGTGAATCGACTATTTCCGGCACGGTGTCCATTATCGTAAATATCTTTTCCGCGGAGGCAAACGCCGACTGCAGCCTGTTGAACTGATCCGCGAGGTTCTGTATCGGGTTGAAGAACTTGGATATATACATATAGAAGGAAACGAGAACGTCCGCGGTGATCGTCTGCCCGAGAAATTCCACCTGCGTGATGTAGCTTCTGCCGCTGAGATAGAGCAAGCACATTACGGATGAGATGTAGAGCATATAGACTACGGGGCGGAATACGGAAAATACGAATATCTCGTTCTGCTTTGCGTTCTCGAGCGCGCCGTTTTTCTCCGCGAACTCAGCCTTCTTCTTCTCCTCCCTGTTAAATATCTGAGTTATCTTGATACCCGAGAGGTTCTCCGAGAGGAAGGTGTTTATATCCGTCGTTCCGTCCTTGACCTTTCTGTACGCGCGCCTCGAGAATTTTCTGAATATGAACGTAAAGAGGAAGATGAACGGCACGAAGCAAAGTATCATCAGAGTCAGCTGATAGTTCAGCACGAGCATTGCCGCAAGCACCGCGATTACCATAAGGAAGTTCTTTATCAGGTTTACGAGCAGGTGCGTGAACATCATCGAGATAGCGTTCGTATCGTTGGTTACGCGCGTTACGAGCTTGCCGACGGGAATGTGGTTCAGCTGGTTATGCGAGAGGCTCTCTATATGGGTGAAAACGTCCTCGCGTATGCTCGTCAGTATCTTCTGACCGATAGATTGGAGCAGCATTGCCTGCGCGTAGGTGCAGACGAGAGAAACGATGAGTATGCCCGCGTAGACGGCGACGGTGCCGAGTATTTCAGCCATTTCGAAATCGCCCTTGAGCTTATCGACTATACTGCCGACGACCAGAGGAGAAATTACGTCGTAGGAGATTGAGAACAGCATTATCAGACCGATGAGAGCAAACTGCTTTAAGTGCGGCCTTGCGTACTTGACGAGTCGCTTTATTATCTCGGTGTCCTTCATATTACGGTCGAAGCCGATTGCCTCCTTCTTATCCTTCATCGTCGCATAGGCAATAATAAAGGCAGTGGCAAAGAGTCCGGCAATCGCACCGACGACCAGCAGAGGATAAAATTCATACATATCTCTTATACCTCTCTTTCCTCGTCAAGCTTTTGCAGCTCAACCATGGTTTTATATTCGGGGCAGCTCTCGAGGAGCTCTGCGTGCGAGCCGACGGCGCTTATTTTTCCGTCGTCGATGAAGATTATCTTGTCCATTTTCTCCACCGTGGAAATTCTGTGCGCTATGAATATCGTTGTGCGGCCGCGCCTGTTCTCGCGAAGGTTGCTTATGATTATTTTTTCGGTATCGGTGTCGACTGCGCTTACCGAATCGTCGAGTATGAGTATGGACGCTTCCTTGTATAGTGCGCGGGCTATCGAGATACGCTGCTTCTGTCCGCCGGAAACCGTAACTCCGCGCTCTCCGAGAACCGTAGCGTAGCCGTCCTTGAAGGAAGCGATATTATCGTGCACGTCGCTCATCTTGGCGACTCTGATTATCTCGTCTCCCTCACGCTTGTCCGCGGCGAAGCCTATATTGTTCGCTATAGTATCGGAGAAGAGGAAGTTATCCTGCGGAACGTAGGCGACGAAATCACGGAGATTTTTGATCGGAATCGTATTGACGTCGCGCCCGTCGATAAACAGAGTTCCGTCCGGAACGTTATAAATTCGCAGTATAAGGTCAACTAAAGTTGTCTTTCCGGAGCCTGTTTTACCGATTATACCGACGTTCTCTCCCGCGGAGATCTTGAAGGATACGTTTTTCAGCGCGTCGTAATCCGAGTCGGGATAGGTGAAGGTAAGGTCGCGGAATTCAATATCTCCCTTGATATCGTCCACCGTCTCTACGTCCTCTCTGTCGGTCACGTTTACCTCTGCGTCAAGCAGGGCGGATATACGGTTAAGCGACGCCTTGCCGCGCGAGGACATATCTATGAGCTGGGATACCGCGATAACGGGCCAGACGACCGAGCCGAAGTAGCCGTAAAACTCAACGAGATCGCCGACGTTGAACTCTCCACGGTAAACGAGGTATCCGCCGTAGCCGATGATGATGCACATTACGGACTCCACGAAAAGAGTTACCGATACGTGAAGGAGCGTCGAGGTTTTTGTAAAATCTATATTCGTTTCCTCGTTGCGCTTATTCAGCTTCTTGAACGCCCAGAGCTCACGGAATTCCTTGACGAACGCCTTAATGACCGCGATGCCCGAGAAGCTCTCCTGCGTAAAGTCCGAAAGATCCGAATACGCCTGCTGTCTTGCGTCCCACTTTTTCATCATCGTCCGTCCGACGAGCGTTCCTATCGCGAACATAAATACCATAGGTATGAGTGAAAGAAGCGTCAGAAACCAATTCATACGAGCCATCTTAACTACTGCGATACCGCCGAGAAGGAGCGCGTCGAAGACCATAAGTATACCGTCGCCGAAGCACTCGTTGATAGTCTCGAGATCCGCCGTAAACAGCGACATCAGATTTCCGACCTTGTTTACCTGATAGTACTGCTGCGAGAGTCCCTTGCATTTATCGAACATTCTAAGGCGCAGATCGGACTCTACCTTGATAGCGGAGCCGTAAAGACAAACTCTCCACAAAAAACGACCGAACGCCATGATTAGAATGATGAATATCATCGGTGCGCAGATCTCGTCGAGAAGAATATCGAGGGTAAATTCCGCGCCTCCGAGTCCGTCGGCACTGCCGTAGGTCAGAGCGTTTACGACCATATTATAATATTCCGGCACCTTGAGTTGGAAGAAGTCAACGAGCAGCAGCGCGAAAACTCCGAGCAAAAGTGCGGGAAGGTGCTTTAAGTAATAACGGTTTATGTGCTTTCCGAAAACCATACTTACCTCCGAAAACAAAATACTCCGATTATTTTAACATAAAGCGCGCGAATAATCAAGATGAAAAGCAAATTTATTTTTTACTTTTAAATATTTTGTCGCATTTTGCGATTTGAGGAAATTTCTCGTTGCTCGGTGACGTCCTCCGTGAGCTTTGCGAAAGCGACGGATTTCCAGAGCATATTTCGGGAGGCGGTGACGCTCACCGCTCCTTTTTTCGTCAGACGGCAATTATTTTTAATATTTTTATAAGTTTTTATTGTTTTGGGGCGAAAAATATGTTATACTGATAGAAAAGTTAAACTCGGATTAAAGAGCGAGTGGTATAATTTTTAAATGGATCTTCGGTGCGGCGGCGCTAATACCTGCCGTCGACGTTAGGCTCGGAGACGGGCTGCCGAAGGAAATTTCCACGAAACCAATATCTTGCGAAAGGACGAAAGGATAAAAATATGCGACTTTTACTTTGTGAGGACGAGCGTTCTCTTTCCCGCGCTATATCAACGATTCTCGAGAAGAACAATTACTCGGTTGACGCCGTTTTCGACGGCGAGGAGGCACTGGAATATGCCGGAACGGGCAACTACGACGGTATTATTCTCGACCTTATGATGCCGAAGCTCGACGGTATGAGCGTGCTTAAAGCGATACGCGACAAGGGCGACTCCACTCCCGTGCTTATTCTCTCGGCAAAAAGCGAAATAGAAAACAAGGTCGACGGTCTGGACGCGGGCGCAAACGATTATCTTACCAAGCCCTTTGAGTTCAGAGAGCTTCTCGCGAGGATAAGAGCGATGACGAGGAGCACGGGCGGTCAGGTGGATTCGACTCTCAGCTTCGGCAACGTCAGGCTCGACTGCACCGACTATACCCTGCGCACCGACAAGGGACAGGTCTCTCTGGCTAACAAGGAATTTCAGCTCATGCAAATGCTTATGCGCCACCCCAGCCACCTCATTTCGACGGAAAAGTTTATGGAGCGCATCTGGGGCTACGACAGCGAGACCGAGATAAACGTCGTCTGGGTATACATATCCTACCTGAGAAAGAAGCTCGCGGGGATAGGCGCGGATATACGCATTATGGCGCATAGAGGAACGGGCTACTCTCTCGAAAAATAAAAGCGAAGTTGACGGAGCGAAAAAATGATCAAGCAATTAAAGCGCAAGCTCATCAGAGCCTCAATGCTCTCGGTAACGGCGGTTCTGGCACTTATCATTGCGGCTATAAACGTCCTGAATTATCAGAGCATAGTGAACGACGCAGACGAGAAGCTTGCGGTGCTGAACGAGCACGGAGGAGATTTTCCCGAAATATTGCCCTCCGGCGGAGTACATACGAAGATAGACGACGTATTTAATTACCCCGAGGCAAAATACGAGAACTTCTTCTTTACTATGATGTACGACGGAAGCGATTTTTACGACGTGGATCTCGAATACTGTGAAATGCTGACGGAGGCGGAAGCGGTTAATATTGCTAACCATACTTTACTTTTTAAGACGAAAAAAGGCTTTTTCGGTGATATCGGGACGACGCGCGTTTACAGATACCTTATAAGTGAGGGCGAGGGTGGAACGAGAATGACCTTCCTTGACTGCACGGTGAGCATTGAGAATTATTACAGATTTTTCGGTCTCAGTATTGCGACGGCGGCAGGCAGTATCCTGCTTATTTTCGTAATGATACTGATATTTGCGACGAGGATAATCTCTCCCATTGGCGAGAGCTACGAGAAGCAAAAGCAGTTTATCACCAACGCCGGTCACGATATAAAAACGCCCATAACGGTCATTGATGCCGACAGAGAGATACTCGAAATGGAGATCGGCGAGAACGAATGGCTGGACGATATAAAGAAGCAGACGAAGCGGCTTGCAAAGCTTACGAGCGATCTCATCTACCTCTCGCGAATGGAGGAGGGCACGGAGATACGCGAGCTGTCGACCTTCTCGATATCCGACGTTTGTGCCGACGAGGCGGACTCCTTCTCTGCCCTTGCAATGAAAAAGAATCTTAATATCGTAACTAAGATCGAACCCGAGCTTGAGATAAACGGCTCGGAGGGTGACGTGCGAAAGCTGATTTCCATACTGCTCGACAACGCGATAAAATACGCCTCCGAGGGTACGGATATAACCGTCAGAACAGCGCGCCACTCTAGATTCGCAACCGTTATGATAAGCAACGAGGCGGAAAATCTCACCGAGGAGCAAACGAAGAGAATGTTCGACAGATTCTACCGTGCCGACGGCTCCAGAAGCAGTGAGGGCGGATTCGGAATCGGGCTTGCAACGGCGCAGGCTATCGTCCTCTCGCACGAGGGAAAAATCGCTGCGGATCTATCGGAGGGTGGTGTTTTGACTATATCGGCTTCCTTCCCGATGAAATACGGCTCCTTTAGCCTGACTACGAATTTCGCGGAAGAAATCGTCAAAAACGTCAACAATACTTTGCAAAACAGCAAGATTTTCAAGAAAAAGCAGCTTGAAGAAAACGAGAGCAATGCCGAAAAGTGCAAAGATAATTCGGATCCTGCCGTAAGATGCGAGGAAAGCGCAAACCTCGACGAAAATTGCGAGGCGGATAAAGATTTTACCGAAAAGTGCGAGAAAATCGAAGATTTGCAAAAGGGCAACGGCAACGGAGCATTCGACGACTGAATCGGGCAAAAGCCGAAAGAAATCTTCCGCATCTTAAGGAACGGAATGCGGCAAAAGCCGAAAGAAATCTCATCTTGAAAAATATCCCTGAAAAAAGAAAAAACAACGAGGAAAAGAAAAATGACCTTACCCGAAATCACGAAATCCTACGTCTCGATACTCAAGGAGGAGCTGGTGCCTGCAATGGGCTGTACGGAGCCGATCGCAATCGCATACGCTTCCGCGATCCTGACCGACGCCTTGGGAGCGAGACCGACGAAAATTTGCGCAAACCTCAGCGGCAACATCATAAAGAACGTCAAGAGCGTTATAGTTCCCTGCACGGGCGGCTGCCACGGTATAGAATCCGCGATTGCGGCGGGCGTTATCTCCGGTCGGTATGACAAATGCCTTCAGGTGCTTGAGGTACTCTCGGACGATGCGCCTGCGAGGATCAAAGAATTTCTCGGAGAGTGTGAGATAACCGTCGCAGAGTTAAATTCCAGCTGTACCTTCGACCTTCATCTGATAGGCGAGGGAGAGGGTGACACCGCGGAGGTAAAGATAGTCGGCGCACATACGAACGTCACGCAGGTTACCCGAAACGGAGTCGATCTTACGGATAAGTATTCACTCGGCGAGACAGTCGAAAATACGTTTTACAGAGCGGACAGATCTATGCTGAACGTCGCCGATATCATACGCTTTGCCGACGAGGTGGAGCTTTCTCTGGTATCGGAGCTGCTTGAAACTCAGCTTTCAATGAATATGGCAATTGCCGAGGAGGGACTTCACGGTGTATGGGGTGCTTCGATCGGTCGGTTGCTGCTGGAGGGTGAAAAGACCTTATCGAGAAGGGCGCGTGCCTATGCGGCGGCAGGCTCGGATGCGAGAATGAGCGGCTGTGAATTGCCCGTTTGTATAATTTCGGGAAGCGGAAATCAGGGAATAACCGCCTCCGTACCGGTGAAGATCTACGCCGACGCACTGGGGGTGATGCACGATACTCTACTTCGCGCACTGCTGGTCTCCGACCTTATAACGATACATCAGAAGAGCGGCATCGGAACGCTCTCGGCATATTGCGGTGCGGTAAGCGCGGGCGTCGGAGCAGGTGCGGGAATCTGCTATCTGCACGGCGGAAGGTACGACGAAATTTCACACACGCTGGTCAACGCAGTTGCTATCCTCTCGGGCACTATCTGTGACGGTGCGAAGCCCTCGTGCGCGGCAAAGATCGCAATGGCAGTCGAGGCGGGAATTATGGGCTTTGAAATGGCACGCACGGGACGCGAATTTTTAGGCGGTGACGGAATCGTTACCAAGGGCGTCGAGAACACTATACGCAACGTCGGCAGGCTCGCACGGGACGGTATGTCACAGACGGACAAGGAAATCATCAGCATTATGCTGGGAAAATGATTTGCAAAAAACCGAAAGCAAAGCCGTCCGAGCGCAAGAAATAAGAAAACGTCCTGGGGGGGGACGATAGCAAAACGGAAGGCTGCATTGTAAAGAAAAATGAAAGCTATTCTCTGCAAAATAATAAAAGCTATTTTCTGCGAAGAAAAAACAAAAAATATAATGGCGCGAGTAAGATTCGCGCCATTTTTGACGAAAAGTGCTATGTAATGTAAATTAAAGTTTATATTTCTAGCGTTTTATAATTTTTCCGGCGGTTAAATGCTTTCTGACCTCCGGCCGTTACTGCGTACCGCTTTGATTTTTCGATGTGGTTCAGTTCTCCTCAAGGAGCTTATCTATTTCTCCCTCGCTATAGACCTTAATATTATGTCTTGTAAGGTACTCGGCAGTAACGCCCATTCCGTCGATGAGATTACCGTCAAAGCTTCCGTCATATATTTTGCCGCTTCCGCAGGAGGGGCTTTTTTCTTTGAGGAGAGCAATCTCGCAATCAAGGCTCCTGCAAAGCTCGAGCGCGGCTCTCGCACCTCGAAGATAATTCTCCGTAACGTCGCGCCCATCCTTCATCATCACCCTATCGCCAACCCTTTCACTCGGTACGCGCGGCGTCGGAAGTCCTCCGTATATCTCAGGGCAAACGGGCACAAGGTAAAACCTCTCCTTCAAGACGTCGATATCCACGCCCCTGACGCTCCGCCCGTCGTACCTGCAATCAATACCGAGAAGGCACGCGCTGATAAGCAAATTTTTCATTCTGAGTTCCTCACTTTTTTAGTTTTCCGTTTTCGTTTTATCCTTGTATTTTTTAGCTGTTCATCTTGTTTTTTCGTTTGCTTTTGTTCGACTAACGAAGTAACAGTTTCGATTTTTGCCTGATTTTGTAAAAGATTGTTGTCATTTCAGTCTATTTTAGGCTTTTTTTCTTAAAGTTTCTTTTTTTATGCTTTTGTGCTACCTACTTAAATTTCCTCGATAACTATCGTCTCTCTTATCGTGCTAAGGTCGCCTGCTCCCATGAGAATTACAGCACCGCTCGTGTCACGGTCAAGAGCATCTATAGCTTCACCGTCGGCACGGTATCTTGCCCGCTCACCTATCGCCTCCGCCAAGGCTTCGGCATTGACGCCCGCTATCGGCTCTTCCCTTGCGGCAAAAATATCCGTAACTATAACGTAGTCGGCGAGTCCCAGCGACAGCGAAAAATCGCGAAAGAAGCGTTCGGTTCTCGAATAGGTGTGTGGCTTGAAAATGACCGTTACGTCGCCTCCGCACTCTGCCCTGACCGTATTTATCGAGGCGCGTATCTCGGTAGGATGGTGAGCGTAATCGTAAAATATCGGGCGACCGTGGCGGTAGCCTATAAGCTCTAGCCTGCGTTTAATTCCCGAAAAGCTTGAAAGCGCCGCTCCGACGTCCTCTGCGGTTATTCCGCACTCAAGTGCCGCTACTGCTGCTGCAACGGCGTTAGTAACGTTAAATACTCCTCGTAAGGCTATCTCGAAGCTGTGCCTGACTCCCCCGTGAGATATATCAAAGCAAAAGCCGCCCTTACGGAACGAGGTTATCGAATACGTGTAGTCGCAATCCGCAGACGAGCCGAAGGTCACGACCTTAGAGGAGATTCTGCCCTTGATTTCCGAGAGTCCTCCGTCGTCGGCATTGATGAGCGCAAAATCACTCGCAAGTGACAGAGCCTTGACAAACGAGTCCTCCATCTGCCGCATATCCTTAAAATAATCCACGTGCTCCCACTCCATATTGAGCGCGACGGCAATGCTAGGCGAGAAGGAGAGAAAGGAATCCTTGTACTCGCACGCCTCGTAAATCAAGGTATCGGTTCCGCCCGTATAGAGCGGTGAGTCGGCGTGCGGAAGCTCCTCTCCGGCTATCGTCGTGTGCGGCAGTCCCGCCTTATCGAAGATCGCGTTAAGCATTGCGACGGTCGTACTTTTTCCGTGCGTTCCGCAGATCCCGATCCGAACACCGTAGTCCTTCATTAAGTATCCCATAAATTCGGCACGCGTCCGAAGCCTTATGCCGAGGGATTTTGCTCTTTGAAGCTCGGGATTTTTCTCGCCTATTGCACCCGAGTAGACGACGAGATCCGTGTCTTGCGTGACGTTTTCCGCCGCGTGAGTAGAATAAACGGTGATTCCCAGTGCCGACAGCTCGCGCGTCCTCTGATTTTCCGCTATATCACTCCCGAAAACCTCGGCTCCCGCATCGTGGGCAAGCCTTGCAAGCGAGTACATCGAGACTCCGCCGATGCCTATAAAATGTATTCGGACTCCCGAAAGCCTCGCCGCTCTCCTTGCCGTGCGTGATTGAGCTTCCTTTTTGCTCCTTGACATAGAATACCTCCGAAATACCGATTTTTTGACGAAATTTTACGCTTTATAACAAATAGTTTACAATTTACTAACAAAAGAACCGAATATTGTTAAAGATTTGATACTATAATATATGCATCACCTAAAAAATTCAACAATAGGAGGAGACACAATGCAAATCACTGACATTAAGATCAGAAAGTTTTTCGATGAGGGCCCCATGAAGGCTGTAGTATCCGTTACCTTTGACGATTGCCTTGCGGTTCACGACATCAAGGTTATCTACGCAAGAGAGAGATACTTTATCGTTATGCCTTCCAGAAAGAACCCCGACGGCACTTACAGAGATATCGTACATCCGATCAACTCCGCATTCAGAGCCGCACTTGAGGAGGCCGTTATCGACGCTTACCACGTTCAGCTCGTAGCCGCAGAGCACGATATGCTGGAGGCAGAAGCAGCAGATTCCGAGACCGAAGATACCGTTACGATCTGAAAATCAAAAGCGAGATTT
The DNA here is from genome assembly GCA_964644445.1 of uncultured Ruminococcus sp. Lineage (GTDB taxonomy): Bacteria > Bacillota > Clostridia > Oscillospirales > CAG-272 > UBA1740. Next base: position 39,101 of record CAZXVF010000012.1, read on the forward strand.
TCCACTTAAGATCGAAGGCGAGATTTACACGCAAAGATCGAAGGCAAGATCTACACGCTAAAACCGAAAGCACGGTCAAAATCTGAAAATGCTTCAGGAAGAAAGCCCTTGGGGGCTTTCTTTTTTTGTTCCGCCGCGCGGGGGAAAATTGAAGTCCGAAGCTTTTAGCGTGCGGGAGTTCAAAAGCCCTTCTCCGTTTGTTAGCGAAGGAAAAAGTGCTGTGGTGTATGAAACTAGTAAGGTGATAATAAGTAAAAAGTAATAGTGAA
>CAZXVF010000013.1:0-37956 GCA_964644445.1 uncultured Ruminococcus sp.
AACCTGTGACCCTCTGCTTGTAAGGCAGATGCTCTCCCAACTGAGCTAACCTTCCTTGTTAGACTTAATTATTTTACCAAATGTTTTTACTTTTGTCAAGGGCTTTTTCAACTTTTTTAAAAAACTTTTGCAAAAACGTACAAAAATGCAGCTGTATGAAAAGTCCGTGCAAATGCAAGAAGCCCTGCGAACGTATAAATGCTTTGCGAATATAAACGGGTGTGAAAATAAAAAATCGGCAAATGCGAAATTCAATCGTGAAAATAAAAAATGTGAAAATATAAAATGAATCGTTAAATGCGAAATTTAATCGTAAAAATGAAAAAACAAAAAGGACTGAGTTTTTCATCAGTCCTTTAAAAAGGTGTAATAAGTAAACTATAGTTGTCAATCCTGCGGCTTCATGGTCGGGAAGAGGAGGACGTCTCTGATTGAAGGCGAATCGGTAAGAAGCATTACGAGTCTGTCGACACCGAAGCCGAGACCGCCTGTGGGAGGAAGTCCGTATTCGAGAGCGGTTACGTAATCATAGTCGACCTCTGCGTTGCAATTCGGCTCTTCCTTGCGCTTTGCCTCGACCTGACGCTCGAATCTTTCCTTCTGGTCGATGGGATCGTTAAGCTCGGAGAAGGCGTTACCGTATTCGGTGCAATTGATGAAGTATTCGAACCTTTCGGTGAAGGCGGGCTCGGTGGGCTTTCTCTTTGCGAGAGGAGAATTTTCTACGGGATAATCGTAGATGAAGGTGGGCTGAATGAGCTTGTCCTCGACGAAGGCGTCAAAGAACTCTGCAAGGACTGTACCCTTGGTTGCGTTTGCGGGAACCTCTACGCCCTTTTCCTTAGCGCATTCTCTTGCTGCCTCGTCGCTCTCCCATGCGTAGTAATCCGCGCCGGAATATTTCTTAACAGCCTCTACCATAGTGAGTCTTTCCCAGTGTCCCATATCTATTTCGATGCCCTGATAGGTTATCTTGGTGTCGCCGCAAATTTCCTTGGCAAGCATCTTATAGAGCTCTTCGACGAGATCCATCATACCGTGGTAATCGGTGAACGCCTGATAAAGCTCTATCGTGGTAAATTCGGGATTGTGCTTGGGATCCATGCCCTCGTTTCTGAATATTCTGCCGACCTCGTAAACCTTGTTCATGCCGCCTACTATGAGGCGCTTCAGGTAAAGCTCGGTCTCAATGCGGAGATACATATCCATGTCGAGCGTGTTGTGATGAGTGATGAAGGGGCGCGCGGAAGCTCCTATTTCAAGCGGAACGAGAATGGGGGTATCAACCTCGAGGAAGCCTTTGTCGTCAAGATACTGTCTTATGAGCTTGAGTATTTTAGAGCGCTTAACAAAGGTGTCCTTGACCTCGGGATTTACTATCAGGTCGACGTATCTCTGTCTGTATCTTTGCTCGAGATTCGTGAGTCCGTGGAATTTTTCGGGGAGGGGAAGAAGCGACTTTGCGAGGAGAGTTGCCGACGTGGCGTGAACCGAAACCTCACCCGTTCTTGTTCTGAAAAGAGTTCCCTCAACGCCGATTACGTCACCGACGTCCCATTTTTTGAATGCCGCGTAGTCCTCTTCGCCGATTCCGTCGCGCGCAACGTAGAGCTGTATTTTTCCCTCGTCGTCAAGCATATGAGCGAAGGATGCCTTGCCCATGATTCTGCGGCTGACAAGCCTTCCCGCCATACGCACGGTAATCGATTCACCCTCGGTGAGAGTCGGCTCCTTTTCGTTAAATTCGCGTATTGCAGATGCCGATGCATGCGTTACGTCGTATTTCGTTATCTCAAAGGGGTTTTTACCCTGTGCACACAGAGCGGCGAGCTTTTCACGGCGTACCGCAAGCTCACTCGTGCTGTTTATCTGATTCGTGTTATTATCTGCCATTTTTAGATTCCTTTCGGTGACGTTGTGCTGTGTTGTACTGCGCCGTGCCTTGCGGCTGAAACGGCTTTAAGCAAGGGGGAAAATTATTCCTTCGCTCTGGAAACGCTCTTTACCTGAAGGTGCTGAACTCTCGCTCCCGCAACAACCACCTCGTCGCCTGCTCTTGCGCCTATAAGTGCGATTCCGATGGGGGAGGAGTCGGAGATCTTGCCGTTCATGGGATCGGTCTCGTAGGAGCCGACGATGTGGTAGGTTATCTCCTTGGCTCTTTCAACGTTGTAGAGAGTTACGATCGAGCCTACGCTGACCTTGGATTCGTCTATCTGGGATTCGTCTATGATCTTTGCGTTTGCTATCATCTCGCGCAGCTCGTCGATACGTGCGTGGATCTTGCCCTGCTCCTGCTTTGCCTCGTCGTACTCGGAGTTCTCGGAAAGGTCGCCGAATGCACGAGCGGTGGAAATATCCTTCTTGTTTTCTTCAAGCTTTACGTTGATAAGCTCGTCAAGCTCTCTCTGAAGTGCCTCAAAGCCTGCTTGCGTGTAATTTTTTGTCTGTGACATTTTTGTATATCTCCTGAAATTTAATGCTTTTTGTGCCGATTTGTAAATAATAGTTTGCTTATTTGGTGTTTTTGCGCCTTTTTATTAATGCGATTTTCGGTTCGCTTATTTTTTCGTTGCTTTTTGAATTACTTGGCGATAAGAGCGTTCATTTGCTTTATCGCTTCCGCAAGCTGTGCGTCCTCGCCCTCAACGTCCTCGACCGTGATATCCGGCGTGATTCCTGTACCGTGATAATTTACGCCCGACGGAGGATTGTAGTATGCAACGGTGAGAGTAGCGTAGGATTTGTCGTAGGGATAAGAGATAGAGCCTTGCATAATTCCCTTGCCGAAGGTTGTCTTGCCGACTATTACTACGTCTCCGAGTGCGTCCGTGTTTCTGTAATCTCTGAGGCATGCAACGAAGATCTCTCCTGCGGAGGCGGTGTACTCGTCGCAAATTACGACTATGGGAAGATCTATCACGTGATCGCCCTTTTTGCCGCCCTCATCCTCGGGCATATCGTCGGCAGAGGTCGTTTCGTATTCGGTAGCCTCGCCCTTGTAGGTATAGCTGATAACGGTTTTGCCGGTGGGAAGAATATAAGACATTGTGTCAACGACGGAGTATACGTATCCGCCGGGGTTTGATCTGACGTCGAAGACGTAGCCGACAGCGCCGAGATCCTCAAGCGCTTCTATAGCCTCTTTGAATTGATCAAAGGTATTGCCCTTGAAGGAGGTTATCTGAACGTAGCCGTAGCCTTCGTCGGTGAGATAGTATGAAACGGACGACTCGGTTATTATCGCTCTCGTCATTGTGAGATCAAGCCTCTCGCCGCCTCTCAATACGGTTACGGTAACGCTCGTTCCGACTTCTCCGCGGATGTAGTACACGACGTTTAGATAGCCGCCCATTTCCTCGAAGGTTTTTCCGTCGATACCGACGATATAGTCGCCGACCTTCATTCCGCTCACGTCGGCGGGGCCGCCCTCAAATACTTGATTGACGAGGATGGTTTTTTCGGTGTGATTGTATTCGACCTGAACTCCGACGCCGCCGAACGTTCCCGACATATCCTCCTCGAAGTCCTCGAATTCCTCTGCCGTTCTGTAATATGCGTATGCGTCTCCGACGGTGTAAACGTAGGAATTAAGCACTGCGTCGGTAACGGCGTCGGAGTCCGAAAGCTCGGTTGAGTCGTAGTAATTCTCGATAAAGTAGCGCGCGGTATCTGCGGCGTGAGTAAGAGTTTCCGGAAGGCCGTCGGCAAAATTATAATACTGTTCAAAAACTATTTCGTAGTACGAGACCTTATAGGGATCAAAGCCCGTCAGTCCCCAGAGGGAAAGATATTTATAGACGTATTGATAGTTATACGTGTCGTTCTCGAGAGTTTGCTCGATTGCCGATTCGATCTTTTCCTTTTCGCTCGGCGGGGTGCTTGCGATGCCGGTGTCACCGAACAGACACGAGGTCAGTGAGAGAACCAGCGTCAGAACCAGCAGTAGAGCCGTCAGCTTGGATGTAATATTCTTTTTCATTTCATTTTCTCCGATACGGTTTTTATTTTTTTGAGTTAAGCTTCTGCCGTGAGTCGTATTCTGTAACGGTGCGGCGTCGTAACGCAGAACGCAGGTGTCGGATCGTTTTTTACATTATATTATATTGAGATCCGTTCCGTGCCGCTACCTAGATCAAATGGGCCTGCGGCGGAACGTAAAGCGAGAGTGCCGTATCATATATTTGAACCGCGGTGTCGGTGCAGAACCGTCGCTTTATATTTTTCACAATTATTTTTGCGAAGCATTGATATTATTAAACGGATTTACGAATTTTATAGCGTTATATGACTACAATCGTTTACTTTTTCAATACGTTTTTTCGAAAAAAACGGGTTTTCGGTATTATTAGAATTAAAAGTGCGTAACGCTCGCTGCCTATCAGAATTTAGAGGGCTTGCTGGTCAGGTACTTTTTAACCATAAGCGCAACCTTGAAGGTAACTGCGTGATCGAACTCGCGAAGGTCAAGACCGGTGAGCTTCTTTATTTTTTCAAGGCGGTAAACGAGAGTATTTCTGTGAACGAAGAGCTTTCTCGAGGTTTCCGATACGTTGAGATTGTTCTCGAAGAAGCACTGCACCGTCATAAGCGTCTCGCGGTCAAGCGTTTCAAGCGCACCCTTCTTAAATACCTCGGCAAGGAATATCTCGCAGAGAGTTATGGGGAGCTGATAGATAAGTCTGCCGATTCCCAAGGTCTCGTAGGACATAATGGGCTTTTCGATATCGAATACCTTGCCGACCTCGATGGAGATGCGTGCCTCCTTATAAGCCTTTGCAAGATCCTTGAGGCTGTCTGCGGCAGAGCTGATTCCGACGAGTGCCTTTGCCTTGTATTCCTCGGCGCATCTGTCAAGGAGGGACTGTGCGTATTTTTCGACCTCTGAAATTTCGGTTTCCGCTTCAAGCTCGTGAACTATTACGATATCCTGATCCGAGATGCTGATGATGTAGTCGCGCCCGTCGTCCTTCGTAAGCTCCTGTACTATCTCAAAGGGAGAGAGAGAGGGCTGATTCTGGAATTTCAGAACTATTACGACTCGGCTCTGGTCGTTGGAAAGATGAAGCTCGTTTGACTTTATGTAAATGTCGCTCGGAAGTATGTTATCCAAAATTATGTTTTTTATGAAAGAGCTCTTGTCGTATTTTTCATCGTAAAGCTCCTTTATGTTGCTGACGGATATTGCGAGAATGCGGCTCATTTTATCCGCGTGTGAATCGTCACCTTCAACGAAAATTATAAAGGACGATCCGTCGTTTTCCCCTGCGGTGCGGTAGGTATAGCCGTCGTAGACCATGTGACCGCCCTCGAGAGCAAGCTCCTCCTTGACTCTTTGCTTGGATTTTCCTATTTTGGAGGACTCGCTGGATGCGACCACGATACCGTTGTCGTCAATGACTCCGATAGTGCGTCCCACTACGTCCTTCATCTGGAGGATTATTGACTGAAAAATACTGTTGGACATAAATTTTTTTCCTTTCATCTTCCTTTGTACGGTAGAAAACCCGCGTTTTAGGCGGGTGTATTGTAGCATTTTGTTAATACTGTACTATATTTTACATTATTTTTGGACAGATTTCAATAGTTTTTTTGAAAAAAATAAAAAAATTAACAAAAAAAAGCTCAAAAATTTGTAAAAATTGACATGATGAAAAAATGAGTGCGCTTACAGCTCAAATTCGTAGAGCAGCATTGACAGGACGGCACTCGGCGCAGTCTCGCAGCGGAGTATTCTTTTTCCGAGCGTTACGGACGCACAGCCGCGCGATATTGCCTCGTCGATCTCCTCGGAACTGAATCCGCCCTCACAGCCGACGATTACGGAAACGCTTTCGGCTGACCTTGATTTCAGGAGTGCTTTCAGTGAGCCGTGCGATTCCTTTTCGTAGCATATAAGCGATAGCTCGGAGCGCACCGCGTCGTCAAGCATTTCGCCGAAGGTGAGCGGGAGAGATATCTCGGGAATTACGCCTCTGCCGCATTGCTTTGCCGCTTCCTCGGCTATCTTCGAGAGGCGTTCGGTCTGCTTTTGTACCTTGTCGGCGCGCGGACGCTTTATACATCTCGAGGATTCAAAGGGAACTATTCTCGCAGCTCCCAGCTCGACCGCCTTCTGTACGACCGTTTCCAGCTTATCTCCCTTCGGGTAAGCCATATAGAGCGTTATCCTCACGGGCGGCTCCGCGGAATCCTCGCGCTTCTCGAGCAGAGTGCATACGCATTCGTCGTCACGTATTCTATCAAGCCTTGCGAGATATTCGCCGCCCTCGCCGTCACAGATTCGGATCTCGTCTCCCTGCGCCATTCTGAGAGAGCGTGCTATATGATACGCGTCCTTGCCGCAGATGGTTGCGGTGCCGTCGGTTATGGAGTCTCTCGATATGAAAAATCTTGGCATAATTGCCTCCGTTTGTAAATAATAGTTGACAAAAACGCAATATTAGCAACGAAAAAATAAAGGATCGAAAAATAAATGCGAAAAGAAGTTCGTGCTAAAATGCGTTTTTTGAAAAACGGTATTAATCATAAAAGACCTATATTAAAAATGATAGTAATGATTAAACGCCGTAAATTGAAAATGATATTAACGATGAAATTGCGTGCCGAAAAATGAAAAATACAGCTTAGTAAAAAACGGATTTCGGCGTATGAAAAATTACTTTACGAGCATGGCGACCCAGTCGTTCTCAGTCTCCTCGCGGACAATGGTAAAGCCGTTTTTGAGGACAGCCTCTCTTACGTCGTCGGCACGCAGGTTGATTATGCCGGAGAGTATGAGCGGGGCGCCGTCCTTCAGATAATTTCTGATATCGGGAAGCATACGAAGGATTATATCCGCAACGATGTTAGCAACGCAGAAGTCGAACTTGCCGACGCTCTTGTCAACGCCGCGTAAAAGATCCGATACTCCGACGGTCATATTGGTTATTCCGCCGTCTCTTGCGTTCTCCCTTGCGACCTTGACAGCCACGGGATCGATGTCGTATGCCCAGCAGTGCTCCGCACCGAGCTTTGAGGCGCAGATGGAGAGAATTCCGGAGCCGGTCCCTACGTCAAGCACCCTCTCGCCGCCGCGTATCTCGTCCTGCATAATTCTCATAACGAGTCGCGTGGTCTCGTGAGTTCCGGTGCCGAACGCCATTCCGGGATCCATTCTTATTACGGTCTCGCCCTCGGATTCGGTATATTCCTCCCATGCGGGAACTACGGTCACTCTGCCGAGGTGAATGGGCTTGTAGTATTTTTTCCATGATTCCGCCCAGTCGTCCTCGCAAATTCCGTCGGTAAATATTTTCGCATCAACGCCGAGTGCGGGGAGTCTTTCTCTGAGGAACGCTACGTATTCCGCAAAGCTTTTTTCCTCCGGAACGAATAGGGATACTCTGACAGTTTCCTTGTCTGCGTTAAGTATAGTATCGTCGACCAGCTCTCCGTACATTCCGTTAAGAGAGAAGTCGCTGTAATCCTCGATCATAAGTCCGTTGTCAAGCATGCTCATGACCGACGTTATTTCTTCGAGGTCGCGAACGTTGCCCTCCACGGTTATTTTAGTCCAGCTTCCTGCCATAGTCTTTCTCTTCCTTTCAATGCCTCCGCTACGTTGCGGTTTATTTCGTTTATAAGAGCCGTCGGGCTTTCGAATTTTCGTTCTTCTCTCAGAAAATCAAGAAAATAAATTTTTATTCTTTTGCCGTAAAGCTCGCAATTATAGTCTAAAATGTAAGTTTCGGTATGCATTTCGCGCTCTTTAAAGGTCGGGCACGTGCCGACGTTCGTTAGTGCCGCGTACAGCTTCCCGTCAATTTCCGCAGCCGTCGAATATACTCCGCGCCTCGGCTTTACGCTACGGTCGGGTAGAGGAATATTGACGGTGGGGAAGCCCAGAGTCTTGCCGATGCGGTTTCCGAATTCCACCGTACCGCGGATAAAATACGGTGCGCCTAAAAGTGCGTTTGCACGCTTTATTTTTCCGTCGGCAATAGCCTCGCGTATTTCGGTGGAGGATACGGGTGCCGTGCCGCACGTTATTCTCGGCAGGATGATCGCCTCGCCGCCGCTCTGCTTCATAAGTGACGAGAGAGCTTGACAGTCGCCTGCGGCGCCCCTTCCGAATCTGAAATTATATCCCGCAACCGCTACGCATGCGCCAAGCTTCGAGATCAGCGTGTCGGACACGAACTCCTCGGCACTCATATCTGATATATCGAAAAAATCCGCGACGACGGCATCGTGTATTCCCATTTCCTCTATTAAAGAAAGCTTTTGCTCCGTGGAATATATCCTAGGTATTACTCTTTTGATATCTCCCTCGGAGGTGAAGGTAAATACCAGCGGCGTCAGCGACCGCTCCTTCGCAATCCTCAGAGTTTCCTTTATAAGCTCTCGGTGAGCCGCGTGAACTCCGTCGAAGAAGCCGAGTGCGACTACCATGTTTTTGAATCCCGATCTTTTCTCGGGAGAATATTTGTAAACGTTCATTTCGTTCTGACCGTTCTTCCTTGAATCAATTGATGTTTTCGGCGCAACGGAGAGGGGCTTTTTTCGGTTTTTCGCCGTGTGCCTTTACACGTGCGCCTTAAGTGCTTCGTGCGGCGATTGCTCCCTAATTTTTCAGTCTGCGTGCTTTACGAGACCTCGGCTCCGCTTATTTGTCTGTCTCGTGCTTTGCGAGACCTCGGCTCCGCGCGTCGGCGTTATCCGTGCGTTTGCGTTGCTTGCGCGTTTTGCACATTTGTCTTACCATGTGTTTGCGCTATTGGTGCTTTGCGTATTATTCCGAATAGACCAGCTCGTAAAGCGAGAGCAGCTCTTCCTCTATTTCGTTCTTTCTCGTATCTATTTCCGCAGCTCTTACGTAATCGGTGGACGCCTCGCCGAAAAGCTCCTCGTCAAGCAAAGCCAGCTCCGCCTCAAGCTCGGTTATTTTTTTCTCCGCATTTTGCCGCTTGCGCTCGTCAGAGCGTCTTTTTGCGCTCTCGCGCTTTTTCTCCTCGTACGCCTGCTTTGAATCGGTGATCTGTGCCGCGGGCTTCTTTTGCTCCGCATTTTCTTTCCGCAACGCGCGCAGTCTCATATATTCCGCAAAGGCGTCGTCCTGCTGCTCGAGAGAGTAATCTATAAGTCCGCGCTCGCTCTCGGGAGAAAGCTCTATGATTCTCGTGGCAAGCTTGTTTATGAAATACCTGTCGTGCGATACCGCGATGATAGTTCCCTCAAAGGCCAGAAGTGCCTCCTCAAGTGCCTCACAGGAGCCTATGTCAAGGTGGTTCGTCGGCTCGTCCATTATGAGAAGATTTACCTTCTTGAGTATCAGCTTTGCAAGCGTCAGCCTTGCTCTCTCGCCGCCCGAAAGCGTGGATATCGGCTTCGTTATATCGTCTGCCGTGAACAGAAACAGTGCAAGCACGGATCTAAGCTCTAGGTCGGTCTTATCGGGATATTCGTCGCGCAGCTCCTCGAATACGGTTTTACCCTGCGACAGACCGCGGTTTTCCTGATCGTAGTAGCCTATCTTTATATTGTATCCGAGAGTCAGCCTTCCCGACGTCGGAGTGAGCATTGAATTGATAAGCTTCATCAAGGTTGATTTTCCGCAACCGTTCGGCCCGAGGAATAAAACGCGCTCAAAACGCCGAATAAGGAAAGAAATATTTACAATTAAGGGCTTTTTTCCATACGAGAACGAGAGATCCTTAACCTCCAGAACGTCGCCTGCGGATTCATCCTCGGTGGCAAAGCGCATTCTGATGCTTCTCGGATCGTCGGGCATAAGCTCTACCTTTTCCATTCTGGCGAGCTGCTTTTCCTTCGCTCTTATCGTGACGTAATTGTGCTCCTGATTGCACCTGCGCTGGAATTCTATGTTGGCGCGTATGCGCGCTATCTCCTTTTGCTGTTCCTTGTATCTTTTTTCTATGCTTGCACGCTCTGCCTCCTGCTGGCTCTTGCATTTCGAGTAGCTTCCGTTAAAGAGGCGCGCCCTGCCGTACTGTATGGATAAGGTCTTGTTCGTCGTGCGGTCGAGAAAATATCTGTCGTGCGAGATTATCATAACGGTTTTCTTGTAGCCCGCGATAAATCCCTCCAGCCATTCGAGAGCGTCAATATCCAAGTGGTTCGTCGGCTCGTCAAGCATAAGTATATCAGGCTCCGTAGCGAGAAGCCTTGCGAGCGAAAGTCTGGTGTACTGACCGCCCGAGAGGGTTCTTATTTTTTGATTTATCAGCTCCTCGTCAAAGCCGAGTCGCAGCAGCATTCCCTTAGAGCGGGAACGAAATTCGAGTCCTCCCTCGGAGGCAAAGCGCGAGTTCAATTCTCCGAGCCTTGAGGAGAGAGTCATAATTTCCGAGCCTGCGGCAACCGCGAGCAGCTCCTCCGTGCGTGATATTTCGTCCTCGAGAGAAAGCAATCTCGGGAAGGCGGTATACATATATTCGAGGCAGGTCATCTCGCCGGGGAGGGAGGATAGGTCGGGGTTCTGCTCAAGCATTCCGACGGTGTGCCCGCGCTGTATATAAACTGCTCCGCTGTCCGGTGCGTACTGTCCGCCGATGATTCGGAACAGCGAGGTCTTGCCCGCACCGTTTACTCCGATTATTCCCAGCTTATCTCCGTCGTTCAGCGCAAAGGAGACGTCCTTCAATATTACGTCGGTGCCGAAGGCGAGTGTGACGTCCTGAGTAGATAAAGCGATCATTTTTCCTCCTGATTTTTAGTTTCTTTCGTGCGATGCGCACGTAATTTATATAAACGTAGCTTTTTTGCGTATTTTCGCAAGGTTCGACCGTTAAAGCGGTTTTTTGCCGCGTAGCGCGGCGGTCGTTCTTTCCATCTTAATATTATACCATATGCTCTGGAAAAAATCAAGAGCTGCCGAAAATGCATAATTATGCAGAATATTCATTGCATATACACAAAAATGTGTCGAAAAAATAAAAAAATGCATAAAAATGTGAAAAAATATGAATTTTTTTGCAAAAAACTATTGACAAACGGATAGTGTAAGTGTATAATAGTGCACGTTCGGCAGAGAGGCGGCGTAAAAATGCGGAAAGCGAGAAGCGCGCGACCTGTCGGCAGAAAAGAAAAAACCGGCGGCAAGCCTTTGCCGACGAAAAGAGGAAAAGAAAATGAAGAAATTTTTATCACTTATCATAACGGTTGCAATGCTTTGTACGGCGTTGCTCTCGCTTAACTCCTGCGCGGGAGACGATATTTACGTACAGACTAATGCGTTTTTCGCCCCGTTTGAGTATTACGACGGAAGCGATATCGTGGGGGTAGACGTTGAAATAATGGAGCTTGTCGGTGAGAAGCTCGGCAAGAATATAGTCTGGTGCGACGGCGATTTCGCGATAATCATAGACACGGTTGCGGAGGGAAAGCTTGCGGATTGCGGAGCGGCAGGACTCACGGTGACGCCCGAGCGTTCGGAGAAGGTTAATTTCTCTATACCTTATTATACTTCGGTACAGTACGTTATTCTTCCCGCCGATTCGGACGTTGTGACCAAGACCTCGGAGAGCGGCGAGACCTACGTCGTTTGGGAAGCGCTTGCGGGGAAGAGCATTGCGACGCAGACCGACACGACCGGCTGGATATACGCCGATGCCGAAATAGATACGGAGGGCGGTGTGCTTTACGGTACGGACAAGACCTCGCATAAGGCTATGGACAGCGCAAACGTTGCCGCGGAATCTCTCGGTGCCACAGTCGACGTTATCATAGTAGACGAGCTTCCCGCACAGTATATAACGGCAAATTCCACAAAGGGCTTCGTATGCTATCCGCTTTACTATTCCGCAGTTGACGGCGGCTCCGACGAGCCGGTTATCGAAAACTACGCTATTGCCGTTACGAAGGGAAACGACGAGCTTCTTGACGCCATAAACGAGGTTCTCGGCGAGCTTCTGACAAAGGACGAGGGCGGAGTTACGGAAATAGAAAAAATGGTTATGAAGCATATGGGAATGGAATAATAAGCTTTAATGAAAAAGGACCGCACGAAGCCGCAGTTCTTTTTCTGATTTTTTGAAAAAACGAAAGGTGCGCAATGGATTTTTTTAAGAATATTATAGTTCTTCTGACTAATGAAAAATATATGGGAATGCTGCTTTCGGGACTTGGAACGACGCTTTTGATATCAGTGTTTGCCTCGCTTATCGGGCTGGTGCTCGGAGGTGCGGTCGCGGTGATAGGGATCGTCGAGGATACTCCGGTCACGAGGGTGCTGAAAAAAATATGCAAGGTCTACGTCACCGTAATAAGAGGCACGCCGATGGCACTTCAGCTCTTTATAATGGCGTATGCGGTCTTTGCGATTCGCGGATTTCCTCAGCAGATAACGGCGATAATTGCCTTCGGTATAAATTCCGGTGCCTACGTTTCCGAGAATATCAGGGCGGGAATTTTGTCGGTGGATATAGGACAGACCGAGGCGGGACGTGCGCTGGGACTCGGCGGTGGGACGACTATGACGAAGATAGTTATTCCTCAGGCGATAAAGAACGTGATACCCGCGATCGGAAACGAGCTGATAGCTCTTATAAAGGAGACGTCGATAGTCAGCATGATAGGCATGTACGATCTGACGCAGGCGGCAAAGATAATAGGCGCGGGAAATAATATGGCAAGCTATATCGTGCCGATGAGCGTGGCGGCTTGCTTCTATCTTGCGATAGTGTATATGCTTACCTTTGTTATCAAAAAAGCGGAAGAGAGGTTAAGAGTCGGTGATAAGCGTTAAAGGTGTATCAAAAGCCTTCGAGGACGGAGTCAGCGTGCTTCGCGGCGTTGACTGTGAGGTGAAAAAGGGCGAGGTCGTGGCAATTATCGGGCCTTCTGGAAGCGGAAAATCCACGCTTCTTCGCTGTATGAACCTTTTGGCAGTGCCTACGGGCGGTGAAATATGGCTGGAGGGAAATCTCATCTCCGCCCCCGATCCGTATCTGCACGACGGTATTATAAAGGCATCGAAAACCTGCAAAAGGCTTGCGCGTGAGCTGGGCGAGGACGCCGCAGTCGAAAAATGCAAGCGGGAAAAACTTCTGCGCAAGAGCGAGGGCAGGGAATTTAAGAAAAAAATTGCCGAATATACGGCAGAGGTGGGACTTGATATAAATCTCGCGCGCCGTAAAATGGGAATGGTGTTCCAGCATTTTAATCTTTTTAATAATCTTACAGTTACGGATAATCTTATCCTTGCGCCCACGGAGCTGAAAATTATGAGCGAGGAGCAGGCAAGAGAGAAGGCAAGATCGCTTCTTGAGAGAATAGGGCTTCTCGATAAGGGGGACGTTTATCCCTCGACGCTCTCGGGCGGTCAGAAGCAGAGAATAGCGATAATCCGCGCGATGATGATGAGTCCCGACGTTATACTCTTCGACGAGCCGACCTCCGCGCTCGATCCCGAGATGATAGGCGAGGTTCTGGATCTTATCAAGGAGCTTGCGGGAGAGGGAATGACTATGGTCATAGTTACGCACGAGATGAAGTTTGCGCGCGAGGTTGCGGACAGAGTAGTGTTCGTCGACGGCGGCTATATCAAGGAAGAGGGGACTCCCGAGGAGGTATTCGGCTCCCCTAAGGATGAGCGTCTCTGCGAATTTTTGTCGAAGGTGCTTTGAATACCGCTCGAGATCTTGCGCTATATCGGAAGAGCCTACGGCGCGATCGCTTTGTCGTTTTAAAAAGCAAATAGAAAAATAAAAAAACGAAAGCAGCCCAAGCGGGCTGCTTTTTGCAAAGACGGTAAAAGTCCGAAATATGTAAATAAATGTTTTCAAAACAAGGTATTACGACTCGTATTCCGACCTGAGAAGCTCCAATGCTTTTTCAAAGTTTTCGGGAAGCGGGGCTTCAAAGGACATGCGCTCGTGCGTTTCGGGGTGAGTCAGAGTGAGCCTTGCGGCGTGGAGCATTTGACCGTCGAAGAGGCGCGGGTGCTTTTGCTCGAAGGCTGTTTTCGACGTGCGGTATACCTCGTCGCCGAGGAGGGGGTGTCCCGTGTAGGACATATGAACTCTTATCTGGTGAGTCCTGCCCGTTTCAAGCTCCAAGGCAAGATAGGTGATGCCGCCGAATCTTTCCAGAACTCGATAATGCGTAACTGCGTCTCTGCCGTCCTTGACGACTGCCATTTTCTTTCTGTCGACGGGGTGTCTGCCGATCGGATAATTCACGGTTCCCTCGTCGCATTTGAAGCCGCCGGAGCAGAGCGCGCGGTATTCTCTCGTTATTCCGTGATACTTCAATTCCTCCGAAAGAGCGGCGTGTGCCTTATCGTTTTTTGCGACTACCAAGAGTCCCGAGGTGTCCTTGTCTATTCGGTGCACTATTCCGGGGCGCATGATTCCGCCTATACCCGAGAGCGAGTCGGCGCAGTGATACAGGAGCGCGTTGACCAGCGTGCCGCTGTAATTCCCCGGTGCGGGGTGAACGACCATACCGGACGGCTTGTTGATGACCGCTATCATATCGTCCTCGTAAACTATATCGAGAGGAATATTTTCGGGAGTTACGTCGTATTCCAGAGGCTCACTTTCCGCAATTTCCACCGTGTCGCCGAGCTTTACGGAGTATCTTTTTTCCTTTAGTACGCCGTTTACGGTAACGTCACCGTTTTCTATGGCACGGGCGGCGGCACTTCGCGTAAGCTCAGAGGACGCCGAGATAAAGCTGTCCAGCCGCATGCCGACTCTGTCTTCTGTTACGGAGTAAATCATTGCTCTTCCTTTTTCTCTTTTTCGGCGATGGCTTCTCTTACGAGCGTTCGCACGAGTGCGATGACCAGCAGTCCCGAGCCGACGCAGACGAAGGTGTCCGCAACGTTGAATATCGCGAAATTGATAACGCGGAAGTCAATAAAATCGACTACGTAGCCGATACCGATACGGTCGAGCATATTGCCGATACCGCCGGAGATTATCAGGGATATGGAGACGTCGTAGAGCCGTCCCTCGGATTTTATAAGATACAGATAGAGCGTCAGCACGACGAGCGTCACCGTGGAGATGAGAATAAATACCCAGCGGTGATTTTTTAAGATCCCGAATGCCGCACCGGTGTTTTCCGTATACGTCAGATGGAGAAAATTCTCTATTATCGGGAGCGTCGCTATCCTCGAGAGAAAGGTCGAGGCAAGGAGCTTCGTTATCTGGTCTAACAGTATTCCGCCGAGTATCAGGGCGGTAAAAAGGAAATAATCGACTTTCGTTTTTTTGGTCAGCTTCATTTTTCGTTTCCTATCTGCCGAGCGTGCTTTGCCTTTCGCTCGGCGGCTTTTTCGTGCGTCCGCGTCGGTAGATCGTTCGCCGTTTGCGGCGTTTTCGCCTATTTTGCTTTGGCGAAATATTTTTTGCTCGGTGAATTATCCGTCCTTGCCGTAAGGCACGCTCACTTTTTTCGTGAGGCTTTTTTGCTCACCGACGTTTTTCGGGCGGCTTCTTTAACGGCTCTGATCTTTGCTCGGCGTTAAATGGCGGGCAGGAAGAGATCCAGAACCCAGAGTATGAGATACGAGGCAAAGAACGCCATATCCATCGGAGTGTCCTGCGCTATATTAAGCTTGTCGAAAATAAAACGCACGGGAGCAACGAACGGCTCGGTCACGGCGACGGTAAGGGCATAGAATCCGCTCTCCTCAACGTCGGCAAAAATCGGCATGATAGCTCTGAGCATCATCGACAATGATACGACGTCAAGCAGGCATCTTATGCATTTTGCAATTATATAAAAAAATGTTTCCACTTATTATTCCTTCGATTTTCGAGTAAAATGTTAACAAAAGCTTACAAAAGCGGCGAAAAAACGCCGTAAACGACGTAAGACTTGAATTTAATTTTTAAGGACTAAAGCCACGACTTTAGTCCTTTTTGCCGCTTGGGAAATTATTTTTCCGAAATGTCAACGTTATGAGGCGTGATGATGTAGGTGCTTCTGGATACGTTCTTTACGTCGCCGCCTGTAGAATAGCAAACGCCGTTTAAGAAGTCGAGCATTCTCTTTACCGTCTCTGCGTCGAGCATTTCGAGATTAAGCACTACGGTGCAGCCCGAGAGCAGATAATCCGCAACGGTGATGACCTCTTGGAAGGTTTCGGGTCTGACGACCTTGAGCTCGATATTGCTGTCAGAATCGCCTGACACTACTGCGCTGTTTTTGGGTGGCATAATTCTTTCTTCTTCCTTTTCTTCGTGTGTTACTGTTTCCTGAGGCTCGTCGTACTCCTTAAACTGTACGTCAACCTCTCTTTTTTTTCTGAGCTTTTCTGCAAGGGCTTCAAACATTTTCAGTTCTCCTTATCTTTAATAAATAGTCTGCGTCCGACTCTTACCAGCGTTGCGCCCTCCTCTATGGCAGTTCTGTAGGTGTTGCTCATTCCCATAGAAAGTATTGGCTCTCCTTCAAAGCCGTACTGCGAATTAAATTTGTCAAAAATCCTTTTAGTCAGAGCGAAATACGGGCGTGCCTGCTCCTCCGATTCTACGGCTGGCCCCATAGTCATAAGACCGCGAACGGCAATTCCGG
The DNA here is from genome assembly GCA_964644445.1 of uncultured Ruminococcus sp. Taxonomy (GTDB): domain Bacteria; phylum Bacillota; class Clostridia; order Oscillospirales; family CAG-272; genus UBA1740. Next base: position 16,531 of record CAZXVF010000013.1, read on the forward strand.
GAAGCTCTCTTGCCGCAAGGAAAAGCTGCTCGGCATCCTCCGGAAAAACTCCGCCCTTAGCGTCCTCGCGCCCCGAATTTATCTCTATCAGAACGTCCTGACGAATACCGAGGGCTACGGCTTGCCTGCTTATCCTTTCCGCCAGCGAGTAGGAATCCAGAGAGTGTATCAGCCCCGAATTTCCGACCGCGAGCTTTACCTTATTGCTCTGCAGGTGACCTATCTGGTGCATTACGGGAGAATATCCCATCCGACGTGCAAGCTCTAACCTGCGGCAAAGCTCCGACGGGCGATTTTCTCCGATGCATTCCGCTCCCATACCGAGAATGGCAAGAAATTCGTCGTCATCTCCGCCTTTGGTGACCGCAACCAGCGTTACGTGCCTTCCGAGCCTCGCTTCGAGCTTGGCGATTTCGTTTTTAACTTCGCTTAGATTTTCAGATAAATATGCATAGTTTCTCATTACCCCTCTAGTATATCATACGTTCGAGCACAATTTCAAGAGATTTAATAAATTTTTTGTAAATATTTTGTAAAATGCAGCTGTCTCTCACCTTATTTCAACGTTCTCTTGAGACGAAAGGCCGAAAAAGCGGTTAGCGGAAAACGAAAAAATCAAAAATGTTTTGAAACGGTCATTTTGCTATTGATTTTATTAGATATTTATGTTAAAATAAAGAGTAAATATTTTTTTGGAGGACTTTATGCACGATAAGGTTCTTGGTGCATCTCTGCCGTCCGCAATGGCTTTGGCTTATCTCGGTGACGCGCGGCATTCGCTTTACGTCAGACGCATGCTGGTGGAGCGCGGAATAAGCAAGTCCGGCGAGCTGAACGAGCAGGCTCTTTCCTACGTAACGGCGTCATCTCAGGCTGCGGCAATGAGAAAAATAGAAAATATGCTTCTTGAGGACGAGCGCGAGGTCTATAAGCGCGCGGCAAACTCGGGACATCTGAATAAACCGAAAAGCGCTTCGGCGAGCGATTACAGAGCCGCAACGGGCTTTGAGGCGGTGCTCGGCATGCTGACCTACCTTGGCGACGAGGAGAGAATCGAGGAGCTTCTCGGTGCGGCTTACTCGGATAACGCGTAAGGTTGCCTTCGAAAACGTCGTCCGGCGCAGGTTAAAATAAATCCGGACTCAAAATACGGGCTTGAAATTAAATGCGAGCTTGGTTTAATTCGGGCTTAAATTGAATGCGGGCTTGAGGTTGAAATTCGGATAAAAACGGCTTTGAGAAAGCGATACCGGAATACACGCCGAAAGTATATTGCAAAAGGACGCGCGCTACGGAGCGGCACAAGCAGAGGCGGCAGGAAAGCACGCAAACACGATAATAATTTTAACGGAGATATAAAAATGATTCAGAAGATCAAAGGAACGATGGACATACTTCCCGACGAAACTCCGCTCTGGAGACGTATCGAGGGGATCATGCGCGAGGAGGCGGAAAAATACGGATACGGTGAGATCCGCACGCCCACCTTCGAGAATACGGAGCTTTTCGTCAGAGGAGTAGGCGATACGACGGACGTCGTACAAAAGGAGATGTATACCTTTGCGGACAGAGACGAGAACAGGTCGATTTCCCTGCGCCCCGAGGGTACGGCTTCGGTGGTCAGAGCGATAATCGAAAACGGCAGATGCTCGGATCCCCTTCCGCTGAAGTACTATTATATTATGTCATGCTTCCGTCACGAGAAGCCGCAGGCGGGAAGAAGCCGCGAGTTCGTTCAGTTCGGCACCGAGATGTTCGGTTCAAGGAGTCCCGCGTCGGACGCTACAGCGATATCGCTTGCAAATTCAGTGCTGAGGCGTCTCGGACTTGATAACGTAAAGCTTCATATAAATTCTATCGGCTGCCGCGAGTGCAGACCGAGGTACAGAGCGGCTCTGGTCGATTATTTCAAGGAGCATTACGATTCGCTCTGCGACACCTGCAAAACAAGGCTGGAAAAGAACCCTCTCCGCCTGCTCGATTGCAAGAATCCCGAATGTCACGAGATAGCACTTGGCGCGCCTCGGACGGTGGACTATCTTTGCGAGAGCTGTGCCAAGGACTTTGATATGCTGAAGAGCGCGCTCGGCGCAATGAATATAGATCATACGGTAGATCCCTCGATAGTACGCGGACTCGATTATTATACCGGAACGGTATTTGAGTTTATTGCCGAGGGCATCGGTGCGCAGTCAACGGTTTGCGGCGGAGGCAGATACGACGGTCTCGTTTCGTCGCTCGGCGGTCCGGATATGCCGGGAATCGGCTTCGGTATGGGAATCACGCGTCTCATTATGGCTATGCGCGAGGCGGGACTCGATAAGGTTGAAGCACCTGCACCGGTTCTGTACGTTGCCGCGCTCGGCGAGAGGGCGATGGTCAAGGGACTTGAGATATGCGAGAGACTCAGAGGTATCGGCAGATACGCGGAATGCGACGTCGTCGGAAGAAGCCTTAAGGCACAGATGAAGTATGCGAACAAGCTGCACGCCGCGTATACTCTTATCATAGGAGACAGCGAGGTGGATGCCGGAGTCGCACAGCTCCGCAATATGGAAAACGGAGAGCAGACGGAGGTTTCTCTGGACGGATTCGTTATCTGATATTTTAATACCGACTTTTTCGGGGTGGCGTTGATTCACCCCGTTTTTGAAGAAAAATGTAAGCTATCGTTGTCATTATAGAGCATTTTTGCGTTTTTTTAAAGCGGAGTTAGCCGCGAAATGATAAAAAATAAATTGCAAAAATGTAACGACGGGCAACGGAGCAACAGCGTTTTTTACAATGCAAAAGCAAACAAATACTACAAAAAACGACGTGCAACGGAGAAGCCTCCGTTGCAAAAAGAAAAAGCAGGTCTACGGAAGGTAAGGTAAAGAGAATGAGAGAAAGAAAGAATTTTTTACCCGTCAACGCAGGTGACGTCGCGGAGAGGGGCTGGGCGGATGTCGATTTCGTATACGTTACGGGCGACGCTTACGTTGACCATCCGTCCTTCGGCGTTTCCATAATTTCGCGCGTTCTCGAGGCGGAGGGCTTCCGTATAGCTATCCTTGCCCAGCCCGATTACAAAAGCACCGCCGATTTCAAAAGGTTCGGCAGACCGCGTCTCGGCTTCTTGGTGACGGGCGGAAACATCGATTCTATGGTGGCGCATTATACGGTCTCGAAGAAAAGACGCTCCTACGATTATTATTCCCCGGGAGGAGTTATGGGAAAGCGTCCCGATAGGGCTACTATAGTTTATTGCAACAGGATCAGAGAGGCGTACGGCGACGTGCCTATCATAATCGGAGGACTCGAAGCGTCGCTCCGCCGTTTTGCACATTACGATTATTGGGACGACCGCGTGAGACGTAGCATTCTCGTGGATTCCCGCGCGGATATTCTTACCTACGGTATGGGAGAGAACATTCTCCGCAGGATAGCAAAGCTTCTCGACAAGGGCGTTCCCGTCAAAAAAATACGCGACGTCCGCGGAACGGTTTATATGGCAAAGCGCGGCGAGACGGTGCATTTCGACTCGGTCGAGGTAGGCGATTACGATACGCTGAAAACCGATAAGGAAGCGTACGCACGAGCCTTCGCAACGCAGTATAAAAACACGGATTCCGTGCGCGGCAAGGCGATAATAGAGTATTACGGCGATAAAATGCTGGTACAGAACCCTCCTATGCCGCCGCTTGAGCGCGAGGAGTTGGACTACGTTTACTCTCTGAATTACGCAAGAGATTATCATCCGGATTACGACGCGGAGGGAGGAGTTCCAGCAATCACCGAGGTAAAGCATTCCATAACTCATAACCGCGGCTGCTTCGGTGCGTGCAACTTCTGTGCCATAGCCTTTCATCAGGGCAGAGAGGTGCGCTCGAGAAGCGAGGAGAGCGTTATAGCAGAGGCAAGGAAGATCGCCGCAATGGACGATTTCAAGGGCTATATAAACGACGTCGGAGGACCTACTGCCAATTTCCGTTATCCCTCCTGCGATAAGCAAAAGGACTGCGGAGTCTGCCCGAATAAGAAATGTCTTGCTCCGAAGCCCTGTAAAAATCTGAAAATAGATCACACGGAATACGCGCATATGCTATCCGAAATAGAGAAGATAGATAAGGTAAAAAAGGTCTTTATACGAAGCGGAATCAGGTTCGATTATCTCCTCTACGACGAGGACGATTCCTTCTTCCGACAGCTTGTGTCACATCACGTTTCGGGACAGCTGAAGGTCGCGCCCGAGCATTGCTCGAATAATGCGCTGATGATGATGGGCAAGCCGTCCGTGGAGGTGTTCGAGGCGTTTAAGAAAAAGTATTTCAAGCTTTGCTCGGAGGCGGGACTTGAACAGTATCTCGTGCCTTACCTTATGTCGAGTCACCCGGGCGCAACTATGAATGACGCCGTCGAAATGGCGCTTTGGCTGAAGCGCTGGGGTTACCTTCCCGAGCAGGTGCAGGACTTCTATCCGACTCCCGGTACGATATCAACCGTAATGTATTACACGGGTATCCACCCGATGACGGGAAAGCAGGTATACGTTACCACGGATTATCACGAAAAGAGACTTCAGCGCGCATTGCTTCAATATTCAAAGCCGGAGAACGCAAACCTCGTAAGAGAGGCTCTGAAAATCGCGGGAAGAGAGGATCTTATCGGAAATTCTCCGGACTGTCTGGTAAGACCGGCTTTCGGAAAAAGCAGTGCGGCGGCACCGAAAAAGGCAAAGAGCGGCACGAGAGCAAGGGGCACGTCCTTCGGCGGCAGAGTAAGTGACGGTGAGCTGAGAGGAAAACGCACGAGCGAGTCGAACGGCGCGAAAAAGCATAAAAAAGCAAACAATTCTTTGCAAAGCACCTATAAAAAGACTGCAAAAATCGACAAGGTATTCGGTGCTGACGCCGCAAGAATTAAAAGAGAAGCGGCAAAAATGAGCGAGGGCAAGGGCAAAAAAAGCAAGCCTTCCGCAAGGAGCGGAGCTAAAAGCTTTACAAAGGGCAGAAAAAAGGGCTGAATCGAAAAAAGTACGAACCGAAAAATGCGAAAAAACGGGGCAGAATAACGGAAAAATCAAGAACCGTCACACCGATAGGCAAAACGGTCAAGCAAATGCGATGAAAAACGGACGAGTCGTGAGACAGGGACAAGTTTTCCACATTTTCCACATACCGAATGTTGATAACTTTCGAAAAAACCTCGATTTGCTAACATTTTTCGACGAAACAGTGCTATTTTCACCTTGAAAGTTTTCCACATTTTCAACATAGCGGAATGTTGATAACTTTTGTTTGCATAGAAAAAACGGTCGAAAATCCTTAGATTCGCTCTCCTGCGGCAACCTTAGCGGCGGCAGAATAAAAAAACTATAGAGGTACTTCCTTCACCATTCGGAGTATTTTTTACGAACGGAAGCGAAACGCAACCGAGAACGCGAGCTTCGATAGACGGCGGCGGTACGGTCATAGGGCAAGTTGAATACGATTAGCGTCCGAATACGCAACGGGCGGCAAGCAAAAGCGGTGACCGGAAATAATCGAAATTCAACCGGTAAAGCAAAGACCGCAGAAAAATAAAGCGAGCAAAAATAAGAGAAAAACAATTACGGCAAAAAAGTAACGAGCATAAAAATTAATTAAGAGTAGAACCGATGAATAACAGATACTTAAAAGCAAAAAGAGCATTATTCGACAAGGTGTACGGCGAAAGACTTAATCCAGAGCAGCGCCGCGCCGTATTTACCGCCAAGGGACCGCTTTTGGTTTTGGCAGGCGCGGGAAGCGGCAAGACGACCGTCCTTGTAAACAGAATAGCTTATTTGATAAAATACGGCAACGCCTACTTCTCCGAGAACGTTCCCGAGGGAATAAGAGAGAGTGACGTTCTTGCCTTGGAAAATGCGGCAAAGCTCTCCTCGGAGGAGATAAACGGAATTTTACCCGAGTTCATCTGCGAGCCTACGCCTCCTTGGACAGTACTTGCGATAACCTTTACGAACAAGGCGGCAAACGAGATAAAGGACAGACTCGTGCGCACCTTTGCGGACACGGAAATGGCTAAGGCGGTCTGGGCGGGAACCTTCCATTCCGTATGTATGCGTATTCTGCGTAAGCACGGCGAGAGAGTCGGACTGCGCGAGGGCTTTTCCATATACGATACCGACGATAAGAAGCGTCTCGTCACGATGTGTATGAGAGAGCTTGAAATAGATGAAAAGAGGCTCTCGTCAAAGGTCGTTTGCACGAAGATCAGCGAGGCGAAGGATACTCTCAAGGCGCCCGACGACATAGAGGATACGAGCGATCCGAGAGCGAGAGATATAATAGAGGTATATAAGCTCTATCAGCGCAGGCTCGCCGAATATAACGCGGTGGACTTCGACGATATAATTATGAAGACGGTGGAGCTTTTGCGGGACGAGCACGACGTGCGTGAGTATTATCAGAATAAATTCAGGTACGTTCTCGTCGACGAGTATCAGGATACGAATTACGCGCAGTTCGTGCTTACCAAGATAATATCCGATCTGCACAGAAATATAATGGTTGTCGGAGATGACGACCAGTCGATATACAAGTTCCGCGGAGCGACCATAGAGAATATTCTCAATTTCGACAAGACCTACGAGGACGCCACGGTGATAAAGCTCGAGCAGAACTACCGCTCCACTGCCAATATTCTTGCGGCGGCAAATTCCGTGATAAGAAACAACGGCGACCGTCACGATAAAAAGCTCTGGTGCGATAAGGGTGACGGAGAAAAAATCGTAGTGCGCGAGGCGGAGAATCAGAGCGCAGAGGGCAGATACATCATCGAGGCTATAACGAAAAGCATGCACACGGAGGGAAGAAAATATTCCGACTTTGCGATTCTTTACCGTATAAACGCGCTCGGACGCTCTCTTCAGACCACGTTTGCGAAAAGCGGAGTTCCGTACAGGGTTCTCGGCGATATGGGCTTCTACGACCGCAAGGAGATCAAGGATATGTTCGCCTATCTCTCGGTCTTCTGCTCGGCGACCGATAACCTGAGACTCAAGCGCATTATAAACGAGCCGAAGAGAAAAATAGGTCCGACGAGCGTCGAGGCGATAGAGGAGATAGCGCGCCTGACGGGGACTACGATGTACAGCGTCGTAAAAAATGCGGGCGAGTATTCCGCCCTGTCGAAGATCGCGGATAAGCTCTCGGACTTCGTAAATATCTTCGAGGGGATAAGAGACGTATCAAAGCTTCCCTCCGAGGTGACTCGTGCGCTGTTCGAAAGATCCGGCTACAGGGATATGCTGAAGAGCGAGGGCTTCGAGGGCGAAACCAAGATAGAAAACGTAGAGGAATTTATATCGGCTGCCGTCGAATACGAGAAGAGATGTGCCGAGACGGATACCGAGCCGACGATAACGGGCTTCATCGAGGAAATAGCTCTCATCAGCGACGTAGATAAATACGATGAAAATGCCGACGCGGTGGTTCTGATGACCGTTCATTCGGCAAAGGGACTTGAATTTCCCGTCGTGTTTATTGCGGGAATGGAGGACGGCATCTTCCCGTCGGTTCAAAATATAGGCGAGCCATCCGAGATGAGTGAGGAGCGCAGGCTGGCGTACGTTGCAATTACAAGAGCGAAGGAGCGGCTGTATATCACGCATGCCAAGGAGAGACTGATGTACGGCAAGAGTGCCTATAATCCGCTATCTAGGTTCGTGCGCGAGGAGATCCCGAAGAGCCTGCTTGAAATCGACAGACCGAGACCTGCACCCCCGAGGAGCTACGCGCAGGATATAGCACGCCAGCGAAGTGCTTACGAGAGGGAGAGAAACCGCTTCAGAGAAATGCAGCGTCCCGTAGAAATAGGAAATGCGGGTGCAGCTAAGAGAACGGGCACGAAGAGCGGCGCGGCGCAGTACGGAATAGTCAAATTCGAGAGCGGTCAGCGGGTAAGGCACGCTATGTTCGGCACCGGTACGGTCGTAAGCTCAAGAGATATGGGCGGCGACGTTCTTTACGAGGTGAGGTTCGATTCCGGAGAAACCAAGCGCCTTATGGCAACCTTTGCGCACCTTGAAAAAATATAGAGAGCAAAGCCTCCGAATCCTATAAAAGCGGAATGCCTCAAAGCGCAAAGTGGGGGCAAGGAGCACTTAAAATAATGAAGGCTTATATATTATGAAAATCAAAGCTTTGATAGTTGACCTTGACGGCACTATACTGAATACTATAACGACAATCACTCATTTTGTAAATAAAACTTTTCAAAAATACGGGATTTCACCGATAAGCGAGCAGGAGTGCAAGCAGTTCATCGGCGACGGAGCGAGAAAGCTTATTGAACGCGCGCTATGCTCTCGCGGGATTGAAGCCGTCGTCGAACCCTCCGCATGCGGCACGAAAAATTATTATGCAAAAACGAAAAATACAGCCCTTGAAGGTACGAAAAGGCATAACGCGAAATCGGATAATGCAGACCTTGAAGGTACGAAAAGGCATAATGCGAAATCGGAAAACGCAGACATTAAAGGTATGAAAAAGCGCGGCAAGGGAGCGGAAAACGCAGACCTTAAAAATGCAGGCGCAAGGTGCATTAGTGCGGAAGAAATGAAGAGGATACTCGACGATTATAACCTCGCATACGATTCGGATCCGTACTATCTCACGGAAAAATACGAGGGGCTTGACGCACTTTTTGCAGAGCTTTCGGAGCGAAAAATCAAGCTGGCAGTCCTCTCGAATAAGCCGCACAGCACGGCGAGGGCGGCGGCAGAGCATTTTTATCCGCATATCTTCGACGTGAGCCTCGGAGGCAGAGACGGAATACCCTTAAAGCCCGATCCCGCCGCCGCAAGAGACGCATTGGATATCCTCGGAGTGTCGGCGTCGGAGGTCGCATATCTCGGAGACAGTAACGTTGATATGATCTTCGGCAGGGCGATAGGCGCAGGATACGTTCTCGGCGCAGGCTGGGGATTTCGCGGCAGGGAAGAGCTTGAGACGGCAGGAGCGGACGAGGTTTTCGATACTCCGGAGGAGCTGCGAGCCTTTCTCGAAAAAGTAATATGAGATTTGCCTCCTAAGAGAACCTTGAAGGTGATATAAGACTCCGATTTTTTTGAGAGGCATTTTTGCGAAAGCAAAACCGAAAAATGAATACCGTTAATAAAAACGAAAAAAGCACGAACGAAGGTAACCGCTTGGGAAGCCTGAATTTGTGCTTTTTTGTAAATAATTATAGTCATTTAAGCCGTTTTTTGCCGTCGGCGGCGGAATTAAAATCAATTGTGACTCTTGAAAAAACGGCGTTTGAGTCACGGGTGCTTTGTGCGAGATCTGATCCCCTCGTTATCTTATCTCCTGCTCGAGAGCCTTAAATTCCTCGGTGTCAAAGAAGTCGACAAGAGTTATTCCGAAGCCGTCGCAAAGCATTTTCAGCGTAACGATTCCGGGGTTTACGCTCTTGCCGTAAAGTATGTTCTTAATCGATGATGGCGGTACTGCCGATTCCATTGCCAGCTTGTATATTGACATTCCTCGCTCGCCAAGCAGAGTCAGTATTCTGTTTCTTACTACCTCGTACGTGTTCATTTTTTCCTCGCGTTTTTTAGTTATGCGAAAAATATTATAGACCAAAACACTTGACAAGTAGGGCTATATATGATACAATTAGGCTATAAATAGCCTTATAAGGCTAAAATTTAGGAGGAAATTATGAAAAGAACACTAGCATTACTTTTATCTGTTTTACTTACGTTCACGGTTGCATTCGTATTGACCTCGTGTGATAAAGACGAAGACGATGTAAACGATGCATACCATGAAGCGTACAATCTCTACGTTGAGCATGCTAAGAGAGAAGGTCTTCAATATGACGACTACGATACTTGGCTTGCCAGCATTAGAGGTGAGAACGGTGAGGACGGCATAACACCGCAAGTGCGTATTAACGAGGAAACCGACTTCTGGGAGATTTCCTATGACAACGGCACTACGTGGACGTCACTTAACGTAAAGGCTGCCGGCGCTCAAGGTGAAAAAGGAGATAAGGGCGACCAAGGCGAGCAGGGTATCCAAGGCGAAAAGGGAGATAAGGGCGACCAAGGTGAGCAGGGTATCCAAGGTGAAAAGGGAGACAAGGGTGACCAAGGCGAGCAAGGTATCCAAGGCGAAAAAGGCGACCAAGGCGAGCAGGGTGCTCAGGGTAACGGAATTTCCAAGGTCGAGTTCAATGATGACGGCGAGCTGATAGTTTATTTCACCGACGGCACGAGTCAAAACCTCGGAAACGTATTAGGTGAAGAGAGATGCGTGCACAATTATACTTTGATCTCCGTTACCGAAGAGGACTGTGAAGAAAAGACGGTGCTTGAGTATTGCACTAAATGCGGCATAGTACGCCTTAAAACCTACCAGAAAACCAACCACGGCGAATGGGTAGACGAGGTTCCGGCAACGTGTGTCGAAGACGGAGTTCGCGGCCATTATTATTGCGAGGTGTGTGAAACGTACTTTGATGCCGATCACAATAAGATAGACGAGGATGATCTTGAAGAAAAGCTTTTGATACCCTACCAAAAGACGTTTCACGGTGAATATATAGAAGCGGCTGCGGCAACGTGTACGGAAGACGGACATCAGGCATGCTACGTTTGCTATGATTGTGAAACGATTTGGGATCTTGATTATAATGAACTCGATTATGATGAGATCGAAGAAAAGATTTTGATTGAAGCCACCGGACATACTTGGTCGGATGACGATACCTGCTCCATATGCGGCGAGCATAAGGCAAAAGAGGTTATTACTATTTGGGTCTCCGGATGGGATGAAATGAGAGACCTTACGCAAACTCAGATAGACAGATTCCTTGAAGAAAATCCCGAATATGCAAAGAAATACCAATTTAATATAGAAATGGTTGAGCGATATGAATCTGCTTCTATGGTGATTGAGGACGTTGCATGCGCTCCGGATATTTATTGGTTCAGTCAAGAATATACAGCTCGTCTCGTGCAGGCAGGCGCTCTTGCACAGCTCAGTACCGCTGCCGCTACCACCGTTAAGACGTCTAACGATGCAAGCTCTGTTGCTGCCGCTTCCGTTGGCAGTGTCGTATATGCATATCCTATAACGTCCGATAACGGATATTTCCTTTACTATGATAAGAGCGTTATTTCAGATCCCGGCACTCTTGAAGGTATTATAGAAGATTGCCTTGCGGCACACGATGCTTGTAATGATAAATATCAGTTCTGTTTCGAACTTGAAAATGCTTGGTATACCTCATCATTCTTCTTTGCCACAGGCTGTCATTCTATTTGGACTGTTGATGAAGACGGTGAGTTTACTGCGATAGACGATGACTTCAATTCGGACGCAGGCCTTATAGCTATGAAGGGTATGCAAAAGCTTACTACTACTTCTATTTACGAAAACGCTTCATATTGTAGAGAAAAAACTGCAGCCTTTGTATCAGGTACTTGGAGTTATGATGATGCATATAATTATTTCGGTGACAACCTCGGCGTTTGCAAGCTTCCTACGTTCACGGTAGACGGCACAACGTATCAGCTCGGCTCGTTCTCCGGCAATCAGCTTATGGGTGTTAAGCCTCAGACGGATTCCGAAAAAGCAGCTTTCTTGTCGGAGCTTGCGCTTTACCTCACGAACGAGGAATGCCAGCTTGAAAGATTTGAAGTTCAAGGTTCATCGTGGGTTCCTTCAAATCTTGAGGCTCAAAAGGATGGTTCCGTGCAGTCCAACCCATCCTACGTAGCTCTTATGGCTCAGAATCAATATGCTACTCCTATGGGAATGATTCACGGCAATTGGTGGGATATCGCAAAGGTTCTCGGAGCAGAGTCTAAAGATGCCACGTCGGATGACTATCTTAAAAATGCACTTGATAATTATGAGGAGGCGATTGCCAAATTGTTAATTCCGATTGATCGTAATGCTTGGAGCGTAATCGGTTGGGTTAACGAAACAAACTGGGATACAGACTTTGTTATGACAAAGATAGATGATAATACTTGGGAATCAGACTCTTTAACGTTTTACGAAGGAGCAGAATTCAAGGTTCGTCAAGGATGCTCTTGGGATACCGCCTACGGCGAGGATAGTGACGGTGACGGATATGCGGATCAATATGGCTTAAATTTCAAAGTTGAATCCGCAGGCATTTACAAGGTAGTGTTTACGCTTTCCGACTTGGGTGCTACAATCACACTCGTACCGGTTTGACGAGAAATTAAAAAAACACAGGTCTTGAACGGACTACTTATAGATTCGTAAAAGGCAAAAAAACAGAGCGGCAGTTTTCGGACTGCCGCTTTTAAAATGGAAAAATGCTGAATATGTAAATAATTATTGACGTTTTTGGGCGTTTTTTGATTTGAAAGTCCTTTGCTGAAAATTCTCTTCGCGTGCATTTCTTGAAAAAGCTTCTGTTTATATTTTTAGTTTTTCTGCGCACCTTTCAAAAGGACTTCGTTTATATCATTCGTTTCCAAAGCGTTTGCGTTATCCGCCTTATACGTATTTTTCGATCAGGATATTCAGCTTGCCCTTTTTGGTCGTGCCGAGGACACCTCGGTAAATGAATCTGCCGTGACCACGAACGCTTACGATATCTCCCTCCGAGAGTCTGTGAGACGGGCTGTCGCATATTTTGCCCGAGATGAAGACCAGACCTTTGGAAAAGAGCGATTGTGCGTCGTCACGCGAGAGAGAAAATACCTTGGCAACGGCGGAGTCGATTCTTTCTCCGGAGGCTTGTATTCTTATTTCTTCGGTCCGGTATAGATCTCCCTCGGGGAGCGTGTCGACGACGGTGCAGGTGACCTCTGTATGGCGGACGCGCGTCAGCTCGCTTGAGATAAAGTCGGCAAGGCTTTCCTTTACGAAAACGTATGCACCCGAGTCGCGAAGGATTATATCACCGACGACCGAGCGGCTGATACCGAGATTCAGAATAGCACCGAGAAAGTCACGGTGAGTCAGCTTTTCGGCAAATTTCGGCGCAGTCGGCGCACATCGGATAGCAGCTATCGGGAAGTCCTGAGAGTATCCGCACAGCTCCTCGGAGCCGAATCTTATCATAACGCGCTCACAGCCGTCAGCACCGCCGAATGCAACGTAGGGAATGCCCTTTATCTTTCCTTGAATTTCGAAGAACGCGCTCTGCTCGCCGAGTCCCAAAAAATCGGTGAAGGTGTATATTCCCGCGCCGAATGACTTGGTTGCAAGCTCGGTAAAGCGCTTTTTCTCTTGAGAATAATCCTCAGTCATCACTCGGAAATTTCAACGTGGAAGAGTATTTTCAGCTGGTTGATTTTGGATTCGTAAGCTCTCTGCTTTTTGTCGTCGACGAGAGCGCCCTTCAGCTCCTCGCGTATTTCGTCAAGGGGAGTTACCCGTGCGGGAGTTTTTTCATTGAGCTTGATGAGGTGGTAGCCGAACTGCGTTTTTACCGGCTCGCTCGTGATCTCGCCAACCTCCATTTCAAATACAGCCTTGTCGAACTCGGGTACCATCTGACCTCTGCCGAACTCGCCGAGATTTCCGCCGTTTGCCTTAGACGGACACGTGGAATGCTCGAGAGCCTCTCCCTCAAAGCTTGATTCACCCGACGCGATGCGCTCGTAGATTTCTCTTGCTTCTTCCTCCGTGGGAACGAGAATATGACTTGCACTGACGGTTTCCTCGCCCATGAATTTATCGGTATTTGCGTTGTAGTATTCCTCGACCTCCTTGTCGCTGACGGAAATCTGCGAGAATACCTTTTCGCTTGCATAGCTTACGAGAAGATTTTCCTTGAATTTTGCGAGCTGTGCCTTGAATTCGCTCTCGGTTTCGTAGAGATTTTTTCTTGCTTCGAGGAGCAGGAGCTTATTTGCCACGAGTTGATTCAAAACGGCGCGGCGTCCCTCGGGATTGTCGTAGCCTCTGCCTCTTTGCCCGAGACCTGCAAGAAATTCGGTTACGTCAGCATCCGTGATCGCGATACCGCCGACGTTTGCGAGAATTTTGTTTTCCATTGTTTTTTTCTCCTTGTTTTTATATTAATTTTTTGTTTTCTTTTTTGATTTTGACTATTGATTTTTCGTTGCAATTTTTTGATCTTTACTGCTTTTTATATTGATTTTTCGTTGCGTTTTTTTGATCTTGACTGCTTTGGCTTTCGGCTCGTTTACTTGTTGCGCAGTCCCTTCGGATAGTGATTTTTCAGCCTTCCTCCCGAGACCTTTCCGCCGCCGAGAGCTACACCCTCGTACAATACTGCGGTATATCCCGCTTTTGCATCGGGGCAGTCGATTTCCTCACCTCTGAGGTATTTTCGTACTCTTTCGTCTCCCTTGGAAAGCTCTAGTCTGTTTTTCATTTCCGTGCCGAAGGCAGAGAAGAGCTGGTGGTGCGGCTTCAGGATCCCGCGGCTTATCTCGCCTACTGCAACGCCGGACATAAATACGGATCTCGGCGGAATGGGGCAGGCGTGCGGAACCAGGATCACGAGGTCGCCTTGCTTTAAGAGTCTGCCTGACGGCGGGGATGAAAATACTTCTTTTAAGAATTTTTCGGTGATTTGCATTTCCGCCTTCGTCGGGGAAATACCTGCGTCTTTGTAAAGTATAGTTGGCTTTTTCGGCGTATTTTCTCTTTTTTGCATTACGGCGACGAATTGTCCCTCTCCCTCACATACGTGTGGATAAAACCTTCTCGTAAGCTTCATCTCGGGGTGTGCACCGTCAAAATCTATTCCGTCCGCGGTCTTTTTTTCAAGCTCCTCCCTGACGGGTATAAGCCGAAGCTCGGGGTGCTTTTCGAGAAGGGCGGCAACTGTGGCTTCGTTCTCCTCTATCGAGTAGGTGCAGGTGGAATAGAGCAGGCGTCCTCCGCATTTGACTAAGGGTACTGCGTTTTCGAGAATTTCCCGCTGCCGCTCGGCGCAGGCTCTGACGTTTTCCTCGCTCCACATTGAAACGGCGTCGTCGCTCTTGCGGAACATTCCCTCACCCGAGCAGGGCGCGTCGCAGACGACGAGATCAAACGCCTCGGAAAACAGGCGCGGCAGCTCCGAGGTATCAAGCGAGGTAACGATAGCGTTTCTGACTCCCAGCCTCTCGAAATTACCGACGACAGTTTTAGCGCGCTTTGGCACGAATTCGTTTGAAAGCAAAAAGCCGCCGTCGCCTATACGCTCCGCAATCTGCGATGATTTTCCTCCCGGGGCGGCACACATATCGAGCGCCCATTCACCCTCGTGAATATCGATAGCCGAGAGAGCGGACATTGCCCCCGGATCCTGCATATATATCATTCCCGCATGGTGCTCCGGACTTGAACCGATGAGAGTGCCCTCGCGGAGTATAAAGCCGTTGTCGGTATAAGGTATGGGATCGAGAGTGAGGTCGCTGACGGAGAGCAGCTTTTCGGGAGTGCATTTTATTCTGTTGACTCGCACGCCTCTTACCGCATCGCCTTCAAGTGCCTTGGCAAAATCACCGTAGCCGTCACCGAGAAGGGACTTCATCCTGTTTTCAAAGCTTTCGCTTAGCATTTTTCCACCTCGCTTTCGAAGAATACCAGAATATTGTACTACAAAGCGCGAAAAAAGTCAACATTTAATAGCTCCGCACGGCAAGCGGATAGGAATTTTACGGGAAAACGGCCGAAAAATCTATGGGCAAGGGGATATGCGACAAGAATGCGGGGCAAAAAACGCCTCGCCCGCGCGGGAGCGTGGGAGAAATAAAATATCATTAAAAATACTTAAAATTATTGACAAAAAACGGGCACGGTGATATAATCGTCTTACAAATAAAAAAGATTTTCGGAGGCATATATGGCATTCAAAAACAGAAAACAGAATTATCCGCTGTACGAAACCACTCATTTCAGAGATTTTCGCGAGATGGTGGAGAACGTGGCGCAAAGATTTCCCGATAGAAACGCGCTCAGCTATAAGAAGAATCCGCACGATAAGGAAATATCTCATTATACCTACGCCGAGGGCAAGGAATACGTCCGCGATCTTGCTACGGAGTTTATCTCAATGGGCGTAGAGGACAAGACCGTCGCTATCATAGGCGAGGCAAGCTGCGAGTGGGTATTCTCCTATTTCTCACTTATGTCGACGGGCGCAGTCACGGTTCCCATCGATAAGGATCTTCCCGTAGAGGATATGGCGTCGATACTTAACACGGCGGAGTGCGAGTTTATCGTTTATTCGTCTGCGATCGATAAGAAGATTACCGAGATTTCCGCCCTCGTTCCGACGCTTAAGTCCTACGTGTTCTGGGGTGAGAGCAAGCTTGAAGGAGCAACGAGACTCTCCGACGTAAGAGCGGCGGGAAGAGAAAAATTCGAGAGCGGAGATAATTCCTATTACGACCGAGAGATAGACGTCGATAAGGTCGCATCCATCGTATTCACCTCGGGAACGACCGGCAAGGGCAAGGGCGTTATGCTCACCGTCGGCAATATTTGCTCGGATATGGAGCAGGGCATGTACAACTTCAATATTACCGAGAGAACGATGTGCGTTCTGCCCCCTCACCACACCTTCGGCTCGACCGTAAACTTCGTCGGCCACTACGCGCAGGGCTGTGAGATCTATATTTCGTCGGGACTTCGCCACATTATGACGGAGCTGAAGGAATTTAAGCCCACGCACCTGATCCTCGTGCCGCTCTTCGTCGAAACCTTCTACAAGAGGATAACCTCTACTGCCGAAAAGAGCGGAAAGCTCGGTGCACTGAAGCTGCTTATCAAGATATCGGATATTCTCCGCAAGGTCGGTATAGATCTTCGCCGTCAATTCTTCGGCAAGTCCGTGCTCTCTAACTTCGGCGGCGAGCTTCAGATGATAATTTGCGGCGGTGCGGCTCTGAATCAGGATATTATAGATTTCTTCGAGTCCATCGGAGTAACTATCCTTAACGGCTACGGTATAACCGAGTGCGCACCTCTCATCTCCTGCAACAGAAACGAGTACAGAAAGCAGGGCTCCGTCGGTCTGCCTATCATAGGCGGTCACGTAAAGATCGACGATCCGAACGAAAACGGAGAGGGAGAGATCTGCTACAACGGCCCGAACAGAATGGTCGGCTACTATAAAAACGAGGAAGCGACGAGAGAGGCTATCGACGAGGAGGGCTACTTCCATACGGGCGACCTCGGAAGGATAGAGACCGAGGGTGAGGATCAGTGGATCTACATCACGGGAAGAAAGAAAAACCTCATCATCTTCTCGAACGGCAAGAACGTTTATCCCGAGGAGATCGAAACCGATATTCAGGGCGTCTACGGAGTCAGCGAGGTAGTCGTTTATGCGGGCGAGAGCAAGAGCGATCCCACGAGGGAGGTTATCGTTGCGGAAATATTCCCCGATTACGACGCGCTGAAAATGCACGGTATTGAGGACGCACAGGCTTATTTTGACGAGAAGATAAAGGAGATAAACAAGAAAAACGTCTCCTTCAAGACCGTAGGCAAGGTTAAGATAAGAGAGGTTGAGTTTGAGAAGAACACCTCGAAAAAGATACAGAGATTTAAGATAGACAAGAGCGTTGATTGACGCTTTGCGCTCTTTCCGAGTCGCCGCATTTCGCGGCGGCTCTTTTTTTGATCCTTTGATATTCCGCCGCTCTCGGCTTCTCGCTTTGCCGTGCGTTTTTTCGTCGGAGGTGCGCGGGATCCTATTGCCACTCATAAAGAAAAAGAAAAAAACGAAAAAACCTTTGCACGCAAAAGGAATATAATATATCAATATTTGCCAATAATAGTTTACAAAATCAAAGAAATTCGGCTCGTGCGGCGCACGGCTTTATAAAAAGGTGCTTCGGATTTTTGTTTTTTCAAAATTTTTCCTCTCGGTTTATTTTCAGTTTATATTGCGGTCATATAATCGTTCCGTAATTTGAAAAAATCAACTTCTATCTTAAATGGAGGAGGCAAAAAATGAAAATTACGGTAGTAAGCGACGTGCTCGGCGCAGAGAACAACGGTACGACTATAGCGGCAATGAATCTTATCCGCTCGCTGAGAGCATCGGGGCACGAGGTAAGAGTGCTTTGCTCGGATCAGGATAAGAGGGGCGCCGACGGCTATTTTATAGTTCCGAATCTCACCTTCGGCAGATTGCTCGACGCATACGTTGCAAAGGTCGGAGTTTCACTTTCAAAGCCCGATAAGTCCGTTATAGCAGAGGCGATAGACGGCGTCGACGTCGTTCACGTTATGTTCCCGTTTCCCCTTGCGATAACCGCCGCTAAAATGGCTAAGGATAAGGGCATTCCCGTAACGGCGGGCTTTCATATGCAGGCGCAGAATATGACGGGTTACATCGGTCTTAAGTGGTCGCGGCTGGCAAATAATACGGTGTACAGGCTTATGTGGCGGCTGCTTTACCGCAACGTCGATATAATCCATTATCCGACGGAATTTATAAGAAATATTTTCGAGAGCAAGCTCGGGCACGGAACAGAGGGGCGCGTAATATCCAACGGCGTGCATTCCTACGTGCAAAAAAGGGAAGTGCAAAAGCCGAGCGAGCTCTCCGACAGGATAGTGATAACCACCACCGGCAGATACGCAAACGAGAAGGCGCAGGACGTGCTTATCAGGGCGGTGTCGCTCTCTGCCCATAGGGATAATATTCAGCTGATACTTGCAGGTCAGGGAGTCAAGGAGAAAAAATACAGAAGGCTTGCGAGGGCACTGCCGATCGAGCCTATATTCAAGCTGTACGGGCGGGAGGAGCTTATCGACGTTTTGAATTATTCGGATCTTTACGTTCATCCCGCGGACGCGGAGCTGGAGGGGATAGCGTGCCTTGAGGCAGTCGTGCTCGGTAAGCTCGTTATCGTGTCGGATTCTCCGCTTTCTGCTACGAGCGGCTTTGCGGCAGACGAGAGATGTATATTCAAAAGCGGAGATCCGCGAGACCTTGCGAGAGTCATCGATTATTGGCTGGATAATCCCGAGCAAAAGCGCGAGTGCGAGGAAAAGTATCTCCAAGGTGCAAACGTGTACAGACAGGACGAGTGCATGAGAAAAATGGAAGAGATGCTCTCGGAGGCGGCAAATGGCAAAAGCTAAAAAAACCGTCTATTATACCGATAAATGTAAAGATGACTTTGCAGGAACGCACATAAACGCCGAAAAAATCGACGGCTCGTATAAATACGTTCACGAAAATAAGTGCTGGAGGGCTTGCTCCTTCGTTTTGTATCGGCTTATAGTTTTTCCGCTCGTCCGCTTTTACGAAAGGGTGATTTTAGGTATGAAATTCGTCGGCGACGAGAGCCTTCGTAAGCTTGACACACCTTGCTTCCTATACGGTAATCACACGGGCTTTTACGATGCCTTCACGCCTAACGTCTTGTCCCTGCCGAAGCGGAAAAATATGATAGTCACCTCTGCGGACGCGGTGTCGATACGCGGACTTTCGGGCGTGGTAAAAATGCTCGGTGCGCTTCCCGTTCCCTCGACCTGCCGCGGTGCCGTCAATTTCAAGCAGGCTCTTGCACATTACTCGAAGGACTGCAATATCACCGTCTATCCCGAGGCTCATATATGGCCCTATTACGTCGGTGTCAGAGAGTTTGACGATACGTCCTTTTCCTATCCGGTATCGCTTTCCAGACCTGGGGTAGCGTTTTTCACCGCGTATTCGGAGCCGCACGGGATCACGTCGCTTTGGCGCAAGGCGGATATTACCGTTTACGTGAGCGAGCCGTTTTATCCCGATGAGTCACTGACGCCGAGAGAGGCGAGGCGGAAGCTGCGCGACGAGGTTTATTCCTTTATGAAGGGCTGCTCGGAGAGGTACAGCACCTACGAGGCAATAGAGTACAGGAGTGCCTGCGAGCCGAGCGAATCCGATTCTGAGACGGTGCGGTAATCGACGCTGTGAAAGGCTGCCGTCCGAAAGGCTTCGGCGAAGGATAAAAAACGAAAAATCAAAAAAAGAAAAAATCAAATAACGAAAAACAAATAACGAAAAATTAAAAAACGACACGGTGCTTTCGGCTAAAGGAGTGAAAAATCCGATTGCGAAGGCAGAAAAACTTCCGATTGACGTGCGTGGGCTATTGACTTTTCGCCGATGCCGTGATATCATAAACGGAGAAAACGGCGGTACGAAAGCAAAAATGCGGCGCCGCAAAATCTTCGGGAGGGAAATATGGGAGAGAAGCTTTTATTAACTCAAAATAACGTCGGTATATATTCGTACAAAACGCCGTCGTCGCATAGCTTTTTTATCTCGATGTTTCTTCGTGCCGGCAGTATGTTCGAGAGCGAGCGGGAGAGCGGAATAACGCATTTTCTGGAGCACGTAACCATTCGTAATATAAACTCTGCTATGAACGGCACGCTGTACCGAACGCTGGACGAGCTTGGGCTTGAATTTAACGCTTCGACCTTTGCGGAGATGGTTCAGTTCTACGTCAGCGGCTCTCCGAAAAATTTCCGCGCCGCGGCGGCGCTTATAGCCTCGACGCTTTCTCCGATAACGCTTTGCAAGTCCGAGATCGAGGTAGAACGCGCTCGCATTAAGGCGGAGATCCGCGAGGGAGATGAAAAAAATTCTCTCGCCGCTTACGCGGCTTCGGTTGCCTTTGGCGGCACGTCGCTCTCGCGCTCTATAACCGGTACGGGCAAGACTGTGTCGGCAATAACCGGAAAAAAGCTTGAAGCATACAGAAAACGGGTAATGACGAGCGGAAACGTGTTCTTCTACGTCAGCGGCAATTTCACCGATGCGGATATAGAGGCGCTTGCGAGGGAGATTGAAGGGTACGACGTGCCGTGCGGAGAGAAGCGTGAGAATACGGCACCGATACCGACGGGCTTTTGCCAAAGGATCCCCGAGGTGCATATAAAAAACGGAGACTTCACGATGCTCCGTCTGACCTTCGATATTGATATGAGGCGCGTCAGCGCGCCCGCCCTTGATCTTTTGTACGATATGCTTATCAGCGGATATAATTCGCGTCTGTTCTTCGAGCTTAGCGAGCAGCGCGGCATATTCTACGATATAAACGGTCAGCTGGATAAGTACAATAATCTCGGCGTGTTTGCCTTTTCGTTTGAAATAAAGGAAGAAAAAATCTACGAGGCACTCGAGCTTACGCTGAAGGTTCTGACCGAAGCAAAAAATAAAATTCCGCAGGAAAACGAATGCATGAAGGCTGCCTACGTTGATAACGCACCGATGCTTTTGGACGACCCGCGCGAACTAAACTTTACATTTGGCTACGGAAATCATATAATGAACCAAAAATACGAAAACGTGAGCGATTATATAAAAGCGTACGAATCCGTCACGCCGCACGAGATACAGACGACTATGCAGACGGTCTTTTCACCCGAAAATCTGACGGTCACCGTCAAGGGCAAAAAGCGCAAGATAGATAAAGAAAGGCTCGAGGCTATTCTGAAA
>CAZXVF010000014.1:0-33049 GCA_964644445.1 uncultured Ruminococcus sp.
GCACCCCGTTGCAGGAACCTATAAGAAATGGTGTAACGAGAACGGCGTTAAGTACTTCTCGGTTGCCTCCGGCGGCGGTACGGGCAGAACTCTTCACCCCGATAATATGGCAGCAGGCCCCGCATCCTACGGTATGACCGATACAATGGGACGTATGCATTCAGACGCGCAGTTCGCAGGCTCGTCCTCCGTTCCCGCACACGTTGAAATGATGGGACTCATCGGCGCAGGTAACAACCCCATGGTAGGTATGACCGTTGCCGTTGCCGTTGCTATCGAGGAAGCAAGCAAGTAATATTCCCCGAAAAATCAACGAATAAAACCCAAAAATCAAAAAGCCGAGCGTCACCGCTCGGCTTTTCTAATGCCTAAAAGCATATTTTATGTATAGAAAATATGCAATAATTTTAAAAGACAAAAAATATGGTAATCACTAAGTAGTGATTAAGAAAACTTACCAAGGTCTAGGCATGTCATCAATGTAATGCCAGTAGTTTCCTTCTTCTATTGGTTGCGTTTCAGAATAATAATATACAGTTGCGCTTTTCAATACAGAACTGTCTTTGCTAATACTAATAGAAGACCATTCTAATTCGTCACCCATGTAATAAATCTCTTTTATTGAAGAGCAACCATAAAAAGTTTGATTTGGAATTGATATAACACTAACTGGAATAACCAGCTTTTCCAATTTTTCACAATCACGGAAAGAATTATATACATCTGTAACAGAATCGGGAATAATTATTTCTGTTATATTCATCGCATAAAATGCATACCACCCAGTATTTACTAGCCCTTCGGGGAGTCTTATTTTTTCTACAGACGTACAATAATAAAAAGCGTATGACCCTATAGATTTTGTATTTGGCGAAAGAATAATTTCTTCTAGATTGTCGCAATTATAACATATATAACTAGGAACGATTGTTAGGTTTTCACCAAAAACAATTTTTTTGATACTTGAACATTTGATAAATGTTTCGCCTTCGGGAGGAGCATATGATGAATCGTAATATACTGTTGTGAGCGACTCACATCCCATAAAAATTTGATTTTCTATTTTCGTAACTGATTCTGGTATATGAATTTCAGAAATTGAAGTTTTATAAAAAGCACGATATCCGATGGTTTTAATATTGTTTGATAAAGCAATTGTAGTAACAGATGAACAATTTGCAAAAGCTAGTTTTCCAATTGCTACCACTTTGTAACCACATATATAATCCGGTATACTAATTATTTCATCATTACAATTACCAATTCCGGTTATAGTACAAGTTGTACCATCCAAATTAACCTCATACTCCAATCCCGATGATACGATTCGCGATATTACAATATCTGTTTTTACATTTTCAAAGCAAACAGTACAATATGTATGCATTCTTCCTTCAGAGTAAATTGTTGGAAAAACATCAATTATAAGATCACTTTCTAAGTGTCCAATAGCTTTTATTTTTAAGTTGGAAAACTCTTTTTTATCCTCATCAAAGTTTTTTTCACAAACTGAGCAATGGTAGTGTCCGAGAGTTCCGTCTTCTGTACAAGTTGCGGGAACTTCATTTATCCACGTGCCGTAGGTGTGACCGTTGGCTTCTACCTCACGAGTTTCGTAGTGATCGCAGTTTACACAATCTCTGCGCTCCTCGCCCTCTTTCGTGCATGTCGGTGCGAGAGTTTCTGTCCATTCACCGTAATCGTGTCCGTTTGCTTTTATAGCTTCGGTTTCAAGTTCTTCATGGCAAACTGTACACTCTTTATGCTTCAAACCTGCTTCCGTACAAGTCGGAGCTTTGTCGATGATCCAATCGCTCTCTTTATGGCCAAGGGCTTCGGTATAAGAATCTACGTAACTGTCTCCGCAGTGGCAGGTGTGAGTAGTATAGCCTTGCTTTGCACATGTAGGTTCCGTTACTGCCGGTTTATAAGAGTGTCCGCTTGCAGATATAATTCCCATTTCAAGTAGTTCGTGGCAGACGGTACATTCTTTATACTTTTCTCCTGCTTCGGTACAGGTTGGAGCGCTTTTTGTAATCCATTCGCTTTCAGTATGCCCTGTTGCAGTGATAGATTTATACTCCTTTTCTCCGCACATACATTCACGGTACATAAGACCATCTTCGGTACAGCTTGCTTCAGTCATAACGTGCCATTTGCCGTATTCATGGACATGCTCTTGCAGAAGCAGATCGGTAACAAAGTCCAAATCACACGAAGATAAAAGCAAAACAGTAGCAATTATAAGCAAAATTACTACTAATATTCTTCTTTTCATTTCGTTTTTCTCCTTTGTGTTTTTTTATTTTTCGGTGAAATAAAACAAAAAGTGCGCCAACCGAAGCCGACGCACCGAAAAACGCCGCCATCGAGTTGTCGCCAAACAAAATTCGATTCTCCAAAGGATACGGAAAAATAGGCATAAGCGTTTTTACCGAAAAATAAAAACACGTATCCCTTGCGGAGAAAACTATTGAATTTTGTTTGGCACTTCCATTTTAGCACTTTTTTTCATGTTTGTAAATATTTTTTTAAAAAAACTTTTATTTCTTACCGATAATAAAATTTAAATGAAGAAAGCGGCTGATTTACAGCCGCCGAAAATCACCTCGTTGCCTTATAGAGGTAATCCACTTCTTTTTCATCGAGATATCTCCATTTTCCTACGGCAAGACCGCCCAGCTTCAGATTCCCGATAGAAACCCTCGAGAGCCTCTTTACCGTTAAGCCTGCCTGCTCGCACATCTTTCGTATCTGTCTGTTTCGTCCCTCGTGCAGAGTCATTTTCAGCACCGTGCCGTTCTCATCCTCGTCCTGAACCGAAACCTCAACGGGCTTGATCTTATACCCGTCTATCACCAGCTCCGAGGTAAGTACTCCGTATTGCTCGGCAGAAACCGTACCGCCCACCTTGACTCTGTAAACCTTCGGCACCGAGTGGCTAGGATGTGTAAGCCTGTTCTTAAGCTCGCCGTCGTTGGTGAGCAGCAGCATACCCTCCGAAATAAGGTCGAGCCTTCCTACGGGATAAACCCTTGCATCAACTCCGTCGAGCAGATCGGTAACACATTTTCTGCCCCTGTCGTCCTCGGTAGAGCAGAGGTATCCCCTCGGTTTATTCATCATAATATAAACGTATTCGGGCTTTTCAAATTTGATTTTTTGCCCCTTATATGTAACGCTGTCGGCACTCGGATCTATCTTTGTGCCGAGAGTGGCAACGTGACCGTTTACCGATACTCGTCCTGCCTCGATTTCCTTTTCCGCGGCGCGACGAGACATAAGACCGGAATCCGCTATAAATTTTTGAAGTCGTACCTTTTCCATTTTTTCACCCTGTCAGAAAAATTATATTTTTATCTTGTAAAACGCTATTTCCCGAAAAACCGATTAAATAAATCTCGTAAGCCGCGGCTTTTTTTGCCGTGTCGGAGCCGGAAGTGGCAATAATATCCACGGCGTATTCCCGAGCGCCAATTCGAAAAACCGCTCTCCCGACCGTGTCACCGGCGCTTATCGGCGCAATAACGTATCTCGGAAGCTCTAGGTATTGTATGATATCCGATTCGTTTTTTCTTTTTATAATCGAGAGATTTTCCTTGGCAGAAACGTCTATAAAATCGTTTTCTCCGTCAATGACCGGAATCCTTCGCGTGTGATCTCCCTTGGCACAAAGCGTTACGCATTCAAATTCATCAAAGCCCATATCCATAAGCGTGCTTTGATCCGCCCAATCCGACGGAGCGTCCAAGGTCACGCATATCAGCGTAACGCCCTCGCGCGTTGCCGCCCCGACGAGACATCTGCCGCTTCTTTTTGTGTATCCCGTTTTCATGCCTATACTGCCGTCGTAGCGGAGCAAGAGCTTGTTGTGATTGACGTAGGTTCTTGTTCGCTCGCCGTAGGTAAACGTCTTTTTATAGGTTGAAACGATCTTTTTAAGTGTAGTATTTTTAAGAAGCTCCGCACCGATAACCGCAAGATCTCTCGCGCTTGTGTAATGCTCCTCATCGTCCAGCCCGTGCGGGTTGGTAAAGTTCGTATTTTCAAGTCCGAGCTCCGCAGCTTTTTCGTTCATAATGGCGGAGAATTCTTCTATCCCGCCTCCCGCATAGCAGGCAAGTGCCACCGCCGCGTCGTTTGCACTTTGAAGCAGCAGCGCGTATAAAAGCTCCTCGACTGTGTATTTATCTCCGTCACGCAGAAAGGCAGACGAGCCCTCGATTCCGACCGCCTCCGGACCTATTATAACGGTCTCGTTCATATCGCAGATTTGTGCAACCGCAAGCGCGGTCATTATTTTCGTCGTGCTTGCCATAGGTAAGCGCTCGTCCGCGTTTTTTTTATATATAAATTCTTTGCCGAACGGCTCGTAAAGAACGTAAGCTTTGGCACTGATTCCGCGAATAGAAGCGGTATTTACCGTGTCATGATCCGTAAGTGTCGTGTTACCGACCGTGTTGTCCTCGGTTGCAAAGCTGCCGTCCGCACTTTTGATTTCGGCACTTTCAATTTTCGCATTTTCGATTTCGTCATCTTGCATTCTCATACTGCAGACGTTCGACTCGTCCGTTTTTGCCTTTGCTCTCGCGCTTATCGCTTCGGCAGAGTTGGCAATCGGGGAGCAGAGAAGCATCAGTGCCAGCAGCGGGCAAATCGCAAAGAATCGTATACCTTTTTTTCCATGCATAAAAAACTCCTTTTTTCATTAGAGTTTCCGAAAACGGGAAAAATATACTACGACAGCAGTCCCTTGATTTTTCCGATAATATCAGGTGAGCTTTCTATAAGCCTTGCAACCTTATCGACGTCGCTTTCCCTTGTTGCGATAGGAATAAGATCCACCCTTGCGTCTGGGGTTACTGTGAGAAATGCAATAGGAGTTACCGTCATACCCGTACCGCCGCCACCGCCGAAGTTCTGCGGAGAGGTCAGCTTTTTCGTCGCATAATCTATACCGCCCGTTGCGATTCCCATAGTGACCTTTGAAACGGGAATCACCGTCACGCCGCTCGGGGTAGTAATGGCGTCGCCTATAGCAGTTTCTATATCGTTAAGCTCTCTTATCCCTTCAAGCGACGCTCTTATAATATCGCTCATTTTAGTTTCCGACATTACTCTTTTCCATCTTTCCGATTTTTATTGCCTTCGACAAAAGTCCCGCGGCTAAAACGATAACGTCAAAAATCATAACGCTGATAACGACGTCAAATTCCGCTCCTTCGGAGGTGAAAACCATTGCGTTGTTTTCGAGTGTTAGTTTTTCCGCTTTCGAGTCCGCGTATGCAAGCAAGGCGGAAATCACGCCAATAAATCGAAAATATGAGAGTCCTGACTTAAGGGTGTTGCTCAGCGGAATACCGATTTTCTTGACGGTAAGTGAGCATTTTGAAATAAAGCGAAATATTTTTTTCGTAATGGCACCGATCTCTTCAAGCCCGATATCGGGCGTACCGCTCACTTCATCGGCACCGTCGGCTTTCGTTCCATCTGAGAATCGTGAAAGCTCGACTCCGAAAAAGGTAAGATCAACGCTTAAGAAAAGCTCTTCGCTTTTTCGAACGTGAAAAAGTATAGGTCTTGTAAGTAAAAATATAAAGGTCAAGCAAATTGAGAGTGCGATGTATATTTTTGCCGTGATATCCATGCTCGGAATACCTGCTTTATGCACGATTTTGATAACTTAAATTTACTTTTTCACCGTTTTTTGAAAAAATACGTCCAAGATAGAAAATTGCTTGACCTTAAAATATCCTTTGACTTTAATTAGGATCAGTCGTCCTCTGATGTGTCCGCGTAATCTTCGTTATTATAGGAATCCGCATCGTCACCGTCCGTATCGTCTACGTATTCGTAATTGTCATCTTCGCCGTAATCAACGTTATCGTCTGCCGAAGGCTCCGTATCCTCGTCCGCCTCACCGAGTGTTTTCTCTTGTTCAGTCTCGTCGGTAGCATCCTCGTCACCGAAATCGACGTGATCGTCTGCGGAAGGCTCCATGTCCTCGCCTGCATCGTCAAGTGACTCCTCTTGTGCCGCCGCTTCCGTATTCCTCTCGTCACCGCCAAGCACCGCTTCAATGTCAAGCTCGGGTTGCTCGCCGTTCTCGTTCTCCTCCTCGGGAACGTTGCTCGTGTTGGCAAACATGGACTGTATTTCCTCCGTGGTCTGCGGAAGCTCTGACAGATCCTTCAGCCCGAAGCACCGCAAAAAGTCCGACGTCGTTCCGTAAAGCATCGGCCTTCCCGGTGCGTCAAGACGTCCCTGCGATTCTATCAAGCCTCTATCCAAAAGGTTGTTCATTGCATAGGACGAATCTGCACGGCGCAGAGTGTCAACGAATGCGCGTGTTACCGGCTGATTGTAAGCGACTATGGCAAGAGCCTCCATCGACGAAGTGGAAAGCGTTCCGCTTTTTCTTATTCCCAGAGCGTCTCTGATTTCGTTTAAGTAATATTTTTTAGTGCAGAGCTGGCACGAATCCTTGTACACAAGAAGTATGACTCCTCGCGGAATCTGTGGATCGTTGTATTTTAGCGAGTATTCAAGCACCATGTCGCGAACCTTAGAGGGCGTCATGTTGAAAACTCTTGCTAGTGTCGCGTATGAAATAGGATGTCCCGCCGCAAAGAGAATTGCCTCCAGTGCCTCCTCTGCAACTATGCTTCTGGGAGCGTCGTCTATAAAGCTCGCGCTCTTGCCCTCGGTCTTTTCCTCTGCCGCATTTTCGATTACTTTTTCCGCAACCTCTTTCTGTGCGTCCTTTTTCTTTTTCATCATTTTTTACCTCCCTCGGTATCTTCGCCTTCCGTGACCTTGTCGTCAAATTCGCTTTCCGCTCCCTCGACGGGTACGTAATCGGGATTAAGCTTAAACGTCATCTCCAGCCCCGAATCGTTGTATTCCACGACGTCGTCTATAACGGTAACGTTAGTGATAATGATCCTGTGCAGCTTAATAAGCTCAAGAACACCCATAAACCTTGCCACCAGCTCCGAGCGATTCTCGGAAACCGAAAGCAGATCGTAGAGCGTAGCCTCCTCGACCTCCTCGAGAGTCAGGCATATTTCTTCTATTTTTTCCTCTACCGAAACGACCTTGTGCTTTATAAGCGGATTTACAAGCTCGGTAGGATTTCGCACCGCATTTGCAATCTTCATACGTCGGAGAACCGCGCTCAGTGCCTTCGTCATAAGGCCGACGTCCATATTGAGAGGCAGTCCCTTTTCTGGCGGAATATCGTCCGTCCCCTTGACGTATCTTCCGGAATACTCCTCGTACATCGGGCGCAGCTCGTTCACCGCAAGCTTTGCCTGCTGATATAAAAGAAGAGCGTCCGCTATCTCACGTCTCGGATCGTTTTCGGTTCCTTCCTCGTGAGGCAGGAGCATACGGCTTTTGATCAGCATAAGCTCACTCGCCATAACGATGAATTCGCTCGCAATCTCAAGATCCATTTTTTGTGCCTGCTCTATATATTCCATATACTGATCGCATATTATGGCAATCGGTATGTCTGTAATGCTTACCTTGTTTTTACTGATAAGAGTCAGAAGGAGATCGAGAGGCCCCTCGAACATATCCAACCTGTACGTTAGCTCTATCATAAACAGTAATCCTTTCTCGAAAAGTAATTCGGTCTTATCTGAGTGCCGGAATAAGCTGCCAGAAGGAGATCATAAGCCCCGAAAGAGCCGAGATCGCAGAGGACAGCATGCCCGAAAGCGAGAATATTCCAACCAGAAAATTGAGTGCCGGTGTTGCGGAAATGAACGGTATGGCTCTGAGAGCCGCGGCAACGTAATCACCGCATAAAAGCCAGACGAGAACGCCGATATAGATCTTTTTTTCGTATTTCATTATACCGAAGTATGCCTTCGGCGGCAGTATCACGTTGAGTATCCTCGATCCGTCAAACGGAGGTATCGGCAGAAGATTGAACACGCCCAGCCCGAGATTGATAGTATGAAACAGGCTGATAAACAGAAGAACGTTGCTCCAAAAGCTATAAGCAAAGCTTCCGTATACGAGCGACGCGTCACGAATCGATACTAGCGTTATCAAATAGACGAGAGCCGAGAAAAACGCCATTAAGATATTTGAGAGCGGTCCCGCAAGCGCGGATATGGCAAATCCCTTTTTCGGATTCTTGAAATTGCGCGCATTTATCGGCACGGGCTTTGCCCAGCCGACGTGAAAGAGAAGCATGCATATCGCTCCGACGGGATCCAAATGCTTCAGGGGATTAAGCGTGAGCCTTCCCATGCTTTTTGCCGTGTCGTCTCCGAGCTTGTATGCGGCGTAGGCGTGAGAGTATTCGTGTATAGCAAGCGTGATCAGCACGACGAGCATGGAAATCAAATAATAACCGATATTCATCTTTTCGTTCCTTTACAATTATTACTCGGCATTCCTCACCGTTAATACGGCAGGGAAGCTCCGAATTATGAAATTACGTCAGAAATTAATCTCCAAAGCTCGTCTTTTCCGTCACGCGTTACGGATGAAAAGGGAATGATCTCGATTCCCGTTCCGAGAAAATACTCGTTTTTAATGCTGTCAAGTGCAACCTTAAGTTGACTTTTTGAAAGCTTATCCGTCTTAGTTGCAACTACCGCGAAGCGAACGCCGTTGTCAATAAGGAAGTTTATCATCATAATATCGTCGTCCGTCGGCCCCGTTCTGACGTCTATCAGCTGTATAACCAGCCTCAGGGCATCGATCGACGGATTTTTGACGAAGAAGTCCTCCGTCAGCGAGCTCCACGATTTTTGCGAGTCGCGCGATCTTTTTGCATAGCCGTAGCCCGGCAGATCCACGAGGTAGAGCTTTTTGTCGACGTCGTAGTAGTTGATGGTTATCGTTTTTCCGGGAGCAGACGAAACTCTAGCGAGTGATTTCCTTCCCAGAAGAGTATTTATCAGCGAGGACTTGCCGACGTTGGAGCGCCCCGAAAGTGCAATCTCCGGTCGCGGATCTCTTGGAAATTGCTTTTGATTTCCGACCGTTATGGCAATGCTCGCGTTGTTCGTGTTAATTTTTTGCATGATTATCTCCGCAGTCGTTTTTTATCAGTGCACTTTGAAGCACGTCGGAGGCGTTCTTGCAGGGGATAAATTCAAGTCTTTCTCTTGCCTCCGCGTCTATCTCGTCAAGGTCGCGCATATTGTCCTCGGGGATGAGAACCGTCTTGATTCCCGAGCGGTATGCCGCGAGGGTCTTCTCCTTTAATCCTCCGATAGGAAGCACGCGCCCTCTGAGCGTTATCTCTCCCGTCATTGCAACGTCGCGCCTGACAGGAATGCCCGTGAGCGCGCTTACGATAGCCGTAACCATCGTTACACCGGCAGAAGGTCCGTCCTTCGGTATCGCTCCCTCGGGGAAGTGAATGTGTATATCTCTGTTTTTGTAGAAATCGGGATCAATGTCGTATGCATCCGTTAGCGTTCTGACGTAGGAGTGCGCTATCTTTGCCGATTCCTTCATCACCTCACCGAGCGAGCCGGTAAGCTCGATCCTTCCGGTGCCCTGCATAACGGCAACCTCGACCTTGAGCATGTCGCCTCCGCTTTGCGTGTAGGCAAGACCGTTGACGAGACCTACGGGATCGTTTTCCTCGAGCTTTTCGGGCACAACCTTCACCTTGCCTAAGAAATCTGTCAGGTTCTTTTCCGTGATCTTCACGGATTCGTATTCACCCTCCGCGATTTTTTTCGCGCTTTTTCTGATAAGTGAAGCGATCTCTCTTTCCAGCGTTCGTACTCCGGCCTCTCTAGTATATCCCTTGATAAGTGCGAGAATGCCCTTGTCCGTGATCTTGAAGAGCTTTTTGTTCATACCGTTGCGCTCCAGCTGCTTCGGTATCAGGTGGTTTTTCGCAATACTCAGCTTTTCCGTGTCCGTGTAGGTGGAAAGCTCTATGATCTCCATTCTGTCGAGCAGAGGTGCGGGAATACCGTCGTAGCTGTTGGCAGTTGCTATAAACAGCGTATCCGAAAGATCAATAGGTATCTCCATAAAGTTGTCGCGGAATGACTTGTTTTGCTCAGGGTCGAGCACCTCGAGCAGTGCAGAGGTGGGATCTCCCCTAAAGTTCGATGACATTTTATCTATTTCGTCAAGCACGATGACGGGGTTTGAAGCCTTGGCGTTTATAAGTGCCGTAACTATTCTTCCCGGCATTGCACCGACGTATGTCTTACGGTGACCGCGTATCTCCGCCTCGTCGTGCATACCGCCGAGCGAAACTCGCGCGTATTTTCTTCCGAGAGCTCTTGCGATAGATGCCGCAACCGACGTTTTACCGACTCCGGGAGGGCCTACTAGACAAATGATCTGGTTTTTTATATCGGGAGAAAATTGCTTGACAGCAACGAATTCGAGTATTCTTTCCTTTACCTTCGCGAGTCCGTCATGATCCTTGTTAAGTATCTTTTTTGCCTTCTCCACGGAAATATTATCGTTGCTCTTTATACCGAATGGGAAATCGAGACACGTGTCGAGATACGTACGTATTACGGTTCCCTCTGCGGCACCGAAGGGCGTCTTAGCCAGCTTCGAAAGCTCCTTATAAAGCTTTTCCTTTATCTCTTCGGGCATATCCGCCGCCGTAATTCTCTCGTCGTAGTCGCGCAGCTCGTCGTCCTCGTCGTCACCAAGCTCCGACTGTATCGCCTTGATCTGCTCACGCAGGAAGTAATCCTTCTGATTACGGTCGATCTTCTCTCTGACCTGCATCTGTATATCGTGCTCGCATTCGAGAAGCATCGATTCCTCCTCAAGCGCTACCAAAAGCCTCTCAAGTCTCGTCTTGAGAAGTATTGCATCCAGAACCGATTGCTTGTTCTTATGATCGATCAGGGCACTCGATGCGACGAAGTCGGCGAAATATCCGTATTCGGTTATAGCGTCTGCTGCAAGTCGTAATTCCTCCGTGAAGTTCGGATGAATATCCTTTATCTCACTTAACTTGCGCTTTATTTCAAGAACCGTCGCAGAGAGCTGATTCGATATCGTCTTGTGGTCTGCCTCGACTCTCGTAGCTCCGCTTGCCGTGATAAATCCCGCGTCGTAACTGAAATCCGTTATTTTTATTCTTGAGATTCCCTCAAATACTACGTTGAGATTTCCGCGCGGGTTCTTGACGACGTGCTTGATTTCGGCGACGACACCCATTTTGTAAAGATCCTCGCCCTTCGGATCCTCGCAGGCGATATCCCTCTGTGCCAGCAGGATAACCCTTGCATCATAAACCGTCGCTCCGGCAGTGAACGCCTTAAGAGATGTCGGCCTGACTATTTCTATGTTTAACTGAACGGCAGGGAAGGCAACCATTCCGCGTAGTGGAATTACAGGGAGCGTAACCGTGCCGGAAATATCGATATGTTCTGACATTAATATATTTACCTCGCAATAATGCTTGAAAAACAGAAAAATAACTTCAAGCGCATAATAAATCAGTATATTATAACATAAATTGCCCCTGAAATCCATACTTTAATGAAAATATTTTCAAAATATTTAAATATTTATCCGAAAGTTTAGCCGCAAACGAAATTTTTAAAAGCATTCAGCAGCACCTCGCGTATCAACATCAAAACAGCCCATCAGCCGCTTTCGGAAAAATATCACTCTTATCAAGGAGAAAAGCAGGAAATCCGCTCACGGCGCGTTGCCGCCGAATTTTTGAAGAAGCTCCTGAAAAACGCAACCGGTACGAAAAAAGGCGCCCGCAGGGAGCGCCTTTGATTAGAGTGAGGGTCATGAAATCTCATCCTCAAGTATGTAGGTAAGATCGATTGGAGTCGCGAGATTACGCACCAGCTTGTCAAAGAAAACTATAGCTCTTCCCGCATCGGCGAAAACGTCTCTGATCTCCGCCGAGGATATCCTTCCGGTTTCGTCCGTCAGCTCGACTCGCACGGAGTAGAGGGGGATTCCGTAGCTTGCAACGTTGGAGCTTTCATTCATTATAAGTAAATACGTGTACTTGTTTCGCTCGTCCGTCCGATCCTCTTTTCTGATAATTACGTCTTTAATTTTTTCCTTTTGCTTTGTAGTCATAGACAGATAACCTCCGATTTTCGTCTGAAATCATTATATCGGATATTACCTATTTTTGCCATTTGGAAAGATATTTGACCGATTTTTTGGCGAAAATGAAGCTTTTTTGTATTGTAAAAATTGACAACGATGCGAAAATCAAAAGTTTTTTAAACAAAAATGGAAAATATATCCAATTTATGACCTGATTTCCATTCGCCACGCATTCACGTCGATATAATTGTTCCTGTTCATAGACTCATTTATGATTGCTCGGTTTGAATCGGTCAACTTTTACAATTCATTTTCCTATATTTTCCAGAACTATTTCAGCCTCGGAATTGACCTTTCCGTCGCTCCTTACCGTTCTGAAAAAGTAACTATCTCCGATGCGTGCGCGGCTGACTCTCAGCTTTTCGCCCATTTGAGCTTCATTATTATAATTGATAGTGATCGAGCGTATCATTCTTCCTTCAAGTGGCAGGAAGTTTGAGTACATATCCGGATATTTCGTGTTGTTCATATGCATATTTTGATCCACGTCACCGTAATGAACGCCGTATCCACCGACGTCAACCATCTCCGACGGCATTTTAATGTGACCGATTATCAGATCGTTCGGAGCAAGCGTCGGAAGGCCGAGATCGAAATCGTTTACCTTGACCAGAGCGCGACTTTCGGTATCGATAAGCGCCCATACGGCTATCGCCTTTGCCACCGAGACACCGTCGTGCAAAAGCTCGTAGCAGCGTAAGAAGGAGTACCCGCGGCTTTCGCACGGATAAGTGATCGCGGTAAGAGGTGTAAAGGCTTTGATAGGCGCGCTTATCTCCATTCGTATCTTACTAAGCACGAATCCTCTTTTTTTGGCGCGCAACTCCTCGTATGACATACCGTTCATAGTCAATTGCTTTTGTGCCGCGCTTTGTATATATCTCATAACGGCAGAGGTCTTTGCGATACCGTTATAATCGACGTCGTGAATATCGACGCATACGTTAGTTCTGAAATCCGACATAATATCATCCTTCCGCTTTGCGCTCTTGCTCCGATTCCGAGCTTCGGCGCTTTTTTAATCACATCATTATATTACACCACGCAGATGAGCTAATTCAAGTCGTTTGAGTTAAAAAAATGTAAACTTTTTGTATTATTTTTCGTTTTTTAAGATAACGGCGGGGCTATTGTGCTTTTATGGCGTAATTTGCGATATCTTCACTGGCAAAAATATTGAAATTGCGGAATAACCGATGCTATAATTAAATGGTAATATATGGAAAAACACAAATGCCCGTTCGGGCGGAATGGAGAACATATGAAAAAGGCAGTAAGAATTATACTTACTCTTAGCGTCGTAGCTGTTGCTTTGACGTTTGGGATATCCGCCGTGTCGCAAAGCGGAGATTATAAGATAAAGGAGGTGGATGGGAAATACGTTCTCGAAGCGATGTACGACGGTTACGTTGAGATAGGAAGCTACTATTCGCTTGACGATTGCTTTGAAAAAATGAGCGCGCCGACCTCGATAAGATTTGAGGACGTCAGTACGGACAAGCCCGCCGAGCTTCCGCGAGGCGATTATACCGTAACCGGAAAGCTGCAATGCGGCGGTACGCTAAGCGTTCCAAAGGGATGTAAGGTTGAATTTTCGTCGCTTTCGCTTACCTTCGTGGGAGATGCGCTCCTTCGGATAAAGGGTGGCAGCCTTACCGTGAATTCGTCTGATATATCCTCGTGCGGAGGCGTGCTTGTACGGCTGGATTACTCCTCGTCGTCCTCGCTCGTTATGAACAGCGGAGTGATAAGCGGTGAGTACGAGGGCGCTCTGATAGATATCGCAAGCGGCAGTGTGCACGTGCTGGGCGGCAGTATTACGAATAAATGCGGAACGGCAATAAAAAACGACGGCGAGTTGGCTCTTGCAAATTCTCCCGCAATATCCGGAGTACCGTACTCTATAGCTTTGGAATCACCGATGCACCTTTCCGTCGGAGAGATCAAATATCGCTCTTCTGCGGAACTAAAGGTAAAATACGATGCCGAATTTCGAAACGGTACGCTTACGGAGGTGTTTTACGGCGCAGACGAAGAGTCCGTTAGCGATATAAGACTGTACGGCGCAGACGGAAAAGAGGTAGCCGTAACTCAATTTGACGAAACTCGGCATACAAGCGAGAAGTGCTTTGCGGGAGTTTACCTTCCGTATACCGTGAGGTTTTACGTTGACGGCGCCCTCGTCTGCGAGCAGGAGCTGCTTTACGGTGAGCGCGTTTGTGAGTACGTGCCGGATACGAAGGAGGGATACGCCTTTGGCGGATGGTATACCGATGCCGACCTCACGGATCCGTATGCTTTCGATAAGGGCGTTTGCTCCGATTTTAATCTCTTTGCAGGACTCGAGCTTGCACCGCCGTCCTTTTCCGTTTCCTCTCTTGATTTCGAATACGACGGTGAGGATCACGTCCTGACCTTTGATAAGCTGACGCATCCCGTATCCGGAGGATATTACACCTATAAATGGTATAAGGACGGAGCTGAAATATCCTCTCTTGCCTCATTGAAAATGAGAAACGTCAGCGATAGCGGTATATATTCCTGCGAGGTTTCATACATTTTGGACGGAAAAACTGCTTCGTTTTATGCTACGAATATTAAAGTTTCTATCAAGCCTAAGGAAATATCGCCTCCCGAGATTACTTCTGCCGAATATACCGGCGATATGCTTTTTCCGTCCTTGTCCGAGACCTCCCATTATACCGTAAATCAGAACGGTGGCGTCGGTGTCGGCAGATATGCGCAATCGCTCGTTTTGAAGGATAAGGAAAACACCGTATGGAGCGGTGCCGAGGGTGAGGAATACGTCGTTTATTTTGAGATAACGAGGGCACAAAACGTTTGGATAGAAGAGCCGCAGGCGTTTGATTCTTACTTTGGTTGCCCGCTGAAATCAAACGCGATCTCAAAATTCGGAGAGGTGATATATCTCTATTCCGCTACTCGTGACGGTACGTATAAGACCGATATACCGATCGGCGCAGGTAGCTATTTTGTCAAGGCAGTGGTCGTCGGTACCTCGGATTATACGGAACTCACCTCCGAGCCCCTGTCGTTTTCGATAATACCCGAGAGCGTAGTCGGCATAAAGCTCTTGTCACCGCCGTTAAAAACCGAGTATTTCGCCTTTGAAAAATTAGACGCTACCGGAATGAGCGTTACGGCAATTTACAATAGCGGCAGAGAATCCGCCGTCGGAGCCGCAGGTCTGCGCCTCATATATTCGGACGGTACTTCTCTTAGAGTCGGAGACGGCACGGTCATAGCCGAGTATGAGGGCGCGAGCCTTCTGATACCCGTTACCGTAAAGCCCCTTTCCTATGATATATCATCTCTCGGAATATCGGATTTCGAGGTAACCTTTGACGGCGCGTATCATACTCTCCCCGATAGCCCGCAGGTGATATTGGGCAAGGACGGTATCCCCTTAAAATATACCGTAAGCGGCGGCGGAGCTGCATCTGGCTCGTATACGCTCTCTGTGGATTTCTTCACCGAAAGCCGTGATTATACCGTCCCCGCAAGCACGAGCGTAATTATGACCGTCCTGCCGCGCACGGTAGTCCTTTCGTGGAGCAATTCAAACTTTGTGTACGACGGTAAATCAAAGCTTCCGTCCGCCTTCTTCGTCGACGTTCTGGGTGTAAAGCGCACTGTAAAGGTTCGCGGTGCAAACGTATATGCAGGAGAAAATTACTTAGCCGAGGCGCTTTCATATTCGTCGGATTACGTTTACGAGAATCCGACCTGCTCCTATTCCGTATCAAAGGCGGATTACGATATCTCCGCTGTCACGTGGTCGTCCTCGGAACTGACGTATACGGGAAAATACGCAGAGGTAACCGTTAGCGGTCTTCCGGACGGAGTCGGCGTGGTCGGATATACCGATAACCGTGCGATAAACGTCGGCGAATACCTTGCCACCGTTTCGCTAAGCTACGATTCGCAAAATTATAATGCGCCGACCGTCGAGCCGCACGGCTGGAAGATCACGAAAGCGGATTATGACCTTTCTTCGTTTTCCTTTTCGGACGCGGAATACGTTTTCGACGGTAACGTTAAATATCCCGCAATAAGCGGCTTGATGCCGATCGGTGAGGACGGTTTTGAATTAAAGTATTCCTTCTCGGACGGTGCCTTGAATGCTTCGGAGGGCTGGAAAGCGGTGACGTTGACCTTTTTTACGGAGAGTAAAAATTATAACGTACCTACACAAATTACCGCCAAAGTCAGAGTAATTCCGAAAAGCATATGCGTTTTATGGAGCAATAACGATTTTACCTACGACGGAAATCCGCACGCTCCCGCGGCTATATCCTCGGTAGCGGAGATAAGTGTAACGGGTGAGGGAATAAATGCCGGAAAATATATTGCAACGGCTTCCTCCGCCAATCCGAATTATTCGGTCTCCAACGCCACGGTCGAATACGAAATAGTCAAGGCGGCAAACTTCTGGATTGAGTATCCCTCGGTTTCCGATTTTTACGAGAGCCTCACTCCGAATCCGAGTGCAAGGGCTTATAGCGGAGAGCCGATATTCAAGTATTATACCGATAGTAATCTTACCTCCGAGGCACAAACGCTTTCGCACGGAAAATATTATATGGTAGCCTCCGTTCCTGAAAGCGAAAATTACCTTCCTCTTACCGGCGAGCCGATCGAGGTCACCTCTATTGAGGTCATTGCGGTAGGTATAGATGCTGAAATAAACTCTTCTCCTACCGCCTTCTGCGTTCTTTCAAGTGAGGATTATGACGTTTGGCTGTTGTATAATGACGGGAGTCGAGCGAGGGTAACGGACGGAATTACGGTAGCCTACAAAAACGGCCCGTCGTTCAGATATAGGGATGAATACGTCGGATTTTCCTACGGTGATTTTTCGGTCGATGTCCCCGTATCGGTTCAAAAGGCAAAATACGACCTTTCCGCAATCTGCTGGGATGCTTTCGAGATTACCTACGACGGTGAGCCGCATGCGCCGACGCTTCTGAATATTCCCGACGGCATAACGCTTTTGGGCTATAGTACGAACGCGAAAATCCGTGCGGGAGTCTATACGTTTTCCGCCCTCATTTCTTATGATGATGAAAATTACGAGGAGCCGATTCTGCCCGTATGCACGTTTGAGATATTAAAGGCACCCGTTCCGGTCCCGACCAATATGGAATACGAATACAGCGCAACGAGTATAGATCCGCCGTCGTCCGAGCTTTATTCGCCGAAATACAACGGGGATATAAGGAACAGCGGCACCTATTCCGTGACCTACGAATTGATCGATAAGGATAATTACGTTTTCGAGAACGGCTGTGACAGCTGCGAGTGTACGCTTACGGTGATTCCGCGTAGCATAGACGTCTGCGTTTCCGATTTCGATCTGTATCTTTTTGAGAGTGAGGATGAAATATCTCCGACCTACGTGCTATCCGATTCTCCTATCGGTACCGATACGCTTGATCTTTATTTTTATCTCGACGGCGACGACGTATATATCGCGTCCGTAAATCCGAATTACTCCTTGAACGTTCGGTGCGGAAAGCTGAACCGC
Source organism: uncultured Ruminococcus sp. (assembly GCA_964644445.1). Lineage (GTDB taxonomy): Bacteria > Bacillota > Clostridia > Oscillospirales > CAG-272 > UBA1740. The sequence continues at coordinate 17,645 of CAZXVF010000014.1, forward strand.
TTGCCCTATCCTAACGAGAGCACTCGAAGAAAAATAATTCTCGGTACGATCACCGTGCTGTCGATATTAGTATTTATATTCTTTATTTACAAAAAGCGGGATGACGTGGCCGATGTATTTTGCATGGCAAAAGCAAAAAGAAAAAATCGAGCGTACATCGGATATCTGGATAACGGAGACGAGTGTAAAGCAACCGAGCCGGTAATCAAGGTATACGATACTCCCTACGAGAATTACGACGTTAAAACGCACGGAAACGAAACCGAAAAGGACTCTTTTGCGGAGACAAGCACGCAAAGCAAAACGGTGCCCGACACGAAAGGGAACGTATCACTTGTCCCCGAGGACGAGGCAAGGAAGGAAAACGCTACGCTGGAGTACGCCGAAGATAAATCCGACAGATACTGCATTGACGTGGAAGAGCGTACCGATCCTGAAGCATATGAAGAATCCGATGTCGCTTGTGATTTTGATTTTAGTGACGGGGCCGAAAATTGCAATTCGTTTGAAAAAGAGAATATGATTAGCTCGTATTATCCTTCCATAGAAGAGGACGGGTACGATGAGAGCGACGGTGCAGGTGGCTCTTTCTCGGAATACGGGAGCGGTGAAACTTTTTCCGAGTCGAATAAAAATGCGTGTCCGTCCGAAGAATCCGCAGAAAACGAGCCGAGAATAACCGTAAAAATGGAGGAGGCGGAATCGATGCTTACGGATTCCATGGCGAAGGATATGATAAAAAACGAGAGGGAAATTGTATACACCGAAGGAAAAAGCAGATCTGTCGTAAACGTAGATACTCTCAGCCGTAATTTCGTCGCCGAGGACAGAGTTGACGTGAACGTTCTCAAAGAAAAAAGCTTAGTTCCGTACGATACTGGATATATAAAGGTTTTGGCGCGCGGAGCTATCGATAAGCCACTCAAGGTGTATGCAAACGATTTCAGCCTCTCCGCGGTTAAAATGATACTTTTGAGCGGCGGCGAAACAAGACGCGTAACGACCGTAAATAAACAAAAGGGGAAGAGATATAAAAGAAAGAAAAACGGCAACAGGTAATCAAACTGCCGCAAAAAAGCGGAAAAGGTATTGAAAAAGTATTTCGGAAATGGTAGAATATATCTAAAACAAGCAACGGGTAAAAAATATGACCACAGAAATATTATACAAATCCGAAAACGTAATAGTAATATATAAGCCTCCGTTTATCTCGTCCGAGAGGGATAAGGGGACGTGCGAGGATGCGATTTCTCTTACTGCAAAGCAATTGCGTGACTTGGGCGAGAGGGAAGAACTGTATATAATAAATCGACTCGATAACGTCGTCGGAGGTCTCGTGGTGCTGGCAAGAAATAAAAAAAGCGCGGCACGCCTTTCGAAAAAACTGGAAAACGGAGAAATAACTAAGGAGTATCTGGCGGTGGCGGACGGCATAGCAGAGGAGGGAACCTTGGAGGACTATTTGATAAAAGATCGCTACAGAGGTATTTCCGTCGGCTCTGATAAAAGCAATCCCTCGGCAAAGCACGCTATCCTAAATTCGGAGAGAGTAGCAGTCACCGGCACGGAAAACGACTTGAAAAGCCTTTTGAAAATTCGTCTTATAACAGGAAGATTTCATCAGATACGCTCTCAGCTTTCCCTGCGAAATACACCTCTGTCGGGTGATAAAAAATACGGAAGTAAGGACCTTCGTACAAGAGGACCTGCACTCTTCGCATATCACGTGTGTTTCAAGGCAGAGGACGAAACGGTTAACGTGCTAAAGCTTCCGGAAATTGAAGCGTATCCGTGGAATCTGTTTTCTGCCGCAGAATATGATCTGAAAGCGAGACAAAAAATATGACTGAAAAGCTTTATTACAATGATCCGTATATTGCCGAATTTGAAGCAACCGTTATCTCTTCCGAGCAGCGCGGCGATTATTTCGAGGTCGTTCTTGACAGGACTGCGTTCTTTCCTGAGGAAGGCGGGCAATCGTCGGACACGGGATATATCGGTGATGCCGAAGTCGTCTATGCATACGAGACCGAAAATACGATATACCACAGGGTGCGCTCCTACGTGCCGTGCGGAAAAGTTAAGTGCAAGATCAATTTTTCGGAGAGATTCGATAAAATGCAGCAGCATACGGCTGAACACGTTCTCTGCGGACTTATTCACTCTAGTTACGGATACGATAACGTAGGATTTCATTTGGGTGACGACGAGGTTACGTTTGATATAAATCACGTTATGAGTCCGTATGAGCTTGATCGTATAGAAACGCTTGCCAACGAGGTGGTTTTCAAAAATATTAAGGTAGAAGCCTTTTTCCCGAGTGAGAGCGAGCTGCAAAATATGTCCTATCGCTCAAAGCTTGATACCGCTGAGGGAATAAGAATCGTAAAAATAGGAGACGTCGATACCTGCGCCTGCTGTGCTCCGCACGTAGCTAATACGGGTGAGATAGGTCTTATAAAATGTCTTTCAATGATGAATCACAGAGGCGGCGTCCGAATTACGATGTGCGCAGGAAGAAGAGCACTTTCCGATTACCGTGAAAAGCTCGGAAGTGTAAAGGAAATATCGGCAATGCTCTCTGAACCGCAAAAAAACGTTGCCACGGCATTGTCAAAATATATGTCCGATACCGAGCAGCTTGCCCTGAATTTCAAAACGTTTAAGCGTATATATGCCGAGACGCTTGCAGATACCGTATCCTCTGACAGTAATTTCGTGAAGCATATAGAGGGCGTAGGCGTTGAAGAGCTTCGCGCTTTTGCAAACAAGGCTATAGGATCCGTAAAGGGAATTTTGGTCGCACTCTCCGGCAGGGACGGAGATTATAAATACGTTATATCTTCATCCTCGATCGACCTGAAGTCGCTTTCTTCGGATATAAACGCAAAACTGTGCGGAAAGGGAGGCGGCAGCTCGCGTATGATTCAGGGAACTATGAGCTCGTCGCTAAACGATATAAAAAAGTATTTTCTGGATTAAATTCAGTTGCGATAAAATCAAGCTTTACACATCATATCGAAAGATATAACCGTAAACAAAAAAACAGAGGTACGATCGCGTACCTCTTAAAAAACACTTTTTTGTCGAATTATGGCGTAAGATTTAAAACTATATGCGCCTTTGAGGGGTTTATGCGAGTCAGTCTGACTCCCGCCGATCTGAGCATTCTTCTGGACGCTTTCATTGAATCGGTGTCGTGATACTTGTCGGAAAGGTAAATGATTTCCGAGATTCCGGATTGTATTATTGCCTTGGCGCATTCGTTGCAGGGGAAAAGAGCTACGTATATTCTCGCTCCCTTAAGTGATCTTCCACCTGCGTTCAGTATCGCATTCAGCTCTGCGTGAACGACGTACGGATATTTTGTATTTTCACCTTCTCCGTCGCGTTCCCAAGGATATTCGTCGTCCGAGCAGCCTTGAGGAAAGCCGTTATATCCGGTAGATAAAATTCTGTTCTGATCGTCAACTATGCATGCACCGACCTGTGTGCTGGGATCCTTTGAACGCATAGAAGCCAGAAGAGCAACTCCCATAAAATACTCGTCCCATGATATATAGTCGTCTCTTTTCATTCTGTTCACCGCCTTGATATCTATATTACATGTAGATTTTATCACATAAAAGCAATTATGTCAATAAAAAACGGAGGTAATATGTCTGATTTTTCCGAATATAAAGAATGCCGCCTGTGTGCAAGAAATTGCGGCGTAAACAGGAATATACGCTTAGGATACTGTATGTCGCCGTCGGATATGTACGTCGCACGCGCAGCCCTTCATATGTGGGAGGAGCCGCCGATATCCGGTACTCGCGGTTCGGGTGCGATTTTCTTTTCCGGATGCTCTCTCGGCTGCGTATTTTGCCAAAACAGAGAGATATCGCGTGAAAAATGCGGGCGGAGCGTCAGTACGGAGGAACTTTCGCAAATAATGATTAAGCTACAGGAGGAAGGTGCGCATAATATAAATTTCGTCACGCCTACGCATTACGCTCCGTCCGTAAAGCAAGCAATCGTCACCGCAAGAGAAAACGGATTGTGCATTCCGACGGTCTATAACACCGGCTCATACGATTCGGTAGAGACGTTAAGAATGCTCGAGGGGAGTATAGACATATATCTTCCTGATTTTAAGTATTACAGACAAAAAACAGCCTCGGAATATTCCTCTGCAAAAAATTACGTTGATGCTGCAAAGGCTGCAATATCCGAAATGGTACGGCAGAGAGGAGAGGCAACCTTTGATGATAGCGGAATAATGACCTCTGGTGTTATAGTTCGCATTCTCCTCCTTCCCGGTCACCTTGCGGAAGCAAAGCTTTCCTTGAAATATATTCTGGATTCCTACGGTGATTCGGTATACGTCAGCATTATGAGTCAGTATACACCGAGGGAGGGAATGAAAAAGCCGCTCGACCGTAAGGTCACCAGAGCAGAGTACCGAGAACTCGTGTCGTATGCGCAAGCCATAGGACTGAAAAACGGATTTTATCAAGATATGGATTCGGCAGATGAAAGCTTTATACCCGACTTTACCGTTGCAGGAGTGTTGTGACCGCTTGCAATGGGAATTTGATTAACTTTTTATAACGATTAAAAATAAAAAAGGGGACTATATATGAAATCAAAACTCTTATCATTACTCGTGATTTTAATGCTGGTCATTACGTCTTTTGTGTTGACGTCGTGCGATGCCGCGGATTTTGAAAGTATATTTAAGCCCGTAGAAGGCGGTTCGCAAGACGGAAAAGACGGAGTTGACGGAAAAGATGGACTGGGTATCTCTAAGGCAGAAATAAACGCCAACGGCGAGCTGGTTCTTTATTATACCGATGGCACGTTTCAAAATTTAGGTAAAATATCTAATTCGGAAGAAATATGTACACACAGTTATATTGAATTATCCGTAATTTCAAATGACTGTGAAAAGAAGATCGCATTAGAGTATTGCACTGTCTGCGGAACCACCCGCGTTGCCACCTATACAACGGGGCATAACTTTGGTGAATGGATAGTCGGAGTCTCACCGACGTGCACCGATGACGGAATAATAGGGCATTATCATTGCTCGCTATGCGGGAAAAATTTTGACGGTGATAAAAATGAGATAAAAGACGTTACAGTTTCAAAAAAAGAGCACGATTTTTCTATATATGACTGCGACCTTGATCATCATTGGTTGATCTGTTCCGTGTGTAAGACACCGTCAAACGAAACTAACGACCATACGCTCGAGAACGGTACTTGTGCCGTTTGTAAATTCTGCGTAGATTATTCCAGTCTCACGTACATTGCTTTCGGCGATAGTATAACCTACGGAATTGACGGAGTAGTGTGGGGAAGAATGGAAAGTCCGTATCCTACGCTTGTTGCAGACACACTCAAGCTTAAAAGCTATTCAAACAAGGGGATATCAGGCGCAACGTTCTGCGAAAACGATCTTAACCGTGCGAATATGACCGAACAAATACTCTCCTGTACCGAATCTGCCGATATTGTATCACTGATGCTTGGCGTAAATGATTTCGCAGTATCGCTTCCGCTCGGAACTAAGGATGATAAAACCAATGATACGATTTATGGATCTCTTTATTTAATCTGCGAGCATTTCAGAAAAACCTATTCCAATTCTTTTGTTTTCTTTATGACTCCGTTCCCGTATAAGAACGGCACGAAGGCAAATGCTGAGGGATATCTTTTGGAGGACGTTGCCTATGCAATAAAATACATGGCAAATCTGTACGGCTATCCGGTTCTGGATATGCTTGAGGTGAGTGAATACGAGGCTGAGATGACGTCCGGTAAGGGCGATGGACTTCATCCTTCACAGCAATACTTTATCGACTATGGCGCACCTAAAATCACTGATTTCATTATAAAAGAATACAGCAAAGAAGCATCGGACAATTAAAAGCTAAAATATGCAATTAAAAGATATTGCATCTAATAGAGTATAAATTATTACACAAATATAAAATATGCCGTAAAAAATGAAAAACGCATTGAAATGCAAATAATTATTTACAAATAACGGCAAAAAAGCATAATAAATATACATACAGAAAAAATAAACAAAATTAAATCCAATGATAAAAGAACGTTTTTACAAAGATGTACGCGCTGATACGTACGCCTTCGTCCAAACGTTCTTTTTGTAAATGTGAAATCAATTGTCTTGAGAGTATGTATTATTACTGAACTAACACACCAAAAGTTCGGATTTTAATCATCTTTTCTTATAAATAACAAGCTCCGGATTTTCCCCGTTTTCTTCGTATGTACAGACGAGAAGGAAGTCCATATTCGCGGCTATTCCGAAGCATCTGCCTCCAAACTCGCTTTCCAGCTGACTGCCGAGATAGGCGCGCTTATCATCTAGAAATTTCACCATTTCGCCATTCGGTAGCGTGTATTCCATATTGATGAATTCACCGGGCAAAACGTTTAAGTTTTCGACCTTAGGTAGCCCCTCTATATGTAAAAGCGTGTTGATTTCGTTAATTATCTGATTTTTGAATTCGTCGAGCTTTTCTTTCCCGCCTATTTCTGCGTATTTCTTCCAAATATCAAGCGTATATTCACCGTCGGAATAGCACCATTTGCAGTACTCCTCGTTGAAATCACCGTCAGTCTCGCGGCTTATATCACAGTCCTCAAGAGGCATTCCACAGCATTGACACAATAGTGTTCTCGGAGAACCGAGAAGCGTATTTATAGACACATCAAAAAGCTTTGAAAGCAGCTTTAGCGTATCTATATTCGGCGTCGTTTCGCCATTTTCCCAACGAGACACTGCCTGCCTTGTTACAAATACCTTTTCCGCCAGTTCCTCTTGTGTAAGTCCCTTTTTCGTCCTGAGCTCTAAAATAATATCCTTCGTTTCCATAGTTGAACCTCCTTCGTACGTTGACTATATTGTAGCATACGTCGTCGCATTTGACAAGCAACTTGCCGTTGCCACCCGTTAAAGCTGCTTAATTATGATCCACTTTTTACTTACATTAGATTTGTGAAGTACTTGGATTGACAAAGTAAATAAGTACGAAATAGGTTTATGCGAGCTACAGACTTATATGTGGCATAACAATATTCAAGCACCTTTTACGTATTTCTATTGAACAGTGTGCTGAAATAATTAATCCAATACCACCTCAAAAAACTCCAGAAATGCTACAATTTTGATACAAAAACAAATAAAAATCCACCAGACCGTAAAATCTGATGGAAATTCACTTGAAATATGCTTATTTTAGCCTTAAAACCTCTAAAAAAGCGTAAAAATAGTCTTGACACCTTTTTTCATTGTATCAAGACTAATCGTTTTTCTGTGTGCCACTACCAATTTTTATACATTTTGCGTACAGCAGGTAGAAAGTGCATACACCTCTATAAATCGGAATTTGTTACTTAATTAACTTTACAACACTTATAAACTTTTAAGAAATATTTTCATTCGTAACGTGTATTCCACTGACATTTGAGTTTATACTTTCTTTTGTTTTGATTACGGTAAGTAAAAAGTTCTCTGGTACAAACTTAAATCTTATCACCAACTTGCAGAGAAGCGTCCATTATCTTAACAGTTAATATCACTGGATTTGATTATTTATTTTTTGAATCTTTGAATCAAAAGTTTTATAAAACAAATTATAAAAATTATTAGGAAAGGAGCACCAGTAATGTAAGCACCTCCATAAAAAATATACCAAATAAGATCAAAAGCAGAATTTTTTGAAAATGGTATTGCTCTTAATATTTCCATAATTACACCGCCGAATAAAAAAGCAACGGCAACGCAAGCATCAACTATTAGTAATGCTTTTAATATTTTTTTCACAAATGACCCCAATGACAAATAAAATTAATGATAACTTAATATAATTTATGTTTTCTATGTTTATCAATCCTTTTATAATCATCAGAAATTGCGGCGCCAATTGACCAGCCAACGTTATATAGAGCAAACCCATATGCTATATATCCTATTGTTAACGTACTCATTGATGAAGTCCAGAAATTAAATCATTCATGCTTTCTTCTTTGAAGTTACATTTTTCATCATACATTCTTTACAAAGTTTTACCGATCATCGCTGCAATCAGTTCGGCACATTTGTCTTTACGTGAGTTATCGCCTAACCAATGTATCATCAGGCACACATCTGGGTACTGAAACATATCCACGATGCGTTTGTAATAAGGCCAAGCATATTTTTCATCGTCATTCAAAGTGTAGTGTCGAAGGATTGCGGACAAATTTTCCGATTGTGCAGAATCTTGCTTTGCAATTATATCCGAAACGGATAAGGCATCAAATTCAGCTTCTGTGGGAAACCAATTCGTCTCATTCAGGAATACGTTTATATTGACGTCAGTGCCGGACATATTAAAATCAATTAGTCCGGCAAAATGTCCGTTTTGATGTAATTCGTTTCCCTCGTTTAAATCTCCTTGATATACACATCGGGGCAACTTTGTAAACACCGCCATTATTTTTTCTCGCAGCATCGCGTTAAAAGCAGCCGTTTCGTCTGCTAAATGACCGTATCCGTTTTTACGGAGCGCGTGTATCAGTGAATTGGTGTTTTCCTGCTTTTCGTCTATATCTGTATCAAGGGGAGCAAGGTCAATGATACTCCACATGGATTTTATATCTGATAAATCAACTCCGGTATATTTTGCAGCCAATATGCCTAAATGTTCGATTACCTCTTTGCGGTCGATTTCGATTTCCTCGCCGACCACCGGATAAATTGCGTATTCTTCAACAAAACAAGTATATTCCTTGCCACAGTTGTGCCAGACGTAGGATAACGAACCGTTTAACGTGGGAATAAACTCGGGGCAATAAACACCGATTGAACGGTAACGGGAAATAAGTCTCCGAATATCCTGTAATCTTGCCTCCCACATAGCTCCGATCGAATTAACTTTCAAAACATATTTGTCGTCTAATATATAATTCAAGCGTTTATCATCATCGTTATGTGAAGTATCGTAAAAACCGGTTACACCTTGAACAGATATTCCAAAGTGCAACATAATATTTTGAATTTCCGTTATTTTTATCATAGATTTATCCTTGAAAGTCCTAATGCTTGTATTCGGTGACAGGATTGAGATATGTCTCGGATTTCGGTTTAGCACGAGATTAGTATATCGATCGTCACGCGGCTTTTTTGATAACATGCTTGAGTTTAAGAGTGCGTTATAGGTAATTTTAATATCTCCAAGATCTCCTTGGCTGTAGCATCGTAATCTTTATTATACACCACGTAATCGCATAAAAACATATTACTCTTTTCCGAGTCGATAGCTAAAATCCTATTTGCTTTATCTTCTACCGTGGAATTCTTTTTCAATATAGATTCTATTAATGCTTTTCGATCTCTCTTGATATAGATCGTAACGACGTTGTTAAAATGACATTTCAACGTCATAGCGCCGCAAATATCCATAGTAGTTAAAACGTTTTTGCCCGAATTGATAATCCTTAACACGTCGTCTTTTTTAGAACCGAAGCCATGCCCTGCATACATCGTTGATTCAAAAAGCATATTAGAATCCAGCATCCTTCTGAACTCATCTTGAGACACGTAGTTATACCAATCGTTTTCCTGCAAGCTGGTCGGATCCTTTGTGGTATATGATTGAAGCTTAACAAGGCTGTCGGTATACTTCATCAGCTTGCCGGCAACCTTGGTTTTTCCGCTTCCCGACGGTCCTACTAAGCAAATGATATAGGGATCGTTATTCAAGACCGGATCCTCCAGCGTCGAATTGCTCTTGATTATCACCTCTAATAATTTCAAGAATTCATCATAATTGTTTGCCGCAAGCATACCGGTAGCATCCTGATTCCAAGGCTTGCGCATCAATATCGGATATTTTGCGTTTGACTTGAAAACGTTATGCATTCCATCGTCGAACAAAACGTCGACGTTTATTTTATCCTTACGGCTTCCCATATAAATATTGCCGACTTCGATTTCCGGGAATTCCTCCATCAATCTTTTTGCTCTTATCCCCATAAATTCTGGCGGTATCGATGTTGAGATAAACACCTCGGCGATCTTTGTAAGCTTCCTCAAAAATTCCTTTGCACCGGCAATAACGGGCTGTTCCTCGTAAAACTTCGGATCATTAAAATATTCAAATATCACGTCCGCTCTGCTGCCTAAATGTCCCCATCTGTCAACCTCATGTATAGAGATAGGTGGGTCAAACTTGTATTTTTCATTTGCCAATTTAATGGCGTATGGTATGCATTCAAGTAATACGTCATCTACGTCTAAAGCAACTGTCATTTTATAGTGCCTGTTCATTATACTACCTACCTTTTTATGGATCTTGGGTGTGATACTGCCTGCTTTGATACTATTTGCGCGTTAGTAGCATCTTGTAAAAAACGATCACGCAACGAATTGAAATTCGATTATCTGCTCGAATATGCATATTTTGCAATTGAAACTCGCTAAATAACGTCATCTGTCGTATCTGCAGACTGAACCCTTCATTTTTCTCCATTATATCATAAAATCTTGCATTTTTCAATATAAGCTTTGATAATCGTTTTCAGTGAAATATATCCGCCTTATGGTGAATGCAAAATAATATCCGAGGGAAAAATGTGAAATATCTCGCTTCGTTCGATATTAAATATAATTTACCGCGTTCGCAGAGCAAATATTTCATACTCCGCAAGGAGTATTTCGCTTGCCCAAAGGGCAAATTTCATTGAAAAAGAGAGCAATCCATCGTCTTGCTCTCTTATTTTCTGTGTTTGTCGAAGTATTTTGAAACAAACGACACTCATACATAAAAATTCCGTCGCCCCTGTTTAGAACGATTACTCCGCCCCCTGTAGCATTAGTGATTCTTTACAACATCTTGCCAATTCGAATTTTGCAAAATTTCCGCATTTTCGCCGATAAAGACTTTACCTGCTTCCGCGTCACCTTTTAACTGATACATAAACCAAGCGGTCATATATCCGTCCGCCTTTGCAAGCATTTCTCCGTGCTCGGCACCGACACGCCTTGCGTATATTTTCATAACATCATCGGAAATGTCCTCATAATTTGCTTGCAATGACCAAAGCGGAGCGATACCTGCGTCCTTGTCATTTCCTGCGTCACTTTGCAGAGTGCCCGCCGTCATAAAACAAGGAATTTGAATTTTACTTGCATCATAAGACCAACCGAGTGCCTCGGCAAGAACCGTATGAGTGGTACTTGCTGTGTAGAGTGCGGTGTAATTATTTCCGTTTTCTTGATTTGTTACGGCATTGATCGCACCGACACCGCCCTGCGAATGTCCCGCAATACCGATATTGTCGGTATCAATTTTCCCATAGAAAATACTTGAATTATCCACGTTGCAATCAAGCATAAAATCAAGGCTTGCGGAAGATGAGGCACCGTCCCAAGAGCTTTCGTCCTCGTTTCCGATAACGATAAATCCGTGGGAAGCGAGGTGGTCAAAAACGGCTTCGTATCTTGAAGCTTTTACACCTGTTCCGTTTACCATAACAACAAGCGGATACACAGCGTCCGAATTTTTCATTTCGGTAGGATACCAAATCTTGAACTGTCCGATTTTTTCGTCATTTGCGTCATATTCAATGTAAGATACTTCGTATGTACCCTTGCTTATGTATTTCTGCTCTAACGGCTTATCCGTTGTAATATTTTCAAAATAATTATCTTTTACAGCAGGTTGCTTTGAAGCCCATATTAAAAACGATACAACAGCTACTGCCAAAACAATTATGACACAGAAGATAATCAACAAAACTTTCAAAAGTTTTTTCATAAACGCTCCTTATATCTTGACTTTTTCCTAAAGTGGTGATACAATTGTATCATATTGCGAGCGATTAGTCAATAGCTTATAAGGGTTGAGAAACAAAGGAGCGAAATTGTATCATATGAACAAGAAACAAGAGGCAAACGAATTTGTAAAAGAATGTATCACGACAGCACTTCTGCAAATGCTCAAAAAGCAAGCGTTTGAAGATATATCCGTTACCGAACTGACAAAAAAGGCGGGAGTCGGCAGAGTTTCGTTTTACAGAAATTTTGAAAGCAAAGAGGACGTGATACGCAAACATCTCGGAAAGCTCATAAAAGAGTGGGGCGAAGAATTTGAGAAAAACGGAAGTCCCGATACGTTGATTGAAAGCCTGTTTTCACACTATTATAAATATAAGGAGCTTTTTGTTCTGCTGTACCGCAGAGGACTTGCCTATATCAGCCTACAACACGTACTTGACGTATGCGGTCCAACCAAAGAACAAGACAATCTCACGGCATATACTCGCGCGTGGTTTTGCCACGGACTTTACGGATGGATTGAAGAATGGTTCAAAAGAGGTATGGTGGAAACTCCTACAGAAATGGCAAACTTACTTAAACAATCACAAAAATAAAAAGACGCCTAGTAATTTTCAGCGTCTATTGTTATTTACATTTTTAATATGTTTGTCGAAGTATTTTGAGACAAACGACACCCCTACTTGAAAATTCCGACACCCATAAGTGTTAGAACGATTACTTTGACACCCCTAATTTGATTATCTTTCAAGTACAAAACTTTATTATTTTTCCTTTTTATCAAATTTTCTATCGTAAAGCAATGCGGCAATAAGCACTACAAAACATGAACCTGCATTATGAACAAGTGCTCCTGTTGTCGGATTTAATATTCCCATAACAGACAAGGTTACAGCCACAATGTTAATAAACATTGAAAGACTAATACTGAATTTGATTGTTTTCACCGTTGCGTTAGATAATCTTTTTAAATATGGAAGTTTAGATATATCATCACTCATAAGAACAATATCAGCAGCCTCAACAGCGATATCACTTCCGAGTCCGCCCATAGCAACACCAACATCAGCAGTTTTAAGAGCAGGTGCGTCATTAACCCCATCACCTATCATACATACAGTCTTTTCTTTTTTTTGCATAGATATGATGTTTTCTACTTTATTTTCAGGTAACAATTCTGCTTTAACTTGACTAATACCAACTTTGCTTGCAAAATACTCTGCAGTTTTTTTATTATCACCCGTAAGCAACGCTATATCAGTATTCATTTCGTGTAATCGTTCCACCATACTTTTTGCCTCAGGACGAAGAATATCAGACATTGCAAGTATTCCAATACAAGTATCGCCCTTTGTCACTAAAACAGAGGCTTTGCCTTCTACTCTAAGTCTTTCCACGGATTGTCTTATTTCATCTTCGATTAAAATATTATGCTCTTCTAAGTAGCTCTCATTTCCACATAAAACTACTTCTTCATTAAACTTTGCATAAACTCCTTTACCGGCACTCATTTGAAATACATCTGATTCAACTAAAGTAATACCTTGTTTTTTTGCTTGTGATACTATCGCTTTTCCGAGTGGATGCTCACTTTTGGCCTCTGCAGATGCAACTAATTTTAACAATTCAGTCTCATTTATAGAAGAATCAAAAGAAATAATATCACAAACTTCCAAATCTCCGTATGTAAGTGTTCCTGTCTTGTCAAATGCAATCGTATTTGCTTTACCCATTTTTTCTAGTGCCTCGCCTGATTTGATAATAACTCCGTGTTTTGTTGCTTGACCGATTGCAGCCATAATTGCAGTAGGCGTAGCAAGCACAAGAGCACAAGGACAAAATACAACTAAAACAGTAACTGCACGAACGATGTCTTTTGTAATAAGACCAGTAACAACTGCTATTATCAAAGCGACAGGAACAAACCAACTCGCAGCAATATCTGCAATTCGAGCCATTGGAGCTTTTTTATCTTCTGCCTCTTGAACCATACGAATCAATTTTTGTAGAGAACTATCTTTTCCGACTTTTGTTGCTCGAATATCAATTGAACCGAAACGATTTATTGTTCCGCAGTATACGCTGTCTGAAACTGTTTTATCAACAGGTAATGATTCGCCTGTCATAATAGATTGGTCAATTGATGTTTCACCACTTATAATAATTCCATCGACAGGAATAGTTTCACCAGGGAGAATTCGAATGATATCCCCTTCACAAATTTTATCCGCAGATATTATTTTTTCTTCACCGTCTACAATAAGTCTTCCTTGTGTTGGTGTTAAAGTAATTAATTTTTTTAATCCTTTTTTTGCTCTTTCTGTAGTTTTATCTTCCAAAATAGCACCGATAGCCATAATCCACGCCACTTCCCCCGCGGCAAAAAGATCACCAATAGCAATAGCAGCAATCATAGCAATTGAAATTAAAAGTGCCGATGAAATTTTACTTACACCCGGATTATGTATTATACGCCAAATAGCTAAATATAACATGGGTATTCCGCTAATAATTACTGTAATCCACGCAGGATCGAATGGTAAGAAACTCAAATCAAATACAGTACCTCCAAATGATTCTACTATATGCGGAACTAAATCTATTAAAAGAAATACTCCGGCTATAATTGTTGCAGGTATACCTGATAAAAAATCATTGAGTTTTTTAAAAAAGTTTTTTAACATTATTCGTAACCTCTCTTTATTGACTTTATAAAATTTTTAATGTATAATATATAAGATACAAAACAAAGTGTTCTGTACAAAATATATTATACTTATTTTATAGTAAAAACACAATAATCAGTTTTTTCTACTTGTTCGATACAGAACACTTAATCAAATTTGTTTGGAGAAGGTATTATGGATAGAAGACAGAAAAAAACAAAAAACGCTATTTTTCAAGCGTTCAGTGAACTTTTAGCAAAAAAACATTATAACCAAATTTCAGTACAAGAAATAATTGACAAAGCTGATATCGGCCGTACAACATTTTACGCTCATTTTGAAACAAAGGATTATCTATTAAAAGATTTATGTGAAGAATTATTCGGACATATTATAGATACCGCAATGGGACTGCCACATGGTCATTATCATTATTCTTGTGGAAATGAAACTGATTCTGTATTTTTACATTTAATAAGACACTTACAAGAAAATGACACAAACATATTAGGATTGCTTTCATCTCAAAATAATGAAATATTTTTGCGTTATTTTAAGGAAAATTTGAAACATCTTATTAAAATTCAATATGCAGATACAGGAAAACTTAATAATTCAAAGTTACCTGAAGAATATCTTATCAATCATATTTCGTCGTCATTTGTGGAAACAGTAGATTGGTGGCTTTCAAACAATATGAAAGAAACACCGGAACAACTTACAGAATATTTTTTATCTGTAATCGAACCTGTTATGAACTAATAAATTATCTTCTAGGGGTGTCGGAATAATCGTTCTAACACCTACTGCAAAAAAGCACTAGAAAGGCTACAATTTTAATACAAAAATAAATTAAAAATCCACCAAACCATAAAATCTGATGGTAATTTACTTAAAATATGC
>CAZXVF010000015.1:0-15022 GCA_964644445.1 uncultured Ruminococcus sp.
ACCGTCTCGGCACGAGCCGCATAGTTAAGCTGGCGAAGAAGGAAACCGGAATCACGGGTTACTAATAAAAGAACGCGCTTTCTTAAGGAGAAAGCGCCCAAAGACCTCTCTATATCATGGGCGGTTATCGGATTGAAAAGCTGTAAATTTGCGTGATAATGGTAAGTCCGGAATCGGTGCTTTTCAGATGAATGCGTTGTTCTGCAATTGTCACCGACTCCATAAAAAACGCGAAAATCAAAATCGAAAATCCCGTCACGAAAAGGTACTCGGTTACCTCTCCAAAGAAGGCACTCCCCCGAAAGAAAGTAACACCCCACCATAACATCTTCTACATAAAAAAACACCGAAAGGAATAAATAAAAATGGAAAACAGAGAAAAGTATTACACCCCTCACATCAAGGCAGCCCCCGGCGATTTCGGAAAAACCGTACTTATGCCCGGCGATCCCCTCCGCGCGAAATTCATCGCGGAAACCTATCTTGAAAACCCCGTCCTCGTAAACAACGTCAGAGGCGTTCAGGGCTACACCGGCACCTACAAGGGCGTTAAGGTCTCGGTAATGGCTTCCGGAATGGGTATGCCCTCGATCGGAATTTACTCATACGAGCTTTACAATTTCTTCGGCGTTGAAAATATTATCCGAGTTGGCTCTGCCGGCGGTATGAGCATGGCAGTAAAGGTTCGCGACGTCATCATCGGTATGGGCGCCTGCACCAACTCCAATTACGCAGAGCAGTATCACCTTCAGGGCACCTTCGCACCCATCGCGGATTACACTCTTATGAAGGCGGCAATTGACGAAGCGGAAGCTCTCGGCGTAAGCTACAAGGTCGGCAACATCCTCTCCTCCGACATCTTCTATAACGCAGATCCCGACATCACACCCAAGTACGCAAAGATGGGCGTCCTCGGCACCGAGATGGAAGCTGCAGCACTCTATATGAACGCCGCATATTGCGGTAAACGCGCCCTCGCTATCTGCACCGTCTCCGACCATATGATAACCGGTGAAGCCCTCGATTCCGACGCAAGACAGAACAGCTTTACCGATATGATGGAGATTGCTCTTAACGTCGCAGTGAAAATGGGCTAATTGAAAAAGCAGACGAAAATAGCCTAAAAAACCAACAATTATTTACAAAAACGGAGATTTTTGTCACTTAAAGCAACCCCATCACAAAAAGCTTTCTTCGACTATCTCTCTGAAGAGAATAGCACCCATAAGAAAGTAACACCCAAATATAGCAACGTTCTAACGCCAAAAACAATAAAGAAACAGGTGAAAAAATGTCAGAAATTAAAAGAATCTTCCTCATAGTACTTGATTCCTGCGGAGTGGGCTACGAGCCTGATGCTGCCGATTTCGGCGACGTAGGAGCCGACACTATGAGAACAATATCAAAGTCGGAGAAGTTCCATATTCCGAACCTTATTAAAATGGGACTCGGCAATCTCGACGGCATAGAGTATCTTCCGAAGACGGCACATCCCACGGCGGCAGTCGCACGTATGAGAGAGATCAGCAGAGGAAAGGACACCACCATCGGTCACTGGGAGATCGCAGGAGTGGTTTCGCCATCCCCCCTTCCCACCTATCCCAACGGATTCCCGAAGGAGATCCTCGACAAATTCGAGAAGGCAACAGGCCGCGGCGTCCTCTGTAACAAGCCCTATTCCGGCACCGACGTTATTCGCGACTACGGAGACGAGCACGTAAAGACCGGTAAGCTCATCGTCTACACCTCCGCCGACAGCGTTTTCCAGATCGCCGCGCACGAGGACGTAGTACCGCTTGAAGAGCTTTACGAATGCTGCCGCAAGGCGAGAGAAATACTCACGGGTGAGCACGGCGTCGGCAGAGTTATCGCGCGCCCCTTCATCGGCGAATCCGGAGCGTATAAGCGTACCGCAAACCGCCACGATTTCTCATTGACACCTCCCAAGGAAACTATGCTTGACGCGCTGAAATCCTGCGACCTCGACGTTATCGCAGTCGGTAAGATCACCGACATTTTCGCAGGCCGCGGCGTCACCGAAACTATATTTACGCATTCAAACACCGAGGGCATGCAGGTAACGCTCGACCTCCTCGAGAACCGCGATTTCCACGGACTTGCTTTTACGAATCTCGTTGATTTCGATATGCTCTACGGACACCGTCAGGACGTCGACGGCTATGCGAACGCTCTCTCCGAGTTTGACCGCTGGCTCTCCGACTTCTGCCCGAAAATGGGTGAGAACGACGTCTTGATGATTTGCGCCGACCACGGCTGTGATCCCGGAGACGATTCCACCGACCACACGAGAGAGTATATCCCCTATATCGTCTACGGCGACAAAATTGTTCCGCAGGATATGGGCACCCGTATGGGCTTCTTCGAAATTGCCGGCACCGTCTGCGAGCTGCTCGGAGTTAATTTCGGCGAAAGCAGCCTTGCCTCCCGCATTCTTAAAAAGTAATTTTTCGGCAACTGCCGTTTGACATCGAATTCTTGAAAAGTATTTTTTCGGTAACTGCCGTTTGACATCGAATTCTTGAAAAGTATTTTCGGTAACTGCCGTTTGACACCGCATTCTTAAAAAGTAATTTTTCGGCAACTGCCGTTTGACATCGAATTCTTGAAAAGTATTTTTTCGGCAACTGCCGTTTGACACCGAATTCTTGAAAGGTAATTTTCGCCGTCGGCAGCTCTGCACCGCATTCTTGAAAATGCCCGAAAAAGACAACTAATATTTACAAATACCGCGGTTTTTTTACCGCGCCAAACAGTTTTCCGCGAAAGGAGAAACGAAAAATGTCAGAAAATAACGAAAGAAGCTTCCTTGAAAACGAGCACTCGCACGGTGATCTCGGCGATAGTCTTGACGGACTTGATAAGCTCGATAGCCTCGACGACCTTGACGCATTGGACGACCTGAACGAAATCGACGGTCTCTCGGATGAAGACGACCTTAACGAAAACGACGGTCTGACGAAGGGTAATGACGAGGAAGAAAACGCCTGCCCCCGCACGGTCGAGGAAATGATAAGATCTCTTACGAGCATCGACGAGCTGTATGAATTTGCCAAAACGCTCCCGCCCCTCACCGAAGAGGAGCTTGCCGAGCTTGAGGATTATGATGACTCGGAGCTTTGGGACGACGACGAGCTTGAAGACGATGAAGAAGCTCTGCTTGATGATGAAGAAGCTCTGCTTGATGATGAAGAAGCTCTGCTTGAGGACGAAGAAGCCCTTTTGGCAGATGAAGAGGAACTCCCCGAGGACGAGGACGTAGCACCGGAAAGCCGCGAGGAGCACGAAACTATCTCGATAAACCCGAGTGCGAAAATGGATATTTACGAGCAGCTTGATTCCGTATACCGCCAGCTTATGGCAAAGGCGCACGAGGCAAGAGCCGCTTCATACTGTCCTTATTCCGGAGTCGCCGTAGGCGCGGCATTGCTCACCGCAACCGGTAAGATCTACCTCGGCGCAAACATCGAGAACGCCTCCTTCTCCCCGACCATATGTGCGGAGCGCGTCGCATTCTTCAAGGCAATCAGTGCAGGCGAGCGTAATTTCGTAGCCATCGCAGTCGTCGGAGCAAAGCAGGGCGAAGAGCCGAGCGCAGAATTTCCCCCCTGCGGCGTATGCCGTCAGGTAATGAGCGAGTTCTGTGACGACGATTTCGTTATCCTTCTCGGCACCCGCGAGGACTATTCGATCGTTCCCTTTGCGGATATCCTTCCTCACCGATTCACTAAGGATAACTTCTGATTCGAAGCAAATAACGCTTTACTACGGATAATTTCCGATTCGAAGCAAAAACGTTTTATTAAGGATAATTTCCGATTCCAAGCAAAAACGTTTTACTACGGATAACTTCCGATGCATCTCGCGGAGAATCGCCGCGCTTGATTAAACAACGCTCTCCGAAAAGGGCAGAGCAAAAAAAGAAAACAACCGCAAAGCACCGATCGCAAAAATCGCGGAAAACGTCGCACAAAGTAAACTTTCATTTACATATTTCGTCATTTTTCACGATTTTCCGAGCCGCTTTGCAAATGCAACTAAAAAAATAACCGAGGTACCTCACAATGCGAATGTATGATATTATAACCAAGAAAAAGCACGGCGCAGAGCTTACGGACGAGGAGATCCGCGAGTTTGTCACCGAATACACGGAAGGGAAGATTCCCGATTATCAGGTCTCCGCACTTATGATGGCGATCTACTTCAAGGGTATGACCGACCGCGAGATCTCGACGCTCACGATGGCAATGTCCACCTCCGGCGACACCGTAGACCTCTCCGAGTTCGGCAACCTCACGGTAGATAAGCACTCCACCGGCGGCGTCGGCGACAAGACCACCATGGTAGTCGCTCCCATCGCGGCAAGCCTTGGCTGCCGCCTTGCAAAAATGAGCGGACGCGGCCTCGGTCACACGGGCGGAACAGTCGATAAGCTTGAGTCCTTCCCCGGCTTCGATACCTCGCTCTCTCCCGATCGCTTCTTCGAGCAGGTTCGCGCACACGGCATCGCCGTAATAGGTCAGTCGGGCAATTTCGCTCCCGCCGATAAGAAGCTTTACGCCCTCCGTGACGTCACTGCCACCGTCGATTCCATCCCCCTCATCACCTCCTCGATTATGTCGAAGAAGCTTGCCGCAGGCTCTGCCTCCATCGTTCTCGACGTCAAGTGCGGCTCAGGTGCTTTTATGAGATATCCCGAGGATGCCGAGGAGCTTGCGACGAAGATGGTAGAGATCGGAAAGCGTTGCGGAAGAAATATGGCAGCCCTCATCACGAATATGGATATTCCTCTCGGCTATGCGATAGGTAACTCCCTCGAGGTCAAGGAGGCGTACGACGTCCTCTGCGGTAAAGGTCCCGACGATCTGCGCGCCGTCTGCGTCGAGCTTGCAACGAATATGGTTTCGCTCTCTCTCCGCCTCACCTACGACGAGGCAAAGGCAAAGGTTCTGGACGCCATCTCGAGCGGCATCGCGAGAGCAAAGTTCGTCGAATGGATAACCGCACAGGGCGGCGACGAAACGCTTGCAAACGATCCTCACCTTCTCCCCGAGTCGAGCATTAAGCACGAGGTCAAGGCGACGAGCGCAGGCTATATAACCAAGATGAACGCCGAGGAGATAGGAATTGCGTCGGTAGTGCTTGGCGCGGGCAGAGAAACGAAGGACTCCCCGATAGATCACTCCGCAGGCATAGTCCTGACCAAGAAGCTCGGCGACCGCGTTGAAGTAGGCGACACCCTCGCAGTCCTCCATACTAATAAAAAGGAAGCAATAGCGCAGTCCGAGCGTGAATTCCTTGCCGCAATAACTCTGGGCACCGAGAAGCCGGAAGAAGAGAAGCTAATTTACAAAATAGTGAATATTTCGGAAAATCAACTTTAAAGCCTTCCGCAGACGTGAAGTGAAACGAAGCGAAAGGTGCTGTGGCGTTAGAAAAGGCGGACGGAGCGTTTTTCCCTCGTATTTTACCTAGGCGTACTAAGCGTTCGTTTAGCACTCATTTAAAGCCTTCCCAAGATGGGGAAGGGGGACCGCGTAGCGGTGGATGAGGTGATAATAAGTAAAAAGTAATAGTGAAGAGTGAAGAAGTGAAAAAATGAGGTGCAGGACTTAAAATAAGCAAACAGTAGTTATAAGAAATGGTTTTATAATCATCTATCTTTTTCCCGTTTGCGGTAACTACAAACTTTACCTAAAAACATAGTAAGGTATTATTTTACCACCTCATCCGTCGTGCTTCGCCCGACACCTTCCCCAACTGGGGAAGGCTTTAAAGATTTCACTTCGCTTCACTACCCAACTGGGGAAGGCTTTAAAAGTAATATTGCTCATTAACAAAAGCAAACAAAACTTTACAAAAAACGGCTGAAACAAGAAAAAAGACGACGAAAAAGAAAGGCTGGAAAAATGAAAACAATCGTAATCGGAATAGCGGGCGGCACAGGCTCGGGTAAGACCACCCTCGCAAAAAACATATCAAAGCACTTCGGTAACAAGATAAGTATGCTTCGCCACGACGATTATTATAAGTGCCACGACGACATACCGATGAAGGAGCGCGAGTCCCTGAACTACGACCATCCCGACGCCTTCGATAAGGAGCTTTTACATAAGCACGTTGAAATGCTGAAGCGCGGAGAGGACGTCGATTCTCCCATCTACGATTACGCGGTGCATAACCGCTCCGACAAAACGCGCCACGTTCCCGCAACCCCCGTCGTCGTCATAGAGGGAATTCTCGTTTTTGAGGATAAGGAGCTGCTCGATATGCTGGATATGAAGATCTTCGTTGACACCGATGCCGACGTTCGTATTCTCCGCCGTATCACGCGCGACGTCAAGAAGCGCGGCAGAACTCTAGAGTCCGTCGTAAAGCAGTACCTGACCACCGTTAAGCCCATGCACGAGGCGTTTGTCGAGCCGTCTAAAAAGCACGCCGATATCATCGTTCCCGAGGGCGGCAAAAATCCCGTCGCATACAATATGCTCATAACCGAGATTGAACGCCACCTCCACGCAAAGACGTAAAGCACGCCTTATCTTACTTATTAAAGCTTAACTTACAAAAAATATTTAAATCTTAACCACAAAAAAAGAAAGCCCTCGTAAAGAGGGCTTTTCGCATACAATTATTTACATTTCCGGGTATTTTTCGTTCAAATTACCGCTTTTTCGATTTCGGTATTCCAAAGCTTTTATCCTTTTTTGCGCAACGCTTTTTCGATTTTTGCATTTGTGACTCTAACCGTTTTTTGCGTCGTAGCTTATCATCTCGCTTGCGGTTTTATTACCTTTTTCGCTTTTAGTTTTTGCACGGCAGCTTTGACCGTTTTTTTGCGCAGTGTTTTTTCTATTTCGGAGCTTTGTTTTTCGCTTTTCGAAATGCGCGTTTATAGCGGTTTTATTGCCTTTTTCGCTTTTAGTTTTAGCAAGGCGTTTTTTCTCGCCCCGCGGCTTTGACCGTTTTTTGCCGTACTTTTATTTTTCGTTTGCGGCATTTTCTACGGCGTGTTTCTCGATTTTTGCCGTGTTGCCGAAGTTGATTTTTACTTTTCTTTTTTCTTCTCCTCGGCACAGCGGTCGATAAAGTAGGCGAAAATTTTTCTTGAATCCTCGCTTAGATCAAAGGTTTTTTCGGGGTGCCATTGGAAGCCCCAGACGAGCTGCTCACCGTCGCCCGCAATCCCCTCGATTATCCCGTCGTCCGCGACGACCGTTGCGATAAGCCCCTGCCCGAGCCGCTTTATAGCCTGATGATGCAGACTGTTGACGTGAGTTCGGCTCTTACCGATGACCGTGTGCGCCAGCCCTCCGACGACTAAGCTGACCTCGTGCGCCGGCTCCGAATGCGGATGCTCCTGCTTGTGTAAAAGCTCCGTGCCGACCTCGCTCGGAATATCCTGATATAGACTTCCGCCGCACGCCACGTTTATAAGCTGCATTCCGCGGCAAATTCCCATAACGGGCTTGCCCGTCCGAGCTATAATTTCAAATGCGGAAAACTCCACCGCATCGCGAAGCGGAGCAAGCTCACCGCAGACGTCGCGCGCCTCCTCACCGTACCTTTTCGGATCGATATCGGCACCGCCCGCAAAGATAAAGCCGTCGCAGACCTTCGCAAATTTTCCGATGCTCTCGCCGCTCTCGGTGTAGGGAAGCATTACCGCCGCACCGCCCGACGCCTCGATTGCCTTGATATATGAATTTTCGATTGAAGAAGTCCCCGCACCGTCAACGACGGGTAAAACTCCGATAACAGCCTTTATCATTTGGATATTTTTCCTCTTTTCCGTGCCTCTGCGGCGTGCCTCTCGTAGAATCTTTCGCCGTCAAAGCCTTGTATATTTTTGTCACTCTCCGCCCGCTCGAGCCGTTCCTCCGCCCAAGAGCAAAAGGTTGCGTTCCGCTCGATTCCGACGTACCTGCGCCCGAGCTTCTTTGCCACGACCGACGTCGTTCCCGAGCCGAGAAAAGGATCAAGCACCAGATCTCCTTCGTTCGACGACGCAAGTATCAGCTTCGCTATGAGCTTCTCGGGCTTCTGCGTCGGGTGCGCCGTGTTCTCCTCCATAGACCAGAAGGGAACCGTCAGGTCGTCCCAGAAATTTGAAGGACAGGTATCACGAAAGCGCACGCCGCCCTCCTCCTGCCAATCTCTCGCCTCGCCGCCCGAACGGTACGGGCAGAGCACCTCGCGCCGAATTTTCACCGCCTCGAGATTGAAGGTATAGTTCTCGCCCTTGGTTGCAAACCAGACGTCCTCGCAGCCCATTTTCCAGTTTCGCTTTGCGCCGCGCCCCTTTTCTCTCTCCCACGTTATCCTGTTGCGGAGCGTGAAAAATTCATCGATAACCTGCCCGATTATCATACCCGACCGCCAGTCACAGCAGACGTAGATCGAGCCGCCCTCACGGAGCAGGGGATAGACCTCGGAGAGCCATTGGCGCGTGTATTTCTCGTAGTCGCCGTCGGTCATTTTCGAGAATGCAACCTCGCCGAAGTCCTTTCGCATATTGTACGGCGGATCGGCAATTATCAGGTCGAAGTAATCGCGCGGCAATTCTCGCAGTGCCTCTATCGTATCGGCGTGCACCGTCAGGTTCTCGGGAGTCTTGCACTCCTTTAGATATTCAATATCTTTCGTTCGTGAGAGGAAAACGTCACCCTCACCGATCTCGCGGTTTAAGGTCTTGTTTCGTAAACCTTTATTTACATTTTGCATACATTAGATCCGTTTCTTTGAAATGCCGTCGTGAGCCTATTTTTAAAAAAGCACTTGTTTATCGCCGATTATTGAAGCTTGGCACGCGTGATTTTTCGTCTTTTCGTCGGACTTTCGCAGTAAAATTTTCATCTTTGTCTTTCGCTTATTTTCACTTTACGTCGGACTTTCGCAGTAAAATTTCCGTCTTTGTCTTTCGCTTATTTTCACTTTACGTCGGACTCTCGCACTGAAATTTTCCGCCTCGCGCCTTTCGCTTATTTTCACTTTACGTCGGACGCTTTAACTGAAATTTTCCGCCTTACGTCTTTCGATTATTTGACCTTTTCGTTAGAGTAGAAGGTCTGCTCAGGTCCCGTGTCGCGAACTAGGATCGCACCGCTCTTATATTTTGTGAAAAGGAGAATAGCAACGTACCCGTCGCCGATACAGCCGCCGATATGCATAGCGAAAATGAATGCCAAGCCGATATAATACAGCGGACTCAGAGCGAAGAGAACGGGGAGCAGCGGCGCAAATATCAAACTCCAAATTACCAGAGGTGCAAGCACGGCAGAGAGCGCAGTGCTACGGTAAACGTAAACGTTGGGAACGCCGCAGAAAGCCACGGTGGGCGTAATTCCGAAGGTCAGCTTGCGAGCGGTCGTCAGCTTGTAAAAGAGTCCGTGCGTCAGCTCGTGGAGAACGATATATGCGAGCATCGTAACGATGAATACCGCGTAGAAAATGAAGAACTCGCCGCTCGAAACGTCCGAAATATCAACTCCGCTCTTGAAGATCGGAATGAGCAGAAGAAGGAAAATGACCGCCGTTATCAGAAGCGAGCCGAGCGTCAGCCAGAGTGCCGTGCCCTTGTCCTTTGCATTGATGCGGAAGACCTCGCGATAGCCTCTCGGCAGCTCGGATTCGAAGTTGCGCTCCTTATTTTTCAGATCTATTCCGTGCTTCGCCGCACGAGCCGCAGAGCCGCCGGCTCTGTTTTTGTTTTTCTTTTTCTTGTTCATTTCGTCTCTCCTCGTTTTCCCGAAGGTGAAATCTCAAAGGTAAATTATTTCACTCGTATTCCTTCGGGCAAATTTCTATCCGCCCTTTCGGAATTAGAATTACAGCCTTGAAATTAAATTGCCGTACTCGCACTCTTTCTGGCAAACCGCCGTATCTGCGTTCTTTCTGGCAAACCGCCGACCTCGCCCTTTGAAAGTAAAATCGCTACCTTTATATAATAACGCGCGCGACGCAATTTAAAACCTTCACCGAATACAATTGTAGCATATTTACAGGTAAAAAACAAGGCTTTTTTGTAAATTTATCCGCCGCGCAGAGCCGATACCGCAAAACGGTTTACAAGCCACACCGTAAAAAGTTAACGACCGCACGGCAAAACGGTTTACAAGCCGCACCGTAAAAAGTTAACGACCGCACCGCAAAACGTTTACAAAATCTATATTGAAAATTCGGAGCGGTTGTGCTAAAATAAAAGAAGAAATCGGCGAAAAAGCGTAATACCGCTTCGCAAAGCAAAGCAAAAGCAAAGAGCGAAAGCTGCCCCCGACACACTCTAAGGTAACATAAAAAAGCTTCGCCTTGCACGAAAAACCTTTAGTCGCTCTTTTACTAAAAAGCAGAATTATAAGCGTTTTATCACCGAAAAAGACAACTAATGTTGACAAATTACGCATATTAATCTCCAAAACGGTAAAAACAAAGGAGAAAGCAAAATGAAAAAATACATAAAAAGCCTCTCGAAAACCTCGCTTATGCATTACCTGAAGCTGGCAGTGCGCTCGGGCTTCTTTCTCGCCGCTCTGATACTCTACCTCACGGGAAATCTCGAAAAAACGGTGGCGCGCGGAGTCTTTCCCGCCATAGTCTGGATATGGTATTTTGCCGAAATGGCTCTGAGATTTATCCCTTGGAAAATGGAATCAATGGGCTGTGAAAAGGTATTTTCGAAAAATTATAAGGACACGCAACGCGGCGTCGAGCCGAAAAATCAGTCTTGGAGAGCGACCTTCACCGTAGCGGCAGTCTGGCTCGCATTAAACGGCGCGATCTTTGCCCTCTATCTTTCGGGAGTCATCGACAAGTGGCTTCTCGCGATAGTTGCCCTCGCCTACGGAGTCTGCGACATCGTCTGTATCCTCTTTTTCTGCCCGTTCCAAACGTGGTTTATGAAGAATCGCTGCTGCACGACCTGCCGCATTTACAATTGGGATTTTGCAATGCTCTTCACCCCGTTTCTCCTCATTCCGTCGCTCTATACCTACACGCTCCTCGGCTTCGCCCTCGTGATACTCTTGCGCTGGGAGATCACCTATAAGCTCCATCCCGAACGCTTCTCCGAGCGCACGAACGAGTCGCTCCGCTGTCAGAATTGCACCGAGAAGCTCTGTCGCCATAAGGTACAGCTGAAGCACTATATCAGCCGCCACAGAGATATTTTATTTGAGAAGCTGGAGCCCGTCGTCGAGCGTCTGGACAGGGAAGCCGCGCCTATTGCGGAAAAGTACGAGGAGATCGAGGAAGGATTGATAGACACCGCGAGAATCGCGATAACCGCCGCCAAGGACACCTACGAGCGCGCAAAGGATAAGACCGTCGAGGTCGTCGAGAAAACCAAGGAAGCGACCGAAAAAATCGTGGACAAAACCAAGGAAGCGGTCGAGAAAACCCGCGACTTTACCAAGGAAGCAACCGAAAAAATCGTAGACAAAACCAAGGAAGCGGTCGAGAAAACCCGCGACTTTACCAAGGAAGCGACCGAAAAAATCGTGGATAAAACCAAAGAGACTGCGGAAAAAATCGCCGACAAAACTAAGGCAACCTTCGGAAAATCAACGGAGAAAACCGCCGCGAAAAAAAGTCAAGCCGAGCAAAGCCCGACGGATAAAAGCACCACCGAACAACCGCCCGAGCAAAGCACCGCCTCGTCAGCCCATGAGAAAAATAACAGCTCGTCAGCCACAAAGCTACCGCCCGAGCAAGAAAATTCCGTAGCAGTACCTAACGGCACGACACTAGAAAATCCCACCGCCGACGAGCCGCACACCATAGCCCCGGAAGCCGCTTCCGCCGAAGTGATCTCCGACAAATCTCCCGTAGGAAAATAAACCGCAAATCCCCTTGAAGATCAAGCGTTAATGCATCGAAAGCAAACCGAGATTACGCCGAAAAAACTATTCCGGAAAGCTCAAAAAAAGAGAACCGACGCCTATACAGCGTCGGTTTTTTAAAAATCAAATAATCACGCAATTCGAATACGGCGAAAATCAAGACGAAAAATGCCCGAAAATGTAAAATCTTGTTGTCAAAATCCGATATTTTCACTTCTTCAGTTTTCTTCTGCTTTTTAGCGAATTACTTTTTTCTCACCTTGCTCAAAGCGGACTTGACGGCACTCTTGACCTTGCCGAATACCTCGGAGAGCTTGTTCTGTGCCGTGGCAAGTATGCCGCCCTCTGCGCCCTCGCCGTGATGCTCGATCAGGCGCAATGCCTTCGCACCCTCCATAACCGCGAGCGGAACGAACGTCAGCGCAAGACCGACGAGATATGCCGCAGGGGAGAGCAGAGTTACGCCGAAGGCGTCCCTAATACCGGGAGTAAAGAGCGTTATCGCAGTCAGCGCAACCGAGGCAAGCGCCGCAAGATTCAGATTCCTGTTTGAGAATACGCCTATCTTAAAGAGCGACTTATCCGAGCGCATATTGAAGGACTGAACGACCTGAGTCAAGGCAAGAACCATAAACGCCAGCGTCTGTCCGTGTATCTCCGAGCCGCCGCCCATAAAGTAGCCTGCCCTGTAAGCAACGAGCGCAAGCGTGCCGAACATAAAGCCCTGAAGCGCAACGCGAACGCCAAGCCCGCCCGCGAAGATTCCCTCGTCCTTCGACTTCGGCTTGTGCTTCATAACGTCGTTTTCCACGTCCTCCATACCGAGCGCAATGGCAGGCAGAGAGTCCGTCACCAGATTTATCATAAGAAGCTGCATCGAGAGAAGCGGCGTGTGCCCCCAGAGTATCATAGCGAAGAACACCGTGATGACCTCGCCGATATTCGTGCCGAGCAGGTAGCCGACTACCTTCTTTATATTAGCGTAAATTCCGCGTCCCTCACGCACCGCGTCAACGATAGTCGCGAAGTTATCGTCGGTAAGCGTCATATCGGCTGCCCCCTTCGCAACGTCCGTTCCCGTAATACCCATAGCACAGCCGATGTCGGCAGCCTTGAGCGCGGGAGCGTCGTTCACACCGTCACCCGTCATAGCAACTACCTGTCCTCGCCTCTGCCATGCCTTGACTATGCGTATCTTGTTCTCGGGCGAAACCCTTGCATAAACCGATATCTCGGGCAATCTCTCGTCAAGCTCCTCGTCGCTGAGCTTATCGACCTCCGCACCGCTCATGGCAACGTCGCCGTCAACGAAAATTCCAAGCTCCCGTGCAATTGCCGTCGCCGTCAGAATATGGTCGCCCGTTATCATTATGGGCTTGATACCCGCGTCGCGGCAGGTCGCAACCGCTACTTTAGCCTCGGGACGGGGCGGATCTATCATACCGACGAGACCTAAGAAGGTAAGTCCGCTCTCTATCTCCTCGCTCGAAAGCTCCGCCGGCACCTCGTCGATTTCCTTATAGGCAACCGCAAGCACGCGCAGAGCAGAGCTGCTCATCTCCGAATTCATTTTCTGCGCCGCGGCAAAGTCGCCCGCAACGCACCGCTTCTCCATAACGTCGACCGCACCCTTAACGATAACCACGAGTCTTTCGTCCATACGGGTTATCACGGACATAAGCTTTCGCTCGGAGTCGAAGGGGATACAGCCGAGGCGGTGATATTTCTCGGAAAGCTCGGTCTTAGTCATACCGTTTTTCAGTGCCGCCGCAACTATAGCCGTCTCCGTCGGATCTCCGATATGCGTTTCCTTGCCGTCCTCAATTACCACCGAGCCGTCGGAGCAGAGCGTTCCGAGCATAAGCAGTCGGCGCACGTCATCTCCGTTTTCCGATGAAATATCGCACAGCTCGCCGCCGTCGACGTAAGCCTTAGTGAGAGTCATGCGGTTCATCGTGAGAGTTCCCGTCTTGTCCGAGCAGATGATCGAGGCGGAGCCGAGTGTCTCAACCGCAGGTAAACGGCGGATAATAGCGTTCTTCTTTACCATGCGCTGAACGCCTATTGAAAGCACGATAGTCACGATAGCGGGGAGTCCCTCGGGAATTGCGGAAACCGCAAGCGATACCGCCGTCATAAAGAGATCGAGTATCTCGCCGCCGCCGATAAGACCGACTGCGAAAATCACGGCACAGCACCCGAGCGCAATAAAGCCTAAGTATTTTCCGAGCGTCGCCAGCTTCTCTTGCAGCGGAGTGTCGCCGTCATCCTCGCCGGAGAGCAGATCTGCTATTTTTCCCATCTCGGTTTGCATACCGATAGCCGTAACGACCGCAAGAGCAGTTCCGTAGGTCACCGAGCAGCCCGAAAATACCGTGTTCGTCCTGTCGCCGATAGGCGCACCCGATTTGCAAATTGCCGCGGCGTCCTTTTCCGTCGGTACGGATTCACCCGTCAGAGCCGCCTCCTCGCATTTGAGCGACGACGAACGGAGAAGCCTTGCATCCGCAGGAACGAAATCTCCCGCCTCAAGTAAAATAATATCTCCGACGGTCAGCTCCTCTGCGCTGATCACGCTTTCCTTGCCGTCCCTTATAACTCTGGCGCACGGCGCAGACATATTCTTCAGTGCCTCGAGAGCCGCCTCCGCCTTCGATTCCTGCATAACGCCCATAATAGCGTTCAGAACCACGATAAGCAGTATAAGCGCAGGCTCGAATAGGTCGCCCGCATTCTTCTCGGCAATCGCGATAACGAAGGAAATAGCCGCCGCAATAAGCAGAATAATAATCATCGGGTCGCGGAACTGGTTAAAGAATTTTGTGAAAAATCCGCTCCGCTTCCTCTCGGCAAGCTTGTTCTTGCCGTATTTTTCGCTCCTTGCCCGCGCCTCCTCGGCGGAAAGTCCGCACCGCGCGTCAACCGCAAGCTCGCTTAGCACTTCGCTCTCATTCATAGAATGATAGTTCATAAAATTTGCCTCCTGTTTTATATTTATTTTAATTTTTGATTTTTAATTACCGTACCTTTTCTCGTATCAAAGCGTTTAATTCCTTTATCCGAATGTACTTTCGTTTCCGTTGAAGCTCACTCTTCCTTTATCCGAATGCCTTTTTTTGGCTTTATCGAAATGCTTTTCTTCCGTCGGTATGCCGTCTATTCGATTT
>CAZXVF010000015.1:15122-30060 GCA_964644445.1 uncultured Ruminococcus sp.
TTTTTTGGCTTTATCGAAATGCTTTTCTTCCGTCGGTATGCCGTCTATTCGATTTTTTCTTTGTCCCGCTACTGCGGCTTTTGCGCAGATTTTGTAAAGTATGTTTTACATTTTTCGTAGTTTTCACCACGCATAGCGGAAGAAGTCTGACGCAACGCCGATAAAAAACAAAAAATCCAAGCAACATCCCCATTTGCGTTGCTTGGACAAGGAACCTGAGAGATGTAGAGCAAGCGCAGTACATGAGTCTTGTCGTTTAAAGCAATCCCAGACCGAGCCTTATGCCCTGCCACGATGTTGGAAATGCTACGCATGCGCGCTGACTACTCCCTCACGGATATTCGATTTAACGTGATTATTCTACCATAAACCGCCGCCTTTGTCAAGTATTTTTTCCGAATTTACCGATTGTTCACATTTCTCCCGAGCTAAAACGAAAAAATCTCCCTTTCCTATAAGCAAAAATTCCCCTTTCCTCTAAGAAAAAATTTCACTTTTCCTCAAAGCAAAAAACCCACCCTTTCCTCCGAGCGAGCGAAAAAACCGCCGACCGAAACTCACCGTCCCTGCAATCTCCCAACCGAAAAAGCCGCAAAAAAAGGACTCCCCGAAGGGAGTCCGCGGGCACCGCCCGATTTAATTTTTGATTGTTACAAAATAGATTTGAAAGCCTTTTATGCTCAATCCACAGCAGTGAACTGTCCCCAATTGTATGTGCTTCCTTGCGATGCATCATAACTTGAGAAATTCATATAAGTGCTTGTAGGACCACAGCCGAAGGCTCTGTTGTTATCACTTGCTGCAACGACGTATGTTGAAAGCTCGCTGTTCCACTTAAAAACAGACGCTGACGATGCGCTTGTAGTAAAGCTTCCGCCTTTTGAATTGTCGTCCATGACGATGTAATTCGTAGTTCCGTTATTGTCAAATGAGAGAATATATCCGTCACTTACCTTTGAAACGGTGACTACCGTTGCTTTTGATTTATCGTACGTGGTGTCGAATCTGCCGGAAGTGATCGTGCCTGCAAAGTACATAGTGCCTCCGCTGTTGCTTGCGCTGATTATGAAGTTGCCTACGGGTGCATTAGTGTCGGTTGTGTTGCCGCCTGTTGTACCGCCCGAAGGCTTTTCAGCAGTTCCGCTCTCCGTAGCAAAGCCTGCACCGTAGCCGTAATCGGCATTTGAAGAAGCTTCCCAGTTTTTACCTGTAGCGTAATCGAGATGAACGCCCTTTTGAACGTTGTAAACGAATACGCAGAACAGAACGTCGTCGCCGTTATCGTGAAGGGAATAAGCCTCCATAAGAATACCGGAGCAGAGAAGATTGTTACCTTCAAATACGGGAGTTACACGGTAGAGAACCTTGTTGGAGCTATCCTCCTTGACGTTATCTCTTACAATACCTTCAAACTTCGTCATATTCGTTTGGTTCATATAGACAGTTCCGGTAGCGAGGTTTTTAGCCGTATCATTTCCTGCAAGAGAATGAGCCAGAAGGTGAGAACGGTCGTAAAGATGACCTGCTGAAATGCACGAATAAGAATTTTGAACCCATCCTGTAGGTTTAATCGAACCTATATCATCTCTCGGGGATGAGGTGACAGTGTTTTTGCAAATACAACCGACAGCAACGCCGACTCTTCCGAGAGAATCCAAATCGGAGTATGACGTAAAGCACTTAGCCTTTGCCGCTGTTATTTCCTCTTCCGTGAAGAACGGAGTATTGTTGTTTAACACGTAGTAACCCTTAAAGCTGCTGCTAGTAAGATCAGGCTCTGGAATAGTCGAAAGGTCGAAGCTTGACGTCGTTGTGCCTTGGTTTCCACCCTGATTGCCGCCGTTTGTGTCACCGCCTGTGGAGCTGCCTGCGCCGCCCTGTGCATAGAACTGACCGTAGAAGCCCTCGTAAGAAACCTTGCAAGGACCCATCGTGGTGTAGGTCTTGTCGTTTCTTGTAGCGAGCCAATAATCCGCACCGTCAACCTCTGCAATAAGAGTCTTGCTCTCGCTGTCGAATCTGTAAACAGTGGAGGCTGTGCTCTCATATGCGCCGTTTACGTGCTCGCCGTCAGCGCTTACAACAAAGTTAACGTAAAGCTTTGAAGTGCCCGAGGGCGTGTAGAGGTAATAGCCGCCGTCCGTCGTTTCAAGATAAACGTCAATAGCGTCGGAAACGCTCTCGGTAGTAGCCATGTAGTAGCCGTTCATACCGCCCGCAAGGTAGTAAACCTTATTCTGGAGGTTGCCCTGAACCATACCGAACTTGTATGCAACGCCTGTCTCGGGGCTCTCGATTATGCCGGTTGCAACGTCGCTTCCGCCCTGTTCGCCGCCCTGTTCGCCGCCTTGGTTTCCGCCTTGGTTGTCGTCTCTCTTGCCGCCCTCGCCCTGAATTACGGTTGCACCGTTCTTAGCGGTAAAGGTAGCGAAGTTGTAGCTCGAAGCATTAACCGCATCGTAGCAAGAGAAGTCGGTGTACTGTGATGTGGGACTCGTAGCAAAGCCGCGGTTGTTGTCATCGTTTGCGACGACGTACGTAGAAAGCGAATCGTTCCATTCAAAAATAGTAGCAGAGAACTTATCCTCCGTAAACGAACCGCCCGTTGAAGCGTCGTCAATAACTATGTAGTTAGTCTTGCCGTCATTGACAAATGAAAGAATATATCCGTCGGAAACGTCCGTAATCGTAACGAGCGTAGCAAACGTGTCTCTGTACGTTCCGCCGAATCTGCCTTCCGATACCGTACCGTTAAAGTAGATGGTTCCTACTCCGTTTTCGGCACTGATAATGAAGCCCTTGCTTTGCTCCTCGTCATCACCGTCGGGTGTCGGATCGGGTGTGGGATTGAAGATATCGCTGAGACCGGGTATCTGATCGATGAGGTCGCCAAGTACGCCGTCAAGATTTGCCGAGCAGCTCGTGAACGTGAGCAAGAGACTGAGCAAAAGCGCGATAATCGCAGTGAGTTTTCTTGTGATTTTCATTTTTTTCTCCTTATGTAAAATTTTATTTTGTATCTTCAAATTTATAACCCTGTTGTATGCTTGAATTTACGTTGTCTTTCTATGCTTGAATTTACGTTCTCGTTTTCGTGCTTGAATTTACGTTCTCGTTTTATGTTTTCAAATCTCATAAATCAAAGCTCTGTGAAAAACCGATGAAAATGTTCGAAAATGTAAATAAATATTGTCAAAAATCAGACTTTATCTTCTGCGGTAAACGCTCTTGGTCACGATGTCGTGCGAATTGCCGGGGAAGTCCCAAGCCTCTGAAAGTAAAAATCCCTCCTTCGACGGCTCAACGGTAAACCTGACGTCATAAGGGTACGGCAAGTTCCAATTGTAGATAATAATGCTGTCGATAGAAGGTAAGTAGGGGCTGATATCCTCCCCCTCGATAAAGACGAAATCGTCCTCGCGCGCATCAACCAAGGGGTTCTCCGAAATTATATAGCTATCGCCGTAAGGCTTAAAGAGCTTTTCCGAATAAGGAGAAATAATGAGCCTGCCCTCCGCGCTGACGCGAAGAATATCCTGCGAAACTATGCGGTCATAGGTAACTCTACGGTGATTAAACATCATACCGCCCTCGGTATCAATACAGAGAATAACAGTCATATCGTCCTCCTTGTTTTGATCTAATTTGCAAAGCCGATAGCCCGCTATGAATATTATATCAAAAAAGCAGCCGCATTTCAAGCCCAAACGACAAAAATATTTATATTTAATATTTCATAATTAAAATGCTGAAAAAGCGTGAGCGAACGTAAAAATATCAAGAGCAAATGCGAAAACGCAAAAACTATATAAGAGTAACTGTCATAATTCGAAAAATGCGTGAGTAAATGCGAAAAAAATATTGACAAGCGAATGAATTTGTGGTAGAATATACGGGCAACCGCAAAAAAGGGGTATAGCCAAGCGGTAAGGCAAGGGACTTTGACTCCCTCACTCGTAGGTCCGAATCCTGCTACCCCTGCCAAAATCCCCGAGGATTTTCCTCGGGGATTTACTTTTTACATCTTCACTTTTCGCTATTACCTTTTACTTTAAGCTTAAGCTTTCGCTTTCGCTTTGATTTTTTCCATCAGCGGACGTATGCGCTCGGGCGAAAGCTTTACTACCTTGCGGTCGTAGGTCATAATTCCGTTCGTTTCGTCCTCGACGTCCGAGACCTGCGTGTAGACCAGCGCGCTAACGCCGTGGGGAATAAGCGGAAGTATCTCGTTTTCGTAAAGTGCGACGAATTTGTCCTCGAACGCCTCTTTGCTGTCGACCGACGTGTAGCCGTAATTCGCATCGCCGAAAAGATGCCCCTCGACACGATATGAGTAGCCGCCGAACTCGCTGATAACTATCGGACGCTCGCTAACCCGACCGAGCTTTACCTTCTTGAAATAAACGTGGCGCGAATCTACGTCGCTCTCACTGCTTAAGAACCAGCCCGACGTCGAATCGATGATCCTCGTGCCGTCCGTAGCCTTTGCAAGAAGATAGTTGTCGTCTGCGCAGAACTGTCCCCAGCCCTCGTTGAAAATGGTGTAATAAAGAACAGACGGGAAGCTTTGGAGATGATGCATAGTACCGAGCATATGCTCCTCGAAGATTTCTCTGTGCTCGGATTTTCTGTGAAGCAGCGTATCGGGAAAACGCTTCATTCCGACCGTAGGCAGAGCGGTGTCGAAGATAAAGGAATAGTCCGAATTGTTCACCATATCCTGAAAGACGACCATACCGAGCCTGTCGCACAGATTGTAGAATATCTCCGGCTCCACCTTTATGTGCTTACGCAGCATATTGAAGCCCAGCTCCTTACATTTTAATATATCGTTTTTGTAGCCCTCGCTCGTCGCGGGAAGGAAAAGTCCGTCGGGATAGTAGCCCTGATCGAGCAGTCCCGTGAAGATATACGGCTCTCCGTTAAGGCAGAGCCTCGGCACTCCGTCAACGATTTTTGACTCGATTTTGCGAAGAGCAAAATAACTTTTCACCGTGTCTTTTCCGCATTTTAGCGTGAAATTGTAAACAAAAGGTGACTCGGGAGACCATTTTTGTGCGTTTTTCGGCTCGATAGTGATTTTCATTCCGTCGAAAACGTATTCCTCGCCGTCCTCAAGCGTCAGCGTCTTTTCTCCCTTGGCAAAGACAATAATATCCGCTCGGCAGTCGTCCGCGTCAATGCACAGTCGCTCGATATAATTCCTCGGAACAGCCTCCGCCCAGACCGTCTGCCATATTCCGCTAACGGGCGTGTACCACATACCGCCGCGCTTCTTCGTCTGCTTTCCGTAAGGGTATTTTTTATCCAGAGTGTCCTCCGCCCGCACGACGAGCAGGTTTTCCCCCTCGCAGAGATAGGGTGCGACGTCCGCATAGAATGGAAGATAACCGCCCTCGTGATGCATAACGTGATGCCCGTTGACGAAAACGTCCGCAACCTGATCCACAGCCCCGAAGTGAAGCAGCACTCGGTCTCCCTCCTCGGCAAAGTCGCTCGGCAGAGAGAAGGTACGCCTGTAATACATCGTTTTATATTCCGTGGATCTGTTAAATCCCGAAAGATAGCTCTCGGGCGGGAAGGGAACTAATATCTTTTCCGTATAAGCCTCCGGCTCGTCTCCGTCGGTCAGAGCGAAATCCCACTCGCCGTTAAGGCATAAGAACGAGTCGCGCACCATTGAAGGTCTCGGATATTCGTTCCACGGGAGTGCGGTGTCCATATCCTTTGCAAAATCGGTAAGTAGCTGCATATTTTTTCTCCTGTCAAGTAGTTTTTCGTTTTGTCCTTATCCGCACCTGCCCGAGAAAGCCTTCGAAGGGATACGGATATGCTAATAATTGTTTACATAATTCAGGTTTTTTCAACCGATAAATCGATTTATATGAAAATGCTCCGAAAATGATTAAATTTGATAAATATAGGTCAAAAGCAGATTCGAGAGTATAGCAATCAGCGAATAAATAAGGAAGAACAGCGTTCCGCGGTTGAATACGAGACCTCTCAGCCTGTACCCGAAGGGAAGTCTTACCTCTCCCGTCTTATCGAGCTTGAACTTGCCCTTTGCGAGCATAACGACGAGAAGTATAATGCCGAGGAGCATAAATCCGTATTGCATAAGGCTGACGCCGAGAACCTTCATAATATCTCCTGCCAGCTCGGGATTCTGCATTCCCGCCACAAGCTCCTCCTCGGTGAGCGAGCCGACCTTATCCACGCTGTCCATTATCAGCATAGAGGGCACGGAGCCGAAGAAGTTGATCAGCATATGTATGATTATCGGGTAGACGATATTTTTGGTCTTAGTGTACACCCAAGCGAGAATGAGTCCCGCACCGAAGGTGTATATCGCCTGCGTAATATTGCCGTGGAAGAGAGCGAAGGACGCGCCGGAAATGAATATCGCAAGAGAGCTTGAATATTTGCCGATAGCGTCGACGTAGGTCTTTCTGAATATAAGCTCCTCGAAGATGGGACCGATGATAACGACCACGAGAATTACCAGCCACAGGGGAGAATTCATAATAAGCTCCGACGTCTCGTCCTCGACCGTAATGCCGAAGTACTCCGAGATAAGCTCGTTTACAAGCG
Organism: uncultured Ruminococcus sp.; assembly: GCA_964644445.1. Lineage (GTDB taxonomy): Bacteria > Bacillota > Clostridia > Oscillospirales > CAG-272 > UBA1740. Next base: position 21,714 of record CAZXVF010000015.1, read on the forward strand.
TCGCAATAACCGAGCCAACCAGCATGACGCCCTGCGTTACGATAAAAATGCCGATAAATTCAAGGAAGCCGAGTCTCTCCTTTTCCGACTTGTCGCGCCGAGGCAAATGCTTAGTCAGAGAGCGGAAGATCGGGTAGGTGATAACGTACATGCAGAGTATCTGCACCGCCCAGACGAAAATGCTGTAGATTATCGGATTCTCGCCGAGTATATCGTAGCCGTAATCGGCTGCCAAAATTTCACTTACGACGCTGTAGACCGCGCTGAAGAGCGAAGCGAGAAACGAAGCGATAAGAACGTAGACGACCGTAGAGAAGTGGCAGCGCGAGACCGCCGTTTTAAATTCATAGCCGAGCTGCTTCGGATCGGGTGCCGTGCATTCTCCGACCTCTGCCGCGGCTAAAGCTGCGGAATTGTTTTCCATAAAAAGTACTCCTTTGCTGTGCTTTACGCACCGTTCTGTCTCTATTCTATCACTTTCACCGCCGCATTTCAACCCAAATTAAGTAAAATATATATAAAATCTTTCCGCCCGTATATGCAAAAGATACAAAATTTCCCTCCTCCTATTGAAAAATCCCCCGCGTTATGATAAAATAATTAAATAATATGAAAAAGCTGCCGCGCGCGAGAGCACTTTTCAAAAAAGCCGCAGGCTCGCCCCCCACCCGCAAGGGCAAAAATAAAAAACCACCGCAAAACGGAGAAAATAAATGTTCAAAACAGGCTTTGATAACGAGCGTTATCTGAAACTTCAATCAAATAAGATAAAGGAGCGCATAGCCCTCTTCGGAGAGCGTCTCTACCTTGAGTTCGGCGGCAAGCTCTTCGACGACTTCCACGCCTCGCGCGTCCTCCCCGGCTTCGCACCCGACAGTAAGATCAGAATGCTCTCGGAGCTGCGCGACGAGGCTGAAATTATAATCGCCATCAGTGCCGACGATATAGAGAAGAACAAGGTGCGCGGCGACCTCGGCATCACCTACGACCTTGACGTTCTCCGCCTGATCGACGCCTTTCGCGGCTGGGGACTCTACGTCGGCTCGGTCGTTATAACGAGATTCAAGCCCAGCACGGTAGCGGAGGCATTCAAGCAGAAGCTCGAGAAGCTCGGTATCAGAGTGTACAAGCATTACGGTATCGAGGGATATCCGCATAATCCCCCCCTCATTCTCTCGGACGAGGGCTTCGGTAAAAACGAATATGCTGAAACGACGCGCTCCATAGTCATCGTCACCGCCCCCGGTCCCGGCTCGGGAAAAATGGCGACCTGCCTCTCTCAGATATATCACGAGAGCAAAATGGGCAGAAAGTCGGGCTACGCTAAGTTCGAGACCTTCCCCGTGTGGAATCTCCCCCTGAACCACCCAGTCAACCTTGCCTACGAGGCGGCGACAGCCGACCTTGCCGACGTCAATATGATAGATCCCTTCCACCTTGAGGCGTACGGTGAGACTGCGGTGAACTATAACCGTGACGTCGAGGTGTTCCCGATACTCCGCTCCATGCTCTCGGGCATACTCGGCAGCTGCCCCTATAAATCTCCCACCGATATGGGCGTTAATATGGCAGGCAACTGTATCTTCGACGGAGAAGCGGTAGTCCGTGCGGCAGAGCAGGAGATAATCCGCAGATACTATAATTCCCTGTGCAATATCAGGAAGGGCGCGGGCAGCGAGGTCGAGCTGCATAAAATCGAGCTACTCCTGCAAAAGCTGGAAATCAATATATCGAAGAAAAGACCGAGCGTTCCCGCCGCGCTGAAAAAGGCGGAAGAAACCTCCGCTCCCGCGGTAGCAATAGAGCTTGAGGACGGCAGGATAGTAACGGGCAAAACCTCGTCGCTTCTCGGTGCGGCAAGTGCCGCAATTCTGAACGCCCTTAAAGCGATAGCGGGTATTGACGACGGTATTGACGTTATCTCCCCGAAAATTCTGGCGCCTATTCAGTCGCTGAAAACCGATTTTCTCGGCAACCATAATCCCCGCCTTCATATCGAGGAGGTACTTATCGCACTCTCCGTCTCCGCAACGGAAGGCTCGGACGCCGCACTCGCAATGGGCGCTCTCGAGAGACTGAAAAACGCAGAGGTACACTCCACCGTCATTCTCTCGCAGTCCGACGCGCAAGCTCTCCGCAAGCTCGGTATGAACCTCTCCTGCGAGCCGCAATATCAAACCAAAAAGCTCTACCACGGCTAACGATAATAAACGCATTCTTGCGATAATAAACGCATTCTTGCCCGAGAGGGAAAAAATAAGTCAACGGCGCGATGCCGAAAAACCTTTGAAAATGTAAATAAAGCTTGTCATTTTAGACACTTTTGCAACGAAAAAACACATATACGAAAAAATCAAGCTGCTTTTTCCTAAAGAAAGCAGCGTCTATCAATATAAGTCGCACGTATACCCTGCTCCTCGGTGAGACGTCGGCATTTTGCGCCGCACGGCAGAGAAGCATATTTCCTATTTTTTCACCTCCGCGCCCGACGTGTTAAGCGCGGATAAAAGATAACAGACCAAAAAAGAAAGGTAAAAGACAAAATGGAATTTAACGTAAATCACCCTATACTGTTCGTGCTCGTCGGTCTGATAATCGCGGCAGTGGTCGCCCAGTCGGTCTATTTCCTCGTTAAGGCTTACCGCCGCGCAAAGGAGATCGGCATGGATATGACCAAGGTACGTAAGACGATCAAAACGGCTGCAATATTCACGATAGCCCCCGCGGTTTCGATAGTTATCACCGTCGTCGCTCTCTCGCAGTCTCTCGGCATCGCGCTTCCTTGGCTCCGTCTCTCGGTCGTCGGCTCTCTCTCGTATGAGGCAATTGCCGCCGCCAACGCAGCCTCCGGAATGGGAACGACTCTCGCGGAGCTTGCAAATAATATGACGGCGTCGCAGTACGTCACGATAGCCTCGGTTATGACTATATCTATTATGGTAGGAATCTGGCTCGTCCCCGTAGTCGCAAAGAAGTATCAGGCAGGTATGATATCCTTTGAAAAGAAGGACTCAAAATGGAGCGACGTCCTCCAGAACTCTCTCTTCATCGGTATGATATCCGCCTTCGTCGGCTACGTTTTCTGCGATATATCAAGGCTCTGGAGGGCAACGGACGGCGTATTCTCAGTCGAAAAGGTAGTGGACGGCGAAACCGTAATAACCAACTATTCCTCCACCTCGGGACTCATTCCCGTGCTCGTAATGCTGTTCAGTGCCGCGCTCATGTGCCTTTGCGGACTGCTCATCAAGAAGCTTAAGTGGAAGTGGCTAAACGATTACGCTCTCCCCATCTGCATGGTAGCCGGCATGGCTATAGCGATCCCCCTCACTAATTGGCTCGGAGGTGTCATCTGATGAAAAAAGAAAATAAGGTACTTACCTATCTCGATTCCGTCCACCGCGACGGCAGGATCTGGAACCTGTGTATGATGGTTCTCCTCCTACTTTTCCCCGCGGTAGTAGCGATAGTATTCGGCGCAATGCCCGATTGGAAGGGACTCGGACTCGGACTTCTTGCAACGGCTCCTATGTATTGGGCAGTCGGCGTCGTAGAGGTCATAACGTTTATCCCGATGCTCGGTGCGGGCGGCTCGTACCTCTCCTTCGTAACCGGTAATATCTCAAACCTCAAGCTCCCCTGTGCGATAAACGCTCTTGAAAACGCAGGCGTCAGCGCAAAGAGCGAGGAGGGAGAGATCATTTCCACGATTGCGATAGCAGTCTCCTCGATAGTCACCACCGTGATAATAGCCCTCGGCGTCATTCTCATAGTTCCGCTCAGTCCCATACTCGAGAATCCGATCCTCACGCCCGCCTTCGATCAGATGCTTCCCGCACTCTTCGGCGCACTCGGCGTCGCACTTATATCGAAGAATTGGAAGCTCGCCGTAGCCCCCGTCTCGCTTATGCTCGTCCTGTTCATATTCGTAGACGCGCTCGATTCCTCAATGGTCGGCATCATGGTTCCCGTCGGAGTTATCTTCACGATAATCGTTTCCAGAATACTCTATAAAAAAGGCGTTATCTGATTAAAATTCATTTTCCGAACGCAAAGCACATCCTGCCGAAAAAGCTCGGAAAATACGCAAAAACGTAAACAAAACATAGCAAAAAACGACGTAAATCGACGATAATACATAAATAAAAAATACAAAAAAGGAAAAACGTTATGGAAAAAATAATTATAGCGATATTGCTCGGGCTGCTCGCAGTGCTCGTCATCGGAATCGCGGTAATGCTCGTCCGCGCACTGAAATTCAAGCCGGAGCATGAGGACGAGGAGGAGATAAGCCCCGTATTCGTCAACAGCGAAAAAGCCACGAGAGACCTTGCCGCAATGGTAAGATGCAAGACCGTTTCCAACCGTGACAGATCCCTTGAGGACGAGGCGGAGTTCGATAAATTCAAGGCGCTCCTCCCCGAGATCTTCCCGAACGTCTTTGCAAAATGCACGCTCGAATATCCCACCGACAGAGCCATTCTTCTTCACTGGAAGGGCAAGAGAGCCGATTCCCCCACAGTCCTGATGTCGCACTTCGACGTCGTATCCGTGGTCGAGCAGGATTGGGAAAAGCCCGCCTTTGAGGGCGTAATAGATAAGGGCGTTCTCTGGGGACGCGGAACTCTCGATACCAAGGGCACTCTTAACGGTGCGCTCCAAGCGGCAGAGGCTCTCATAGGCGAGGGCTTCGTTCCCGAAAACGATATTTACTTCGCCTTCTCCGGTAACGAGGAGATAAACGGCACCGGCGCGCCAACTATAGTTGACGTTTTTGAGGAAAGAGGAATTACACCCTGCTTGGTAGTCGATGAGGGCGGCGCGGTAGTCGAGAACGTTTTCCCCGGTGTAAAGAAGCCCGTGGCACTCATAGGTATCTCCGAGAAGGGTATGCTGAACGTGGAATATTCGGTCTCCGGCGGCGGCGGTCACGCTTCCTCTCCCGCACCTCATACCCCCGTCGGCATGCTCTCTAAGGCTTGCTGCAAGCTCGAAAGCCACCCCTTCAAGTTCACTCTCTCGAAGTCGGCTCTGGCGATGTTCGATACCCTCGGCCGTCACTCCACCTTCCTCTACAGACTCATATTCGCAAATATCAAGGTGTTCGCACCCGTCCTTGACCTCCTCACGAGAAAGACCGGCGGCGAGCTTAACGCAATAGTCAGAACCACGACCGCCTTCACCATGATGGAAGGCTCAAAGGGCGTAAACGTAATTCCCCCATACGCAAGAATGATGTCGAACCACCGCCTCGTAGCAGGCGACACGCAGAAGAGCGTTTTGGCAGAGATCAAGCGCGTATGCGAGAACGAGAACGTAAAGGTCAACCGCCTTGAGGGCATGGATCCCTCCCGCATTTCCGTAACCGAGGGCGAGGGCTGGGAGCGCGTAAAAGCCTCCGTAAAGAACACGTGGCCCGAGGCAATAGTCTCGCCCTATCCCATGGTAGCCTGCTCGGATAGCCGTCACTGGGGCAGAATTTCCGACCGCGTCTACAGATTCTCCGCCATGGCACTCAGCTCCGAGGAGCGCGCAACCATCCACGGCAATAACGAGCGCGTCCCCCTCGCCACCGTAGCAAAAACCGTCGAGTTCTACATCCGCCTTATCAAAAATTCATAATTATCGCTATATCGAGAGCCTATAATTCGTCCATAGCTTCGTAGCCTCATGGGGAGCTGTTTTATATCCCCGTCAAGCGCTTATAGCTTGTCTGCAAGCCCATAGCTTCATTAAGAATTTGCAGCTCTGTATATCAAGAATAATTATTCTATCCATTATTAAGAGCAGTTATCCTAATATCTTATCAAGAATAATTATCCTATACTTTATGAAAAAGTCCCACGGAGCACTCCGTGGGATAAAAATTTTTAAATCCGCCGAACACCAATTCCCAATCGAATCCCGCCGACCGATAAAGCCGAAAAATGCAAATCAACGTCACGTCCAGCCACATCGACCTAATCCCGACTCTTTGCCGACCTAAATCCGCTGCCCATCCGACCAAAGCCGACTCTTTGCTCACCCAAGCCCGACGACCTGCAAACGGAAAAACGCCAACCCGCCTACGACAATTTCGCGTCTTGCCCGATGAAAATGCACGAAAAATCTCCATTTTCACTTCAAACTTAGGGGACAAATTCCCGAACTTTTAAATGAAGCTCCGAAAAAATCAATAAAAATCCTAAAAATCACCTGAAATCCCCAGAAAATCTGCAAAAAACGAAAATCTCCGGAAAAATTCTTGACACTCCCCCAAAAAGCGAAAGATAGAAAATAAAAAAGCCCCGAAAAATCCTTGAAATCGAAAAAACAAAAACCGCCACCGGTTAAGATGACGATTTTTACAAGCATTATTTAATTTACAGATTTAAGGAATCCTCGTTCAAAAGAAATTCATACAAGCCCAAATGGAGAATTCCGTCTTCATCCGTCCAAGGCTTCATTGACGTCTTGCTGACGATGATTTTTTTGAAGAAGTCCTTGGTGCTTTTCAGCGGTCTGAGTTCGGTTTCCAGCTTTGACGGCTCGCTTACGTTGAGTGCCGATTGAACGTAGTATTTTTTTGCTCCTATATTCACAACGAAATCTATCTCGCATTGCTTCTTAGCTTTTTTTTCAGCCTTCCGCTCGACGATTTCCACAACGCCTACGTCAACGGAATACCCACGGCAAAGAAGCTCGTTGTAAATAATATTTTCCATTATGTGCGTTTCTTCCTGCTGTCTGAAATTAAGTCTTGCATTGCGTAGTCCTACGTCCGTGCAATAATACTTTGACGGGTATTCAAAATACTTTTTTCCCTTTACGTCGTATCTCTTTGCATTGCAAAACAGGAATGATTCGATCAAGTAATTCAGATATCCCGAAATCGTACTTCCGGAAACCTTAACGCCTTTAACGGATTGCAACGTGTTCGCGATCTTATTTGCATTGGTAAGCGAGCCGATAGACGAGCATAAATCATCAGTCAGCTCTTCAAGCACGTCGGGAAGCTCTATGCTGTACCGCTCGACGATATCCTTAAAATACACCTCGGTAAACAAGCTTTGCAGATAATTCATCTTTTCCACGTCGGTATTCTTGAAAAGAACGAGAGGCATACCGCCGTATAAAGCGTATTCTTCGTAAGCGTCCGATTTGTCACCGCCGACGAAAGCATAATATTCCTTGAAGGAAATAGGATAAACGCGAATCTCATCACCCCTTCCGCGAAACGCAGTCATAACGTCCTTCGTAAGCATTTTTGAATTACTGCCGGTAACGTAAATATCCACGTTTCGAAGCCGTAAAAGACCGTTTAACACGTTGTATAGTCTTATTTCGTCGGGATTTTTAAGCTCTTCCTTTGAGATTGCATACTGCACCTCGTCTATTAAAACGTAGTACGTATCCTTGCCCGTTATCCTTGACCTAACGTATTTTGACAGCTCATCAAGGTTGCGGTACGAAATATTGGTGTCGTCGTCAAGAGCAATGGTGATAATCTGTTCTTCCTTCACTCCGCAATCAATCAAATAATCGTAGAATAAATTGAACAGCAGGTAGCTTTTTCCGCATCGTCTGATACCGGTAATTACCTTGATTAGCCCGTTCTCCTTTTTGCTTATAAGACTGTTTAAATAACTATCTCGTTTAATAATCCTCTCCATAACAAGCCCCCGTGAACTTAACTTAAGGGTATTATCCCAAATCTTTCAATTGCATTATACCACGTTTTCGAGAAAAAATCAACCCTTCACTTCAAACTTAGGGGACAAATTCCCGAACTTTTAAATGAAGCTCCGAAAAAATCAATAAAAATCCTAAAAATCACCTGAAATCCCCAGAAAATCTGCAAAAAACGAAAATCTCCGGAAAAATTCTTGACACTCCCCCAAAAAGCGAAAGATAGAAAATAAAAAAGCCCCGAAAAATCCTTCAAAGCCGAAAGCATATGAAGATCAAAACGCGCAAAGCTCCGAAGAATACACGCCGAAAGCATACGAAAAAGCCCGCGGAAAAACCGCGGGCTGAAAATTTATATTGCAAAAGCAACCGAATAGATTATTTAAGAGCTGCCTGAGCTGCTGCAAGTCTTGCGATCGGAACTCTGAAGGGAGAGCAGGATACGTAGTCAAGACCGATCTGGTGGCAGAACTCAACGGACGTGGGATCACCGCCGTGCTCACCGCAGATACCTACGTGGAGATGCTCGTTTGCGGGTCTGCCGAGCTTGATAGCCATTTCCATAAGCTTTCCTACACCCGTCTGGTCGAGCTTAGCGAAGGGATCGTTCTCGAAGATCTTAGCATCGTAGTATGCGCCGAGGAACTTACCTGCGTCGTCTCTGGAGAAGCCGTACGTC
>CAZXVF010000016.1:0-27517 GCA_964644445.1 uncultured Ruminococcus sp.
CGCATACACCTTGTATTTGGTGTTGTTTTCGCTTTCTTTGATGTATTTGATTACGTCCAAGATGTACGACTTGTCGGTTATTGCGCCAAACGGACATTGATAAACGCACGCACCGCAAGAAATGCACTTACTGTTGTCGATGGTGGCTTCGCCTTCGGCGCCCTTGGAAATAGCTTTGATTTTGCAAGCCTGTTCGCACGGGCGTTTGTAGTTTCGTATAGCGCTGTACGGGCAAACCTTAGAGCATGCGCCGCACTCCTTGCACTTGGATTTGTAGATATGGGCCACGTGCTGCTCGTCAACAGTGATTGCGCCGAATTTGCACACGTCCTCACAACGGTGAGCCAAACATCCTCTGCACGAGCTGGTAACTTCGTATCCGCCCAACGGACATTCGTCGCAAGCAATGTCGATAACCTCGATGATGTTAGGGCTTTCTTTGTTGCCGCCCATTGCGATTTTAACTCGCTCGGAAACTATCGCGCGTTCCTTGTAAACGCAGCAACGCATGGTAGGCACTTTGCCCGGAGCAATGATTTTCGGGATGTCCGGAATGGCCTCGATAAGCCTGTCCTCCCATGCGGCCCTTGCCACTTCGCGAAGAACCTTGTACTTTAAATGCTGAACCTTAGTGTCAAATTTTCTCATGTTTCACCTGTGTGTCGAATTTGCCAAAACGGCGTTTTACGACGTCGTATTTTATATTTAAGTTTGTTTTTTGCGTTTTAGCTGTTTTTAAGCACTATTGCTTCGATGTTGTCGGCGATAGATTCGGCCGCATCGTAAGTGGTTTCGAAAATCTTGTAGACGTCGCGCCACTCGATAATTTCTCTGACGTCTTCGCTTTCGGCGGAAAGCTTTCTGACCGCATCGGTATAAAGGCGGTCGCCTTGCTCTTCGAGGTCGTTCAAAACAACGACGTACTCGTTAAGTTTGGTCGGCTTTTTAAAGTTTTCGAACTCGCGAAGCATTTTCACCGTGTTTTCGCAACACTCGATGGTCAAATCCACAAAACTTCCGACGTCCGAGCGCAATTTTTTGATGTCCGCCATATACAAAAACACCGCTATGTTTTCGACGCTGTCCGTCAAATTGTCCGTAACGTGCGACAGCCTGAACAGGTCGTCTCGGTCAACCGGCGGCAAAAAATCCTTCACCAAAGCCGTTGTAAGCGAATGTTTGACCGTGTCGCAATCATGCTCGAAGGCGTGCATTCTCAAGCGGTTGGCATCCAGCTCGTCCGGTTTGAAATCGGCAAGAATTTCTTTCAAAAACCTTGCTTCTTCAAGGGCGTATTCGCTCATTTTGACAAGCGCACCGAAATAATCGAAACCTCTTTTTTTATCCTTTTTGAAAATCATGTTCCCTCCGTCTAAAAAATCCAAACGAACAATTTTGTCATCAAAAAGCCTATAAGTCCGCACCCCGGAAACGTCAGCACCCAAGTGAGAACCATATCTTTTGCCACGCTCCAATTTACGGATTTAACCCGTTTTGCCGCACCCGAACCCATTATCGCAGAAGTTTTTGCGTGAGTGGTCGAAACCGGCAACCCTGTCAGCGAACAGACCAAAAGCCCTGCCGTGGCCGCAACGTCGGCCGAAAATCCTTGATATTTTTCAAGGCGAACCATGTCCATCCCGACGGATTTGATTATCTTTTTGCCGCCCATGGCGGTTCCTGCAGCCATAATGACCGAACAAAGGACCATAAGCCACAGAGGCACCTGTACCGCTTGCATTTCGACGTTGCCCCGAGCCAGCGACAGCCCCAGCAAAAACACGCCGATAAATTTCTGTCCGTCCTGAGCTCCGTGCATAAATGCGGTGCCCGCTGCCGCAACTATTTGCCCTTTGTCAAAAAAGGCGTTTGCCTTGCGATAGGTGACGTTTTTAAAAACGTATCGCATCAATTTTGTTGCGGCATAGCCCAACAAAAATCCCAACACTATGCTCAGCACAAGCCCCCACAAAACCTTAACCCACTCGCCGCCGTTCACGCCGTCGAGATTGCCGTGCATGGCTATTGCCGAACCCGTCAAACCGGCGATAAGCGCATGGCTTTCGCTTGTAGGTATGCCGAACACCCACGCCAACAACGCCCAAACCACTATGGCAAACATTGCCGCAGACAGCGCAACGGAAGCCTCGTGCGCATTGGTCCCGAAATTGACCATATTACAAATGGTTTCGGCAACCTTCGGCGACAGCAACGTCATGACAAGCACGCCTGCAAAATTGCAAACGGCCGCCATAAGTATAGCCAATCGGGGTTTCATGGCCCTTGTCGTGACACACGTGGCAATGGCGTTCGGAGCATCGGTCCATCCGTTCACCAAAATGACGCCCAAAGTCAACGTTGCGGTGAGCCACAAAGCCGGCGTTTGCGCCAATTGATTGAAAAATTCACTAAGCGACATCGGTTATATGCGCCCTCCATTTTTAGTATAAGCCTACGGTGCAAAAATAACCCTGCCAAACTGTTGGCGGCTTGATTATAACATCAAACAAAATAAAAATCAAACGTAATGCGCCCGTATGCGCGCTTTTTGCTACAAATTGGCAAATTATGTTGCGTTTTGCAGTCGATTTTGCGGTAAATTCAAAAACCTCCCCGAAGGGAGGCTTCAATCAATCTGCGCTGCGGGAGGCGGGAATCAACTTGGTCAAAAAGTATTCCGCCGCCAAACAAACGTTCATGGCGCAAAAAACGTACACCTGCGCTATGGAGGATATTTTCATAAAACTGTCCGGATGTTTAACCTCGACCAGCATAAACACCGACGAAGCGATAAACAGCCCCATAACCGCCGCCGAAACAAAACATTGCGTCTTGCTTCTCGCCATCGACAGCGACATAATCGCAACCGTTTCAAGCACCATTATGCCGAACCCTATCGGAGCGATGTTGTTGTGAATTTGCCTAAGTCGCAAAATTTCGGGATCGCCCCCGTCGTCGAGATACGGAACACACATCGTTGCCGTCAAAAACGCTATCGCAAGCACCGTAACGGCCAAAAATGCGATTTTGTACGGCTTTCTAAGCCCTTCCGCATCGACGTTCATTTTCAGCGCAAGCGAGAAGTTTGCCACGTTTAAAGCGCTCCACAAACACACTTCCAGCATCAACCCGTTTCTCCAGGCAAACCCGGACAGCGACGCATAAAGTGCCGACCATTCGCCGCTTGTTATGAGAATGACTCCGCAAACGGGCGTCACCGCAAATGTCAAAACGAGAAGCGCCGTTTCCATCGCCGACGAGTATTTTTTTGTACCGCCTGCCGACAATGCGGCAGAATCGAAAATTTTCATCTTTTGCTCCGATTTTTAGTCTGTTTTTTCTGTTTTATCAATCAAAACCGTTGACGTAAGTTCTATCTTATCGACGTTGTTTGAATGATAATTTGTTATTCTTCCTCTCAAAATCACCGTATCGCCCACAGACGGCTTGTCCGACATCGATCCGAAGCGTGTGCCGTCGACGTCCGAAATGCCGTAAACGAAAATGGTGTTTCCTTCGCCGTCGGAGATGTAAACGTTGCCGTAAACGTCGTCTTCGATTTCGGTTACGGTCCCCTGAACGTAATAGGTAAACTCGGTGGTTTGTCCGCGGGCAAGCTGTTCGCCGATTACAAGCGCTTCGGCTATTTCCGTCAAAACGTAATCGTCGGACGGAGCCTCGCCGTAACCGCCGTCTTCGATATATTCGGCAAGAAGGTCACGGGCAAATACGTTGTCATCGTAATAATCCACAACGGTCATGCCGTTTGGCGCATAATCCGAGCTGTAAGTGTCGGTAACGACGTAATACGTTGCATTCGGATCTATCGAATCCTTGACAAGGTAGCCGTAGCTGCTGTATGCGACAAAATAATTTTGATTTCTCGTTTCGATAAACTGCGACAACAGCTTCGCCCCCGAAAGCGTGCAAAGCGCAAGTCGGTTGTCAAACGGGAAAAGACTCATCAGCATCGAATAGGTAACTTCGCCCACGCCGAGGTATCCCGGATTTCGCACCGACATATACCCTCCGCCCAGCACTATATCGTAATCTTCGCCCCATTTTTCGAGGCCCTTTTGCAAATAAAGGTCGGAGGCCGTGGTGCGCAAAGCGTTGCCGCTGCGATAAGTGTCGTTGTACCCCACAACCCTGCTTGCCATCGCAAGCTGCTCGGCATATTTGGTTTTCAGCGGTTCTAAAACGCTGTCCGCTTGCAATGAAGAATAAACTCTGTTTTTGACGGTTTCGGCTTTTAGCACCGTGTTTTTGCCTGTTAAACAGTCGTGTTTGATATAAACGTGCGAAATGCCCTTGTTTTCGCCACCGCCTTGAAGGTGATAAATCCCTTCGTCGTCGCGCTCGACGTAGCTTGAGTGAGTGTGTCCCTCGAACACAACGTCCACATACCCGTCGGACAGTTCGGAAGGATACCCGTCGTAGCCCTCGTGATGCGAAAAGACTATGATGTCCGCACCTTCGCTGCGAAGTTTTGCCGACTCGGCCTTAACAAGTTTGGCCAAATCGTCTCCCGTCTTAAAGTAAACGTTTTTGACTTGCCCTGCCGATATCGAACTGTAACAGTCGCCGATGGCCCCTATTATGCCGATTTTGATTCCGCTTCGTTCGACCATCACCGAAGGAGCGCAATAATCCGCAAGTTCGTCGGTGTCGCGATTGTAAACGTTTATGGCCAAAAACGGAAAATCGGCAAGCTGCAAGTTTTGCCCGATTCTGCTTTCGCCCCAATCGAATTCGTGATTGCCCAAAGTCATCGACACAAATCCGACGGCATTCATCCATTCCGTCATCATGGCCCCGTCGGTGAGGTTGGACTCGGCACTTCCTTGCCACATATCCCCCGACGACAACAAAACGGTGGTGTCGGCGGCGTAACTTTTGATGTAGGTCGTAAGTTCCTCAACGCCCGGCTGACTGTCGCTGTCGTAAAGTTTTCCGTGCAAATCGTTTACGGCAAAAAGGTTCAAATAAACCGCTACGGTGTTTTTACAAACGTCGCAAACGCCGTCATAGTCGGCATCGATATGATTGCAGGCACCGCCGTCGCAAGCGGCAACAAACGTCGCCGTACAAAGCAACGCAAGGGCCGTGATAATCGTCAAAAACTTTTTGTTTTTCATTTTTACTCTCCGATGCGAACAAGGTTCGCATTATTCGGTTATTGATTATAACACTATTCTTCTTCGCTGTCAAACACAACGGCAAGTGCTACGATAAAAGCCCGCCAAAGGCAGGCTTTTTGGTTTGTTTGGGCAAATTTAGCGGCGTTTTTGTATTTATCTGCGATTTTGAGCCCTTTAAGCTTTTCCTTGCGCTTTCAGTTGCTCTTCGTCAAACTGCAACGTGTAAAGATTGTAGTATCGGCCTCGTTGCTTCAACAGTTCGTCGTGATTGCCGTGTTCGATGATTTCGCCCTGCGAAAGCACGAATATGTTGTCCGCATGCTGAATCGTCGACAGGCGGTGCGCCACGATAAGCATAGTGCCGACGTGCATCATTTTTTCCAAGCTGTCCTGGATCAAAAGCTCGGTTTCGGTGTCGATGTTGGCGGTTGCTTCGTCCAAAATCATAACTTCCGGCTTGTGAATCATGGTTCTTGCAAACGACAGCAGCTGTCTTTGGCCTGCCGAGAAGTTGTTGCCGCGTTCTCTAACCTCTTCATCCAAACCGTTAGGCAATCTGTCGATAAATTTGTCGGCGTTGACGTAGCGGCAAACTTCCATAATTTCGGCGTCGGTGAAGCCCTCTTCCCTCAAAACGATGTTGCTGCGCACCGTTCCCGAAAACAGGAACACGTCCTGAAGCATCTGACCGAAATGTTTTCTAAGCGACGACAGCTTTATGTTTTTGATGTTTATGCCGTCAAGCAAAATTTCGCCGCTTTGAATTTCGTAGTTTCTGGCCAAAAGCGACAGTATGGTGGTTTTGCCCGATCCCGTTGCTCCGACAAACGCAACCGTTTGCCCCGCTTGAATTTTGAAACTGACGTCCTTAAGAACCCATTCGCCCGGGACGTAGGCAAACCAAACGTTTTTGAATTCGATGTCGCCCCTGACTTCGTCCAAATCCACCGCGTCGGGTGCGTCGACTATTTCCGGCTCCATGTCGTAAACGGTAAAAATCTTTTCCGCCGAAGCAAAAGCCGACTGCAAACGGTGGAACTGTTCGGCCAAGCTTTGAATCGGGTTGAAGAATTTTGATATATACATATAAAAAGCAACAACCAATTCGCTTGTTATCACCGTTCCGAAAAATCCGACGTCCGTGCCGAGGTTCGAGCGGCATGCGACGTAAAACAGGCACAAAACCGACGAAACGTACAGCATATACACCAGCGGTCTGAATACGCCGAACACCAAAATTTGTTCCCTTTGAGCCTTATACAACGAATCGTTCTTTTTGTCAAAAGCCTGCATTTTCGGCTGTTCGCGATTGAAAATCTGAATTATTTTCATGCCCGACAAGTGTTCGGACAAATAGGTGTTGATGTCGGTGGTGGATTCCTTGACTCTTCTATACGCCTTGCGGCTGAACTTGCGGAATATCACCGTAAACAAAACTATAAACGGCACAAAACACAGCACCAACAAGGTCAGCGGCACGTTTAAGGCGAACATCGCAACCAAAACGCCCACAATCACAAACACGTTTTGAACCAAATTGGCCAAAAGCCCGGTGAACATCATCGATATCGCACCCGTGTCGTTTGTAACACGAGTCACCAGTTTCCCGACGGGGATTTCCGACAACTGCTTGTGCGAAAGGCTTTCGATGCGTCTGAACAGGTCCTCCCTGAGGGCCGAAACTATTTTTTGTCCCGTTACCTGCAACAGCACGGCCTGAACGTAACTGCCAACCAAACTCACCAACAGCAAGCCGCCGTATATCGCAACCAACGTCAACAGTTGTTTCATTTCGAAACTGGACTTGATGACGCTTGAAATTTTCGAAACCAAAATCGGCGACACTATGGAATAGGATATACTCACCAACATGACGGCCCCGACGGCCACGAAATTTTTCCAATACGGCTTTGCGTAGGCCAAAAGCCTTTTGATAAGTTCGCTGTCCTTGATTTTTCGGTCGAAACCCATAACTTCCTTTTTGTCTTTTACGAACACGTAAGCCAAAATGAGTGCGCCCGAAATGGTTCCGATTATTGCTCCCAAAATGAGGAGCGGCAAATAGTCTTTCATTTCAGCTCCTCCCTTTTTTCGTCTTCCAACCGCTGAAGGTCAACCATTTTTTTGTATTCGTCGCAACGGGCATAAAGCTCGGCATGCGTTCCAACGTCCGAAATCTTGCCAGATTCGATAAAAATCAGCTTGTCCAGATGTTCCAGAGTCGAAACTCTGTGGGCGATAAGAATGGTTGTTTTGCCCCGCCTCGTGCGGCGCAGGTTGTCCAATATGGTCTTTTCCGTTGCGGTGTCGACGGCCGAAACGCTGTCGTCCAAAACAAGTATTTCCGCTTCCTTCAAAAGTGCGCGAGCAATGGAAATGCGTTGTTTTTGACCGCCCGAAACGGTAACTCCGCGTTCGCCCATAACGGTGTCGTAGCCGTCCTTAAACTCTTCGATGTCGTCGGCGACGCCGGCAAGCGATGCCACCAGTTTGACGTTGTCGACGTCTGCGTCCGTATCGGAAAAAGCGATGTTGTTTCTGATTGTGTCCGAAAACAGAAAGTTGTCCTGCGGAACGTACGCAACGTGTTCTCTAAGTGACTTGACGGTCAGTTCGTTCACGTCGTTGCCGTCAACGAACAAACTTCCGTCGGGAACGTTGTAGGTGCGGAGCAACAGGTCAACCAAAGTGGTTTTGCCCGAGCCGGTTTTGCCTATAATGCCGACGTTTTCGCCTGCCTCTATTTTGAAGCTGACGTCGGACAAAATTTCCGTTTCCGAACCCGGATACGAAAAGTTTAAGTGTCTGAATTCGATGTCGCCCGAAACCTTCTCCACGTCCCTTGCGCCCGGTCTGTCCGTCACGTCGGACTTTGCATCCAAAAGCTCGGATACTCGCCGTAACGAGGCTTTACCGCGCGAACTCATCTCTATAAGTTCCGATACTGCCATAACCGGCCAAACCACCGAGTTGAAGTAACCCATAAATTCCATCAATTCGCCGGCGTTGAAAACTCCCTTGTAAACGAGGTAGCCGCCGTAACCCAAAATGACGCAAATGACCGATTCGACAAACAGCGTAACCAAAATGTGCAAGGTTGTGGACGCCTTGGTGTATGCGACGTTAGCGTTTTCGTTGTCGGCGTTGAGGCGCTTAAACGCCATAAGTTCTTTAAACTCCTTAACAAACGCCTTTACCACGGCAATGCCGGAAAAGTTTTCCTGCGCAAAGTCGGAAATGGCCGAAAAAGCTTCCTGCCTTTCGTCCCATTTTTTCATCATATATTTGCCCATTACAATGCCGATTGCCAACATAAACACCATCGGAATAAGCGCAAAAAGCGTCAGTTTGACGTCCATAACAGCCATGTTGTAAATTGCCAATCCTCCCAAAAGCAGCGCATCGAACAACATCAATATGCCCGAGCCGAAGCAGTCTTGCACGGTTTCGAGGTCGTTGGTAAACAAAGTCATCAAATGCCCAACCTTGTTGGTTTGATAAAACTGCAACGACAAATCCTTTGCGTGCGAAAACATGTTGCTTCTCAGGTCCTTTTCCATTTTGATTGCGGTTCCGAAAAAGCAAATACGCCACAAAAAACGGCCGAACACCAGCGATACTATAATAACCAGCATCGGTTTGAAAATCTCGTTCATCAACAAGTCGGCATCAAAAGGTTTAAGAACTCCGTCCACTTCGACAAAGCCGTCGTTAAGCCCGTTGACCACCATTCCGTAAATTTCGGGGATTTCAAGCTGCATGTAATCAACCAAAAGAAGCGCAACTATGCCCAAAAGCAATATTGCGCCGTATTTTAGGTAATATCGGTTTATGTATTTTCCGAAAATCATAATTTCTCCAAAGCGTTTTTAGGCGACCGCACGGTTGCGACCGACAAAAATCCGAGGCGGTTGCCTCGGAAAATCGTTAATACTCGCAGGAAGATACCGTCCTCGGGAACGGCAACACGTCGCGAATGTTGGATATGCCGGTAAGGTACATAACCATTCTTTCAAAACCGAGACCGAAGCCCGCGTGTTTTGTTCCGCCGTATCTGCGAAGATTGAGATACCACCAATAATCTTCCTCTTTCAGACCGAATTTTTTCATGCTGTCCAACAGAACGTCGATCCTTTCCTCTCTCTGACTGCCGCCGATAAGTTCGCCGATGCCCGGCACCAACAAGTCGGCTGCGGCAACGGTTTTGCCGTCATCGTTCAGACGCATGTAAAACGCCTTGATATCACGAGGGTAATCGGTAAGGAAAACAGGTTTTTTGTAAATAACCTCGGTGATGTATCTTTCGTGTTCCGATTGCAAATCGCATCCCCAATATACAGGGAATTCAAATTTATCCTTAACAGGTTCCAAAAGTTCTATTGCCTTCGTGTACGGCAAGCGAACGAAATCGTTTTCCACAACGTTTTTGAGCCTGTCCAAAAGGCCTTTGTCGACAAACTGATTCAAAAAAGCAAGCTCGTCGGCGCAGGTGGTCATAACGTAACCGATGACGTATTTCACCATAGCTTCGGCGCAATCCATATCGTCGGCCAAATCCGCAAACGCCATTTCGGGCTCGATCATCCAAAATTCCGCCGCATGGCGAGCGGTGTTGCTGCGTTCCGCCCTAAAGGTCGGCCCGAAAGTATAGATGTTCCCGAATGCCATAGCGTAAGTTTCGCCGTTAAGCTGTCCCGAAACGGTAAGGCTTGCAGGCTTTTCGAAAAAGTCCTTTGAATAATCAACCTTGCCGGCTTCTGCCACTTTGTTCAAATCCAAAGTGGTAACTTGGAACATTGCGCCCGCGCCCTCGCAGTCCGAACCGGTAATGATAGGCGTGTGAACGTAAACGAAACCTCTGTCGTTAAAGAATTTGTGGATTGCCACAGCCGCTTCGCTTCTGATGCGGAAAACGGCGTTAAAAGTGTTTGTACGAGGTCTTAAATAGGCGATTTCGCGCAAAAACTCCAAACTGTGGCGCTTTTTCTGAAGCGGATAATCCGGCGTCGAGGCGCCTTCCACTTCTATTTCGGCCGCCTTGAGTTCAAGCGGTTGTTTGTTTTCAGGCGTAGCAACCACCTTGCCTTTTACCACCAACGAGCAGCCCACGTTTTGTTTTACGATGTCGTCGTAATTGCCAAGGGAATCCCTCTCCAACACAACCTGCAACGACCTGAAGCAACTTCCGTCGTTAAGCTCGATAAAACCGAAAGCCTTGCTGTCACGAATGGTCCTTACCCAGCCTCCGACAACAACTTCCTTGCCTGCAAATTCGTCGATTTTTGAAAACAAATCCTTAATCAATTCTCTTTTCATGGTCAAATTGTCCTTAATTTATATCAATAATAAAAGCATTATAACCCTAAATGCGCCAAAAATCAACCGATTATGCCCAAATAGTCGTTTTTTGCAAAGCATAAGCGGCGCGGTCGCATAAAGCGTCAACAAGTCGGCCTATTTGATTTTTTTGCCGTCCGAAAAGGCCTGTCCTGCTTTTTGGCCAAAGCCCCAATAAGAGTGGGTTACGCTGTCGTAAATTATCGGCATAAGCTTTTTGGCATCGATTTTGCCCGACTCGTCGCAGACGCTTTCGTCCGCCGAAACGTTTACGATTGCACCCACACAGATGCCGTCCTCGTTAAACTTGACGAGTTTGCACTCCAACGTCATCGGCAATTCGTCGATAACGGGCGCATTAACGAACTCGCTTGCAGTGGCGTGAAAACCTGCTTTTTCAAACTTGTCGGGCACGTCGTTTGCCGAAACAAGCCCGACGTAATCGCAAGCAGTAACGGTTTTTTCAGTGGCTACGCTGACCGTGAAAGCACCCGTTTTTTTGATGTTTTCGGTGGTTTTGTGATCGTCCGCCAAACACACCATAATTTGATTCGTATCGTAAATACCGCCCCATGCGGCGTTCATGGCGTTTGCTGCGCCGTTTTCGTCGTAGGTGCCTATGATCAATACAGGCATAGGATAAAGCCACGTTTTTGCTCCGAAATTCTTTCTCATACCGTTCTCCTTTCGCGTCAAGTTGTCGCACGGTTTGTCCAAAACTTAACGCCAATTGTCTAATGCTTCCATTTTAACGGTTTTTGCAAAAAAAATCAACCGTTCCCCCGCTCGACTTTTCAGCATCGGCAAATATTGCCCGAAATATCTATAAAGCCCCCGACTTCGGGGGCTGTTTCGCCGCATCTGCGGCGCAATATATTCGGTTATTATTCTTCAAACACGGTTTTTAAGGCAGGATAAAGCTTTTTGTATCTTGCGTACGCTTTATCGTACTCTGCCGATCTTTGCAAATTCGGACAAAACGTTTCGCCGAATTTTACGATGTTGTCCGTTGCCTCTTCGACGTCAAAATACTCGCCGCATCCGACCATTGCCAAAATCGCCGCTCCGTACGCAGGCCCCTGCTCGACCAAAGGAACACGAACGGGAATACCCAAAACGTCCGCCATGATTTGCCGCCAGACCTTGCTTTTTGCGCCGCCGCCGCATATTGTTGCCACCGACGGCGAAACGCCGCCGAGTTTTGCCGCTTCCAAACAATCGCGCATGGCAAAGGCAACCCCTTCCATAACGGCTCTGCTCATCTGTCCGCGCGTCGTGTTTGCCGTAAGACCGACAAAAGCACCCTTTGCGGTGACGTCGTTGTGCGGACATCTTTCGCCTCGCAAATAAGGCAAAAACATGACTTCGCCGATTTCGGTTGCGCTTGCAAGATTTTCGTCGAGAGAATAATCGTCGGAACCCAGCACGTCCTCGAGCCACCATTTGCGGCAACTTGCCGCCGACAAAATGCACCCCATAAGGTGCCATTTGCCGTTGGCGTGAGCAAACTTGTGCAACGAATCGGATTTGTCGGCCGCATATTTGTCATGGCACACAAAAACCGTTCCGCTTGTTCCCAACGAAATGTTGCACGCACCGTCTTTGACGGCACCCGTTCCGATTGCCGCCGCCGCATTGTCGCCTGCGCCGATGACTACTTTAACGTCGTCTCGCATTTTGTAGCGAGCGGCTATCTCGCTTTTTAAAACCCCTATGCGGTCGTAGCTTTCTTTTAAATCCGGAAGCTGCCCGAGCCACAAGCCGCATATATCGGCCATTTCGGACGACCAGCGTTTGTTTTCGACGTCCAGCAACAACGTTCCGCTTGCATCGCTGTAATCCGTTGCCACGACTCCCGTCAGGCGGTAGGCAAGATAATCCTTGGGGAGCATTATTTTGTGAATAAGTCTGAAATTTTGCGGTTCGTTTTGTTTAAGCCACAATAGTTTCGGCGCCGTGAACCCTGCAAACGCAACGTTGCCCGTGCATTCGGTCAATCTGTCGCGCCCCACCGTTTCGTTGAGGTATTTTGTTTGCTCGTCGGTGCGCCCGTCGTTCCAAAGTATACACGGACGAATGACATTTCCGTCCTTGTCGACGGCCACCAATCCGTGCATTTGCCCGGCAAACGAAATCCCCTTGATTTTTTCACCCCGTCCGTCGGCGGTCAAAGTCGAAAGAACCGCGTCCAGCGCATCTATCCAATCCTGCGGATTTTGTTCGGTCCACCCGTCTTTGGGACACGATACTTCGTAAGACGCCGTCGCTTGTGCCAGCACGGTTCCCTTGTTGTCGGCGACTATGCCTTTCATCGCAGAAGTTCCCAAATCAATTCCGATATACATTTTTGTCGACTACCATGCTTGTCGGGAAGTCGAAACAGCCCGACCAAGCCCCCTTTAAATTATTTGACCGACAGTTTTACGTTCTTAAACGATGCTCCGCATTCGTTGACGTAAAAGCCGAATGCTCCGCTCTTGTAATCGTACATACGAACAGACATGGCCGAACCGTCAACGTAAACCACGGCCACCGTTCCTTGTATGTAAACGTCCACCGAATGCCACTCGCCGTCATTGAGATTGACGTAGCGTTCGGAATCAACCATATAGTAATTGTCGCCTTCGCGGAAATTTCGGTCGAAGCAAAGTCTGTTGAACACCGGATCGAACTTGACGTAATAGCCGAGGTTGTATTCCTTGTCCATTCTCAGCGAAAAGCCGAAATCCTTGCCTTTTTCGTCCAGTCTGACGTCGCAATGAATTTTGCAGTTTTGAGGCAGTTCATTAAACAAAACGTACGAATAACCGCCCTTTTTTAACGTGTAAACACCGTTTTCGGATATAACCTTGCCGGACACCACGGTCGGTTCGACGGCGATTTCGGTTGCATATTCATGCTCGACCGCTTCCGGGCAACGCACCGACAAAGTGCCGTCCGGATTTTGCACGAGTTCGTGAGCGGCAACGGTTCCTCCCCATTGCCACGGTTTATAGTCTTCCTCGTCTTCGCGCGTCGGATTCCATCCTATTACATAGCGTTTTTTGCCGTCCGACACCGTTTTTGCCGCATAAAAACTGCGTGCGTCAAAGGTATCCACCGGCGGAGTTATCCATTCGGAATCGAGGCTTTTCGCCATACGGTATCTGGTTGCGGTGCGGTCCGAAAACTCCGAAAACACCAGGTACCACCAATCGCCCATTTTGAAAAGATCCGGACATTCGTGCGTAAAATAGTTGTTTGGCGCATAAAAATCCCGTTCGACGGTCCAGTTGGTCAAATCGTCCGATTCGCACTGCACCGTAAGTCCCCGTTTAAGGAACGGGCCTTCGGTTTTTCTGGCCGCCAACAGCATTTTGAATTTGTCGCCGTCTTTGTACACGAACGGATCGCGCCAATCGTGCATTTCGTATCCTTCCGGCGCAAAATACATTAAGTCGGTTTTGGTAAAGTGAATGCAATCGTCGCTGACGGCAAGCATCACGGCCTGTTCGGGTTTGCCCTGTTCGCGCTTGTGCGGATTGTGGCCGGTGTAAAACAAGTAATATTTGCCCCCGTTTTCGATAACGCTTCCCGTAAAAACAAACAGATCCTGATCCTCTTTGGTTCCTCTTTCCAAAATTTCTCCGCAGTTTTCAAAGTCGACGAAGTCTTTGGTTTTTATCAAATACCAAGGAACCCCCTCGCCAAACTCTTCTGCGTCTCTAAAATCCTTAAGATAAAACAGATAAAACTCGCCGTCTTTATAAAACGGAATGACGTCTGCTGCGGCAGCTTTGCCTGTCGGTCTGTAGAACATATTTAAAACACTCCTTTATTCGTCTTTGTTGTTGTTCATTCGCATGCGAACCGCCGCCGCCACCGTAACTATCAACGAGCAGCACAGCGACACGATGCTGATGGTGAATTCGGCACTCGGTTTTTCGGTGATAATCACGCACAACACGGCCAAAACCGAGAAAACCAGTCCCAAACGCAACCCTATTTTGTCAAATTGTCTATTTTCCATTCCGGAATCTCCTCACTCTTTCTACACAACACCAAGCGTCCGTCTTGCGTTTTGG
This sequence comes from uncultured Ruminococcus sp., assembly GCA_964644445.1. GTDB lineage: Bacteria > Bacillota > Clostridia > Oscillospirales > CAG-272 > UBA1740. Next base: position 14,543 of record CAZXVF010000016.1, read on the forward strand.
CAGATTCGATTTTGTCGATGCCGCACTTTTCGTCACAATACGGACAACGGTTTTTAAAGCCGCAACCTACGCCGTCGTGCGGAACGTCAATGTTGTTGAGCGGAGGTGCTTTTTTGTTTTTTTCGATATGCGGATTCGGAATAGGCACCGCCGCAAGAAGCGCTTGCGTATACGGATGTCTCGGCGAAGACAAAATGTCCTTCATTTTTCCGCTTTCGACGCATTCGCCGAAATACATAACGTACATTTTTCCGTTTTCGGCTATACATCTTGCCGTCGACAGGTCGTGCGTGATGTATATAATGGTGATGCCCCGCTCCCTGTTGAGTTTCGTGAACAAATTCAACATGGCGAATCGCAACGAAACGTCTATCATCGAAATAGGCTCGTCGGCAACGATAAGTTCAGGTTCGACGGACAACGCCCTTGCCAACAGCACTCTTTGCCGCTGTCCTCCCGACAATTGATGCGGATATTTTTTCAAAAACTGTTCGGGCGGAGTAAGTTCCACCATTTCCATAAGTTCGTTGATCTTTTGAGGAAGGTCGCTTCGATAACCGTAGTATTTTCTGAGCGGCGCATAAAGCGATTGGTAAATGGTGCGAGCGGGATTGAGTGCGGCATAGCTGTCCTGCTGCACAAACTGTACCGCAAAGCGATATTTTCGATAATCCCACGGCTTTCCGGAATAGACGTTCACGCCGTTGTAGCGCAATTCGCCCGACGACGGCTTAAGCAGGCCGGTGATGACCTTGCCGGCGGTTGTTTTGCCGCAACCGGATTCGCCGACTATCGTGATTATTTCGCCCTTTTCGACTTCCATGTTGATGCCCTTTAAGGCATGCGTTTTCTGTTCGGCGGCAAACACCGACGTTTTTTTGTCGTAAAAGACGTTGATATCATTCAAACTCAGCAGCATTTTTGTTACCCTCGTATTTAAAACATCTGACGATATGTCCTTCGGAAACGGTATACATATCCGGCTCTGCCGCCGTGCATTTTTCGGTGCATTCCGTGCATCGAGGCGAGAACACGCATCCTTTCGGCAAAGCAAGCAAATTTGGCGCTTCGCCGCCTATTGCCTTCATTTTGCTTATGTCGGCAACAATGCTCGGCGTTGCGTTGATAAGTCCGCTCGCATACGGATGCAGGTGCAAATCGAACACCTCGTAGACACTTCCGTACTCCATCAGTTTGCCGGCATACATAACCGCAACGTAATCGGCCGCCCTTGCCACGATGCCGATGTCGTGAGTAAGCAAAATCATGGTTATGCCTCGTGTTTTGTTGATTTCCGACAAAATTTCGAAGATGTAGTATTGCGTTATTACGTCCAAAGCCGTGGTCGGCTCGTCCAATATGATGACCTGTGGACTCAATAACAGCGCAAAAGCTATCATAACCCGCTGTTTCATTCCGCCCGAAAGTTCGTGCGGATAAGAATCGATCACCCTGTTTGCGTCCAGTTTTACATATTCCAACAACTCTTCGATATGCGGCCGGTATTCCTTAAACGTTTGCTTGCATCCGTGATAACGGGCGGTTTCGTAAAACTGTTCGCCGATTTTCATTGTAGGATTGAGCGTGCTTTGCGAAGCCTGAAACACCATGGAGGCGTCCCTCCAGCGGTATTCTTGAAGTTGAGCTTTGCCGAGTTGCAATATTTTTACTTCCTCGCCGTCGGCGCCGCAAAACAACACCTCGCCCTCCACGACTTCGCCCGGAGACGAAATGTTTCGGAGTATCGAAGACACCAACGTGGTTTTTCCGCTGCCGGATTCGCCGACGATGGCGGTGATTTTGCCCTTAACGATAGGCAACGAAACGTTGTTGACCGCCCTTATGGAAACGTCTTTCATTTTGTAGTCGATCGATATATTTTTAAATTCGATTATATTTTCAGTATTTATATCAAACACCTCCCGTACGGGAAACGGGCTTTTGACTAGTCAACAGGTCAAAAGCCGTATCGTAAATCAGTTTTTGCGAAGTCTCGGGTTGATTGCTTCGTCCAAGCCGTCCGAAAACAATATTGCCCCCAACTGAAACAGCATTATGAAAATGATAGGCGCAAACAAATAGATTCTCGCTTCCGGCACAACCATTGCTCCGTAATCCATTGCGTTCATCAAAATCGCGCCCCAGTTGGTCGGATCGAAGTTGGCAAGTCCCAAAACCATGATGCCGACACTGCTTGTGATTGCGTTGCGGATTATCATGATGAAGTTGATGCAAATAAAACTCATGATGTTTGGAAGCAATTCCCTAAACGTTATATGCGCGCCCGACAAGTTCAAAACTTTACAAATTTGAATATAGTCGCGCTCCTTCAGCGAAATAATCTGCGCCCTGACGGCTCTCGACAGGCCGCCCCAGCCGAACATGCTCAACACCACCGCGAACGAAAACGTTGAGTCGATGGTAAACAAGGTGCCGAAAATAAGCAAAACCGGAAAACTCGGTATGGTCAGAAACATATTTGTTATGACCTGCAATATTTTGTCCACCCATCCTCCGGCAAGGCCCGAGACAATGCCTATCACCGTGCCTATAATCACGGTAAACAAGCCCGTGAGCAACGCTATGCCCAAAACGCTTGACGAACCCGCAATCATCATCCTGAAAACGTCGCGCCCCATGTTGTCGGTGCCAAGCGGATGTTGCCAGGATATAGGCGCAAACCTCGCCTCGAAATCAGGGGTGGAATCATATGGGAAAATGTATTTTCCAAACAGCGAAATCAGCACAAACAGGCAAAGAATGATAAGCCCGACAAACGCCTTTTTGTTGTGATATATGGTGCGGAAGAATCTTGCCGTCCCCACGCCGAAATCCACAAACAAACGTTTAACCTTGTTTATGAAGTCCTTAAACGTCATTTTGGTCAAAACTTCGGAAGTCGTATTGTTCGATTGTTCGTTCATGCGCCCCTCCTTATCCTCGGGTCGATAAGCGTATACACGGAATCGGCGACGAGGTTTGCCAAAATGATGACCACACTCATGAAGAAAAACAGCCCCTGCATGACGAAATAGTCTCTGTCGGCAACGTATTTCGAAAACGCGTATCCGATGCCGGGATAGGCAAATATCGTTTCCATAATCGAGCTTCCGCCGAACAACGAAGCAAATGACAGCGCTAGCGACGTCACCAACGGCAATCTTGCGTTTTTCTTAAGATATTTTCTGACGACGACGCGTTCCGGCAAACCTCTTGCAATGCCTGCGTTGACGTAGTCCTCGCCCAAAACGCCTATCGAGCTTCCCTTCATGCTGAGCGCCCAGCCGCCTATTCCCGTAAAGACGTAGGCGCAAATAGGCAAAAATGCGTGATATATGCAATCCCAAATAAACTTCAAATTGAAGCCTACAGGAGTTGCAATGTCGTATGCGCCGAACGTCGGAAACCAACCCAACGTGTAGGCAAAAACGTACAAAATGATAAGCCCGAACAAATAATCCGGAAGCGTTGACGACACGACGATGTAAGTGGAATGAACGGTGTTTTCGACGCTGTTGCGTTTGTACGCCATTCTTGCGCCGATAAACGTTCCTATAACGTAGCTGAACAAAAGTCCCATGCTGGAAATAAACAGCGTCCACGGCAACGATTTTGCGATTATTTCGTTTGTCGTCAAGTCGTTGATATAAATAGACTGCCCCAAATTTCCGCGGAACAGGCCGCCGTAAAAGCGGCCGAGTTGCACGAAAATGGATTCGTCCGGATCATAGTTGAGAAGTTGCACTGCCATACGTCTGGCGGCATCGTAAGTCAATTGCTTTTCGGCCATCAGTTTTTGGGTGTAGTTCTCCACGACGTCGCCCGGCATCATCTTCATCAAGAAAAACGTGACGACGCTGCACAAAACCAACGTAGCGGCGGCAATAAGCAACCTTTCCCAAAAATAACGGTGTTTTTTCACAAAGCCCCACACCTTTTTAGGCACGGCCTTTGCTTTGTTTAAATCCAATTTTTTCATAGCGGTAAAACTACTCTTTCGGATACAGCGTTCCGTCAGTAATGGCGGTACCGAAAGAATACAACAGATTTATTTTTGCCCAGTCGTCAAAATCTTGCCCGTCGGAAGGAACGTACAGATAGTTGCGGTTTTGTTCAACGGCAGATTGTTGAGGAAGACCTCCCACCTTTCCGACGTTCCAAAACGCGCCCGTTACGTTCTGGAAGAACTGAACGCCGTAAAGCTTTTTGGCCATACCGATTACAAGATTGTCGCATGCGGTTTGAAGCTCTTCTTCGGTTTTGATCGAGTAAATCCCCGGGAACACGGATGCGGCATGGAAGTCGACTCCGTCAAAGCCGTTCAAAACAAGTTCCGTTCGGCCGCCGTAAAGCGTGTAGTTCGGGTCGCCGGCAGAATAGCGCGGCAAATGCAACAAATCGCCCACAGGGCCGTCGTACGCATAGGTAAACGAACCGTACGGCATGGTCATGTTGAGGTCGGTCCAGGTAATCACGCAATCGATTTCGGTGCCCGCACTGGTTGCGTTGCTAAAGAAGGTGCCCCAATCGCCGTGACGTTTTAGGGTGGTTTTGATACCGAATGCGGTAAGCTGACTTGCGGCAACTTCGGCAGAGGTTCGGAAGTAAGAGTTCGAGCCGTCGTAACCGAGCAACAGTTCGACCTGTTTTCCGTTGCGGTACCAATCGTTTCCGACCTTTGTCCAACCGGCTTCTTTCAACAGTTCGGAGGCTTTATCTTGGTTAAAGCTGAACGTAAAGTTGTCGTTGAGGTATTGCCAGCCCTCGGCGGACATATTTTGTTTTGCTTCGCTCGGCGCCATGGTGTCCATAGGCAAATACGAAGTTACGGCATAATAGTTTGCGATATTTTTGATTTGGTCTCTGTTGAAAATATACTGGAATGCCTCTCTGACCTTGTCGGTCCAGATATCCTTGTCGAGGTTGTAAAGCATGCCTATCGAACCCGGATCGTATATTTTGTAGTGAGCCATGTTCGTGTTGCGGGAAATGATGCGCTCCAACACGTCCTTTGCCGGCGTTCCGTCTTGATAGTCGATGTTGCCCGCCTCGAGTTGAGCGTAAATAGTGTTGAGGTCGTTTACCCCGTTTATAGCCTTGATGTACTTGAACTTAATTTTGTCCGCATCATAGTAGTCGTCGTATTTTTTGAGCAACATTTGCGTTGTGGAAACAACGTCCAAAACATACGGGCCGGTCCCCACGAACCAGTCGGTTTTTTTGTTGCGGTAATCTTGATAGTTGGCGGTGTAGCGCGACATCTCGTTGCCCGAAATACGCTTGCCGAACGGACCGAGAACGTTCTCACCGAGACTTTCGCAGTCCTGAATTATTTCCCAGCATTTGTCAACGTACTCTTTAAAAACGGCGTAGCAAACCGCGCCGGCCTTGTCCTGACTGAGCATAAGAGTTTTGACCGTGTCGGACGGTTCGAGTGCGGGACGCCAATAAAAATCGACGGTTTTATCGTCGGCCGCAACGATTTTGTAGATATATTCGGTTACCGTTGCGTGGTTAAGAATATAATATCCCCTGACGTCGTCGGCCACGAAATCGCTTCCGTCGTGCCATTTTGCGTTCTTTTTAAGATGCACCCTGGTGATGATGTCGCCGTCGTTGGCATCGAGGTGCTCGAAACTTTCGGCCAACTGATAAACCACCTCGTTTGAAGTGCGGACGTATCTTGCCAAACCTTCAACGGTGTAAAAGTTCAGCGGTCCGATGTCCGCACCCGAATTGAGGTGCGTCCCGACGCCCTCGCGCGTCCAGGACGACAAATAAATGAAGGTATCTTTGTCCGAAACTTTTGTTTTGTCCCCGTCGTTGCCGCACCCCGCAAAAAGCGAAGCGATCATGACGCACACAAAAACAACAAGTCCTATTTTTTTAAAACGACTTTTCATCGTAAACTCCTTTTTATATAGAATTTCGGTCAATAACAACGGGATCGATAACCGTGCTGTCACCGTTGCTACGCCCCTCGATGGCGTTGTACATCATTCGGATGATACCCGAAATGATTGCCTCTTCGTCGTGTCCCACGGCGGAAATTTGCAACGTTTGGGAAATCAACGAATCGTCGTATGCCACCATGCCGATGTCTTTTCCGATTTTTAATTCGCGGCGGTTCAAAACCTCCACCGTTTTTGCCGTAAGAAAATCCGTAACGGCAATTATGCCTTCCGGCTGCAATTCGGATATGTATCCGTCAAGAGCGTCTTCCACGTCGCCCTGCAACGGCAAACTGCGGATAAAACGCTCGTCAACGGGCAAATTTCGCTTTTCAAAGGCGTCGACGTATCCCTCACGACGGTAAGTCGGCAGAGTGCTTTCGCCGTCGAGAAGCAAAATTTTGGTCTTGCCCTTTTTCAAAAACAGCTCCGTTGCCATTTCAGTGCCTTTGCGGTCGTTGACAATAAGCGAATCCACGCCCTCGTAACAGTTACGGAACAACTGAACGAATTTTACGCTTTGGTGGCGTCTAATCAGTTTGTCGATTTCTTTCGAGTACGCCGACGGAGTAAACAAAACCACCGAAACCCTGTTGGAAATAAGGGAAATCATACCTTTGTATTCTTCGTCGACGTTTTCGTCCGAAAGTTCGATCAAAAAGTTTTTACCGTCGGAATACAGCTCCTTTTGCAACTTGTGGGCAATGTTTGTGAAGAAGTTGTTGCGGATGTTGGAAATAATGAACCCCGCACTGCTCATACTTGTCGACTTGAGCGACGAAGCGAGCGAATTAGGGACATATCCCAGTTCTTTTGCCGTAGCCAGAACCTTCTTCAGTGTTTTTTCGGTAAGCATTTCAGGGTTTGAAAAAGCTCTCGATACCGTTGCGTGCGAAACCCCTGCCGTTGTTGCTACTTGTTTGCTGTTGACCATATATTATACCTCGCGTGAAACAGACTTGTAGACCGCCAAATCGGTAACCGTAACGTTTACGTCAAAAGAATCTACGTTAATATATGAATACAACAAATTTTCCGAATTGTCTACTATTTTAAAGTAAATCTCTTTGCCGATATATTCCGTAAGGTTCACAAGCACCCGTCTGAGCACGTCGTCTTGATTGTTGGTAAAATACGGATTGGTTACCTTTTTTACCGCCACGCCGTCGACGTAAATTTCGACGTAGCAGTCGCCTTCGCCGGCACCGATCAAAAAGCTGACGTAGCCGGTATCCTGCAAAATAAAGGTGGAAGAAACAAGCTCTCCCTTGCCGTCGGCACTGCTTTGAACGTAGTATCTGCCGTCCTGTTTTACGGCCTTGTTCGGCGATTCCTTAACCTCGAAATCGCCGGTTGCCGTCCATCCGCTCAAATCGCCTCTTTCGAAGCCCGCGTTGGCCATTGACGCCTTGTACTTAAAGGTTTGTTCGTTGCCGCACGCCCCCAAAAGCACGGTCATGCAAAGAAGAACCGCCACGCTAAAAACAATTGTCGCTTTTTTCATCTCGTGCCCTCCATCGTATAAACCGTAAACGACTTGACTGCGGCGTCGCCAACCAATTGAATGCCGGTAGCGTCGCCCAAAGTAGGCCGTATGGAACAAGTGATGTTGTACGTTCCGTTGACGATAACTTCAACACATGAGCGGTCGACGTAAATCTCCAGCGACAACGTGTCTCCGCATCCGATCACGCCGCCCGATTCGGCGCCGTTTTCGGATCCGATGCCCGAACGGGTGGTATCAAGCACTATTCTGTCGGTTGCCGACGTGTACAGCAACGAGGTGAGTTCTTGCTGGAAAAACTCGTTTACACTGCTCTTTCTGAACTCTATACCCGCAGTTGTGCAATTTGACACGTCAAACTCAACCTTGATGTGAACCATGTCTCCGCCGCCGGAAATAGCTGCGTTTGCCGCCGAAACAGTGGTGTCAGAAACGTCAACCAGCTTTTTGTCGTGCAGCTGTTCGTAGCTCTTGTCAAAGTTAAATTGCAGTTCGCCGGTGGTTCCATTTATCGAAAGCGTTTTTCCGAGAGTGACGTAGTTTGTCCAGCCGCTGGCCTTAACTTGTGCGCCCGTTTGGCCGCCGGCCATAAGCGCATAAAGTGTGTTTTGACCGTTTTCCATCATGTTTGTTACAACCAACACCTGATTGTTTGACAAATCCAAACGGGTAGGTTCGTCTTTTTCCGGGGTAAATTTCCCCGTCTCGGTGTCAAAATCGCCCAACCAATAATAGACGTCGGCCACAATAGACATCGTCGCATCCGGCTTCGGCGAAGCAAACAGAACGTACTTGTCCCACATGCCGTCGTCGCTTTGAATGCGCGTCAGCACCGGAAGTTCCCAGTCGTAGCCGAGGTAAGGATATCTGTTGTAATTTGCCTCGTAGCTTACGCCGAGATAGGTCCATTTCGTCAAGTCTGACAAGTTTGCTTTATAGCAAACCGTTCGCGGATTTCCGTTGCGGAAATTGGCCACTGCCGACGAAGTTCCTATTATCATATAGGCCCACTCGCCTTCCGTATAAATGTACGGATCGCGGAAGTCGATGTAGGAACAATCTTCCGGTTGTTCAAACAGCGGCTCGGCACTGCGATTCCAGTTTGTCAGATACGGATCGTCCAAATCCTGCGGTACCGCATACGATATGCGATTGAGGTTTTTAATTTTAAAGTTTACACCGGTGTAAATGATGTACGGAACGCCCGAAGCATCCAGCACGGCATTTCCCGAGAAAACGTGGTGGTTGGCAAAATCGTCCGGTTCCGGGAACAAAATCGGCTTGACTTCTCGCCAATGGACCTTGTCTTCGCTGACCCAATGTCCCCATTGCGTATAACGCCAGTACGGGCCCGACGCCGTGCTTTGGAAAAACATGTGATAGACGTTTTTGTACTTGAATGCGGCAATAGGTTCGTTCATCCAACCCGATGCCGGTGCGGTGTGAAATTGCGGAAGATAAACGTCGTCGCGCAAAAGTTCCGCCTCGTATCCGATATCGTCGTATTCGCACACCGGAACGTTGCCGTCCTTGTCGCAACCGTCGAGGAACAGGCCCTGCACCTCGCCGAGAGACATCGAACGGTCGGCAATCAAAAATTCGTCCATCAAACCGTTGAACAAGCCCGTTTGGAAGTCTCCTTCGTAAGCGCCGTAAACGTTTCGGCCTATAACCAACGATTCGGTGGTCGATTGCAATCTTTCGCCGTCGGCAAGCTTTACGCTGTTTACGACGTCGCCGTTTTTGTAAATGGCCACGTCGCCCGTTTCGTCGTCATAAGTTGCGGCGATATGCGTCCACTCGAAACGTTCCAATTTGTTGTTTTCGTCCTCGAGCACAACCCACTTCGAGCCGACGCCCAACATTAGGCTCCAGCTTCCGTAGTCGTGATAACCGAGCAAAAAGCCCGATTTGTCGTATCGGTTGTATTTGCCGACGATTGCCGACACCTGTCCGTCCGGATATTCCCAGCTTCTCGGGGCAATCCAAACCGATATGGTGAAACTTTTCGGCAAAACGTAGCTGTCGTAGGTGATGTAAGTGCTCCAACCGTCAAACCACAAGGCGGTGTTCTTCACTCCGTTGCGGCGACGCGGCGATTCGGGTTGCTTATACAGCGCCGTCGTCAGATAGTAGTCTATTCTGGCGTCGGCGTAATTGCCCGAGGAATCGACGGCATAGTTGCCGTCGTCCTCGTCAAATTTCAAGTACAAGGATGCACCCTCGATATTCGAATCCTTTCCGCAAGCGGTACAAATCACCGTCATCGTTGCAATTACCACCAACAAAATTGATATAAATTTGATTTTTTTCATAATTCCAAACCCCGATTATCGATTCATGATTATGCGGCAGTCTTATAGCCGGCTGCATAAATTCTGTTGTCGTCAATCATCGTGGAGCTTGCCGTTCCGTAGTAAACGTCCGGAGCGGTTTCGTAGTAAGTGGTCACCGCGTCTACGGTCATGGCGCCGAAGTTGGCCGTACCTTCGTCGCAAATGACAAAGTAGCACTTTTGGTTAAGATACTCTTCCGGAATTTGATAAGCATACTCGGTCATGCCGAAACTGCGATACGGGTCGGAGAACAAATAGTTGTTGAACACCGCAATTTCCACGTCGTTTTGGCCGTCGACGTAAGCCATAAGCTTAAACTGCAGATTGTCGGTTTTGTTTCCGCCGAGTTTGAAAGTAATCCAGCGAGTACCGCCCACGACAAACGCCTGCGAATACACTTTGCCCGTGTACAATTCGTTGCCGAATCCGTTGAGGAAGTAGGTGCCCTCTTGGTTGTAAATAGGAGGGTTGTCAGGGTAGTAATTTTCAAAATATTTCTTCTCGGAAGACACGATATAAGAGTTTGCACCTGCTGCGTCACTGAACCATCCCGTGAGGTCTCCTGTTTCAAAATTGCCGTTTCTGAGGTTGAAAGTGGCATCGTCAAGTCCCAGTTTGGATGTAATGTCGGTAACTTCGGCGCGGACATAACCTGCCGGATAGATGTTGGTGTCGTCCGAAAGTTTTTTGGACGTGATTTCGTTGGTGATCGCCATCGGAACACCGTCGTAGATAGTGATTTCGTTTTCGTAATAAGTTTTTACGGAATCCAACGAAATTGCGCTAAACGTGATGCTCGAGTCTGCTTCGTCAATAAGTTTGAAGTAGCATTTTTCACCCTTCAAGGAAGCATCGATTTTGTAGCCGTAAGTGGTCATGCCGAAACTGCGGTACGGATCGGAGAACAGGTAGTTGTTGAATTTTGCAACAACTACGTCGTCGCCGTTTTCGACGTAACGAACAAGTTGCAGCTGCAATTTTTCGTTGTTGGTGCCGCCCATTTTAAACGTAATCCAGCCGGTACCGTCAACCACGAATGCCTGAGAATACATAACGCCCATTGCGTCGAGGCCGGACTCGTTTTCTCCGGATTTCCAGCCGCTGAGGAAGTATTTTCCTTCTACTGCATAGATAGGAATGTTCAGGCCGTAGTAGCTATCGAAGAAGTCGCCTTCTTCATAAATCGCATAGGAATCGCCGAGGTCGAGAGTGAACCAACCCGTAAGGTCGCCCGTTTCGAAATCGCCGTTTCTGAGTTCGCTTGTTGCGGTGTCCAAACCGAGCCTGGAATCGAGGTCGGTCAACACGGTTTCCATGTAATTTGCCGGGAACACGTTTACTCCGTCGACAACCGGTTCTTCGCCGTCGTTATAGTCTGTTTTGAACGCGTCGGCGGTGATCACGCCGAAGGTGGTCGTCGAATCAGCCATATCGTTCAAAACAAAGTAGCATTTTTCGTTTTCGTATTCCGCAGGAATAGTGTAAACGTAAGTGGTAAGCGCAAAACTACGGTACGGATCGGAGAACATGGTGTTGTTGAATTTTGCTATTTCAACGTCTTCTCCGCCTTCTACGTAATGCATCAAGCTGACGTACAGATTGGCGGTTTTGTTTCCGCCGAGCCTGAACGAAATCACCCTGTTGCCGCCGACTACAAACGCTTTGCTGGTAAGAGTGCCGGTAGCATCGATGTTTGCTTCGGAACTTACAAAGTAAGTGCCCTGCTTGTTGTAAGTAGGAATATTGTCAGGGAAAAACGCTTCAAAGAAAGTGTTTGTGTCGGAAACGGCAAACAAGCTGTCGCCCATCCAGCCGGTCAGGTCGCCCGTTTCGAAATCACCGTTAGGAAGACTGCGCGTTGCGTTTTCAACGTCGAGGTGATTTACGAGTCTGTTCTTTGCGTAGCTTGCTTCAAAAACGTTTTGGCCGTCAACCACAGGTTCTTCGCCCACAGGATAATAGGTACGGAAAGAGTCTGCGGTGATAGAACGGAAGCTTCCTTCCGTAACTTCGTCGCTAATGCGGATAAACATGGTTTTTCCGGTATAGCTTTCGGCAATGCGATAAGCATATTCGGTCAATCCCAACGAACGGTACGGATCGGAGAACAAATAGTTGTTGAAAGTTTCAACCACGTTGCCGCTGTCTTTGTCAACCAATTCAACCTTCAAACCGACGTGCGAACCGCCACCGAGTTTGAAAGTAATCCATCTGCTTCCGCCAACCACAAAGTCGGAGGAAACAAGCGTTCCAGTAAGGGCTTCGCCCGAGAACCCGTCGGCTTGATTGTAACCGTCAAGATAATAAACGCCGTCATGATTGACGGTAGGAACAGGATCCAGCCAATCAAAGAAGGTCAGATTGGAACCGACAACGTAGCCGGAATTGTCCGAGACCGTCCAACCGGTCAAATCGCCGGTTTCAAAACCGCCGTTTTCGATTCCGTACAACGAAGTGTCAACTACAACAACTTTTGCCGGCAACGAAAAAACCTCGGCGTCGTTTTGGCTAACCTTCAAAGTAAAGGTGTATTCGCCCGCCGCGGAAACCGTTACGGTAAATTTGTTGTTTTTAACGTTTCCGACCACTATTTTGTCGGAACCGGCAACCAGCTCGTATTTTGTGCCGGCCGCGTTGGCATCTTTAACATAATCAGTGAGGGTGTACGAAACTTCTCTCGCCTTCTTCAAAAGGTCGCTTCCGTACAGGTCAACCTCCACGTCGGTTATGTCCTTAATTTTTGACGGAACCGTTTGCGGCGTAGGTGTCGGTTCGTCGGGCGTATTGTCGCATGCGGCAAACCCGAAAATCGCAATCCCCAAAACCGCAATCAGCGTCACCAACAAAATGGTTTTAGCTTTTGTTTTCATTTTCCATACTCCTTATATATTTTTTATCGCAACGGCCGCATCGGCAACCGTTTTTGCTAAGGCTTATCGTTCAGCAACAAAAGCTCTCGCTATTATTGTTAACGATTCAAACGCTCCTATCCGCCGCCCGAATTGCCCCGTTTTCGGGCCGCGCAAGCCCGTCGGACGTGTCGGATTTTAGTTTTGAGAACGTTCTCATTTTCTATTTTCATTCTATCATATCTCCCTCCTCTTTGTCAACACCTATTTTAATTTTTCTTCCTCGCCACCGACAATTGGAATAATTTCCCACAATTTGTCCCCATTGCCGCCCG
>CAZXVF010000017.1:0-7350 GCA_964644445.1 uncultured Ruminococcus sp.
AGATTACATCATCCCCGGTAACGACGACGCTATCCGCGCTATTAAGCTTATCGCAGGCGCTCTTGCAAACGCGGTAATCGAGGCTCACGGCGGACTTCAGGAAGAGGTCGTTGCAGAGGAAGCTGCGGTTGAGGCTGAGGTTGAGACCGAAACGGTAGCGGAAGACGCAGAGTAATTAACCACGAAATTCGAGAAAATAAGGAGAATACAATTATGGCATTTACAGCTAAAGACGTAGCCGAGCTCAGAAAGCAGACAGGCTGCGGTATGATGGACTGCAAAAAGGCTCTTACCGAGTCCGACGGCAATTTTGAGGCTGCTATCAAGTACCTTCGCGAAAAGGGTATGGCTGCTACCGCAAAGAAGGCTGACCGTATTGCTGCCGAGGGTATCGTTGATATCATGACTATCGGTGACACTACCGCTATCGTTGAGGTTAACTCCGAGACGGACTTCGTTGCAAAGAACGCAACCTTCCAGGAATTTGTAAAGGAAATTCTTAAAACTATCATCGCTAACAAGCCCGCAAACGTTGACGAGCTTCTCGCTTCCGCTTATACCACCGGCGGCACGGTTTCCGAGGCTCTTGCAGAGCAGATATACAAGATCGGTGAGAAGATCTCTATCCGCCGCTTCGTTATCGTTAACGGCGTCGTTTCCACCTACATTCACGGTATGGGCGCAACCGGCGTTATCGTAAACTTCGTAACCGACGTAGCTGATAAGGAAGGCTTCGCAGAGTATGCAAAGAACGTTGCTCTTCAGACCGCGGCAATGCCCGTTCAGTATCTTGACAGAGCGTCCGTTCCCGCTTCCGTTCTCGAGGAGGAGAAGGCTATTCTTATCAAGCAGATGAAGGAAGATCCCAAGATGGCTAACAAGCCCCAGCAGGTTCTTGAGAAGATAGTTGAAGGTAAGCTCGGTAAGTTCTACGAGAACAATTGCCTTCTTGACCAGCTCTACGTTAAGGACGATTCCATGACCGTTGCTAAGTACACCGACACTACCGCAAAGGCACTCGGCGGCTCTATCAAGGTCGTAGGCTACGTTCGTTTCGATAAGGGCGAGGGTATCCAGAAGAGAGAAGAGGACTTCGCGGCAGAAATCGAGAAGATGGTTAAGGGTTAATTCCCGCCTCTCATTCGGTTTTCGTGCACTCGGTGCGGAAAGCTCCCATATAGGCGTTTCGTAGACGGGGGTGAAATTCGCTTCGCATTGTCCGAGAGTACTCACGATAAAAATATGATATTTTTCAGCCGTCCGGCATTGCTCGGGCGGCTTTTTTTGCGCCCTTATAAAGAAATGCCAAGCAAACGTCTGAAATATAAATATAATATAAAAGGAAAATTCTCGTATAAATGCAAATGATTCTTCTCAAACGAATGTAAGAGCGTTTTTTTAGGAAAATGTAAGGACGATCAATTCAAAAAAATAAAAAAGCAAATGCACGTAATTTCTTCACTTTGCTCATAAAATGTCCGAAAATGTAAAATATTATTGTCAAAAAAGAGGGATTGGCTGAAAAACCAGCCAATCCCGAAAAAAACGGTCTTATTCGTTTTTAGTTATTTTTGTCTTAGATTTCCCAAGCGCTCTCATAAGTAACCTTACCGTTAGTCGTACCGAAGATCACGGAGACGTCGGTGTATTTTGCCGCCTCGTCTGCGGTGAGAAGCTTCATACCCGCAACCTCGCTCGTGATAGCTCCTGCGCCGGTATTTCCGTATTCTCTGAACTGAACGGTACTATCGGTGGGCTTCGCATTCATGTTGACGTAACGCTCGTTCTTGCTGCTTCCGGAGAAGCCCTTAGTGGAGACGTGCGCACCGAGATCACACTCGATCACCGCAACTGCCGCGCATTTATCCCACGTGCGTCCTATAGCCGTGTTTTTGTTTTCAAGCACGTCCTCGTCTGCCGTGAAGCTGCACTGATAGAAGATAGCACCGTAGGTTACGGAGTCCTTATCTGCGCTCTTGTTAAGTCCCTTGAAGGCTGTGATATATCCGCCGTCGGTCTTACCCGTCGTTATCGAGTGTATCGTGCAGCTCTTGAAGAGCGTGGTGTTGTTGGTTCCGAAGATGAAGTCGGTCGTTCCCTGAATATAAACACCCTCAAAGAGCTGACGTCCGGTGAAGAGCTCTACGGTATCCTGATATCCGAGAAGTCCGCCGTCCTTCATAGTGAATCTGTCTGCCTGAACCAAAAGTGCAAGTGCTCTGTGCTCACCGTAGCCCTCGCCGAGAGTCTTGTCGAAGTATGCCTTCGAGTTGTATGCGTTGGATATCGTGAGATTTTTGATAACGCAATCCGTGGCATCGTCTCTGATAGCGACCGTAGCGGTGGAGTCGGTCACGTGTGCAAATCCGCTCGCATCGCAGAGTCCGTAGAGCGAATCCCACTCTATAAGCGTCTTATCCTTGCCCGCGCCCTCGATCGTGAGATTGGGAATAGTGATCTCGAGCTTCTCCTCGAATTTGCCTTCGCCGATAACTATAAGCTTCTTATCGCTGTCCTTGATTTCGGGACGGCTTGCAAGATAATCGAGAGCCTGCTGAACGGTAGTAAATCTGTTGTATCCATCGCTTGCTGCACCGATAACGCCCTGATAATTTTTATTTACGTATACGCGGTACGTATCTCCGCTCTTTTCGGGAGCAACCGACACGACGTATACGCTGACGCTCACCTTAAGTCCGCCGTAGTATACCGTGAGCTGCTGCTCGCCTGCCGCGCTTGAATCAAAGCCCTTAACGCCGACCTTATCCATGCTGACGATGAAGTCCTTCTTTGCGCCGCTCGGAAGCTCTCCCGTAACGGTTACCGAAAGTCCCGAGGTCGAGAGGCTGTCGCCTACGTTATATACCTCGCGGAAACTGTGGTTGAAGTAAACGCCGTTGCCTGCCGCGGAATTCGTTGCAAGCTTTTCGATAGAGTCAAAGCCGAGCGTCATTTTTTTCGGCTCGTATACGTTAACTGTGAAGTCGATGCTCTCGTAGTCCTTGTAGGAAAGCTTAACAGTATAGACGCCTGCCTTAGACGTATCAACTGCCGAGGTGTCTGCCTTAACGCTCGCTACTGCGAGAGGATTTGTTTTTCCGTTTTCAAACCTTGCGTTAAGCACGAGAGAGGAAAGATCAAGCGTATCTCCGACGAGATAATCGACGTTGCCGGTAGCAACGAGCTCGAATCCGCATTCCTCCGAGGTCTCGAGAAGGCAGGTTAGCTCAAGCATAAATACGTCGACCGTTCCGGATTTTCTCTGAATAGTCCATTCGCCCTCGGTAACCTCGATCTCAAGCTTTACAACGGGGCTTGAGTTGTTCGTTCCGTCAAATTCCATCTCCTTTGATACACCGTCAGGATCCGTGATCTTTACGAACTGTGTCGCCGCACCGGATGAACCGTTCTGGATCCAGAATGCAAGAGTACCGCTTGCGGGGACGGAGACCTTTATAGCACTATCGTTAGAACCGAGCTTTACGGATCTCTCAAAGGTGATCTTTTCTCCGGTAACGCTGTCCGTCCAGTTCTTCGTTCTGTTTCTTATTTCCGTTCCGGAGAGTACGGTGTACTTGCCGTTGATAAGATCGGAGGTAAGCTTTTGAGCTGTGAGGTCGGTCACGTTAAGAGAGTAAGTCACCTTTTCGAATTTGGGCTTCCACTTTGCATAGAGCGTAACGTTCTCCGTAACCTTATCGCTGTCAAAGCTCCATTCCTCCGTGAGATCCGAGTTCTTGTACCAGCCCTCGAAGGTATAGTCCTCTCTCGTGGGAGCTTGGGGCTTCGCAACCGTCTCGCCCTCGGTCACCGTTACGGATCCTACAGCACTTCCGCCGTTTGAATCAAACGTTACCGTGTAGGTCTCCGGAGTGGGCTGCGGATTTTTCATCCACCTTGCATAGAGGGTTATATCGGAGGCAACCTTGTCGGTGTCAAAGCTCCATTCCTCCGTGAGATCCGAGTCCTTGAACCAGCCGAGGAACGTGTTGTCGTCTTTTGTGGGATCGGTAGGCTTCGTAACCCCCTCGCCCTCGGTCACAGTTACGGATCCTACAGCACTTCCGCCGTTTGAATCAAAGGTTACCGTGTAGGTTATCGGGTCGATATCTCCGCCTCCGCCGATGATAGAATCGATGAGGTCGCAGGAGGTAAGGCAAAGCACTAGAGTCAATGCCATGACCACTGTCAGAATTAAACGTTTTTTCATGCTTTTCTCCTTTTAATTTTGTTTTTTTGATTTGCTTTGGTTTTTATTATTTCGCGTGAATTATCTTTTTTCTTGAGAAAAAGTCTACTATTATTTACATTTCTACAGAATTATACTGCTTTAGAGGCCACACTTGCTTTATGCACCCTGCGATTCTCCCGTAACTGTAAAATCAAGATTCGTAAATTCAACTACCGTTCCGCGGTTTGCAAACATACCTACGTACATGTAACCCGTGTCTCTTGCAAAGAGGTCGAAGTCGTAATAGCTTTCCTCGTAGGCTTTATCGCCGTAGATCATCTTTACGTTTACGGTCTGTCCGATCCTCTCTATAGTGAGAGTAAGCTCGTCGCCCGCCTCGTACATATCGTCCATCGTTTCGCCCTTGTTAAGCGTTCCGTTTTCTCTGTAGAAGTTTGCAGTCATTGAAGTCGTAGAGCTTGCGTATATACCCGCGGTGAGATAATTGCTGGCGATAGAGCCGTTAGCGGTCTGATCAATTATACAGTCATCGCGAAGCATAAGACCGAATCCCGCCTGCTTTGCGCTCGCCGTGCTAATCACCTTTGCATTTACAGTGATCTTGAAATTCTTGCTTGCCTCGACCTGTGTGAATGCGAATGCAAAGCCGTCAGACGTGCTGTCAAACTTACCTTTGTTATTTTTTTCGTTTCCTACCTTGAATACGCCCGCTTCCGTCTCGGTCGCAACGTATCCGTTGCTTGCATTTGTGGGATCTCCGCCCGTATTGCCGAATGCCGTTCCGTACCAGCCGTCCGTAATAGTGGTGAAGTTAGAGGAGGGAGTATAGGAATCAAACTTCGGAGATTCGTAATCGGGAACGGTGTAGCCAGAATTAGCAACTCTCACGTCTGCGGTAGGCTCACTTATATCCGCCTTTACGTAGGGCTTTGCGCTGTCGATACCGAGAAGCTCGTTCGCAACTCTGTACGCTACGTAGCTTGCACCGTAAATATTAAGGTGAGTTTTGTCAACGGTTTCCCAGTTCTCGACGATCTTTGTCGTGCTTCCCTCGGCATACTTTCCCTGAAGCACTGCGTGATACTTAATAGCCTCGTCGTATCCGAGAGACTCGTAGCGTGTGCTTGTAATAGCGGTCATATCGATTACCGAGACGCCCTTTTGCTCTGCGAGACCCAAGATTGCCTCCCTGTAATCACCGTTATCGGTCACGTGTCCCGAAGCACCGTTGTAATCGTCCTTAGTGTTTGCTCTGACTATGGGTGTTACGAGTATGGGAGTCGCACCCTTTTCCTCGGCGAGCTTTATGTAATAGTTGTAGAGATAGTATGCAAATGATTTTTCATTCGTCAATGAGAGTGAAGCGTCGGTAAATCTTGCGGGATCATCGCTCTTTTCGTCGTTGTGTCCGAAGGCAATGAGAAGGAAGTCACCCTCCTTGATGCTGTTTTTCAGCGTTTCGTAGTTTTCCTCGGCGATAAAGCTCTTAGAGCTCCTTCCGGAAAGCGCGAGATTTTTGACGGTAGCCTTATCGGTAAGATATTTGTCAAGCTGAGTTCCCCAGCCGTACCTTGGATAGAGGTAATTGTCATTGAAGGCGCAGACCGTCGAATCGCCGACGAGATAAATTGTCGTATTTTTCACTTCCGTTTCTCCTGTGTCGGGATTTGGCGTAGGCTTTTCGGCATTGCTCCACTTTGCATAGAGGGTGATATCCGAGCTGACGCAGCTGTCAAATGACCAGAGATCGTCTCCGCAGTACCAGCCCTCGAAGGTATAACCGTCCCGTTGCGGAGGCTCCGGCTCTCTTGCGCTATTGCCTGCGATAACCTTCACGTCTGCATAAGAATCATTTGCATTTTTGCTTTCAAGGAAGGTTACGGTATAGGTCTTTTCCTCGGATAGATCCTGATATTTGTAAATAATTATTGACATTTGTCCGATTTTGTAGCAGGAAAATAGGGTAGATGATTTATTGAACCTTAAAATATTTCGCGTGTTCGTGCCCTGTGCCACGAGACTCGCTTCACCCGTATCCGATATGCTGATGCTCCAGCTTCCGTTGCCGTCATTGACGCTTTGCGTTTTTAAATAGTTATTAGATTTACTTGCCGCATAGAGATATCCTCCGCTTACAGCCAGAGCAAACGTTCCGTTCTTCGTGCCCGCCTCGAGCGTTATTATCTCTACGTCATCACCGAAGCTCAGAGTTCCGTCGGGATTTTTCGTCACCTGTGCGGCGGAGCGGTTGTTCGATTTCTGCGTTTTTCCGAGAGCGTAGGATGAACCGCTTGCAACGATGATTATCCTGTCACCGACCGACAATTCGGCTAAATCCTTTACCGCCTTGTATCCCCAGACGGGCTCGTCGGATCCGCTCTCCTCCGCGGCTTTTTCCGTAATTATCCATTTTGCGTAAAGCGTTATGCTCTCCGGGATCTCGCTCGTGAAATCAAATCTGACGGTAAGATCCTCGTCTGAAAACCATCCGCCGAATTCATAATCAATTCCACCCTCGCCGTCCCTTGTCGGAGTTTCGGGTTCCTCGACCTTGCCGTTCTCGTCGACGCTTTGAATTTCCACGTAACCTCCGCCGTTTGAATCAAATGTGACACGGGGCAGGGGAACGTGATCCCATATCATACATCCTCCGTCGAATTTTATATTTCCGCCGTCGTTTACTATCGCTCCGACCACCGTCAGCGTATCACCTATCTCCAGGCTCGCCGTCTCGATTCCTCGGATATCGTAGCAGAGAATGCTGTCCTTTTCGCTCTGCACGTCAGCCACGATAATAACGCTGACGCATTTTTTACCGTTTTCGTATACGGTGATTATTTTCCTGATTTTTCCCGTGAGAGTGTATTTGTAACCGCAGGATAGCTTTTCGCCGTCGTCAAGTCCGTAAGCCTCGCGCAATATTTCTTCGGCACCGTTTGCAATCAGTGCGCTCGTCTCCCGTATCTCGCGTTCACCGCAGCCGCCGATACAGTACCTGCCTTCGGTTCCGCGCGCAGTGTAGGTCGGACTTGAAAGCGTGAACCACTCGTCCGAAAAGGCGTGTCCCCTCGCAGGAATCACTTTCTGCCCAACCAAAATCTCGCCGCAAGCGGAGCAATGCACGCCTTCAGTCAGTCCCGACTCGGTACAGCTCGCCT
>CAZXVF010000017.1:7450-27494 GCA_964644445.1 uncultured Ruminococcus sp.
AAAATCTCACCGCAAGCGGAGCAGTGCACACCTTCCGTCAATCCCGACTCGGTACAGCTCGCCTCGACTGCCTCGTCGACCGCTTCGGTATGTCCCTTTGCAGAGACGTAATCGTATATTTCGCCTTTTCCGCATTTTTTGCACGTCGCCTCGGTGTATCCGTTTTCCGTGCAGGACGCCTCTATAACCTTTATTTCATATTCGTGATCCTCGCATAGATTTTTGCCGCATACGTCGCATTCGTAATCCAGCGGATCCGTATCCTTATGTGCTCCGATCTCTCCGTAAGGCTCGTGGCATATCTCGCATATCGCTCTGCCTTGGCAGGTAGCATTGCCGCCCTTGTGCCCGTGCGCCACCAGCATTCCATCGGATATCAGCCATTCGGCAAGTGCCGTGACGTCTCCGATAAGATTCTCGCATTTTTCATCGGTAAAATACAGTCCGCAATTCGTGCATTCGAAGTATTCAAGGTGTCCGTCCGTCTCGCAATCACGTGCAGCTCCGAGATGTAAAACCGCCGTGTGCCCCTTCGCAGAAATCACTTTCTGTCCGACCAAAATTTTGCCGCAAGCGGAGCAGTGCACGCCTTCAGTCAATCCCGCCTCGGTACAGCTTGCCCCAACCGCCTCGTCGACTACCTCGCTATGTCCCTTCGCCGAAATTACTTTTTGCTCGACCAAAATTTTGCCGCAAGCGGAGCAGTGCACACCTTCCGTCAATCCCGACTCGGTACAGCTTGCCTCGACTGCCTCGTCGACCGCTTCGGTATGCCCCTTCGCAGGAATAAATCCGTCCTTAAACTCAAAGCCGCAAACCTCGCAGGTATGGATAACGTAGCCGCCGTCGGTGCAGCTTGGCAGGACCGTCGTCAAAATAAAATTGCACGTCTCAATCTCGTAATGTGCCGCGTCGTTTTGACAGTATCTTATATGATTTTCGTTTCCGTCGGATTTCCATTCTCCGAAATCGTGTCCGATTTTCTCACCGAATGTAAATGTAAGTTTGCTTTTAGCACCGCAAACGCAGGAATAACAGTACGTCGCCGCATTTTCGCAATCAGCTTCCTTTATTAAAAATCTCTCGTCTGCCAGCATTTGCACGTAGGAATGTGTGCTTCTTTTCAGAGTCTTTTCTTCCTCGTAAGAGCAGTTGGTGCAGTACCGCTTTTGAAGTCCCTCGGCAGTGCATGTAGGCTTCGTCACCGTTTCCCATTCGCTAAGAACGTGCTCACTCGTGACGCCTACGGTTATACCGCAAGTATCGCAATGCATAGGAGCAGAGCAGGTGGCAAAAATCCAGACGTGATCCTCGTACTCGCCGTATTCCTCACCGCATATCTCGCATATCGCTCTCGCCGTACACGTAGCAAATCCGCCCGTGTGAGCGCATTTTTTCTTCTCGAATTTCGCATAAACCGTAACGTCCTCCGTCACTGTCAGAGGAAAAATAAAGGTCTCGGTCAGCTCCGCGTTACGGTACCAGCCGCAGAAAACGTATCCTTCCTTTTCGGGAGCCGTCGGCGCATCTATCACGTCACCGAGCAGAACCGTCTCGTAGCTTATGTACTCCTCACCGCAGACGAATGCAAGCATTCTTGCCCTTGTTCCGACGGTCTCGATTTCCTCGATCGCGATTTCGCGTCCGTTATCCGTTATTTTTATCACGCCGCGTACCTTAACGACGTCACCGAAAAAAGCACCTCCGCCCGACAGAGTAATACAGTTCTCTCCGTCGCAGAGCGCCATCATCGTCTCGCCGTTCGACGAACCGTTTTTTATATCGGTTATAAAGCCCTCGACCAGCACCGCTTTTCCGTCTCTCTGCGCCGCGGCTTTTCCGATCGTCATCGGCTCGTATCCTATCAGCCTCGGGATAACGTCGTGCTCCGCGTATCCGCACACCGTACAGAGCCTTTGCATCTCGCCTGCCTCGTCGTAGTCTGCCTCGCGCAAAATCTCCCACTCGCCGTATCTGTGCCCGAGAGACTCTCTCGTATCGGTCACGTAAGAGCTTTCGCACCCCTCGCGCTCACAGGTACAAAGCGTGTAGCCTGCATCCGTGCAGGTAGGTTCAACCGTGGATTTTAAGTAAGAATGCCCGAGCGGTGAGATCGCTTTTCCTTCCGTAAAACCGCATTCAAGACAGAAGCGCTCACTATATCCCGCCGTCTCGCACCGAGGCTCGATTACCGCTTTCCACTCGGTGAAGCTGTGAGCATTGCTTTCTCCGAAAATAAAAAAGTCATCGCTTTTTGCAAAGCAATGTTTACAATAATAGTAATATTCGGCTCCGCAATAACAATCCGCACTTTTCTTCAAATATGCATCATCGGTGCACTTGCCCGTAAAATCATGCTCGTGATCAAGTCTCCAGACGGCATTGTAGATTACGCTTTCCGTGACTCTCTCCGAGGGGACCTCGTCCCAGCCCGAAAAAACGTATCCGACGCGCTCGGGAATAAATGAGGGAAGCGGAGTCGCCGTTCCGTATGCAATACCTCGGAAGATCACGTCCTCGAAAATCTCGGAGTCCCCGTCGCCGTCCGTATAAATTACGGTGTATTCCATCGCTGCCCAAGCCGCTGTCAAAACCGTGTCATCCGTTATCTCCTCGCCAAAGTCAAACGGCACGCCGTCCCTGTACCAGCCAAGAAAGGTATATCCCACCCTTTGAGGATCCTTCGGACGAAAAACACGCTCGCCGTGCCTTACCGTAACCGCCCACGTCGCTTCATTCGTATCGGCACGTCCGTCGGCAGCACCAATCGTACCGCCGCTTTCGCCGCTTGTATCACCGATGGCACCGCCGTTTATATCTCCTCGCATTCCGTTCGCTTCACCGTCCGCGTTTGCATTAATACCGGTGTCAAATATAACCGTGTATTCGTTCAGCGCCCACTTAGCGTATACCGCTTTTGAGTCCGTTTGCGGAAGGGTAAAATCAAATTCTTTCGTATAATCCGCGTCGTAATACCAGCCGAGGAACGTGTAGCCGTATCTTTCCGGAGCTTCGGGCTTCGGTATCGTCTCGCCGTGCTTTACCCTGATCGGTGCCTCGCTCGAATCGATAAAGGTGATAAGGTATTCGCTCTCGTCCCATTTGGCGTAAAGCGTAGTGTCCGAAAGCAGAATATCACTGTGAAAGTCCCATCTCTCCGAAAGCTCCGCGTCCTTGTACCAACCTGAAAAAGTGTAGCCGTACCTGAACGGTGCCTGCGGCTCGTCAATAGAAGAAAATGCCGTATATGTAAACTCTATTTTACATTCTTCGTTGTTTTTCTCAAAAAATACCGTGTACGTCGGAGGCTCAATCTTTTCAAAGAACACTCCGCACGATGAAAGAGCAATAACCGTAATAAAAATAATCGCAAAAAATAAAGGAAGCCGCCGTCTTGTGTGCGCTCCCTCTTCTCTCGCATTCGTTTTTTTCATTTTGTTTCTCCTTTAGTGGTCGTTTTTCGTATCCTTTTTTCATAAAAATCCTTTATTTGATTTTGGATATCGGCGATTTTCTTCGGAGAGTGATTTTTAATCATTGGGCAAAACGGGACTGTACGGTACCCGTCTCAAAGGGTGATCGCAGGTGCATTGATTTTACAGGATCGGCAATAAAATACGGCGGTTCTCGGTGCGTGCGTAAAAATCTCCCGATCTGCTCTTCGGCGTCACAGAGCCTCCGCACGCACCTCAAGTCCTCCGATAAAAATACCGCAAAAAGTGCCGGATCCTAAATTATTTAGTTTTAATGAGATTGTAGCACACAAGCCCCGATTTGTCAATATTCTACAAAGTAATTTTCCCAAAAGCGTTGTATTTTGTCGTTTTTTACGCAAAGTTGTCGAAATTCCTTCGCTTTTCTCGGAATTTATTTTTTGTCCTCGGCTTTTTTCAGCTCGGAGACCATCATGTTTATTGCCATTATCGGCGCGAGTCTCGGGCGGCTTATAAGGTATTCGTCAATATCGACGTTCTGTATCAGCTCCTCCGCCTTAATACCCTTGCGATAGTATTGCTCGACCTGAGAGATCAGCGACTTGAAATACGCTCTCTGGCTCTCGGCTCTCTCGGGTGTGTAGACGTCGCCGTGACCGGGAATTATTATCCGCGGCTTCAGCTCGTCAAGAATATAGTCCATTGCCTCGATCCATTTTTTACCCTTTTCCACGCTCATGGGAATACTGCAATCCGCGAAAATATCACCTGCGAAAAGCACACCCTCCGAGGGTATCCAGACGATTGAGTCGGAGCTGCTGTGTATTGCCCCGAGATGTATGATCTGAACCTCAGTGCCGTCGAGATCAAGCGTCGTATTTCCCTCGAGAAGCATATCTGGAGTCCTCGGCGAAACGCCCTTAAGGCTGAAATCACGTCCGTCCTTTTCAACGAGGAACTTTGCTTTCGTTCCGTCAGGCAGATATTTTCCGAATGCAAGATTGAGAATACCGCTGACAGCCTTGCCGACCAGCCTCGAATAGTGGAGAAGACTGAAAACGGGAACCTTCATTTTGTCGCCCTTGCAGTCCTTGAGCATATCCTTGTTTCCGACGACGGTTGCCCCCTCGAAGACCTGATTTCCCCAGAAGTGGTCCCAGTGTCCGTGCGTGTTAATTACGTATTTCGGCGATTTTCCTCCCGTCTTAATGCAGAAGTCACGAAGCTCCTTTGCATGCGTAAGATCGAAGAACGTATCACTGACAAGTCCGTCTCCGCGCGCTATGTAAGCCGAGTTTGAAAAATTATTCATCATTCCCGCATCGGTGATATCCATAGGCTCGCACGGCGTCAGAGCCGCGTAAATTCCGTTTGCCACCTCGCAAAATCTGATTTTCGCACCCTTGTATTCCTTCATAATTCTTTCCTCCGAATCGTTGTTTTTTTGATTTACGTTTGTATATATTTTCCGAAATTACCGCTAAATTCTGCGTCTTATCTTTATTTTATCATATTTTCCGCACGTTTTCAAGTGCTAAATAAAGGAAGCCCACCGTAGCATAAATTAAAAAGCCCACCGTAGCATAAATTAAGGAAGCTCGCAGTAGCATAAATTAAGAGGCCGATAGTAGCATAAGTTAAGGAAGCTCACCGCAGCACGTCGATGACAAAAACGGCAAAAAACGTCGCGTATGACTTTGACGTAAAAAAAGCCCCTCGCGCGCACGCCTTTTACCTGAAATCCGCTTTGTGCGCCTTTATTTTAAAAAAGACGCTTTCCCACTTGAATAATCCTGCCGTTTGTGGTAAAATGAATAAAAAAGCATTCGAGGCGGATATTATGAAGTCAATAAAGGATATATATAAAATAGGAAAAGGTCCGTCGTCCTCGCATACGATGGGGCCTGCCAAGGCAATGGGGATCTATCTCTCCGAGCATCCGGATGCAGACGGCTATTCGGTGGTTCTTTTCGGCTCGCTCGCGGATACCGGAAGAGGGCACGGAACGGATAAGGCACTTGAATCTATGACCTCTCTCCCCGTGACTATAGTCTTCAATACCGAGGAGCGCGATCTTCCGCATGAAAACACTATGGATATCTATTCCGTAAAGGAAGGTAAGCTCACGGATAAAATGCGCGTTATGAGCGTAGGCGGAGGAGACATAATCATTGAGGGCAGGGGAGATCCCGGCTTTTCGGACGTTTATGCCGAGCATAGCTTTGACGAAATATCCGCACTCTGCAAGCGAGAGGGAATACGCCTTTCTGAATACGTTATACAGCGCGAGGGCGAGGATATCGTTCCGTTCCTGCAAAACGTCTGGGAGGTAATGAAGAGCGCGATACATCAGGGACTTACCACCTCGGGTATTCTCCCCGGAGGTCTAGAGGTAGAGCGGAAGGCGCAGTACCTTTATAACCGCCGCCATATTGACGAAAGCCCCGTAACGCGTGAGAACAGAATAGTCTGCGCCTACGCCTACGCCGTCAGCGAGCAGAACGCCGACAACGGAACGATAGTTACCGCGCCCACCTGCGGTGCCTGCGCAGTGCTTCCCTCGGTGCTGAAGTATATGCAGGAAAAGCACGGTTTTACCGACAGACAAATAGTAAACGCACTTGCCGTTGCGGGACTTATCGGAACTCTGACTAAAACGAACGCCTCGATAAGCGGAGCGGAATGCGGCTGTCAGGCTGAGATAGGAACGGCTTGCTCTATGGCTTCCGCGGCGTTGGGAGAGCTTTTCGAGATGGGTATAGATCAGATAGAATACGCCGCCGAAATTGCCTTTGAGCATCACCTCGGACTGACCTGCGATCCGATTTGCGGACTCGTTCAGATACCCTGCATAGAGCGTAACGCCGTAGCCGCAATGCGTGCGATAAATGCCGTGAATTTAGCGAATTTCCTTTCCGGCTCAAGAAAAATATCGCTTGATCTCGTTATCAAAACTATGTATGAAACCGGTAAGGATCTCTCCCATCATTACAGAGAGACCTCCACGGGAGGACTCGCAAAGCTTTACGTAAAACGTGATAAAACGGAGGAAAAATAATGGAAAAGGCGAAGATCGACCGTATAAACGAGCTTGGAAGAATAGCTAAAGAACGCGAGCTGACGGAGGATGAAATCACGGAAAGAGACGAGCTGAGACGCGAATATCTCAAATTCTTCCGTGCGCAGATACGCGGCGAAATCGAAGGAAAAAACGGCAAAAAGTAAATCATAGTTGTCAAAAGTGAGCACTTTCAAGTTTGATTGTGAAAAGACGGCGAAGCAAAAAATATAAAAATGAAAAATGAAGGATAGAAAAATGAAATCTTGTTGCGTTTGTTCAAAGGAAGTAGAGCGAGAGGACGCTCCGTTATTAACCGTCAGTGCGTACGGAAATCCGAGGTATCTTTGCGATGAGTGTGCCGCAGAGCTTGACCGTGCAATGTTTTCGAAAGAGACGGAGGAGATAGAGTGCGCGATGGAGTCGCTGGTTAAGAAGGCATCGGGTAAGGCGCATTCGGACACCGTGACCGTCGATACTCTGGCAGAGCTTATGTCTATTTCGTCGGAGCGGCTGAAAAAGATAAGAGAGGGAAAATACGACTTCTCAAACGACGAAAAAATACAGGCGCTTCAGTCAGACGATTCATTCGTTGAGATTCCCGAGGAGCTTCGCGAAACCGAGGAGGATAAGGAGCTCGACCGTCGGGACGAGGAAAAACAGAAAAAATTCGATAAAATATCTAGCCTTATAAGTGCCGCCGTGATCGTAGCGGCAGTAGTCTTCGTCGTCATTAAGCTGCTTTCTTAAAACCGAATATTTTTGCATTCCCCCACATAAATTTTCGTGGGGGCTTTTTTTATCTTCTTATACGAAAAGAGAATAATTCGGTTGTCTCCCCGCACGAAAAGAAAAAGAGAAAAGAGATGTGCTATGATAAAAATAACCGCGGGACTTTTACTCGGAATTTTATGCATCGGCGTCGGCACCGTTATGCTCGTTTGCCTTCGGGCATTTTTTGTTTTTCATCCCTTCAGGTGCGCTCGCCGTCTCGGGTTACTCTTGCGTGATCGCGACCGTCGGAAAAAGCTCACTCTCGCACTCGCGGGAACTCTCGGAGTCGGAAATATTTACGGTGTAGCCGTCGGAATAATAGTCGGAGGTGCCGGCTCTGTTTTTTGGCTGGCTGTGTCCTCTGTTTTCGCTATCGTTATCAAATATTCCGAGAGCGTAGTTGCGGTGCGTATCGGTGAGGGGCAGGGAATTATGCGCGCTTTCCCTAAAGCCTTTCCGAAAACAGGCAAGCTCCTTTCGATATTCTACGCCGTGCTTATGCTTGCGCTCTCGCTCGTTATGGGTTCCTATATTCAGGCGGAAAGCTTTATCTCCTCGGCAAAATATCTCACCTCGCATAGCCCGCTTTTTTTCGCGGTCGTCTTTTCCTTGCTCACCCTTGCCGTGACCGTCGGTGGCTCGAAGAGAATCAAAAGCGTGACCGAATACGTGATTCCCGCAATAACGCTCCTTTACTCGTCACTGACTCTCGTGATAATATTCAAAGGCTTTTCATCCCTTCCCGATACGCTGCATGCGGTTTTACGCTCCGCCTTTTCCGAGAGCCGAGCTTTTTTCGGTATCATTCCCGCTGTAAATACGGTTGCCTTCAGCGAGGGCTTCGCAAGAGGAATTTTGTCAAACGAGGCGGGAGTCGGTACTTCGTCGGTTGCTATTTCCGAGGGTGAGAGCGAATGCTCGGCAGGACTTTTCGGAATGTGTGAGGTGGTTTTCGACACCCTCGTTCTCTGTATGCTGACCGCACTTGCACTGCTACTGACCGTTCCCGATACGTCGCGCTACTCCTCTCCGATGGCACTGATTTTCGATGCGTTCCGCCTCGGTGTAGGGGAGTATTCGCTCGTCCCGCTTTTCCTATGTATTTTCTTTTTTGCGTTTTCCACTGTAATCTGTTGGTATTATTACGGGCTTGCCTGCCTTGATTTTCTCGGCGTTAAGCGGCTCTTACCACTCTATCTTTTTCTGTTTTTGCTGTCCGTTATGCTTGCCTCGCTCTCGGAAACCTATCTCGCAGTCACACTCACCGATATCATTTTGCTCCTTATGTCCCTGCCGACCTGTGCCGTAATTTTGAAGTCAAAAAATGAAATCCGAGAGGAAACGGTAAAGGTGGGCTTGCTGTCCGAAAGAGTAAAAAACAAGAACGCAAATTCAAAATAAAAATCAATGGAAGTTTAATAAGCCACTGCAAAAAACGCAGAAAAACCCGCCGAAAAATCCGCATAAAAAACGAAGAGCCGAATTGAAAAAATCAAGAAAACAAGCGCGGAAAATGCGGGAAAATCAAATCGGAGATCCTGTCTTAAAAAGCAAAATTATTTGCATAAAAAACGAAATATCAAATAAAAAGGCATTCTGCAAATTACCTGCAAAATGCCCGAAAACGTAAATTAAAGTAGTCTTATTCTGGATTTAACGGTGATGTTTTGCTCTCTTAGCGCATCAAGCCTTTCGAGACATTCCGCCTCGCACATATCACTGCTGATAAACGACAAGCCGCCCTCATCGCCGACGAAGCGCACCCTTCCGAATACGGAAAGAACGGTATCCTCGTCCAAGCAATCTGTCGAAACGTAGCTTCTCGCGCGGAAGGAATCAAAGGGAAGAGGAGACGAGCCGCTCTCCATAACGGGAGCCTTGAGGGCAGTGCCGCCCTTGATTATCAGCATAATATCACCGACTATTGCGGAAGCCGTCGCACCTCCGCCCGCACCCGGACCGTAGAACATAACGCTTCCTATCGGCTCGCCGAGAACCTCTATTGCATTGTAAACGCCGGAAACCGATGCTAAAGGCTCGCTCTCGGAGATCATAAACGGTGCAACCATCACGAAGCTTCCTTCATCGCACCTGACCGCTCGTCCGAGAAGCCTTATCCGCATTCCGAGCCGCTCCGCCGCACGCACGTCCTCTGCACGTATCTCGGTTATTCCCTCGGTGTGTATTTTTTCTATGGGGAAGAGCTTTTTATCCGTCAGGGCGGAAAGTATCGTTATCTTCCTGCAAGCGTCAACTCCCATTACGTCGTCGTAGGGATCACGCTCGGCATAGCCCTTTTCCTGTGCGTCGGCAAGAGAATCCGCAAAGCTTTCTCCGAATGAAAACATCTTAGTGAGAATGTAATTCGTCGTTCCGTTGAGTATTCCGCGCACCTCGGTGAGCTTGTTGTGAGTCATAAAGG
This sequence comes from uncultured Ruminococcus sp., assembly GCA_964644445.1. Classification (GTDB taxonomy): domain Bacteria; phylum Bacillota; class Clostridia; order Oscillospirales; family CAG-272; genus UBA1740. Next base: position 17,139 of record CAZXVF010000017.1, read on the forward strand.
AAATAAGCGGTGCGATAACGGGAATTCCTCCGCCGACTGCCGCCTCGAATCTGTAGCATACGCCCGATTCCGCCGCCAGCCTCAGTAGTTCGTCACCGCAGGCAGCCACGACCGCCTTGTTCGACGTAACCACGTGCTTGCCTTTGCGCAGTGCCGCCGTGCTGTATTCGTAGGCGGGATGTATTCCTCCCATGCATTCTATAATACAGTCTACCTCACCGTCGTTTTCTATAACCGAGAAATCGTGTACGACTCTGTCGGCAAATGGAGAATCGGGGAAATCACGTAGATCGAGTATGTATTTTATCCTTATCTCGTCCTCGCAGAGTGCAGAGACCTCGGCGCCGTTTTTCGTGATCAGATCCGCAACGCCGCCTCCGACGACTCCGAATCCGAGTATAGCAATATTGAACATTTTATACCTCCTGCGCACGATGAAAAAAAGAGGGTTGGCATTCGCAGCCTGCCAACCCGAACGATAATTAATTATAACACTAAGTCACAGCTTTGTCAATACCGCCGCATGAATCCGTCGCACCCCGAAAAGCAGTATTAAGTTTGCTTTCGCATTGCCCGTTCTCTCGCACACCGTCTCTTTGCAAATCCGAAAAGTAATCCGACCTAGGTTTGCTGAAATCTGCCAAAACAACGTCAATTTGCAAACAATTATTGTCAAATCAGTGCGTTTTTATAAAAGCGTCGGTATCTTGCACAAAATCACTTTACGCCGAGATTGCTCTTTTGCGCGTCGGGATCGATATAGTCGAGAGGATTGACCGAAACGCCGGAAACCATTATTTCGAAATGAAGATGAGATTCGTCCGCCAGCTCCTTGATTGCCGTGTCGCCGATAACGCCGAGCTTGTCACCCGCCTTGACCGTATCTCCGACGGAAACCGTAACGCCGTCACCCGAGAGATTTGAATAAACGCTAACGATACCGCCGTCGTGCGTGATCTCAACGGTTTTTCCGAGGAAGCGGTCGGTTCTGATCTTGCTCACCGTTCCGCCCGCTACCGCAAGCACGTCCGTGCCCGCCTCTGCCGCGATGTCAATTCCGGTATGAACTCTCCAATCGCCGAGCGTCTGTGAAAATACCGGCACCGTCGTGCTGTGACTCTTTGAAACGCTTCCGGACGATACGGGAGAGTAGTAGACCGTGGGCTTTTTCTCCTCCTCGGCGCCGCCGTTCTGACCTCCGTTTTCTCCTCCGTTTTCTCCGCCGTCCGTGTTATCGCCGCCCGTATTTCCTCCGTTCTCGCCACCTGTGTTATCCGAGATAGGCGGTGTGCCCGAATCGGGATCGGTATCCTTGTCTAATTTGCCCGAGGACACGATGCCGACGGCGATGGCGGATATCAGCAGCATCGCAACCACCACCGAGTAAGTGATCTTAGCCGAAATCGGCTGTTCTGAAAATTTGAATTTTTTGTCCATTTTACATATCCTTTCCTTTTGCTGTATGTATTTTGGGCTTGGCAATACGCTTTTATACGCAAAAAATGCAAAAAAGTTTTCACCGCCGCATTCTTATGTGCTATCTTAACAAAAAATCGCCTCCCGTTTTAGTGAAATTTTTAAGTAAAAAGCTCAAAATCGGTTGACAAGTATAAGAAAATATATTATAATAAAAGATATTACACTACAAAACGGACGAAGGAACTTGGACTATGTACGGAAAGATTTCACTGGCAGGCGACCTCGGGAGCGGAAAAAGCACCGTATCCGACATTTTGATAGAACGGCTCGGAGCGGAGTATTATTCCACCGGTGCGATAGTAAGGTCGATTGCAAGCAAATACGGAATGGACGTCGGCGAATTTAACAAATATATGGAAACGCACCCCGAAATAGACAGGGAAATAGACGACGGACTCTGCGCACTTTCCGACGAGGACAAGCTTATGATAATCGATTCGCGCTTGGCGTGGCACTTTACGAAGGGAACCTTCAAGGTATATCTTTCTACTGATACGGTTACGAGTGCGCTGAGAATTATGAACGCCAACCGCCGCGGAGAGCATAAGGCAACTCTCGAGGAAAGCATAGAAGCGACCAAGGCTCGCCGCGAATCCGAGAAAAAACGTTACAGAGAGCAGTACGGAGTCGACATCAAGGATCTTATGAATTACGATCTCGTCGTTGATACCACGGTTGCTACGCCCGAGGAGGTTGCCGATTGCGTCGTTTCCGCCTTCAATCGTTGGCTTGCCGATCCCGAGTACAGAGCAGTGTTCCTTTCCGCCGAGCGCATAAATTATCCCGACAGCGATGCCGACGGCGAGCGTATAGCCGCTCTTTCCGCAGCCCTTGAGCGAGGAGAAAAAATACCTGCGGTCGAGGTGACGGAGCAGGACGGTGACTTCTATCTTTCGTCCGGGCTTGAGTCCGCAATGGCTTATACCTTTAATATGGATACCTTCATTCCCGCAAGGCTGATACCCGGTAAAAGAGCAGAGGGCGTGACCTATGTCAGAATGAAAAATTCACTTTAATCGTTTTGCTGCTTTTATTCGACAAATCTCCCCAAATAAGCAAAAAAGACAATAATTATTTACAAAAAACGACGGTTTTACCGCTTGACGACGTGAATAAAAACGGCATCAGATAACAAAAAGCAATGAAACAGAAAGGCAAATCAATATGCTTACACTTAAAAATAAAACCGCAAAGCTCTTAGCCGAGACGATAGATAAAAGCTTCGGCACGGGGCTTCTCACAGCCGACGAGATCTTCGATATGCTCGAGTATCCTCCGGATAAGACCATGGGAGACCTCGCTCTTCCTTGCTTCAAGCTTTCGAGGTCGCTGCGCCGCTCTCCCGTTCAGATAGCACAGACTCTGGCAAGTGAGATCTCCTGCCCCGAGTTCTCGGAGATAAGCGCAACAAACGGATATTTGAATTTCAAGATCGACGGTACCGCGTTCTCGAGGCGTGTGGTCTCCGACGTGCTTGAAAAAGGCGATACATACGGCTCTCCGATGTGCGGTGAGGGCAAAACCGTGGTTCTCGATTATTCTTCTCCCAACGTCGCAAAGCCCTTCCATATAGGACACCTCGGCACGACGGTGATAGGCCATTCGTTAAAGCTCCTACACGAGTTTGCAGGCTATAAGTGCATCGGTATCAATTACCTCGGTGACTGGGGCACGCAGTTCGGTAAGCTCATAGTCGCGTATAAGCTCTGGGGAAATAAAAAGACCATAGAGGACGGCGGAGTAGACGAGCTCGTAAAGCTTTACGTCAGAATAAACAACGAGATAAAAGCCGAAGAGGACGCAAGCCTAGTCGGAGCGGCAGAGGGAGCACAAAAGCATTCCGACCTTGCAGATAAGTCTCGCGCGGAATTTACGAAGCTTGAGCACGGCGACGAGGAAAATCTCGCACTTTGGCGTTGGTTCGTTGACGTCAGCCTCGAGGAATATCAGAAAACCTATAAGCTGCTCGGCATAGAATTCGATTCCTATAAGGGAGAATCCTTCTACACGGATAAAATGCCTGCGCAGGTTCAGAAGCTCCGTGATATGGGACTTCTTGAAATAGACGACGGCGCGTCGATAGTAAATCTCGATAAATGGAATATGCCCGTCTGCCTGATTTTGAAGCGCGACGGCTCGACGCTTTATCCCACCCGAGATATTGCCGCGGCAGTCTACCGCAAAAACGAATATAATTTCGATAAAGCAATCTACGTTACCAGCGCGGCTCAGTCGCTTCACTTTGCACAGTGGTTCAAGGTAGTGGAGCTTATGGGCTACGATTGGTACGACGAGCTCGTTCACGTCCCCTACGGTACAGTCAGCATAAACGGCGCGAAGCTCGCCACCAGAACGGGTAACGTAATCTTGCTGAAGGATCTTTTCCGTGAGGCTATCTCCAGAGTCTACGAGATCTCAAAGGAGAAAAATCCCGACGAGGAGGAGTGCATGAGGATTGCGGAGAAGGTCGGAGTCGGCGCCGTAGTCTTCTACTATCTCTCCAATAACCGTATGAGAGACATCAACTTTATGATGGAGGACGCCTTGTCCTTTGACGGTAACACCGGCCCCTACGCGCAGTACACCTACGCCCGCACCTGCTCCGTGCTTGAAAAAACCGGACGCGACGGCGAAATGACCGATGCACCCCTGTCGGAGCCCGAGGTAAGCCTTGCAAAGACGCTTTCGCGCTTTCCCGAGAGGATAGAGCAGGCACTTGCGGAATACGAGCCGTCCTGCGTCACGAGATATATCCTCGACCTTTGCTCCGCGTTCAATCGTTTCTATCACGAATGCTCAATTGCCGGCTGTGAGGACAAGGACCTTAAATCATCGAGGATCGCTCTCACCCGTGCAACCAATCAGGTTCTCAGAACCGCTCTTCATCTCATCTGTATGCAGAGTCCCGAGAAGATCTGACGGCGCACCGAATCGGCAATACCGGCGTTCTTAAAGGCGCAAAAAGCAATTGAAGCAAGACGCCTGCGCCGCCTGTGATTTTTTTGTCTTTTCATTTTCAAAGCACGTGCGAAAGCTAAAGAAAAAGCGAAAAATGACAATAAAAGTTGTCAAAAAGCGGCGTGAAAAGAGTAAGAACGGTAAACTGATCGCAAAAGTCAAAATACAATTTCATAAGTAAAATAATTTTTAGGGAGATAAAATATGTCAGGACATTCCAAATGGAACAATATTAAACACAAGAAGGAAAAATCCGATGCCGCAAAGGCTAAGATCTTTACCAAGATAGGTAAGGAAATGGCAGTCGCAATAAAGGCGGGCGGCCCCGATCCGAACAACAACAATAAGCTTCGCGACCTCATCGCAAAAGCAAAGGCGAACAACGTGCCGAACGATAATATTCAGCGCACCATCAAAAAGTTCACCGATAACAGCGACATAAACTACGAGGAAATCACTTACGAGGGCTACGGCCCGAGCGGCGTCGCAATAATCGTCGAAACGCAGACAGATAACCGTAACCGCACCGCAGGAAACGTTCGCGCTTGGTTCAATAAGTACGGCGGAAATATGGGACAGAGCGGCTCCGTCAGCTATCTCTTCGAGGAAAAGGGTGTTATTACCATAGTCGACGAGGATGAGGAGATCGAGGAGGATAAAATCATGGAGGACGCTCTCGAGGCAGGCGCAGAGGACATTAAATGCGACGAGGGTGAGTACACCATTTATACCGAAACGCAGGATCTCAACGCCGTTCGCGACGCTATCATAGCGCTCGGCTACAAGATAGATACCGCAGACGTAGCAAAGGTTCCCACCACCTACGTAGAGCTTACGAATGAGGAAGATATCGAAAACATGGAGAAGATGCTCGATAAATTCAACGAGGACGACGACGTAAACGCCGTATATACCAACTGGGATAACTGATATATCCGTTTTTCATTGCCGCGGCTCTGACCGCGGCTTTCTTTTTTTTGAAAAATCAAGCCCGATCGATCCGTCGCTTTCCCGCCTCCCCCCTCTCCGATTTTCTCTGTCTTACGTTTGTTAATTTTTTTAAAACATACGCGCATAAACTTGACAGGGCAGAGATAAAAGTGATATACTAAAAGAAAAACGCCCGCACAAAAAATTCGGTGCGCCGGCTCGGAAAGGCAAGGTAAAAAAATGGGAATTATTAAGGCTACTGTAAACGCTATCGGCGGCGGATTTGCCGATTCATGGCTCGAGGTTCTTGAGGCAGATAATATGAGCGATACCACTATTTTTACAAAGGGAGTAAAGGTTCGCTCCGGCGATAAGCGAAACAACAATAAAAAGGGAACCGACGATACTATATCGAACGGCTCGATAATACACGTTTATCCCAATCAGTGCATGCTCCTCGTTGACGGCGGCAAGGTCGTCGATTTCACTGCCGAGGAGGGCTATTACAAGGTAGATAACAGCTCTGCTCCCTCGCTCTTCGCAGGTCAGCTCGGCGAGTCTGTCAAGGACGCCTTCGCAAGGATAAAATTCGGCGGAACACCCTCCTACGCTCAAAAAGCGTACTTCGTAAATCTTCAGGAGATAAAGGGAATCCGCTTCGGCACCAGAACGCCCGTAAACTATTTCGATACCTTCTACAATGCGGAGCTATTCCTTCGCGCACACGGTACCTATTCCATAAAGGTGACCGATCCTATCAAGCTCTATTCTGAGGTAATTCCGAAAAACCGTGACAGAGTAGAGATAGACGAGATAAACGAGCAGTATCTTTCGGAGTTCCTCGAGGCTCTCGGTGCCGCTATAAATAATATGAGCGTTGACGGAATACGCATATCCCACGTTGCTTCAAAGTCGCGCGAGCTATCTAAATATATGGCTGACGAGCTTGACGTGGAGTGGCGCACGAGCCGCGGATTTGAGATACAGTCCGTCGGTATTGCCAGCGTCTCCTACGACGACGCATCAAAGGAGCTTATCAATATGCGTAACAAGGGCGCAATGCTCGGTGATGCAGCCGTTCGTGAGGGTTACGTACAGGGCTCCGTAGCGAGAGGGATCGAATCCGCAGGCTCAAACGGCGCAGGCTCGGCACAGGCATTCATGGGCATGGGAGTCGGCATGGGCTCCGCGGGTAGCTTTATGGCAACCGCCTCTGAAACGAACCGCAGGCAAATGGAAAGCGAAAAAAGTGCCGAAGGCACCGTAAAAAGCAACGGCGGCGCTTGGACCTGCTCCTGCGGAAACGTAAATTCGGGTAAATTCTGCTCGGAGTGCGGCGCGAAAAAGCCCGAGCCTAAGGCATGCTTCTGTACGGAGTGCGGCTCACCTCTCCCCCCCTCCGCCAAATTCTGCCCCGAATGCGGAAGGAAGCTTTGATATATACGATACGAACGAACAATTAAAACATTCATAAAGTCAGCAGATTACCTCATCGATTGTCAATCTAAGTAACCCTCTTCAAATTAAGTTTAATTCGGAATAATAAACGGAGAAAAAATTTATGAGTTATGTAAAAAGATATGAAGTTGGCAATATCATGGTTGACTCTCCTAACAAACACATTGTTCATGCACTTCCGCTTCTTTCCTTCGGTGACGCTCGTAATACCTTTGCCTTGTCCTTGATCTTCCAGTCAAAGCTTACAACCGATCCGTTCTATATTGCAAACGGATATAAGCTCAGCATTCAAAAAAGAATTATTATTTCAGACGGTGTCCCGCAAAGCTATGAGGACGGAAACGGTACTCTTACAACGTTGAATCGTTTTTATAACAAATACGCCTTCGATGACGGCTCGTATAGATTTATCAGACTCATTAACGGTCAGTACGTCCTCGAAAATCCCGATTACAGTACCGAAACGTTTGCTACCGACGGAAGAATTTTGTCTGTAAAGGATAAATACGGCAATACTATTCTCAACTATTCATATTCCGTGGATAAGCTTGTCTCCGTGGTTTACAAAGGCACCAAGACAGTTACATTCGGTTACAGTAACGATAATCTGCAATATGTTCAGTACGCCTATTCCGGCGCCGCTTATAAGACAACCTTCACTTATTCCGGAAGCGATGTTATTGTCAGTCACTATTCAGGCGTAGATTATCATCTTTCTTATTCGTCCGGTAGCTTTGAAGTATTCTCGGCAAATGCGGGAGGTACGTACTCCAATGACGTATCGTACAAAAGCAATGCAACTATAAGCGGCAACGTTATTACCATTGAAAAATACCGCGGTGAAAAGAAGCTGGATAAAGCGGTTTATAATTTTGTTAAATCCGATTCTTCGGGCAAGGCAAGTGTCCTCGACATCACGAATTTTCAAAACGTAACGACGCGAGTTCAACTTAAGGACGGAAAGCCCGCGTATTCTTATGAGAAGTTTGATAATATGTTCGTAACTCACCCGACGGCAGGCGTTCAGTATTATGCCGGAAAGGTCACGTACTATAATAACGATCAGGCAAGCGGCTCTCAGGGATATGGCGACGGTCTCATCATGCAATGCTATACTAACGCATCAAGCTCGTGCTCAAACGATTATGCTACTCTTCATAAATTCTCGGGACTGATGACCGTATCGGGCTGGCTGAAGCCTACAGACGAGCGTACCTCAAGCACTTTGCTGGTTTACAGCGGAGATACTCCCGTCGGAACATATACAATAACAGACCTTGATAAAGATATATGGAAGTACTTCACCGTTTCGTTTTACGTAGAAAGCAGTACAAGCATACACGTGGTTACCGTGGAAACGTCGGGAACGGTATATGCATATGATTTCAGGCTGGCGGGGCAGGCAAATTCCGATGAGGATCTCGATGACTATAAAGACAATCTTGTAAAATCCTCAGGCGTGCTTTTTCATACCGAGAGCGGTATTGAGTCGGTTATACCCATTAACGATACGGTTACGTATTACAACGGCGCAAGCGGTATAAGTAAATCGGATTATCCTATTACGATCAACGATCTGGTACGCTTTAAGATAAATCAAAAGGTCGGAGTTAATATCGGTGAAATATATTATAACGACGGACGCGGTATACTTTCTCTTGCAGGTGCACTGAATATAGATTACAAGGCCCCCTCCGGTATAAATATACGTGCATCCGTTATGGATCTTGCTGTCGGTAAAATGTATTCCTTGAAAAACGATACGTATACTACGAAAATATACTTTTCCACAGAAGACGAAGTCGATAAATTAATAACCCAATCGGCAAAAAACGGATTACAGTATAATACGAATGAATATGACTGCAAGCTGGACGTTGTCAAAGCTACTGAAACGGGAATCGAGACGACTTATACAAGAAACGCAACCACGGGACTTGTAACGCTGAAAACCGTAAAAAACGTATCCGATTCAAGTGAGATGACCTATCTTGCATCCTATGATTCCAACGACTTTATTACGTCTGCAACAGATGAGTTCGGAGCCGTAACGACATACGTAACCGATCCTACTTGGGGAGTAGTAAAAAGCTATACGGTAAGCGGAGACGTTACTGTTGCAGATACGTTTGATGACGATTGCAGCACGCAAACGCAAAAGAGATTTTCTTGCGGAAATGATAGCAAGACACATAGTTTTGAATATACGAACGGAGATCTGACTAAGCTTTCCGACGGTATTTTGACGTACAATTTTACTTATTCCGGCATAGATCTGTCCTCGGTCGTCAAGAACGGAGCAACTCTCGAATCTCACAGCGTCTCCTCGGACAGAAGGACGTATTCATCTACCTACGGCTCCGATACGGTTACCGAAACCTATGATAAGTACGGCAGACTTACGAGTATATCCGGCAAGATGCAGAATACGTATGATGCGGAGCCTTATTTCGATAACTCTTCTGCCAAGATAAAGACAAGAGGTATAGATACATCCTCCTCCAAGCTGGCAACGAGTAAAGACCTTACGACGAATAAGACGACAAAATACGCCTATGAAGAAGGTCTTGTATCCAGAGTAGAGGTTCACGATTCGAATGATACCGAAATAAGCCGAGAGCTGTATTCATACGATAAAGCCGACAGATTGACAAGTTATGTTTGCAAATACGACCTTTCCAACTCTAAAAACGTAAGTAGCGACATAACCTATCTGAAGGAATCTACAGATCCAATGGCTGACGGTAGGATAAGTAATTACTCCTATAAAGTCAACGGTACCGAAAAGGCAAAAACACAAAACAGGTATTACGATAACTTCAAAAGACTTACCGCTAAGCTTGTAACAATAGGAAGCTATACTTATGATAAGGGTATCACCTATGACAAAACCAGAATTTCCAAGGTCATGGACGTCAAAAACGGTTCGACCTTCCATAACGTTTCCTACGGATACGATGCTCTGGGCAGGATAGTCAGCGAGACGGACAGCGTTGATACAAGCTATAATAACACATACGAGTACGATTCCTTCGGCAGACTTGTCCGAGAAAACAACAAATCTCTTGCAAAAACTTATATTTACGAGTATAATGAAATCGGAAACGTAACGAGTGTAAAGGCATACGCATACACCACCGGCACGGTGAGCGGAAGCTATACCGAAAAGACTTATACGTACAACGCAACGTATCCCGACAGATTAACAAAATTTAACGGAACTACTATTTCGTATGATTCATTGGGAAGACCGACCTACTACGATAAAGGCTATGAATGGTCGAAGGGCAAGCTCGCAAGAATTTATAGGGGCTCGTCAATGCAACCCGGATCTCTTTACGAGAACTGCGTATTTACTTATGATGCTTACGGCAGGAGAATAGCTAAAACTTATACATACGATCCTAACGTTTCATCTACGAGTGATTATTCTTACGATTATACTACAACGTATGATTACGATAATGGCGGTAGACTGATTCACGAGCATTGTGTTGAGGAATACATTAGCGGAGCTAATAATACAAGAGA
>CAZXVF010000018.1:0-23420 GCA_964644445.1 uncultured Ruminococcus sp.
TGACCTGTGCGATATACAGGCTGGGGATTTTATAGCCGTAATGTTCCATCACATAGTCCTTGATTTCGGGATAGGTGGCTTTCTTCTCCGCATCGGTCACATCCAACTCGTCCATATGCAATTCTATTTCAATATGCTGCCGATTTTGGAGTTTGGACAATAAGCATACCGTCTCCACGTGTCCGGTGCCGGGGAACATATCGACAGGGGTAACGGTGGCGGCAGTATATCCGAGCTCTTTCATGATTTTTACGTCGCGGGCGAGAGTTTGCGGATTGCAGGAGATATATACGACTCTCTGCGGAGAGAGGGAGGCAACGTGCCGTAGGAGCTTTTCATCAGAGCCGGCACGCGGAGGATCAAGTATTACGACGTTCGGAAGTATTTTCTCACCGCGTATTTTCTCGGCAGGGCGAAGCAGACTTTCGGTGTCCGCAGCGTCACCGACGTAGAAGGAGGCATTGCTTATGCCGTTGCTCTCGGCATTGAATTTTGCACATTCGACGGCACTTTTCACAATTTCAATTCCGATTACCTCACGGCAATCCTTCGCCATGGAAAGCCCTATCGAACCTGCGCCGCAGTAGAGATCAAGTAGAAGATCATCGGCTGAAAGTGCGGCAAGCTCGCGAGCCTTAGCATAGAGGATCTCGGCACAATCGTGATTGACTTGGTAAAACGACGGCGCGGTAATTTTTAGCCTTACGCCTGCCAGAGTGTCGAAAATGTAATCTTTACCGTACAAAACGGTGTATTTTTCTCTGAGAATTACGTTAGTATGATTTCTGTTCTCGTTAATCAGAATCCCGACGATCTCGGGAAAGTCCGACGTAAGCTGCGCTACGAGCTCATCGCTTTTCGGAATAGAATTTCCGTTAATAACTATCGTCAGCAGTATTTCTCCCGATACCTCTCCGCGCCTGAGATATACGTGACGCAAAAGCCCCGTGCCGCGCTCCTCGTCGTAGACCGATATGGCATTATTTGCAAAATATTTCTTGAGAGCTTTCAGAATATCTGAAAAAATCTTAGGTGCCAGCGGGCATTCTACAGCGTCCGTTACGCGGTGGCTCTTAGGAGCGAAAAATCCGATTTGATACTCTCCGTCTCTGTCAAGCGAGATCGGATACTGCGCTTTGTTTCTGTATGCGCATACCGACGGTGAAGTGATTATAGGCGCTGTCTCTATTTCGGTAAGACCTGCTTTTTTGAATATCTGCCGCACCGATTCTTCCTTGATTTCCGCCTCGTGGGCATAAGAGATATTTTTGTAGGCGCAGGCGCGGCAAGCGGAGATATTACATCTTTTTTCTCTTATATCGGAGCGATGGAGATATTCTTCGACCCGTCCGACGGCGTAGCCGGAGGATACCTTTATTACCTTGGCACGAATTTTATCACCCGTGACTGCGTCGGAAACGAATAATACCTCGCCGTCTGCCCTTGCAACTCCGAATCCGAGATTTGTCATATCAATTATTTCGACGTCTAAAACTTGATTTTTCTTTAATTTCATAAAAAACTCCGAAAATGTAAAATAATGTTGTCAAAAACGCGCTAAAATGAACGATTTAAGAATTATGCGTTAATGCACGTAAAGCAAATAATAATGCGAAAACGAGCATGGATCAATGCGCAAGCTTCGGAAAACCAAAAGCGTTTCTCGTCGCCGAATATTCTATGGCATACGTTGGTCGATGCTATGCCACTCTCGTCCCTTACGCTTAAATGAACTTGTCCTTGAATCTGCCTCTGTAGTCTTTAGGCGTTTCTCCGAACGTGGACTTAAAGATTTTCGTGAAATATGATGCGTCCGTAAATCCGCATTCCTCGGCTATCTCGCCCGTGCTCTTGTCTGTATCTCTCAGCATTCGGCGAGCAAGCTTCAAACGGTATGAAATAATATATTGGCGCAAGGTCATACCGCGCGTCTGCTTCAGAACGTTGCTGACGTAAAACGGGTGGTAGCCGAAGATCGCACCTATCTCTGTGTTGGATATTTCGTCGGCGCAGTTTTCTCTTATGTAAGTGTCGAGATTCTCCACCATTCTCATGGGCAATGCATGCTCGTCAGACGCCTCGGCTATCTTGAGAAGTATAAGCTTAAACCTTGCGGAAAGCTCGGCTCTGTAATTGCCCTCGGCAGAGGTGAAAATATTTGCAAGGCGGATAAAGCCGTCGCGCTCGGATTCCATATCGTCTATTCTTATCACCTTGTCAAACGGGCTCTCGGGAAGTGCGCCAAGACGTTCGGCTTCAAAGGCTTCCTTAGCGGAGGGGTGAATTATATCCTCGCATACGACGTTATCGGAGGTGAGATCAAAGGTGACGACTGCCATTCTGACGTATTTGCCCTTCAGCTTGTAGGGAACTCCTCTCGGAATGAAAATCGCGTTACCGACCGAAAGATGTGACATAGCCTCGCCGTTTACCGATATCTGAAGGTCACCCGAGATAACGTATATAAGTCTTTCGTCGTAGGCTATGCATTCTCCGCTCGTCGGTGCCTTCTCGTAAATCGAGACCGAGCGAACGTAAGGATTAAGCTTCAAAAGGTTCATTTTATCCTCCAAAAATATTTTATACGGGAAAATCCCGCCAAACAGGCGAGAAAATCTTTATTTTGTTATATTATCGCACTTATATTTTATCATCTTTTGTTCGGAAAATCAACACAAATCGTCTATTTTGAATTCTTTTTTTCGCAGTGCAAATTCGGTGAGACGATGCGGCAGCGGATAGTGCTCTTAAAGAGAAAAGGGCATGCGATAAGCGCATACCCTGAAAGGTCGGTGTATTAATAAAAATATGAAACGTAGGCTTCACAGCCTTAGTCAATTTCGAGCCGCACGTATTTTACGCGAGCAGTATCAGAAAGGCGTCGTTAAATACCTATATTTATCTTTCCAGCTTAAGATGCCTCGGCAGACCGTCAACCCAAAGCGGTGCGATCTCTGCCTGAATGAGAGGTCTGATGTAATGAATCAGCTCTGCGGTTACGTACGTGCCGTCGGAATTTATCCACTCTCTCGGAACCTTTTTCTCGATGTTTGCAATCAGATGAACGTCCGCAGGCTCCGTTATGCACATATATGGATCCTCGGAAACTCTTTTCAGAGTTATGACCTTACCGGTATCCCCCTCGAAAGCAAGCTTGACAGCCGCCCCGCCTGCGTTAAAGGCTTCGGTAACGTCTATACGGCTGGTAACGTGCGCCGCGCACCTTTGAAGCGATGAAAGCTCGATAGCTCTCGTTTTGACCTTGAATTTTTTAGATATTTCGGAGGTAAGATATCTTGCCGTGCCTGCCAATTGCTTGTGACCGAAGGCATCCGTGTAATCGATGTGCTCGGCGAGCTCGCATACGTATCTGCCGTCGGCAACCTTTATACCCTCGGAGACCGCGATGACGATAGATCTGTTCTCGGTGAGAAGCTCGCCTACCTTCAAAATAAACTTATCAACGTCAAAAACGACCTCAGGCATATAGATGAGATCGACGCCCTCGCAATCCTCACCCCTTGACAGAGCTGCAGCGGCGGTTAGCCAGCCAGCGTTTCTACCCATTATCTCTATTACCGAAACCACGGGATAATCGTAAACCAAGCCGTCGCGTATAATTTCCTTAGTCGTAGCGGCGATGTATTTAGCGGCACTGCCGAAGCCCGGAGTATGATCGGTTATTGCAAGGTCGTTGTCGATGGTTTTCGGCACTCCGATAAATCTGATGGGGCTTCCTATCGCATTTCCGTAGTCGGAGAGCTTTTTGATGGTATCCATAGAGTCGTTGCCGCCGATATAGAAGAAGGCGTAAATTTCTAGCTCGCGCAGTATGCCGAAGATCCTTTCGTAGGTTTCCTCGTTCCCCGCAATTTCGGGTAGCTTATATCTGCACGAGCCGAGGAAGGACGACGGAGTGCGCTTCAGCAGATCCATATCAAGATCGTTTTTTATTTGTGCCGATAGGTCGACGATATCTCTGTCAAGCAGTCCCTTGATACCGTGAACCATACCGTAAATGACGTCTGCTCCGCGATCCTTAGCGGTTTTGAAGACGCCGAGAAGGCTCGAATTAATGACCGATGTCGGACCGCCCGACTGACCTACGATTACGTTTTTCATAAGTTTTCCTCCGTAATTTTAATTGCGGTGACTCATTTTGAGTATACGCCGCATTGATATTAAAAATGCGTTATGGGATTTTGCGTTACGTCTTTTTTCGTTTGTCTTTATCTACTGTCGTTACGTCTTTTTCGTTTGTCTTTATTTACTGTCGTTACGTCTGGATTTCGTTTCAACTTTATTATATCGTGCCGTTTAGCCGATTTCAATCGAAAAAGCGAAATCAAGCCGTGAAATATCATCTGCGGCATCAGCCGTTTTCCACCAGCGAGAAGAGCAGGTCGCGCAGCTCGGAGTGATCCTTTGCCGAAAAATCGGGTACTACGTGAAGCTCTGGATAATTGCCCGATTGCTCCGTCGGAACGTAAGCCGTCCTGAAGCCCGCGCCCCTTGCACCGTATACGTCGTCCCGAAAATCGTTTCCGACGTAGATGCTATCACTTTTTTCAATACCGAACTGCTCCGTTGCAAGGTCGAATATTTTAGGTGACGGCTTTTTATATCCCGCCTCGGAGGAGATGAGTATTCCGTCAAAGAGCGGCGTAAGTCCGAGGATATCAAGCTCTCGACGGGTAAAGCAGCTTTGAGCGTTTGAGAGAAGATACACACCGCATCCGCGTGCCTTGAGTCCCGTGAGAATTTCCTTTACGTGAGGGAAGAGAAGAAGCTTCTTTCTGGACGCTTCTCTGAAGAACGTCGCAAAATCCGACGCCGTGCGGACGTCAAGACCTCTTTTTTCAAGCATAGCGGAGAAGACGCGCAGAAGATCGAATTCCCGCATATCTCCGAGGCTCTCTTTTTTGCAAAGCTTTGCGTATTCTTCCTTTACGAGATACGCGTTCTCTGCGTCGTCTCCGAGTCGCTCCGCGACTTTTTTCCAAAATATTTCCTCGCTCTCGTCCGTATGCACGTCTACCAGCGTTCCGTACAGATCAAATAAAAAATTCATTCCTAAATCTCCTTTTGTATAGGAAGCTCTGCCTTATTCTTGCATTCAGCCCTTGCTTTTCGTCTTCGTTCAAAATGCGTTGCTTTAGCCTTGCTCGGTACGCGGACGTGCTCACCTAAGGCTTCTATATCGGGCACCGGCTGTGATAAGGCAGAAAATCACGTCCGTCAAATTTATTTTACTCTTTTTTCCCCTTACCTGTCAAGCCCCTTTCTTTATATATTTGTTTATATCCGTCAGTTTTCTTCATCCGCCGTGCCGTTTCGGCTTTTCCTTATCCGTCACGATCTTTTCTGCACTTGACACGATTTTTGCCCGATTTTAATTTTTTGCTTTTTTTACCTTGACAAAGGTGTATGGACGTGATATAATACCGTATGAAAATAAATTTTTATGAAAGGAGAAAGTAAACAATGACGATTTATGCTGTAGTAACATTAAGCCTTGCGGTTTCAGTTAACGGTAATATCACAAATGAAGTACTCGCCTCCGGAGAAGCTGTGGCATAACGGCAGAAATTTTCTGTCATTTTCCGAGCGCAGAGTGCGTCTCGGCTTTTTTTATGCCTGTCGGCGTCCGAGCGCATGCTTGCGTTATTTCGGGCGCCGTTCTTTTTTCGGATGCTGATAAAATCATTTAGACGCATGCTCCGATATAAATGAAAAAAGTCGGATTATGTAAATAAATGGTTACATAAAGCTACTAAAAACAAGTTGTGTAGCAAAAAACGGAGAAATAATAATGAAAACAATTTTGGAATTAATAAAGCCGTATCGAAAAAAGCTTATTCTCGTTTTGGCAATTCAGGCATTCGGCACGATGACGTCTTTGCTTATGCCGTACGTGATGAGCGAAATCGTTGAAAGCGGAATATCCGCGGGAAATCTTAAGCTCGTTTGGCAATACGCCGCGCTTATGGTCGTGCTCGCTGTTCTGTCATTTTTTGCGAGCCTTGCCGCCACGAAGATCAACACTGCGATAACCAACGGCTATACCTCGGATCTTTTGCGAGAGACCTTCGTGAAGATAAATTCGCTCTCATATTCCGATTATTCGAAGATCGGTGCCTCGGGACTGCTTACCAGAGCGACGGACGATATATGGAACGTCGAGGGGGCGGTGACCAGTCTGCCTTATACCTTGGTGACCGTGCCTATCATGTTCATCGGCTCGTCGATACTTTCCTTTATGGCGGACAGTGCTCTTTCGGCGGTATTTATGCTGTCGGTTCCGCCCGTACTTATACTCGTTCTCGTCTTGATGCGCCCGCTTTCGGGAATGTGGGAAAAGTCGGATAAGTACGTCGATATGCAAAACAAGATAGTGAGAGAGAGGCTGATAGGACTCAGGGTAGTCAGAGCCTTCAATAACGAGGAGCGCGAGCATTCAAGGGCTAAGGGCGCTACCGAGGAAATGTCAAAATATATGATCCGCGCAAATACCAGAGGCGGAATGGTAGATCCGTTTGCCATGCTGCTCTTGAATCTTGCTACGGTGGGAGTGATCTATATCGGCGGTATAAGAGCACAGAGCGGCAGCGGACCTTCGGCAGGAGATATAATAGCCGTTCTGCAATATATTGCCATGATATCAAACGCGCTGATCAACGTTTCGTGGACGCTCGCTTGGCTCCCCAGACTCAAGGTTGCCGTGAAAAGAATAAACGAGGTGCATTCGCTTCCGAGCGAGGAGCTGCCGTTGCCCGATGAGGAGAAGATATCAAGCGGATATGAGCTTCGTGTGAGCAACGTCGGATTTACCTATCCGGATTCGTCGGAGCCTGTTCTGCGAGACGTTTCCGTCAGCGTCCGTGAGGGCGAGAGCGTTGCGATAATCGGAGGAACGGGAAGCGGAAAAACTACTCTCTTGCGCTTGCTTCTCGGGCTTTTCGAGCCTGTCGAGGGTGAGATAGACGTCGGCGGAATAAACTACCGCGACTTAAAAAAGTCCGAAATAAGAGCGCATTTCTCGGTCGCGCTTCAAAAGGCGATGATCTTCGAGGGGAGCGTCCGCAACAATATGAAAATGGGAAATCCCGATTCGACGGACGAGGAGATATACGAGGTTCTACGTCTGTCTAAAATGTCGGAATTTATAGATTCTCATCCCGAGGGACTGGATTATATGCTCGTCGGCATGGGACAAAACGTCAGCGGAGGTCAGCGCCAGAGGCTAAGCATGGCGCGCACGGTTATCAGAAAAGCGGATATCTACGTTTTCGACGACAGCTTCAGCGCGCTCGACTTTCTCACCGAAAGCGAAATAAGAGAGAACTACGCAAAGCTTCTTGAGGGGAAAAGCCGCATATATATCACTCAGCGCGTAAGCACGGCGATGGCGGCAGACAGGATATACGTTATGGACGGAGGAAGAATAGTCGGAGAGGGAACTCACGCCCAGCTTATGTCCGCCTCGGATATCTACCGTGAGATCGCGGTGTCACAGCTTGGCGGAGCAATAACGGGAGGTGACGGAAATGAAGAAAAATAAAGAAAAGCCAAAGAACTATAAGGGCTCGTTTAAGATACTTCTCCGTATATTTAAGGATTGCTCCGCAATCGGCGGCTGGCTTTTGCTCGCTACGGCTCTCAGCGTCGGTTCGGCGTATACGGCAATGAGTGCGCCCGAAATTCTCGGTGACCTGACGGACAGTATTTACACGCTCTTAAATGACGGAGTAGCGATAGACAATGCATGGTTCGGGAGCAGGGTTATAACGCTTGCCGTCATGTATCTTGTCTCCGCCGCATTCGGCGCGCTCACCACAGCAATTATGAATTATTCTGTCACGAGCTTCTTCACCTGCGGACTTCGCGTTAAAATGAGCGAGAAAATATCCCGCATACCGATAAAAACGGTAGACTCCACACCGAACGGGGAGATAATTTCCCGTATGACGCACGACGTTTCGGTAATGGGAGGCTCCGTGCACGATATCTTCGGCGTGCTGATAAACGGAGTGGTAAAGCTCGTGATGATAACCGTTATAATTTTTACCGCAAATCCGCAAATGGCACTTGCAGTCATAGTCTTCGTCCCGTTCTCGATGATAATATCGGCATTTCTTGCGGCAAGGAGCGAGGCACATTACAATAAGTCCCGAGAGGCTTCGGGAAAAATCTACGCCGCGTGCGAGGAGAATTTGACGGGCTTCGATACCGTAAAGGTCTTTTCGTCGGAGCATTCTCAAAATAAAAAGTACGCCGATCTTACCGCAAGCTACTCCGCTTTGGCGCAAAAGGGGGATTTCATCTCCGGAACGGTCGGCACGGTCGTTTCTCTCATAAACAATCTCTCCTACGTGGCAATATGCATTATAGGCGCGTATTTGACGGTGGACGGCAGTGTAAACGTCGGCGATCTGGTCGCATTTATAATGTACACCAAGCTTTTCTCAGGGCCTCTGGAGTCCATTGCCAACGGCATGTCGATGATACAGTCCACGATAGCCTCTGCAAGACGAGTTTACGAATTTCTTGACAGTGAGGAGCTTTCGGAGAGCGAGAAGCAGGACGAAGCGGAGATCCGCGGCAAAGTCGTGTTTGATAACGTAAGCTTCTATTATAAGGAAGGCACACCGCTCATCGAAAATCTGAATCTTACCGTAGAGCCGGGGCAGAAGGTCGCCATAGTCGGACCTACGGGAGGAGGAAAAACAACTATAGTAAACCTCCTTATGCGCTTTTACGATCCCGTCGGCGGACGGATTTTGGTGGACGGATGCGATATAGGACTTATGAACCGCTCCGACGTCAGAAAAATATTCGGAATGGTGCTTCAGGATACTATGCTGTTTTCGGGCACGGTGTATGAAAATATCGCATACGGTAAAAGCGGCGCAACGCGCGAGGAGGTAATGAACGCTGCCGAAAGAGCACATATTGATCTCTTCATCAATTCTCTACCGAAGGGCTACGACACCATCATCAACGAGGATAGTACTAATATCAGCGCGGGGCAGAAGCAACTGCTTACGATAGCGAGGGCGTACCTTTCGAACCGGCCGCTCCTTATTCTTGACGAGGCGACGAGCAACGTCGATACGCGAACCGAGCTTATTATCCAGAAAACAATGGATGAGCTGATGGAGGGAAGAACCTCCTTCGTAATTGCGCACCGACTTTCGACGATAGAGAACGCCGACGTGATTTTGGTGGTAGATAACGGTCATATAGTAGAGCGCGGAACTCACTCCTCTCTGATACGGAAAAACGGTCTGTATGCGAGGATCTATAACAGCCAATATCCGAAGTATCTTACGAGATAAATCCGCAAAGTGCTGTTTCGACGTTTGCCTTAAAAGCATTTAAAAATGCAAAAAAATGAAAACAATACTTTACAAAGCAATAACGTTCGGATAAAAAATAGACCGCCTGCAAAATTATACGGGTGGTCTTTTCTTCGCTTGAATACGTTGCGCTCGGATGACGAAAAACAAAAAAACGCAATGAAAGATAATATGTCACGGTATTGATTTTTCAGATAATGGAAACGGAGAGAAGAAAGGATTTCTTTCATTTAATTTCAGCGCAAAAAACTTTCTTGAAAAAGTTTTAAAAAAGGTATTGACTTTTTTCGAGTTTTATAGTATAATAACCTAGCGACCAAGCGATGGCCCGTTGGTCAAGAGGCTAAGACACGGCCCTCTCAAGGCTGAAACATGGGTTCGATTCCCGTACGGGTCACCAAGCACTACTTAAGCGGTAGTGCTTTTTTCTTTTTTTGTACTTATTTCGGTGACTGTACTACGTAGGTGTCCCGTCGGAATCGACCCACTCGCGCCTTCAAACGTCAAAGATACCACCGAATTTTAAAGCTTTGCCTAACTAAAAAGATATCGCAAAGCGCGAATATGGGTTCGAAGGATTGCGGAGCGGCTTCCGCCTCGGAAGCGAAATTAACGCGGAGCAAATTCCCGTACGGGTCACCAAGCACTACTTTAGTGGTAGTGCTTTTTTCTTTTTTTGTACCGATTTCGGTGACTGTACTACGTGGGTGCCCCGTCGGAATCGACCCACTCGCGCCTTCAAACACTGAAAACAGCACCGAGTTTTAAAGCTTGCCTAACTAAAAAGATACCGCAAAGCGCGAATATGGGTTCGAAGGATTGCGGAGCGGCTTCCGCCTCGGAAGCAAAATTAGCGCGGAGCAAATTCCCGTACGGGTCACCAAGCACTACTTAAGCGGTAGTGCTTTTTTCTTTTTTGTACCGATTTCAGTGGCTGTACTACGTAGGTGCCCCGTCGGAATCGACTCACTCGCGCCTTCAAACACTGAAAAAACACCACTGAATTTTAAGGTTTTGTCTAACTAAAAATATACCGCAAAGCGCGAATATGGGTTCGAAGGATTGCGGAGCGGCTTCCGTCTCGGAAGCGAAATTAACGCGGAGCAAATTCCCGTACGGGTCACCAAGCACTACTTTAGCGGTAGTGCTTTTTCTATTTGCCCCATTGCTATTAAAAAATCCCCCGAATGGGGGATTTTTGCGCTCTTTATTTGTGTGTAGGATCTATTCGGATATTACCTTTTCGGCACGCTTTTTGAGTATCGCTTTGACTCCGCTGTTGATTCCGTATACGCAGACAACGACGATGAATATTGCCGTCGGAGTCAGTATCGGGAGAAGCCAAGGCTTATTGATGGCATCTATGCCGAAGGGATTTTTCCTGAGGAAGAACCAGTTGTATTCGAGAAGCGTACAGCCTATCTTCGCCCATACTGTGATTATTATCAGCAGAATTTCGGATTTCCATATATTTTTCCATTCGAGCGAGGTTTTTTTCGTCGTTACGGCGAGTATGCCCCAAGCCATTTCGACTCCGTGATAGAAGAGCGTTTGCACTACGCGATAGCACCACATTTCGCCGCCGACGCCGGTGCTCGGATAAACGAGATACATCATAGGTGCGACTATGGCAAGTGCTGCAACAGGCTCAAGGAAACGCTCGAAATGCTTGTCAAAGGTAACTACCGTGAGAATTATTCCCATTGCGGTGCATATGTGGAAGGGGAGCTTATCCATATTGAGTCCCGCGCGTATGTATTCTCCCGTTACCTCGTCGAAATCCGCATAGACGAAATCGTGCACGATAAAGTCGGTAAAATATGAGACCATAAGCGTCATAGCGAGGATCTTCAGTACGCGCTCCTTGGTTTCCGTGCTCTTGTCACGAAGGCGGTATGCGGCAAAGAATATTGCGCCGAATATTAAAATCAGATAGAAGAAGTGCCAAATATTAAAGGATTCGATGTGCCAAAATTCGCTTGCTCCGAGCGGTGTGTCGCTGAAAAGCTTAAAAAACAGTTCTCTCATAACAGTTCCTTTCGTTTTCACGTTTGTAGTTTACGATGAAGATTTTTCTACGGTTGATTTTCGTTTTCTCGCAGGCACTTCGTCCTGCAACTTGTCGTTATTTTTCGGCAGGCGTTTCGTCCTGCGTTTTTTCGTTGCTTTCGGCAAAGTCCTCCGCCGTGTGGCTCTCGTTACGCCTTTGCTTTACCTTGTTTGCAAGCTGCTTTACTTTGACGTGCCAGCGTTCGTCCTCCGGTATGAATTTTTCCTCGTAAAGAGCGAGGAGCCCGAAGAGCAGCAGCAGCGCAAGCGCACCCAGAAGATAGATACTGATCCACGGATGCTCGGGGAAGAGCGGCTCGCGCATAAACATAGCGTTGACGGGATCTATTCCGCAGGCGTCGTAGATTGTATTGATGAAGAATCCGTCCCCAACGAAGAAGAGCAGTCCGGCAAGGCAACTTAGTGCGTTGAACATTCGTATCCTGACGTAGCCGCCGACGTAAAGGTAAAGACAGCCGAATACCATGGTCGAGTGGCTTAGAAGCCCCTTCAGAATATCGTAATCGAGAAGGTTGGGCGTGCTTTGGTAATTTGCGTTGAATACTATGCCGACGATGCCGCATATGCTTCCGACCAGAAAGACGAATTCCGACATCATTGTGATAAGCACGGAGTCCTTTTTCTTTGAGAGCGAGACGATAAGCAAAAACCACATGATAATATTACAGGGATACACCATAAGTATTTGATTGTCCTCGATCTCCGCGTTACCGCCGTTGGTAAAGAAATCTACCCAAATGCTGCTGTAATGTATTATTACCGTGATTATCGCCGAGGCTTGCAGTATCTTATCGCGTGTTGCCTGATCCTTGGCGTAACGCTTTGCCACGAGAAGTCCCAGTACGGTAAGCACCGCCGAAATAACGGTATATATAACGTGAGTAAGATCAAACATAAAAGTTCTTTCTCCTTTTTTGTCGCACAAGCGCGCATTTTATCATTCCGTGTTATTATAATACTATTTCGCGTGCATGTCAATACCTTAAAAATAATTTAATAAAACTTAACATTTACTTAAAATATCAAAGTCCGGTCGCATAATAACAAAAATCCTCGTGCATAGTATATAAAGATTTGAATGGCGAAAGGGCGAAAAGAAATTAAAAGCAAAGCGCACGTTTTGCATTTTTGAAAATGCGCGGATTTCAGCATAAATAATAAAAAAGGCAGGCACGAAGAAAAGGCGGTGCCTGCCGAAAAAAATGCCTGATATGACAACAATACTTTACTTATTACCCGATTTTTTGATATCGGTTACCGTTATAACGTTTTGCGTTGCCGAAAATGAAATCTCAAAACCGCCGTAGGACATACCGTATTGCCTACCCTCGTCGCTTCTGTATGAGGGGCGCGGATCCTGAAGCAACAGCAATTTTATCTCCGATAGGATATTACTCGGTACGTTTCCTTTTGCCGAGTCGGGTATAACGACTTTTGGTGCGTAGTCCTTTTTTTCGTCCGCAAATCCTCCGCAGGCGTCGGGGTGACTGTCCGTAAAGGGGAGATAGGGCTTGATATCGTAGATCGGAGTACCGTCGAGCAGATCAGCTCCTCCGACGATCAGCACGTCACCGACTTCCTCCGTATGCTCCACGCCGATAAGCTTGACCGACGAGAGTCCGATCGGATTAGGTCTGTACGGCGAGCGAGTCGCAAAGACGCCCATTCTCCTGTTCCCTCCAAGACGCGGCGGTCTTACGGTAGGCGACCATTCCTCGCGCTTCGCCTCTGAAAATTCCCATAGCAGCCAAAGGTGTGAGAAGTCTTCTATTCCACGTAATGCCTCTTTTACTCTGTATTCCGGCTCAAAGACGATTTTCGCCCTCAGCTCCTCGACGAGTCCGCTTTGCCTCGGTATCCCGAACTTTTCCTTAAAATCCGAGTGTATTCTTGCTATTATCTTCATTCGTGCCTCCCGCCGCTTTCCTCGATTGCCGTTTTCGTTTTCCCGTTCCGAGTGCTTTTTATACTGCCGTGTCTTGCGGTTTAATAATCGGTTACTGTTATTGCCGCAATCCTTCGTTTTGCTCACCTGTCACGGTTGCTCTGTTTTTTATATTATACCATTACCAGAGCGCAAATTCAAGAGCCGCGGCACGCAAACGAAAAAATATCGAAGCCAAAGCGTTAGAGGAAAAAAAATGGCTCGCTTGACATAATTTCGCAGTTGTGATAGAATTTAGTTACCTTTTATTATTGACGGGCTGTAATTTCGGCGAAAAAGTATATCACGGGTTAAAAGAAAAAGCCGCCATTCAATAGTCAAACGACGGCAAAAGCTTGCAAATTCGAGTACGTTACGTATTATTCGGAGCTTGCATATTTGTTTTTTTGCTTATATAGGCAGGGTATGAGAGCCGGTCGCAGCTCCGAAAAGCGAGGCTTCACTTGACAACGCTTTCGCCGAATGATATAATTGCAAGCGGAAGATTTTATTGTGAAGACGGGTGCCTGAAGCTGCGCGTGCCTAAAGAGACTTACGCATTCTATTGTCGATGCGGATAACGACGGTCGTATCCTCGAAAACAGCATTGCGTAAATAAGCGGCGTAAACGCAAAAAATAATGCGAAAAAACAAAAGCGAGGGTAGAACCGCACGTAGCGCTGCGTTATGCTGCTCGCAAAAAGGAGATTTGAATTATGAGATTTGTTTCTTGGAACGTAAACGGCTTTCGCGCCGTATTGGGCAAGGGCTTTGCCGAGAGCTTTGCGTCGCTTGACGCGGATATTTTCTGCTTGCAGGAGACGAAGATGCAGCCTCATCAGGCAGAGTTCTCGGCGGACGGATATTTTCAGTATTGGAACAGTGCGGAGAGGAAGGGGTATTCCGGAACTGCCGTTTTCACAAGGCGAGAGCCTCTGTCCGTGACGTTCGGAATTAACGGTAAGCATACCGACGAGGGCAGAGTCATTACGCTTGAGTACGGAGATTTTTATTTCGTTTGTGCCTACGTTCCGAATGCGCAGGACGGGCTGAGACGGTTGGATTACAGAATGGAATTTGAGGACGACGTGCGTGAGTATCTCGTATCTCTTAATGAAAAAAAGCACGTAGTTTACACCGGTGACCTCAACGTAGCACACAATGAGATAGACCTGAAAAATCCTAAGAGCAACATCGGCAACCCCGGCTTTTCATACGAGGAGCGCGAAAAATTCACGAGACTGCTGGAAAGCGGATTTTCGGATACGTACAGAGAGCTTCATCCGACGGAGCAGCGATATTCGTGGTGGTCGTACAGATTTCACGCACGCGAGAAGGATATAGGCTGGCGCATAGATTATTTCGTCGTTTCAAGCTCGCTTTTGTCGAAGGTCACTGCCGCGGAAATACATACGGACGTATACGGAAGTGACCATTGTCCGATATCGCTTGATATAGATCTCTGATGTAAAAAACGAAAGACCGCAAGAACGGTCGACGAGAAAAAAGTGAAAAAATGCATAAAAAGTAAAGAACTGTGTACATTTTCCGTTGATTTTACGGGTACACAGCTCTTTTTTATTTTTTTGTGAAAATGTTTTTTGATTGCATTGCACCAAGGCACGCATCGTTTGCCGTTTATTTTATCGGCTTATTTATTTTTGTATTCGTCAAGAACCTCTTTTAATCTGCTCGGATAATCCGTCATGATACCGTCGACTCCAAGCTCGATAAGATAGCGCATTTCGTCCTTGTCGTTTACGGTCCAGTAGTGAACCGCGATGTTATGTTCGTGTGCGTTTTTGACGATACGCTCGGTTGCCATTTTTATTCCGTACTCCTCTACGGGAAGCTGGAAAACGCATATTTCGTCGGTAAAGAGAGCGTCAAGTCCGACGAGCTGTAAAAGGTAATATTTAACGACTCCCGACGTACCAGGGGAGAACATAAAGCTATCGGGAACCTCTCCGTCCTTTTTCAGGCGCTTGAACTCCTCGTAAAGCTCGGTATGGAAGCTTGCGAGCACGACTCTGTCGTAGGCGTCGTATTCTTCAACGAGTCGGAGAACCTCACGGAGTGCCCGCAGTCCGATCTCACCCTCCTGCTTTATTTCCACGTTTATTCTGTTGTCGGGGAAGCAAATCAGAAGATCCTCAAGTCTTGTAGCCAGGAAAACGTTTTCGTCGTATCTTACGCCTTCGGGCAGATCCATTTTTACGTCGCGCGGATATACTTCTTCGCCGGCTTCGTTGGTAAAGTGGCGCACCTCGCCGAGAACGTAATCGTCATCCGGTGATTGATTGGTATAGCCGAAATCTACTTTTTCTGCGATAAGGTCGGAATAATTCCAGTCGATGATCTCCCCCGTAACGTTCGTTTTCCTGTCGAGAGTAGTGTCGTGCGAAAGGATAACGACTCCGTCCTTAGTTATGCTGACGTCCGTTTCCATCATGACCGACGGCTCGAGATTATAAGCGTTGTAGAACGCCTCCAGCGTGTTATCGGGGAATTCCTTGTTTCCGCCGCCGTGCGCGATAAATAACGGAAGTTCGGTCTCCTTCATCATATTGTTTTCCGACGTGTAGTTTTGCGGTGTCGGTAAAAATCTAATTACGGCGTACGCCGCGAGTAAAATAACCAGCAGTAGTGCGATGATTTTTTTCATAGTTCGGTACCTCCGCTATTATTTTACCATGCGGAAGAGAAAAAATCAAGTAGAAATATTAAAAGGTCGTCGTGCGCACGGTCGGTATAGAAGAAACACCTCAAAGTCCTGCCTCTATTTCGAGCAGACGGTTGTATTTTGCAAGTCTTTCCGCACCGCGCGGCGCACCCGATTTTATGAATTTCGCTCCGGTACCTACGGCTAGATCCGCTATAAAGCTATCCTCCGTTTCTCCCGACCGATGCGAGACGATATGAGTGTAGCCGAGAGATTTTGCAAGTCGTATAACCCGCAGCACCTCGCTCACCGTGCCGATCTGATTCGGCTTTATCAGGATTGCATTACATATTCCTCGTCCCGCCCCGTACTCAAGTCGCTCCGCATTGGTTACGAAAAGATCGTCGCCTACCAGCATAACCTTTTTTCCGAGTCTCTCGCTCAGCCTCTCGTATCCGTGGTAATCGTCCTCGGCAAGCGCATCCTCAATCGAGAATATACCGTGCTTTTCGGAAAGTGCGGAGAAGTAGTCGATAAGCTCTTCCGTGCTTTTTGCTTGTCGTCTCTTTCTTTGCAGATACCGTCCGCCCTCGTACCATTCTCCCGCCGCGGCGTCAAGTGATATGCTCATATCCTCTCTTCTAAAGCCGGCTTCTTCAATAGCCTCCGATAGCAATTCAAGTGCCGCCTCGTCAGAGGAAAGGGAGGGAGCAAATCCGCCCTCGTCGCCGAGCGTAAAGGGGATTCGGCTTTCCTTCAGTAGCTTTCCGATATTTTTGTAAACCTTAACCGCGCGCTGTAGCTTTTCGGAAAATTTACCGTCGCCGACGGGGACAAGCATAAACTCCTGAATTTCAAGGTTATTTTCGGCGTGTGCACCTCCGTTTATAACGTTCAGCATTGGCGTCGGCACAGATAGCTTTTCGAGTGGCTCGCCTAGCAGACTTGCAATATGAGAGTAGAGCGGTACGCACGTAGCCTTTGCCGCCGCGTCGCAGACCGCCATGGATACGGAGAGGATAGCGTTTGCACCGAGATTTTTCTTTCCTTGCGTGCCGTCCGCGTTGCACATTTTCAGGTCGATTTTCTCTTGATCCTCTACGTCCTCCCCGATAAGCGCGTTCCTTATGCATCCGTTTACGTTGCTTACGGCAGACAAAGCTCCCATACCGCCGTATCTTTGTGCGTCCTTGTCACGAAGCTCGTGTGCCTCGTATTTTCCCCTTGAAGCACCTGCGGGGACTCTTGCCGTGCCTACGCTCCCGTCATCTAAAAGCACTTTACACACGAGGGTGGGATTTGCCCTTGAGTCTAAAATTTCCGCTGCCTTTATATCCTTTATCTTGCTCATAAAAAAACTCCCGACCTTTTTTCTTATCTTGCGTCGGGAGATGAAAAATTATTCGAATGTTATGACTTTTGCGGTTACTTAAAAAATGCAGGCAACGCAATTTGCAATTAAAAAACGCTTGTTATGACAATAGTAGTTTACTTTTTGCCGAATTTTGTCGGTTTTTTGATTGCTTTTTATAATAGATTTTTGAAGGCAGACTATTCGTCGTCTACAGTGCTTTCGATAAAGTCGCATACCTCGGCATAGGTGTAGAGTGAGCCTAAGATAACGACTGCTTTGTCGGTTTCCTTCGCCAAGCTTATAGCGCGCGTCAGTGCCGTCGCAACGTCGGGGGAGGGAATAGCGTTAGTTCCGCAGGCTCGTATTACGGCGGCATAGTCCTCTGCACTGAGTGCGCGCGGATTGCTCGGAGTTATAGTGAATACAGTCTCCGTTATTCCTGCTACGTCCTCCGCTATGCGCTCGTATTCCTTATCCGCCAGAACTCCGCTGATCGCTATAAGCTTTTCCGTGCCGAAGTAATGCTTAACGCTAAGTGTTGCGGCGCGTATTCCTTCCGCATTGTGCGCTCCGTCGAAAATCACGCGGGGCGTTTTTTTAATTATCTCGAATCTTGCGCTCCATACCGCATTTTGTAAACCAAAGTAGACGTTCTCATCGGTAATTTTAAGTCCGCGCTCTCGGAGAATATTAACGGCATCGAGAACGAGTGCCGCATTTTTCGGTTGATAAAGTCCGAGAAGATTGATTTTGACGTCTTTATAATCCTTGTAGTCGAATTTCGTTCCGTCAAGGTCGGCACGCTTGATTTTTATTGCCGAGTGCTCGGTTCTGTAGAATTTCGAGCCTGATTGCTCGGCATGACTTCTTATTACCTCGGCTGCCGCCTCGGAATCTCCACCGAATATTACAGGTGCCCCGCGCTTGATTATTCCTGCCTTTTCCGCTGCTATCGCCTCGACCGTATCGCCCAGTATTTTCGTGTGGTCAAGAGATATTCCGGTTATCAGCGAGCAGAGAGGTGCGTCTATGAGATTCGTGGCGTCAAGCCTTCCGCCGAGTCCGCATTCTAGTACCACGACGTCGCATCGCTCCTCCTTGTAATAGAGAAATGCTATTGCCGTTATAAGCTCGAATTCCGTTGGCTTGTCTTCCATTTTTTCGGCAATCGGGCGTATGCGCTCCGTCAGCTCCACGAGCTTATCGTCTGAGATTTGTTCTCCGTTAATCCTGATCCTCTCGTTAAATCTTCTGACGTATGGTGACGTGTAAAGACCGGTTTTATAGCCTGCCGCCATCAGCACGGAGGAGAGCATAGCCGAGGTCGAGCCCTTGCCGTTCGTTCCTGCGACGTGAACAAATTTCATATCCTTTTGCGGCTCGCCGAGCGCGTGACATAGACTCTCTATCCTCTCAAGCCCGGGGTTGCAAAACAGCGAATTTACGCTGTGTATATATTCGAGTGCATCATCATATTTACTCATTTTCGTTTCCTTTATCTTGCCTTTTCACGTCCGATATTTTTAGGTCGGAATAACGTATTGATTATTTAATTCTTATCCTCTTTGATTTTTCTGATTGCTTCGGAAATGCCTTTGTTTTTAATCAAAATGTAAATAATTATTGACTCCAATACGGCAATTAGGGCGTAAGTGATAGTTCTGTACGGTAGCACGGCGAGAAAATCCGTGCCGTAAAAAACGGCGATTCCCAGAGTTTTTATGAGAACGCTTCCGACGGCGTGAGAAAGAGATTCACATACTGCGACTCTGAGGGGAAGCGGAGAGCTTTTCATAAGTCGGGACACGGAGCCGGATATAAAGCCTATTGTCACGGCACCGAGTGTGATAAGGGGATTTATAGTATATCCGACGACGAGACATCCGACCAAATCCGCAATTGCTCCGACGGCGATTCCGACGAGCGGTCCGAAGGCAATGCCCGCAAAAATTATCGGTAGATTTTCAAAGCTTATCCTTATAACCTCGCCGATATTGAAGGCTAAAAATTTTCCCAGAATAATGCTGAGCGCGGACATAGCGGCGGCTGTGACGGTGAGCGTTAAGGTGTGTTTTCTTTTTTTCATAACAAAAGCCTCCCTGTAACAGATTTACATCTCCGAGGATAAAATTCCCCAGTGCCGAAAACTATCTTTGGAAGGCAAAGGTCATACCAAATTTTATTTTTAGCAACAGTGGGATGCGGAGAACACATCGCAAGCACGAGCTTTTCGTCCCGATGACAACTCCCCGTCCATCAGGCACTTCGAACGCATATTCTCCTACTCTGTTCGTACTGCAACAGTATAGCACATTATCCATCCTTTCGCAAGAGATTTTCACAATATTTATAGAGATTTTTTACGAGATTTTTACCGCTTTCCATCTTTTGAAAAACGTTTTACTATCCGATTTTTCCTTTTTATGAAATATTCTATTCCAGATTTGCTTTTACCGAAGGTTTATTTGACGGCACTCTCGCATTTTATTAAGGCTTCTTTGTCGGTTTGCGTTTTATCAAAAAAATATGCTTGTCCGTTCCGGGCTTGTGCCGTCGAAATTCGACGGCACTTTGAAATTTTTATACGGTTCCGCTCACGGTCAATACCGCCACTCCGGGATCTACCGTAACGAGACCGGTAGTCTGATCCTGAGTAAAGGTTGCTGCGCTCAGAGTAACTACGCCGCTAACGGTAGAGAAAACTCCGCTCGTCGCGTCGTAGGTGTAATCCGTTCCCTCTGTCAGCGTCTGCCCATTCAGAGTTACCGTAATATTCGAGAGAATAGGATCGAAGGTATCCGTGATAACGACGCCGTCGGAGGCTTCAAGCGCAACGTTACCCGTATTCTGAATTATGAAGGTATAAGTCAGCGTACCGTCTGCCGTGATAACGTCGGGAGAGATTGCCTTTGCTATCGAGAGATTAGGCTCCTCGGTTACGCTTACCTGTGCCGTGTCCGTGAGAGCAGATGTGATAGTGCTGCCGCTTAGGGTAGCCGTGTTCGTTATGCTTGAGCCTTCTGCCAGCGGTGCGTAGGAGTTTGCAACTGCCTCATAGATTAGAGTGGCGTTCGAGCCTGCGGGAATCGATATACCCGATATCGTAAGAGTCGCACCGGTAGTAACCGTGGGTGCCGCTTGCAGAGTTCCTCCTACGTAATAGAGAAGAGAGCCGCTTCTGTAGGTCAGAGGTGCTACCGTTCCGCTTCCGACGGTGTAAGCTCCGAGGTCGTCCGTCAGTGTCAGACCGCTTACCGCCGTGCTGCCCGAGTTTATGATATTTACGGCGTACGCAATGCTGTCACCGACGCTGTAGCCTGAGCTGATTGCGGTTTTCGTCATCGAGATAGCCTCGCGTATCTCGCCCGTTACTTGGTTTGAGTTCAGACTTTGTCCGTTGTAGGTCAGAGTCGCGCGGTTATAAAAAATTGCCATTTCAGTGTCCTTTCCTTGCTTTGTCATGGGGGTGCTCCCCATAATTATTTTATGTATCGTGACGTCTTTTTGTGAGTCGCGTAAGTCCCCTCTTTCGTTGTAGTCTTCATTCAATACCGCGTTCGTAATACTCCGTTTAGCTTCTTCAATTCGGATTTAACTTCAATAATTTATTTGACCTCGTTTAGGTTTTGCAAGACCTCGTTTTATTTTAATAACGCTTCGTTTTAGCTTTGCCGATGCCCTGTAACGCTTTTTCGCTGTCGGAAATATGATTTCTAGCAGAGAAGCACGAGTCTCTGCGCTTGTAAACGGCAGCATGAAGCGCGCGCCGAAAAGCAAAAAAGGACTTCATGCATAGTGATGAATCCCGATCGTAAAAAGGAAAAGACAGGAAAAGCTGCAGATTAAAAGTAAAAAGCTTTACATGTAAAACGAGAATACGAGGAGGGCAATCGAAAAATGAATATCATATCAGTAGGAAGTAAAAGAGAGGGCGGAGAGGTTGGAGCACGGATAATATCAGACCTCATAAAAAGAAAGCCGAATGCCGTGCTCGGGCTTGCTACCGGTTCTTCACCCGAGGAGCTTTACGAGGAGCTTGTCCGCACGTATCTGTCCGGTGAGATATCCTTTTCGGGCGTTCGGAGCGTTAATCTTGACGAATATGTAGGACTCGGAGAAAATGACGAGCAAAGCTATCGCTATTATATGCGGACGCGCCTGTTTTCAAGGGTAGATATTTCACCTGAGAACGCACACGTGCCGAACGGACTTTCGGAGGATATAGCGGCGGAGTGCAAACGATACGACGGCTTGATACGTTCGCTCGGCGGAGTCGATCTCCAGCTTCTCGGGATAGGGCGAAACGGGCATATAGGCTTCAACGAGCCGTCGGAAAAATTCTCCTGCGGTACGCATACCGTTCGTCTCTCGGATTCCACGGTTGCGGCAAACGCACGCTTTTTCGGCAGTGAAACATTAGTGCCGCGCGAGGCAATAACTATGGGGGCGGAGCAAATAATCGAGGCGGATAGGATATTATTGCTTGCCTTCGGAAAAGAAAAAAGCTCGGCACTTTACGACGCGCTGTACGGCGACGTTACACCGAGATGTCCTGCCTCAATATTACAAAGATGCAAAAAGCTTACGGTAATTGCCGACGCAGATGCGCTCTCGTAAAATCGTCAAAATGCAGGAAAATGACAACTAACGTTGACGAAATCTCGGATTTTCAGGAAAAATTCGGCATATTGTGTAACCGTATCATTTTTTAAAAAAAGAAACAAAGCAAAAAAAGAAGAACTGCGAAAATGCTTCGCAGTTCAAAATAAATCGTAAAATGTTATATTAAGCCGTAGCGTTATAGCGTGAAGCTTTAGGCATGCAGACAAAGTGATTTTTAACAGTTTGCTCCCGCACGCACGGTTTCACTGAGAGCCTTCGCTATTTTAAGGTTGTCCTCGGCACACTTTTTCTTTCCCTCGGAAAAATCATCGTATGCGAGAGTGACTCTGTCTGCTCCGTCCTCGGGTGAGCCTTCGTTTTTGACGAGAGCGTAGAAATCCTCTATCAAGTCGGGAAGTCTTGAGTAGTCCTCCGTATTCTGCCTTCTTCGGCTCTCGTACCTGCGCCTTCCGTCGGCATTTTCACCGTCACCGAGATAGCGGACGTATATCCTTTCTCGCATTACCTCGATATCGTCGTATACGTATACACCGCAGACCGAAAAATCCTTGCATTGGCAGAGAGAATGAACGCCTACCACGTCAAGAATAAGAAGAGGAATTTTTCCCTCGGAATGTATACGCTCAAGCTCCGAGCGCGGTGTGCCGTAGAACTCACCTGCATATTCGGTATATTCAAGAACGCCGCCGTTTTTTATTAATTCCTCAAATTTTTCGCGTGAGACGTGGATATACTCCGATGAATAGGTGTCTCGCTGTTCTCTGGTGGTTGCCGAGCGAACGAACTCAAATCTCGAGTCCTTTTCAAGCATCTTCCAAACTATTGTGGTTTTTCCGACAGCCGAAGGACCTGCAACGATCAGAATATTGTTCATGGAAATTCTCCTTAAAATTTATTTAGGTGCTTTTCCCGAATTATCTTTTGGGAACTATAACCTCTGCGCCGCCCATATAAGGTCTGAGAGCAACGGGGATATTTACGGAGCCGTCGGCGTTAAGGTTGTTTTCAAGGAAGGCGATAAGCATTCTCGGAGGTGCTACGACGGTGTTATTGAGCGTGTGAGCAAGGTACATCTTACCGTCGCCGCCCTTAACTCTGATTTTGAGCCTTCTTGCCTGCGCGTCGCCGAGATTGGAGCACGAGCCGACCTCAAAGTATTTCTGCTGACGGGGTGACCAAGCCTCGACGTCGACCGATTTTACCTTAAGATCCGCAAGGTCTCCGGAGCAGCATTCAAGCGTTCTTACGGGAATATCCAGCGTTCTGAAGAGATCAACGGTGTTCTTCCAGAGCTTGTCGTACCAAACGGCGGATTCCTCCGGCTTACAAACAACTACCATTTCCTGCTTTTCAAATTGGTGAATACGGTAAACACCTCTTTCCTCGATTCCGTGTGCGCCCTTTTCCTTGCGGAAGCAGGGAGAATAA
>CAZXVF010000019.1:0-23178 GCA_964644445.1 uncultured Ruminococcus sp.
TGGTGCGGGCGACAGGACTTGAACCTGCACGGGAATACCACCAGATCCTAAGTCTGGCGCGTCTGCCAATTCCGCCACGCCCGCATAACGCTTATCATTGTAACATATTTTTCTCGGATTGTCAATAGCGAAAAATCAAAAATAGATGTCACAAAAATAGATATCAAAAAATGTTAATTAAAAAACAGAATCAATATAATTCAACGATTCTCTTATTGACGCAAGGAGCCGTTACTACAAGCAGAGCGAAAGGAAGGTCTGCTTTGCCGAATAGGCATTGCTCGGTGCTATCAAGACAAGCTTTTCGAGATTTAGTTTTAATATACGATTCCGATTTTCATGCCTGAGCCTAAATTTCATTTTAACGGATAGTTCAATATTGATGCCGTAGCAGCGATTTTATTTAACAATTTAATTGCAATATTAATGTTCGCTTGTGACTTCGTTTTAAGGTGTTATTGCCCAAGGCACGCTTTTTGAGGCGCTCTTCCCTCCCCGATGAAGAAAATAACGGATTTGTGGTGTTTTTCACCTTGTTGAAGGATCTTTTTGTTTTTTCAGTTAGTTTTTTTACTTTTCTTCATTTATTTTTCTTTTATTTTTAGTTTGATTTTATTGACAATCACTAGCAGTTGGGGTATAATATATTTGTTAAAATATATACTTTTACGAAAGGTTAGTTAAAAAAACAGGAAAATGACGAAGATTGACATATTCTCGGGCTTTCTCGGTGCGGGAAAGACCACTCTTATAAAGAAGCTTATTAAGGAAGCGTATGCCGGCGAGAAGCTGGTGCTTATCGAAAACGAATTCGGAGAGATAGGCATAGACGGCGGATTTCTCGCCGACGCGGGCATCGAAATCACGGAGATGAATTCCGGTTGCATTTGCTGCTCGCTCGTGGGCGATTTTTCAAAGGCACTTGCAAAGGTGCTCGAAGAGTATCATCCCGACAGGATCATTATAGAGCCATCGGGCGTCGGAAAGCTTTCGGACGTTATAAGGGCAGCTTCATCCGTCGAGGGTGAGGACGCAAGGCTCAACACCTTTACGACAGTCGTAGATGCGGGAAAATGCAAAATGTATATGAAAAACTTCGGAGAATTCTTCGGAGATCAGATCAAGCACGCATCCTGCATAGTTCTCTCTCATACGCAAAGCACGAAGGCGGCAAAGCTTGAGGAGGCGTTGCACATTATTCGCGAAAACAATCCCGACGCTACGGTAGTAACTACGCCTTGGGACAGCCTTGACGGTGCCGCAATTCTTTCCGCTATGGAAAGGCAGGATACGCTTGAGGATGAATTAAAGAAGCTTGAATCCGAGCACAAAAATCATCACGAGCATCATCATGAGCATGACGAAGAGTGCGGCTGCCATGAGCATCATCACGAGCACGACGAGGAGTGCGGCTGCCACGAGCATCATCACGAGCACGACGAGGAGTGCGGCTGCCACGAGCATCATCACGAGCACGACGAGGAGTGCGGTTGCCACGAGCATCATCACGAGCATGACGAGGAATGCGGCTGTCACGATCATCATCACGAGCA
Source organism: uncultured Ruminococcus sp. (assembly GCA_964644445.1). GTDB lineage: Bacteria > Bacillota > Clostridia > Oscillospirales > CAG-272 > UBA1740. The sequence goes on from CAZXVF010000019.1 coordinate 1,554, forward strand.
TGACGAGGAGTGCGACTGTCACGAGCACCACCACGAGCATGACGAGGAGTGCGGCTGCCATGAGCATCATCACGAGCATGACGAGGAATGCGGCTGTCACGATCACGATCACCATCATCACCATGCTGACGAGGTATTCCAGAGCTTCGGTAAGGAAACCACGAAGAAGTTTACGAAGGAAGAGCTTAACGAGATCCTTGAGAGCTTTGCCGAGGACGATTCAAACGGCATGATACTCAGGGCAAAGGGTATCGTTCAGTGCGAATGCGGAAGCTGGCTTCACTTCGACTACGTGCCCGGTGAGATCGACATAAGAGAGGGGACTCCCGGCGTAATCGGAAGGCTTTGCGTTATCGGCGCAGGACTTGACGATGAAAAGCTGGCGGAGATTTTCGGAATTTAAGAGAAACGAATTTTTATATTTTTTAGAGAACGGATACAAATAATGGAAACAGTTGTTTACCTTTTCACGGGATTTCTGGAAGCAGGAAAGACAAAGTTCATAGACGAAACTATGAAGGATCCCAATTTTAACGATGGAAAGCGAAGATATCTCATACTGCAATGCGAGGAAGGCGAGGAGGAGCTTGATCCTGCCGATTTCGGAGAAAACGTATGCTTTGCGACGTTTGACGAGGAAGCGAGGCTCTCCGCGGACAGGCTTTCGGCACTTCAAAAAAGAAATCGCGCGGACGTTATAGTAGTCGAATATAACGGAATGTGGTCACTCGACAACTTCTACAACGCTTTGCCAGACGACTGGATGGTATATCAGGAGATCGCTATAATCGACTCCACGACGGCAGAAAGCTATAACGCAAACATGAGACAGCTTATGGTAGACAAGCTCACGAGTGCGGAAATGGTCGTCTTCAACAGAGTAACGCCAAATACCGACAAGATGACGTTGCACAAAATGGTCAGAGGTATAAGCCGCAAGGCAAACATATGCTACGAGGATACTGCGGGAGAAATCGAATTTGACAGCATTGAAGATCCTCTTCCCTTTGATATTAACGCACCCGTTATCGATATTCGCGACGAGGACTTTGCTCTCTTCTACAGAGATATGACGGAGGAGCTGGCAAAGTACATCGGCAAGACGGTAAGATTCAAGGGCATAGTTGCAGTCGACAGTGCACTTCCCAAAAATCAATTCGCGGTCGGAAGGCATATTATGACCTGCTGCGAGGCAGATATCGCGTATCGCGGTGTGGTTGCCGACGGAATGGGAGATTTGAAGCTCAAGACGCGGGACTGGGTGATCGTCGAGGGAAAGATTACGGAAAAATACTCTAAGATCTATCAGGGAAAAGGGCCTGTGCTTGAGGTGAAGGCTATTAAGCCGGCGGATAAGCCACAGCAAGAGGTCGCAACTTTTTATTAAAATTTCAGTAATTTGATTGGAGTACAGATATGGCAGAAGACTTAAAATTCCCGTTTAAGATGTATTCGGTTGCAGGAGACGGTATCATTTGCACCGGCTTTCACGAAAAGGCAATGGAAATTATAGAAATTACTTCCGGAAGAGTTTCGGTACAGATAGGTACGGAGTTTGCAGAGGCCGGAGCGGGAGATTTTCTCTACGTTCCTCCGACTATGGTCTTTAAGATTGAGGCTCTTGAGGACGAGGCAGGAATGAGAGCGATGGTGTTCGACTCGTCTATTATCGAAGCAAATATGGAAAACTTCGATACCGAGATCTTCTATATGTTCTACGTTCAATCAAAAAATAAAATCGTTGTTTTCGGCAAAGACCATCCCGTACACGGAATACTGAGTCAATATATGCAGCAGTCGCACGACGAGTACGTTTCAAAGGACGTATGCTACAAGCTGCCTATAAGAGCGAATATTTATCTTATGATGACTGCTCTTCTCCGCTATTATTGCGGTTCTAAAAACGAGCTTGACAGAATGATCTATCACAACGTTATGAGGCTACGCCCTATAATCACATACATATCGGAGCATTACAGAGAAAAGATATACATAGATACTCTTGCAGATATGATCACGGTATCTCCGGACTACTTTACTAAGATGTTCAAGGACAGCATAGGAAGGACGCCGATAGATTACATTAACGGACTTCGTATAAACAGAGCTATGCAAATGCTGGCGACGACAGACGTCTCGGTCAATGAAATTTCAGACACCTTAGGCTTCTCGAATCCGAATTATTTCCATAAAATTTTCAAGCAATATATGGATGCAAGCCCTGTTGCATACAGAAAAACCGTTAAAATGTAAATAAAACTATACAAAAAAGCCAAATCCAACGCATTTTTTCAGCGAAGGGCTTGGCTTCTTTTTTATTTGATTTGCTTTTTTAATTTAGCGTGGATTATTCGTAAGACAAGCGAGATTTGAAGATTATTCCTCAAAATAAACTGTGTAATTGCCGGTATCATAATCCCAACCTCTGGCTTTGGTTATATCATCCCATTGAGATGGTGTTCCATTGTAATATATGCTCGTAAGATTACCGCATTGTGAAAATGCACAATCACCAATTGACGTTACGCTGTTTGGAATCTTTACGGTTGTAAGACGTACGCACCATGTAAATGTATCATTACCAATTGAGGTTATGTTATCTGGAATTGTAATGCTTGTAAATTCTATGCACGCCCAGAACGCAGAACTACCGATAGATGTTAAACTATTAGGAAGTTTCATTTCCGTAATTCTAGAACAATTATAGAATGCACATTCTCCAATGCTTTCGCAAACAGAACCATCTTCAAATACTACTTCGGTAATTTGGGATGCTCCATAGAACAAATATGCAGGTAGTTTCTTTACGCTTTTTCCTATAGTGACCTTTATTCCATCACCGTTTTGTCCTGCATCAGTATACACACGATTATTCGAATCTAAGTTATCACAATTTATTGCATTATAATTAATTTCTGTTAATGCGGTACAACCGTTAAACGCATAATCACCTATTGCTGTTATTTTATAGCCTATCGTTACACTTTTAAGTTTATCATATCCATAAAATGCATACGAAGATATTTTAGTTGCTGTAGTTATATTAGCCTTTTCGACCATATTATTGCTTATATACAAATTCTCAGCATAATACAACGGATTTGAAAAACGGTTAGCGAATGATATTTCTACCCACTCATTTATTGTTCCATTGAAGTATACACTTGTGAGTGAAGCACAACCGCAAAACGCATCCGAATTAATTGATGACACTTTTTTCCCAATTCTTACGCTTTTCAATCCCGACCAAGCAAATGCATAAGAACCGATCGTTGTTACGTTATTCCCCAGCGAAATACTTTCCAGTCCCGAACACCATGAAAACGCATTATATCCAATTGCAATAACACTATTCGGTAAAACTATATTCGTAAGATTTGCACAACCGTAAAACGCATTATCGGCAATCAAAATTGTACCTTCTTTTACCGTATATTTACCGTATATTGATTCTTTTGCAGCTATCAAATATTTATTAACATACAGTACTCCATTTTCCCAATTTTGAGTTTCATTATAATACTTTGTATTACTGAAAGCATAAAAACCAATTGAAGTTAGTTGATTTCCAATCGTTATATTTGCAAGCTCAGTACAATTACAAAACGCATATGAGCCAATTGAATTTACGCTGTTTGGGATTGTTATACTTCTTAGTCCGATGCAATCAGAGAACGAAGAGTATCCAATTGACGTAATACTATTCGAAATCGTTATACTTGTTAGTTCTGTGCGACCGGAAAACGCAGAATCGCCGATTGCCGTTACGTGCAAATTATTATACGTATCTGGTATCACAACGTCGGTTTCCTTACAACTTCCGATCCCGGACACAATGTAATACGTTCCATCATCACTTAACGTGAAGGCGAGTCCTTCGGATGGTTGCAATTTACCGCATAGTGTACAGACTTTATTTACATAATTGTGTCCTTTTGCATCAATATAATCCCCTATATAAGTGTTACCGCAGTAGCAGGTGTAAGTAGTATATCCTTGATCAGTACACGTAGGTTCGGTTACAACTGACGTATGATAGTGTCCGTTTGCTACTATGTAAGAATCTACGTAACTGTCTCCGCAGTGGCAGGTGTGAGTCGTATAACCTTGCTCTGTGCAAGTGGGTTTGGTTACTACTGACGTATGAGAATGTCCGGAGGCTGCAATCGTAAGATTTTCAAGTTCGTTCGTGTTTATGTCGAAATCCTTCTCACATACCGAGCAATGATAATGACCGAGAGTTCCCGTTTCAGTACACTTCGGAAGAACTTCGCTTATCCACGTGCCGTATTCGTGTCCGTTTGCAGATATAATTCCCGTTTCAAGTATTTCGTGACAGGCAGTACATTCCTTATACTTTTCGCCTGCTTCGGTACATGTCGGAGCGCTTTTTGTGATCCATTCGCTTTCGGTATGCCCCGTTGCGACTATTGACGTATACTCCTTTTCGCCGCAATCACACTCGCGGTACATAACGCCGTCCTCGGTACAGGTCGCTTCGGTCGCAATACTCCATTTGCCGTATTCATGTACGTGTTCCTGCGGGAGCAGATCGGTAATAAAATCCAAATCGCAGGAAGACAAAAGCAAAACAGCGGCAATTAAAAACAAAAGTACTGCTAATATTCGTTTTTTCATTTCTCTCTCCTTTTCGTTTTTCGCTTTTCGGTTGTTTAAAAATAAAAGTGCGCCAAGCGAAGCCGGCGCACCGAAAAACGCAAGCTCCCATTGTCGCCAAACAAATTGAATACGTACTCTTGCAAAAATAGGCAAAGCATACGAAGCGGAGCATACATTTTTACCAAAAAGCAAAAAGGTACACTTCACCTATGACTCTCGCAACACATATTCAATTTGTTTGGCAATTCCATTTTAGCACTTTTCTTCGCATTTGTAAATACTTTTTTGAAAAAAGTAGATATTCGGGAGCGTAAGCGGATTTTTATGAAAAAAGCGACCGCTTGCGCAGTCGCTTTAGATATGGACGGATTAATTTATGATACCATTCGCGAAAGATCAATCTCTGTAATCAACAAGCTCGCAAAACTCGTCGATCTGGTCGGAGAGTGATTTAAGGCCTGCCTCCCAGAAGGATTTTTGCGTAAGATCTATGCCGGCAATTTTTGCGGCGCCCTCAACGGTGGTCGTGCCGGTGGCACGGAGGAGAGATTTATAGGTATCGACAAAGGCGTGTCCTTCTTCAAGGTATTTCGCGTAGAGTCCTCTTGCGAAGAGACCGCCGAAGGCATACGGGAAGTTATAGAAGCTGAGTCCGCCGCTATAGTAATGTCCCTTGCATACCCACATATATTGATGGCGGATATCCTTATCAAGTCCGTCTCCGTAAGCCTTTTCCTGTGCTTCGAGCATAAGCTCTGAGAATCTGTCGGCACTCATAAATTCGGTAGGTCTACGTTCAAAGACGGAGGATTCAAAGACGTATCTTGAATAGATATCTACTATGATCTGTGCGGCGTCCTGAAGCTGACTTTCGAGAAGGGCAAGCTTTTCGTCCTTGTCGGTGCTTTCGCTGATTGCCGTGCTCACGACCAATACCTCGTTAAAGGTGGAGGCGGTTTCGGCTACGGGCATTGAGTAGTCCTGATTTAAGAGCGCGTTATTGAATACCTGACGGTCGTGGAAGGAGTGTCCCAGCTCATGTGCGAGCGTGACGATATCTCCGAAGGCGCCGCCGAAATTAGTGAGGACTCTGGACTGCTTGGCAGAGGGGACTCCGCAATCGAATGCTCCGCCGACCTTTCCCTCTCGCGGATAAAAATCTATCCATGCGTTATCGAAGGCACATTCCACCATATCGTGAAGCTCGGTATCGAATTTTCCGAAGATGCGAAGAAGGTAATCGCGCGCGTCCTCAACGGTGTATTTTTTATCTGACGAGCCGATGGGAGCGAAGAGGTCGTACCAAGGAAGTGCGCCGTCGTGACCGAGATATTTCGCTTTTGCTCTAAGATACTTTCTGAATGCCGGGAGATATTCCTCCATTGCGCCTATGAGAGCGTCAAGGGTTTCTCTCGTCATTCTGGAGTTTGCAAGCGCTTTATCGAGAGGAGAAGCATAGCCACGACGGTTAGATTCCGAAATTACCTGCTGCTTTATGCTGTTAAGGGCAAAGGCGGTGGGCGTTTTTATCTGATCGTAGGCGGCAAGTTCGGCATAATATGCGTTTTTTCTGACCTCGGGATCGGGATCGTATGCCAGATTGCGGACGGCGGAGAGTGTTATCTTTTCTCCGTTATAGTCTACCTTAAGGCTGCTTGTGAGTGAGCTTTGCAGATCCGACCATGCGGATGCACCGGAGATGTTCATTTCGGCAAAGAGGGATTCCTCCTCATCGGTGAGCAGGTGCTTTGACTCCTCTTTTATCTGTGTAAGGTAAAACCTATACTCTCCGAGGTCTTCGTTTTCTTCTATAATCCGCTCAAGACCGTCAATGCCTGCTATTACTTTATTGAGTGCGGCAGAAGGGGCGGCGGTAGCGGATATCTTCCCCATAAGGACGCCCATAGTGCTTGCGGCGTCGGTATCGGCGGTGTTTGCACTGTAACGGAGGTTCGAATAAATGAAAAGCTTGCTTGAATAGTAGGAGAGGTCGTTTTGAAGCCTCAAAAACTCTCTTATAAGAGATACTTCGTCAAGCTCTGCCGCTCTTTCGGAGAGGTCGTTCAGCTTTGCGATATTTTCGTCCAAGCTTTTTACGTCCGCCGTATATTTTTCGTCGTTAAATCCGTTATATAGAATATCAAGATTCCAAGTGTTATTCATTTTTTCCTGCTTTCCCGAAATTGCTTTCGGATCGTTTTTCTTTTTGGCGGTCGGTGATTTTCGTAGCCGACTCGTTGCTTTTATACGTTGCTTTTATACGTTTACCGACTCATCGGTGAGTGTTTCTGATTCGGGTACGCTTTGAGAGGCGGATTCGTCAGATACGGGATTTTGCTCGCGCTCCGCAAGATCGGAGAGGATTTTCGCATAGAGCTCCTCGTCTATCTTGAACTTTTTCTGATAAAGCACGAAGCCGATCGATATGCATATGAGAGGAAGTATCATCATAGAGAGCTTCATTACCCATATTGCGCTGTCGGGAATTGAATTGATTATTTCGGTTGTCTGCTCCGGTGTGGCGTTTTCGAGTCCGCCGGTCATTGCGTTTATTCCGGAAATTACGAGGGTTATCGAAATAACGCCCTTACTGATTGCGGAGCCAAGCTGATTTATGAAGGGCTGTACCGCAAAGCTTGCCGCCTCGTTACGCTTACCGAGCTTCCACTCTCCGTACTCGATGGCATCCGCGAGGAAAAGAAGCATAAGAAGCTGTATAAACGCCTGTGCAAAGAAGATTCCCAAGCCCGCGATAACTATAAGGGGAAGCCATTCGAAGGAGAAGAAGAATATTATGTAGGAAACCGCAACAGCTATCATCGAGCCTGTATAAAGCTGCTTTCTCGTAAATTTCTTTCTGAAGAGGGGGAACACCGAAAGTGCTGTCAGCTGAGCAACGGCAAGCACTGCGGCGAAGATCATATAGACGTCCTCGTTTTTATACGCGTACTTGAAGTAATAGGTGCCAAATCCCGTGGTGGTGCAATATCCGATCATAAATAGCGCCATCGAAATTGCGGTTACCAAGAGCTGGTCGTTCTTAAAGAGAGCGCGGAAGAGATCGCGAAGCGAGGTTCTTTTCGTTGCTTCGATATACGAGCGATCCTCTTTTACGCCGAAGAGGGTGAATAACTGGAAGCCCCACATAAGAGCCGCAACGATTATGGCGAAAATAAAGTAGCTGTCGCGCTTATCGACGCCGATTCCGGCAAACATGTCGGGAACGTTGAGATAGATCAGAACCATTGCGAACATACCTACGTTTGCACATATCCTGGCGAATGCTCCTACCTCCTCTCGCACCTTCTGATCCTTAGAGATGGCGGGCATCAGCGACCAATACGCTATGTCGTTAAAAGAGAAGAATATGCTGAAGAAGAAATACGTTACTGCGAGAAGGATTATATGTCCCGTTTCACTCATTTTGAAGTTATGGAACATAAGGACGGTGAGAAATCCGGTTCCTATCATACCTATGAGTATCCAAGGCTTAAATTTTCCCCATTTCGTTTTCGTGTTGTCAACGACCGTTCCGACGAAGGGATCTATAACGGCGTCGAAGATTCCGAAGATCGTAAGCATTACTCCGATAACGGCGAGTCCGCCGTCCGAAAATCCTACGACGTCCGTGAGGTGGACGAGAAGATACATGCTCACGAGAGAATAAAGTGCATCGCGCCCGACGGTTCCGAGGCCGAAGCATATTTTGTTAAGTTTCATTTGCTTATCCATTTTTGTTCTCCGTTTCTTTTTTTCTTATTGTATATATGCTCGATCCAAAATCGCCGAGAATGCGGAGGGCGGAATTGTATCCGGTCCCCTCGTACTGCATGGAAAGATTTATTCCCTCCGCAAGCATTGCGCCCGAGGCTGTATAGCTTTCCTTTCCGTCCTTCATTGCGAAGTATTTATCCACGGTGCGAATGATAAAGCCGTCGGGCTTCAAATATATAGGAGTTATATGCTTGATAAGACCGCCGAAGCGCTTTACGCGCAGGAATTGATCCTTTGATTCTACACGATAGGTAGCGTCTGCTTCAAGCCCCTGTACCCTAAGTATATCTCTCGGGGGACATGCGGATCTGCATTTCTGAAAAATTGCGGCTATAGTTTCATCATTGCTCGAAATCTGCCACGATATTTGCTCGGCATCTTTTAGTTTTACCTTTTTTAACTTGCCGTATTGCAAGGTGCGGCGGTGCTTTTTATAGAACTCTATCTGCTCTCTCACCTGCTTTTTCTCCGCATAGGTCAATTCCTTCGGATCAAGCTCGTATCCGAGGATTCCGAAGGCGGCGACGTTAAATCTGGTGGAAAGCGGCGTATCGCGCAGAGTCTGCTGATGGGGTGCCATGGAGACGTGTGCGGAAACGGTCGACTGCGGGTAGAAATTATATATACCGCCCTGAATATCGAGGCGTTCTATGGGATCGGTATTATCCGAGGTCCATATTTGCGGAGAATAGCACAGCATACCGAGATCAAATCGGTTCCCTCCGGAGGAGCAGCTCTCGAACAGAACGTTACCGTGCTTCCTTACGAATATCCTGTCAAGCACCTCGTAGAGTCCCATAACGTATCTGTGGAAGAACTCTCCCTGCTGCGGCAGGGTTGCCGAATACATATCGCTGATATGTCGATTATAATCCCATTTTACGTACTCGACGTTCGCATCGGTAAGTATCTTATCCACGCTCGAAACTATATAATCTCTCACCTCGGGGCGTGTTAAATCAAGCACAAGCTGATTTCTGCCTAAGGTTTTCGTCCGTCCTTCGATACTTATAGCCCAATCGGGATGTGCTCTGTAAAGATCGCTGTCGGGATTTACGCACTCAGGCTCAAACCAAAGGCCGAACCTCATTCCCATCTTGTTTATCGCTCTTGCTAGCTCTTTTATTCCGCCCGAAAGCTTACGGCGGTTTTCCGTCCAATCTCCGAGACCTGCGGAATCGTTATTTCTCTGACCGAACCAGCCGTCGTCGAGAACGAACATTTCTATTCCTAGCTTTTTTGCCGACCTTGCAAGCGCTAGGATCTTGCTTCGGTTAAAATTGAAAAAGGTTGCTTCCCAGTTATTGAGGACTATCGGGCGTTCCGCCTCTTTATGCTCTCCTCTGACTATATGGGAATTTACGAAGGCGTGCATATTCTCCATCATTCCGTTTAATCCACGGTGGGAATACGTCGATACTGCCTGCGGCGTCACGAATCGCTCCCCCTCGGAAAGCTTCCATAAGAAGCAGTGAGGATTGATACCCGTCATTACCCTTGCGGTATCGAAGCTCGAGCGTTCCGCCTCGCCGTAGTGGTTTCCGCTGTATATAAGATTGAAGCCGTATACTCTGCCGAGATCCGAATCTGCCCCGCGCTCCAAAAGAGCAAAGGCGGGATTGTGTCTGTTCGAGGACGCGCCCGTTGTCGAATCGTTTACAAGTGCTCCGCATTCAAGATATCTGCGATGCTCACGTGCTTCCTTTGCCCAATCGCCGTCAAGAGTAAGCATTTCGTAATTTGCGTCCGGCATATCTATCATAAGGCTCATCAGCTTGCGGATATAGACGGGCTCGGACTCGCCGTTTACAAGCTCGGTATTGCGGCATATTACGTTGCATTCCTCATAAACTACGTAGTTGAGTATTAGCTTTATGCTCTCGAATTTTTTATCCTTTAACGTTATTTCCAAGGTCTGAGCATCGCCGTATGCGGTCGGAAGCGTATCCGTAACGTAAGAGCCGTCGTAAACTCTGTAACTTTCGTACACGAAATCGCAAACGAACGTTCCGTCCGGCATAAGAAGCTCTATCGGGGAATGACGGTAATCTCCTCTGCCTATGCCGGAGTATTCAAGCAGACTTCTTTCGGGTGCGAATCCGCTGTCCTCCATTTTGACAGTTGATCCTAGCTCTATGGTGTTTTTAAGCCTTACCGCCTCAAAATCGGCGTCCGCACCCCTTCTGCCGTAATAGAGATGCTCCGCATAGCCGCTTTCGGTTATTGAAAATGCGTACGTGGTATCGGCTGTATCCAGCTTAAAGAGCTTTCCGTTTACCGTTATCATAGGCTGCTCTCCTCTCTGTAAAGTGAAAATTCATAGGGACGAAGTCTTGATACGTCGGTATCGGGATAATTTCCCATGAGCTTCTCCCCGTGAGGTATTTTGGGTATTTTTTTCGTTTTGGTTGAGAAATTGAATACGGCAACCAGTCGCTCTCCTTTATACTCTCTGCGGAAGGCGTAAACAGAGGTGCCTGCGTAAAGCTCCTCAAAGCTGCCCTCACGGAGAATTACGGAAGATTTCCGGTATGCGTTCATCCTCTTGAAGAATTCGGTGATACCGTCGGGATCGGAAACGTCGCTTACCACGTTTATTTCCTTATAATTCGGATTTATCTTTAACCAAGGGGTACCCGAGGTGAAGCCCGCGCCGTCCTCCGAAGTCCACTGCATAGGCGTTCTTGCATTATCGCGAGAGGTCTTTTTTATGAGATAGCGTCTCAGAGGCTTTATGAATCCGAGAGATCTCATCATCTTATCGACGTTATGGCTTTCTATATCCTTCATTTCCTCAAGGCCGTTGAATGCGCCGTTCGTCATACCGATCTCCTCACCCTGATATACGAATACGGTTCCGCGCAGGGAGAATAGAAATCCGAGGAGCATTTTCGCTCCGAGCTTACGGTATTCTCCGCCCTTTACGAAACGAGTGACGCTTCTCGGCTGATCGTGGTTTTCAAGATAGCAGGTATTCCATTCAAGTCCCGTCTGCCATTTTGTGAGAGCTTTCATAAGCCTTCTCGGGCGGAAGGGCACCTTGAGCCATTTTACTCCTATCTGATCGCACTCCATATGCTCGAACGAGAACACCATATCCAGCTCGCCGCGCGATTTATCGCAAAGTTCGTACGCCTTCGGGATATCGACCATCACCGTTTCGCCGACCGTAAAGGCGTCATAATTATCCATAACGTCACGGCGAAGTGCCTTGAGTATTTCGTGGTTTCCCTCGGTGGACATATAATGCTCCTTGCCTGCCAAGACGAGCCCTGGCTTACCGTCCGCGTAAGAATTCTTATATATTACGTTTATAACGTCGCAACGGAAGCCTGCCACTCCGCGATCCAACCAAAAGCGCATTATATCGCAGATCTCGGAATATACCTCGGGATTGTGCCAATTGAGATCGGGCTGCTTTTTCGAGAAAAGATGCAGATAATACTCGTTGTTTTTCGGATCGCCGAATGGCTCCCACGGGCAATCCGCAAAGAAGTTACCCCAATTGTTAGGTACTCCTCCGTCGGGCTTTCCCTTCTTTATAACGTAATAATTTCTGTACTTTTCTTCTCCGGCAAGTGCTCTTCGGAACCATTCGTGCTCGTCGGAGGTATGATTTATGACGAGGTCCATGATTATGCGTATTCCTCTCGAACGTGCCTCGGAGATCAACTCGTCGAAATCATTCATGGTGCCGAACTCTGGCTGAATTGCTTTGTAATCCGAAATATCGTATCCGTTATCGTCGTTCGGGCTTTTATATACGGGCGAGAGCCATATTACGTCAATTCCGAGAGCTTGAAGATAATCGAGCTTTGAGATGATTCCTCGGATATCGCCTACTCCGTCACCGTCCGAATCGCAGAATGAACGCGGATAGATCTGATATACCGTCGAATTTTTATATGATTCAAATGACATTACGTGATCCGTCCTTCATTTATTTTCGTTTTGCAAAATCAGTCGTTTGCGAGTATTTTATCGATGAGAGCTACGAACAGAGCCTCGGTTTCGGTAATATCTCTGTCGTTCGTAAAATAATAATCGTATTCGTAATTTTCCACTCCGTCGTCGGAAGCGTTACCGTATGACGTATGCCTTGTGCGCTCGCCGCCGCGGATGAGAAGCGATTTTGCCTTTCCCTCCGTAGCCTTTACAAATTTTTCAATCTCCTCCGGCTCGCGGATATGAACGAAAAGTATCTCCTCGCCGCCAAGCATAAACTCGTCGTAACGCGCCTTAGCCCAATTCGTCGGAAAATCGTTGTAATTTACGGTCAGCATTTTCAGGTCAGACAAGAATTTTCTCGCCTTGTCGGTCTTTTCTCCCTGCCAGCCGCAGATCGCGGCAATTTCCTTTATCGGATCGACCGAGGATATATTTTTCACCTTAAAGTGCTTTTTAGCAAGAGCGCACAGAGTATCCTTTCCGACTCCGCCTGCTCCGTTTATGATAATGACTGCCTTGTTCATCGTCTTTACCTCTTCGTGTATTTGCACTTTATATTTTATCACACGCGCAAGCCAAAGTCAATGTACAAAGGGATGTGATTTGACAATTTTTTCGTGCAAAACGAGCATTCAACCTGCGTAAGCGTATTCGTTTTCGGAAATCAGAGGGATATTTGACGGAATTTTTCGGTTTTGGTATTTACTTTTTCGCGGAAATGTTGTACAATATATTTATTATACGTCGTTTGGGAGCTTTTCTGTCCAAGAACGAAGATAGGAGTTTTTATGCGGAAGGAATTATTCGGCTTGATGCCGGGCGGCGCCGAGGTATACCTCTACTCGCTGAGAAGCGAGGCGGCAGAAGTTAAAATTATGAACAAGGGCGCAACGGTACAGAGCTTTACGGTGTTCGGCACCGACGTAGTAGGAGGATTCGATACGATTGCGGATTATCTTGCCGACGACTCTCATCAGGGCGGTACTGTCGGGCGCGTTGCAAACAGAATAGAGGATGCGGAATTTACGCTTGACGGTGCGATATACATGCTTCCCGACAACGATAACGGAAATTGCCTTCACGGAGGCGCGGGCTTCGACACGAGGATGTGGACCGTGAAATCTCACACCGAGGATCGCTTGGTTATGGAGTATTATTCTCCCGACGGAGAGGAAGGCTTCCCTGCCGGACTTCTCACCGAGGTTACGTTCGAACTTTGCGGTACGGCACTGAAAATCAAATACAGAGCAATTCCCGAGGGAAAAACGCCTATAGCACTCACGAACCACTCTTATTTCAACCTTGACGGCTTCGGTGCTGACATTTCATCGCACAAGGCGAAGATATACGCCGACAGCTACACGGAGGTAAACGAAAAGCTCATTCCCACGGGGCGACATCCGAGCGTTTGCGGAACGGTGTTCGATTTCAGGGAGATGAAGCCTATTTTGGACGGCTGTGACGAGGATTTCGACGGGTACGACCACAACTTCGTTCTAACGCCGACGGTGTTCCGCGGATTTGACGGAATAAAGACGCATCTTGCGGCAACGGTTGAGGGTGAGAGGCTGGCACTTGACGTTTACACGGATCAGGAGGGCGTTCAGTTCTACGTAGGTAATTTCCTCGGATCGGGACCGAGCTTCAAGGGCGGTGTAAGGCAGCTCAAGCACGGCGCGTTCTGTCTGGAAACTCAAACCGAGCCTAACTGCGTAAAGCACGGAAAAGGGATCTACGACGCAGGCGAGGTGTACACGCATATCTGCGTTTACGAAATCAGAGAAAAATAAAGAATTTGGAGATATATTATGACGATTTACGACGAGCTCGTCGCCAGAGGACTTATAGCACAGGTGACGAATGAAGAAGAGATTAAAAATATGATAAATGCGGGCAAGGCTACCTTCTATATCGGATTTGACTGCACTGCGGACAGTCTTACGGCAGGACACTTTATGGCACTTACGCTTATGAAGAGACTGCAGATGGCGGGAAACAAGCCTATCGCACTTATCGGCGGCGGTACTACGATGATCGGAGATCCGAGCGGAAGAACCGATATGAGAAGAATGCTCACTAAGGAGGACATAGATCACAACGCAGCCTGCTTCAAGAGGCAGATGGAAAGATTTATCGACTTCTCCGACGGCAAGGCTATGATGATCAATAACGCGGACTGGCTTCTCGGGCTGAACTACGTTGAGCTTTTGCGTGAGGTCGGTGCTTGCTTCTCGGTCAACAGAATGCTTACGGCGGAATGCTACAAGCAGAGAATGGAAAAGGGACTTTCCTTCCTCGAATTTAACTATATGATAATGCAATCCTACGACTTCTACCACCTCTTCAAGACCTACGGATGCAATATGCAGTTCGGCGGAGACGATCAATGGTCGAATATGCTCGGAGGAACGGAGCTTATAAGAAGAAAGATCGGCAAGGACGCACACGCGATGACCATTACTCTTCTTACCGATTCACAGGGTAAGAAAATGGGAAAGACGGCAGGAAACGCAGTCTGGCTTGATCCGAACAAAACGTCACCGTACGAGTTCTATCAGTACTGGAGAAACGTTGACGACGCCGACGTTCTCAAATGCATAAGAATGCTCACCTTCCTTCCCATCGAGGAGATCGACAAGATGTCGTCGTGGCAGGGTGCGGAGCTTAACGTCGCGAAGGATATTCTCGGCTACGAGCTGACCAAGATGGTTCACGGCGAGGAGGAAGCCGAAAAGGCAAGAGCTGCGGCAAGGGCGCTTTACTCTGCCGGTGACAGTTCACTCACTCCCTCCGTTGAGATAGAGGAATCGGATCTTACCGACGGCGCTTGCACGGTGAACAGACTTCTGGTTATCGGAAAGATGGTTTCCAGCAGCTCCGACGGAAGACGTGCGATAGAACAGGGCGGCGTTTCCGTTGACGGTGAGAAGATCACAGACGTTAAGGCGACGGTAACAGCAGAGCAGCTTAAAGAGGGTGTTCTTATCAAAAGAGGCAAAAAGAACTTTATGAAGTTCATTCTCAAGGCGTAAGAAAAACACCGCTTATGCGTCTCGGCGCAGTTAAGACGAAAAGCAATACACCTACCGTGGACGGTACAGTCTGCGATAGGTGTTTTTTTGATGCTTTTGCGTCGAAAAACGCAAATATGCTATACTATTTCATTCATTATTTCCTGAGAAATTAAAGCAGAGAGCGGAATATCCAGCGGAGTAAAAGCACCGAATTTACCTTCATTTTGTAAACAATTAATTGCATTCAGATAGGAAATCATTATTTTTGCGGTAAATGCCGGATTCGATTGCATTTTAATTTTCAGGTCGAAGGAGGCGGAGGTCGCCGTACCGTCCCCGGTTGCTATCACCTCTCCGCTGTGTCCGTCAAAGCTATGCTCCGCCAAGAGCTGACTCTCGCTTATAAAGCTTATCTCGGTATCGTAGCCCTCGAAATATTCCTTCGTGCCAAGTATTTCATTTTTGATCCTTTCCTTGTCTGCTCCGTCCTCTGCGGCAACGTAGCATATTCTTCTGTGACGTTCGGTATTGCAAAGATGCGCATCGGAGGCTCTTGCAAGCTCTGCGGCCTCGGGTATCGGACAGGTATACTGTACGGCGTTTTTTACGCCTGCAATGCGCTTTATTGCGGAGGTGTGACCGAGGCTTTTTCCGTAGCCCCAGAAGGTATTTACGTTTTGGGAGGCGACCGATATTTTTGCCAGCGCTCTGAATACCGATAAAAGACCGGGATCCCATCCTGCGGAAACTATTGCTATCTTTTCGCTTCTCTTGCCTATTGCATTAAGCTCGCTTTTTCTCTTTAATATTCTCTTGTGAACGTCAAAGCTGTCTACGGTATTAAAGCTTAACAGCAGCTCTGCGGTATCCGTTTCCGCATTTACGAGGCTCGAGGTAGCTATCAGGACCGTATCTATTTTGTCTTTATATTCGCAGATCGCTTTGCGCCCGTATATCTTCTCTTCCCCGACATATTCCTCATGCGACGTAAATACTCCCACAAGCTCGTGGGGGCTTTTTTCAATTTCTTTTTTCAGCGCGTGTCCCAAGCTGCCGTAACCGACTATTGCAACTCTCATAAAGCGTCTCCTTTCCTTGCTTCACTTCCATCATATATAATTTTCGAAAATCCGTGAAGGATGCAGTGACTTACGGGTTTTCGAGGCGGAGGTTGTTTTTATTTTTCCGAATGCGAAGTGAATATTTTTTCGGCAGCGTGGCGATAATCTCTTCGTGGCAAAGGCGATCCTGCCGCGGTAACGAGTCGCCCGAAGCAAGAGCCAAATAAAAAGCATTTCCGCACAAGGCGAAAATGCAACGACAAGGTAACAAAGGAAAGGATAACTTATGAAAAACGGAATTTTACAATTCGCAATAACACTCACGCTGCTCACGTTCTTCGTGGCAATATTTCCTACCGAGGAGGACTGTACGGTATACGATGAAACGCTCCGATTACATATTCTCGCGAACTCGGATTCGAGAGAGGATCAGGATCTTAAGATCGGCGTCAGAGATCTCGTGCTGGATAGATTCGGGGGGAGACTCACCGAAGCAGAGGCAATCGATTCCGCAGTTTTGATAACGGAGGAAATGCTGGAGGATATACGCCGTGACGTTGACGAATACCTTGCAGAGAACGGTTGCTCCTTCGGCTCGGAGGTGACGCTCGGACGAGAATGGTACGAGACGAGAGATTACGGCGAATTTACTTTGCCGCGCGGATATTATACCTCACTCGTTATAAAACTCGGGAGGGGCGAGGGACAAAACTGGTGGTGCATAATGTTCCCCCCGCTATGCCGCGATCTGGCAAGCACCGACGGGGGATCGAACGAAAGCGGAAAGATCTACGATATCTCGGGAGATAAATACAGCGTTAAATTCAAGACGCTGGAAATAATTGCGGATTTATTTAAGAAAAAAGGTTGATTTTCGCCGTCAAATATGCTAGTATAGTTACGTTAGATCAAGTTCAAGTGTAGCAATTTACGGAATGCTACCGACGCTTTTGGAGGTATGGCATTGGCAAAGACGGAAGGAAAAATAATAGCCGATAACAGAAAGGCGAGGCACGACTACTTCGTTATAGAATCATACGAGGCGGGGATAGAGCTTTTCGGAACCGAGGTAAAATCGTTACGCGCAGGCGGCTGCAACCTAAAGGATTCTTATTGCGAGATCGACGAAGGAGAGCTTTTTGCCCTCGGCGTTCATATCAGCCCTTACGAGCAGGGTAATATTTTCAACAAGGACCCCTTGCGTCCTAAAAAGCTTTTGATGCATAAGCGAGAGATAATGAAGCTTACCGGACTCGTCTCGCGCGAGGGATACACGCTGGTTCCGCTTTCGCTTTATTTAAAGGGCTCGAACGTGAAAATGTCCGTCGGACTTTGCAAGGGTAAAAAGCTCTACGACAAGCGAGACAGTGCGGCAAAGCGCGACGCGGACAGAGACATTGAAAAAGCAATGAAAAACAGATTTTAATCAAAAATCAAGCATAAATGCAAACAATTGTATGAAAAATGCAGGCAATTCCTATGATTTGGCGTTGTCTGCATTTCTTTTGCGTTTTATTTTTTTCAGTTTTATTTTTAAAATTCTACCGTCGGAACGTGCCTTAAAATCTCCGATTTAAGAGAGATAAGCTCGGCTTTCGTCAAGGGGCGGTATTCTCCTTTTTCAAGGCTCCCGTCAAGCTCGAGGTTGGCAATCTTTATTCGTTTGAGATATACGACCTTCGCTCCCGCAAATCTTATCATACGCTTGACCTCGTGCTTTTTTCCCTCCGTGACCTTTACGGTTCCTTCAACGACGGGGAGATCGGGCTTACGGACGGCGGTTTTGCGGTCGGATTCCGACAGCATATTTTTCACGTCGCCTAAGGTACGGCAGGAGATGATATCTATCTTAGACGGAGCGGTCGGCTCTTCTCTGTTTTTATATATCTTAACTCCCGCCTCAACCCGACGGCGGCTCTCCTCGTCAATGCTTCCCACCGCAAGAAAATAATAGTTTTTCTCTATTTTGTTTTCGGGTGTCAGTATTGCTTTCGTAAGCCTTCCGTCGTTCGTTATCAACAGCAGCCCCTCGGTATCCTTGTCTAATCTTCCTACGGGAAAATGCGTATTGCGTATCTGCTCCGGAAAATAATCCATTACGGTTTTTTGTCTTTCATCTCTGCATGCGCTGATACATCCCTGCGGCTTATGGAACATAAAGTAATCCGGCATAGTTTATTCCTTAAACGAGAGAGCACGCATGGAATTGAGAATGGCTATGACCGATACGCCGACGTCCGCAAATACAGCGAGCCACATATTGGCAAGGCCGAGTGCGCCTAACACCATAACGATGACCTTGACGCCTATTGCGAAAATTATATTCTGCCACGATATCCTAATAGTTTTGCGGGCTATTATTATCGATTCGGCAATCTTCTCGAGATTATCCGACATAATTACCGCATCGGCTGCCTCAACCGCGCTGTCCGATCCTATAGCCCCCATTGCGAATCCTACGTCTGCACGGGCAAGCGTGGGAGCATCGTTTATTCCGTCTCCGACGTAGCCTACGGAGCTATCTGAGGCTTCTATGATCCGTTCCAGTTCCACGTATTTGTCCTCGGGCTTCAGCTCGGCATACGCCTCGTCAAGGGAGAGTGCGGATTTGATCTTGTCAACGTTTTCCGTTTTATCTCCGGAAAGGATAATACATTTTTTAACACCGAGCGCCTTTATTCTCGATATTGCCTTTGCACCCTCGGGCTTGATACTGTCGCCCAAAACTACGGATCCGAGGAAGCTCTTGCCTTCGGAAACGAAAACACCGTCGCCGAAAGCACCGATGACGCCGAGCCTGCTCATAAGCTTTGCGTTACCAACGGCTATTTCTCTTCCGTCAACCTTGGCAATTACTCCTTCACCGGCTATTTCTCTTGCCTCCGTGGGTTGAACCGCGGCACCTTTTGCATAGGACTTTAAGGCCAGTGCGAGCGGATGATTTGAAGCGTATTCGGCAGATGCCGCAAGCCTGATGAGCTCGGACTCGGAAATTCCGTTGGGATGAACCTGTGTAATACTGAATTCGCCGCTGGTGAGAGTACCCGTCTTATCGAATGCGACCGTGCCGAGAGAGGCGACCTTGGAAAAGACGTTTCCACCCTTATATAATATTCCGCGAGACGCTGCAGAGCCTATTCCGCAGAAGAACGCCATGGGAACGGAGATGACGAGCGCACACGGGCAGGATATTACCAAAAAGGTAAGGGCGCGCTTAACGGATTCCGCAAGAGGAAGCAAATTGAATATCGGGGGAACAAAAGCGACCAAAACCGCAAGACCGACGACTATCGGCGTATAATAGTGCGAGAACTTGGTTATGAAGTTTTCTTCCTTAGATTTGTTTTCCGTTGCGTTTTCTACCAATGCGAGGACGCGTGCTGCGGCAGACTCGGTCAGGGGGCGGAGAACCTCACAGGTTATAACTCCGTCAAGCACCACGACTCCGCTGTCCAGCGTATCTCCGACGGCGACCGATCTCGGAATAGATTCACCGGTCATTGAGGATGTATCGATATCCGTTGAGCCGTTTATTATACGGCAATCAAGAGGAACTCTTTCACCCGGGCGGATGATAACGGTCTCTCCAACCTCGACGTCCTCTGCATCGACGGTCTCTTCTTTTCCGTCACGTATGACAGTCGCCTCGTCGGGACAAATATCCATCAGTGACTTTATCGATTTTCTAGAGCGTCTTACTGCCGTTTTCTCAAAGGTCTCTCCGACGAGGAAGAACAGCATTACGGCGACGCCCTCTTTATAGTCACCGAGTATTATCGCGCCTATTGAAGCAATCGACATAAGGAACTTCTCATCGAGAAGATCACCGCGAAAGATCCCCTTTACTGCATTTATAAAAACGTCAAGTCCAGCCGTCAAAAGCGACAAAATGTAAACTATTATTGACCAAACACCAAGATCAAAGTGCTCAAGCAGGATTGCCGACACAAGAAGCACTGCGGACAGCGCGATTCTGAATATCGGATTTTTAAGAATTTTCAGTTTGCTTCGTATCGTTTTTTTAAAATCGTTTTTCATAGAATTTCTAACCGTAATATAACTTGAAGTTTTTCCCTTATTCAATGGTTATACCGTCCTCAAATGAGGCGGCAGTGTCCGAAAGCAAGCCAAGCAATTCTTCTCTCGTAAGGTCGGACTCTACGGTGAGCTTTTCCGTGAGGAAATTGATCTTTGCGCTGTCTACGCCCTCGACGTTCTCCATCATCTTAGCAAGCTTTGCTGCGCAATTCGGGCAATCAAGACCTGTAATAGTGAATTTCTGTTTCATAGTTTTTTACCTCTCATATTTAATATTTTTTTATAATTTTGTTTAATTAATCTTTGAATTTATCCAGCCTCTACGTCGGCTTTTATTTCCGATACGAGCCGCTCTCTCCCACGTATCGCTATCGGTGGTTTTCTCTTCTCTGCATTTGTAATTCTATATCACTCGCGTATGTGCAAGAGCGCGGTTTCTATGATTGCGCGAACGTGGTCGTCTGCAAGACGGTAAATAACGTTCTTTCCCGATCTCTTATAGGTTACCAGCGATGCCTGACGGAGAGTCTTAATCTGATGCGAAACTGCCGATCTGGTCATGCCGAGAAGATCCGCTATATCACAAACGCACATAGGTCTTTTATCGATAGCAAAGAGGATACTCATTCTAGTGGAATCACCGAAGATCTTAAAAAAATCCGCAAGGTCGTAAAGCGTTTCCATGTCGGGCATTTCAGACTTCGTAATTTTTACCACGTCCTTATGAATTTCCTCGCATTCGCATATCGGAACTTCGTTTCTGCTTTTAGCCATTTTTTCGTTCTCCTTTTTTGATTGAACGATTGAACAAGTGTTCAACTGTTGGTTACATTATAGCATATCGTTCTTCTCTTGTCAATACTTTTTTCAACATTTTTATTTTTTTGCGTTTTCAATTTACAAAAGCGTCATTGAGAATCTATTTTTCTGCCTGTTTGAACTGAACAATTATTCCTTATTATTTTGTTTCATGCGTTTCTTTTTTCTAGTTTTGGCGCTTGCTTTTTTTGCATAACTTTTTCTTTTTCTTTTCAACTTAAAACGCATGAATATGTAAATAATTATTTCCTTTTAAAATCGAGTAGGTAGAGATTAGTCCACCTCTCACACCACCATACGTGCCGTTCGGCATACGGCGGTTCAATTCAAAATTAAATATGTGCTACCTTT
>CAZXVF010000020.1:0-21085 GCA_964644445.1 uncultured Ruminococcus sp.
CAGACAGACAGACAGACAGACAGACAGACAGACAGACAGACAGACAGACAGAGGCGTATTACGCCGTACTTCAGAATCGTTATCAGGAGAAGAATGTAACGGAATCATGGGAGTGCCTATCACGTTCATTGATAAATACAACCCCAATCAATTCGAAATCATCGGAGCAACGGAGAGCGAAGGAAAAGGATTCTCCGGCGGACTTTGGCATGAAGAAAGCAACGTGTCCCAGCCTACCGTCAGAGGAGAAAAACGATATAAACGTCTGTTCATCAAGCGGCGCTCGTAGCGGAATCATGGGAGTGCCTATCACGTTTCTCAATAAATATAATCCGGATCAATTTATTATAATCGGCTTGACACAGCGCGACTGCCATGATAAAGCTCTCGAGCTAAAAAGGTACGACGATTATTTTGAAATGCGTCCGGACGGTACACCCACGGGTTCAAGGGGAAATAAAACTAACGGAAATCCGAATCTAGCCATGAATGACGGTAAACGAAACTATTTTATTAACGATAAGGGGCACGTTGTTCAATCGTGCTATCAGAGAATTTTGATTAAACGAAGGAGATAGTAGCTCTATGCGAGTAACGGCAAAAAAAGTCAAGGTAAGTGAGATATTTGACGGGTATTGCGACCTCGGCGACGACGGAGTTTACGCTTACGGCGGGAAATTGGCAATACGTCCGGAATATCAGAGAGAATTTGTGTACAGCGTAGATAAGGCAGCCGAGGTCGTTCGCACGGTAATAAGAGGCTTTCCGCTGAACATAATGTATTGGGTTAGTATCGGAAATGACAGATACGAGGTGCTTGACGGTCAGCAAAGGACGCTTTCGGTTATGCAATACCTTGACCATAAGTTTCCCGTAAATTTGAACGGTCGGAGCTATTATTGGGATTCTTTGCCTGATGACGTGTACGATAGGGTGGTAAATTACGAGTTTGATATATACGTTTGCGAGGGAGACGAATCGGAAAAGCTGGAATGGTTCAGAGTGGTTAATATCGCAGGTGAAAGGCTTACCGATCAGGAATTGCGGAATTCGGTATATACGGGAACGTGGCTTACCGACGCAAAAAGGCATTTTTCCAAGCGAAACTGCGCGGCAAAGGGCTTATCGGAAAAATATTTGACCGGGGATCCGAATCGTCAGGAATTGCTGGAGCGCGCTTTGAGAGGGATCTGCGACTTAAAAGGGATATCCGACGTCTCGGAGTATATGTCCGCGCATAAGAACGACGGCGATTCGGATGAGCTTTGGCAATATTTTCAGGACGTAATAAATTGGACCGTTAAAATTTTCCCGAAATACTATCCCGATATGAAAGGGCTTGATTGGTGCAAAATGTATAACGCGTATCATAACAATACATATAATTCAAGCACTATTCTCACCGAACTCGAACGCTTACACGCCGATGACGAGATACAAAAAAGCAAGGGAATATACGAATATCTTTTATGTCGCGAAACCGATCCCTATGCTGGAAGATTGTTGAATTTAAGAGCGTTTGATAAGCGTGATAAGATGAATGCGTATAATAAGCAAAACGGAAAATGTCCTATATGCAAGCTTTCATTTGCTTACGATGATATGGAGGGGGATCATATAATTCCATGGAGCAGAGGCGGAAGAACCGTGAGTGAAAACTGTCAGATGCTTTGTAAAAGCTGTAATTCCAAAAAATCGGATAAATATTGAAAAAAGAAAAAAGCATTTACCGTCAAAAGAGAAATCTCTCTCAAGCTTAAGAATGATAATGTACGAAAAAGTTTTAAGCCGATTTGCGAACCAATGTAAGATTTCTTAAAAAACAAGCTTAAATGACAATTATTATTTACAAAAACACGCAAAAACGACAAAAAAGCACGGTTGCCCGTGCTTTTTATTTACAAAATATTCTGACCTTACAGTTTTGCGCCGTCCTCTCCCTTCACCTCGGGCGCGGCGGTTGCGGCTGCGCTCTTAAGCATTTTCGAGAAGGTGCAGAAGAACATCGCGGAGGTTACCGTAGCGGCTATAATATCGCTTATCGGCTCGGCAAGGAATACCGCAAAGGTCTGATTCTCGATGAAGGTCGGGAGAATAAAGATGAGAGGAATGAGCAGGATTATCTTTCTCAGGCAGGCAAGGAAGAGACTTATCTTTGCTTTTCCGAGAGCTATAAAGGTCTGCTGGCAGGTCAGCTGGAATCCGACGGAGAAAACTCCGCAGAAGAATATGCGTATTGCCCAAGCGGTGAAGTCTACGTACGCCGCGTTATCGGTAAATATGCTTGCAAAGAAGCTCGGGAACAGCATAAGCAAAATGCAGAACACGCTCGCATACGATACGCAAACGACGAGCTGCGTTTTGAAGGCCTCCTTAACTCTGTCAAGCTTTTTCGCGCCGAAGTTGTAGCTGATGATCGGATTTACGCCCTGACAGATTCCCGAGAGAGGCATCGTTATAAGCTGGTTTACGCTCGTGAGTATCGTCATTGCACCTACGGCAAGATCGCCGCCGTACTCCGAAAGAGAAGAAGAGAAGCAGATAGAGAGGATACTCTCCGTGGAAACCATAACGAAGGTGGAGATTCCGAGCGCGAGGCAGGGGAGTACGATATTCTTTTCGAGACGCAGATTTTCCTTTTTTAGCCTGATAACGCTCTTTTCACTCGTCAGGAATTTGAGTATCCAGATCGCGCTGACCGCTTGGCTGATGACCGTAGCGAGAGCCGCTCCGCTGACACCCATATCGAAGAGGAAGATGAAAATCGGATCGAGAACGATGTTGATCACCGCACCCAGCAGGGTTGTTATCATAGCTACCTTCGCATTGCCCTGTGCGCTGATAAACATATTCATTCCCATAACGATAAGGACGAAAACGGTTCCGAGAATATATATCCTCGAGTATTCGATAGCGTAGGGAAGCGTGTTTTCACTTCCGCCGAAGAAATCGAGAAGCGTCGGTGCGAGGAAATAGAACGCCGCCGTAAGCACGACCGAGAGACCGATAAGCATCGTGAAGCAGTTGCCGACGATTTTTTCCGCCTTCTCCTTATTTCCCTCGCCGAGTGCGATTCCGACGTTCGGTGCACCGCCCGAGCCGCAAAGCATAGCGAATGCGGTTATAAGCATCAGTATAGGGGTGAAAAGTCCGACTCCCGTCAGCGCGTCTCCGCCCACCTCGGGCATATGTCCTATGTAAATTCTGTCAACGATGTTGTAAAGCAAATTAACTACCTGTGCCAGCACGGCAGGAAGCGACATCTTCACGATGAGACTCTTAACGCTGCCCGAGCCCATGTCAGGTCTTTTTACTTGTTCCATAAAAGCTCCTTTGTTTTCTTTTTTTATAGTCTGCCGCCGCCTCTCTTGCTTTCGGATTTCATTTATCGAAAATGCCTTTGCCGTTGTCCCTTTCGGATTTCATTTACCGAAAACGCCTTTGCACGGTGTCGTTTCCCAGGCTTCGCCTTTGCCGGTTTTTCAAAATCACTTGCCGCACGAAAATCCGTGACAGCCCTCGAAATTCCGAAAATCCCTAAAAAACAAAAAATCAATCGATTTGGCAGACGGTTATTACGAAAGTATTCTAACACACGCGCGCCGTTTTTTCAACAAAAAGCAAAAAAATTAACAAATCGGCAATAAAATATCCGCTTTTTCGGAACTTTTTTGATAAAATCCCTTGACAAACGCCCGCATTTTTAGTATAATATCCCTTGTGTACAGGGGTGTAGCTCAGTTGGTAGAGTACTGGTCTCCAAAACCATGGGTCGTGGGTTCAAGTCCTTCCGCCCCTGCCAAAGAAAAGCAGAGTGCGAAAGCAATCTGCTTTTTTCAATTAAATCCGCCTTCGTCGGAATAGATCCGCCTTTGGCGGACGAAATCGCTTCGCGGTGAAATCCCGCTTTTACGGGGATGACGGTGGCGGATTTTATTTCATCTGAGACTTTAGTCGAAGATTTCATCCGAGCTTTTCGCGGATTTCATCGTGCGCAGCACGGTTTCATTGCTTTGATAAATAATATGCAGAGGTAACGGCTATGGTAGAAAATAAGCTTGCGGATTTGTCAACCGAATTTGCGGTCAACGTTTTGAAATTAACCGACGGTATCAAAGGACATTACTCTTTAGCAAATCAGCTGGAGAGAAGCGGCACGAGTATCGGTGCAAACGTTCGAGAGGCAAAGTATGCTCACAGCAAGGCAGATTTCATTGCAAAGCTGCAAATTTCTCTCAAGGAATGCTATGAAACGGAATATTGGCTTGAAATTGCACAAAGAACCGATATCATTCCGCAGGAAACCGCAAAAAACTGCTTCACGACTGCGGCTCTATTCGCAGAATCCTAATCTCCTCTATCAACACTGCGAAGGACGGCGTGAAATGAAAAGATTTAAGCCGAATATGCTGGCGACCTTTACGTTTGCCATGCTGGAGATCCTTGCTCCGTTTTGCGTCGGCACACCCCTGATGATGCTTCTGATGGGAAACTGCACCTACGAAGCAACCGAAATACTCGGTATTTTTCCCACCTTTATCCTCGCCTTTGTCTTAACCGTCGCCTTTTGCTGTATTCTTAATCTGATAACGCTTCCGTTTACAAGGTATTCCGTATTTCTTTTCGACGATCATTTTTCCCACGGGAATACGGACGTAAAATACGATGACGTTACGAGAATAGAAATCGACAGCGGTATGGTCAGCCGTCAGATGAGCGGAAACGATCCCTGTTGTCTCGATTTTTATTCCGGCGAGAAGCTTTTAGCGTCTATAAAGCACCCGTCACTTCTGATGAGCTTTTTTGTGTGGCGCAAATGTAAAAACGCGAGGCTGAAATACAAGCGCGTAAAAAAGCTTGCGCTTACGTGGGCACTCGTTTTATTGATATGTATCGTGCTTGGACTGTACGGAGCGAAATAAGACCGCCGAGCCGCAGCTTCGTATTGGCGCGTACCGTTTTGATCTTTAGGTTTGATGCTTTCGTGTCAGACCTTTTCTTTTTGCCTTTTATTAAAAATGCGCCGATGAGAAAATTTTACTTTGGCTCCGTGGTTGACTTTGACCGCGCGGCGTGATATAATTTATACGGAGGATTTCGGCTTTATAAAGAATTTTCGCGCCGTGCCTCAAAGGAGAAAAATGGAAAACAAAGGAAACGATTTTACGCGCGAGGAAATCAAAAACAGCGTCGAATACCTCTGGCGCAAATGGAACCTGAAATCGATTTTTTACATTATATTAATATACGCCGCAGTTGCATTCACCGCCACCGTTACAGTGTCGCTTGTGAGCCTTGACGACGCGGGTGAAATACTTGATATGCTCGTCTTTTTCCTTATTGCGGTGGTGATCGCCGTGATTTTTGTCTCACCGTTTGCCGCCCACGAGGGCTATAAGATGCTTCGCTTTTTGAGGCATTACGGCGAGCTTGAGGCTTACACGGTCGCCTTGGATAAGTTCTCCACCTCGTATTTATCCCGCGGCAGCATCTACTATACCGTAACCGTTCCCGACGGCGGATATACGAGGCAGGTCGATACGAACCCCTACTTTTCCGGTCACTTTTCCGCCGCCTTTCCCATAGATGAATATCACGGTAAAAAGGTCGTCGGCTTGTACGACCGCGAGAATAATAAGTTTTACGTTATAAAGAAAATTTGACCATAGAGCAACGCACGGTGCGCAACGGAACGTAAAAGCTTCTCAAAAATCAGGAAAGCACACGACTCCGCTTCATCAGTGCCAAAGTGCATTATTTGTAAACAATTATAGACAAAATAACGCAAAAAGCACCGCCGGTGCCAAGGATAAACTTGCATAACGTTTAAGAAAAAATAATTTCAGGAGGCTGTATGTCGATTTTCGAGGCTTTCGCAAAACTGAAAGAAAAATGTTCAAAAGGAAGAAAAGGGAAAGAAAAGCTCGTGAGTGAAAAGGTTTTTGAGACGGTAAGGGCACTCGGGAAAAACGAGATATTGATGATACCCTCGCCGACCGAAAAGGTATCGTCTCCCTTTGAGAGCAAGCTCGGCGGCAAGCCCTGTCTGCCACGTGATTTCGTCTGGCCGACCTATACGGATAAGGAAAGCGGTGTTACCCGTCATCTCTCCTTCATCGCGCAGATCAATCTCTCGGACGTAAGACCTTACGATAAGGACGGAGTGCTTCCCGAGAGAGGAACGCTATATTTCTTCTACGAGTGCGAGTCTATGCGCTGGGGCTTTGATCCGGACGACAACGGTGCGGCACGCGTGATCTATCTCGATACCTCCGACGTGCTCGGTCTTGAGCCGCGTGACATCCCGAGCGATATAGCGGAGGCGTACGTGATTCCCGAGATTGCAATTTCCTTTGAAGCAAGGCGCTCCTATCCGTCATTTGAGGAGCTTGAAATGCATACCGACCTTAAGATCAGCCGTGATGAGTATGATAAAGCGCTGGAAAGGCTCGGCATCGATACCGACGACTTCTATGAAGGACATAAGCTTTTGGGATATGCGAACGTTATTCAGGACGAAATGCTAACGGAGGCGGAGCGTGTCAGCAGGGGAATAGATTGCGGTGGCAGACCGTATTATGAGAGTGTTTCCGAGCAGATAAGAGCGGACGTTCGCAGGCACGCTACGGATTGGTTGCTCCTGTGCCAGATATCAACCGTCAGCAAGGGCGACTTCGAGTATACGTTCGGCGACTGCGGTATGCTCTATTTTTACGTAAAACGCACCGACCTTGCCGCTTGGAATTTCGAGAACGCACATTTCTCCGTTCAGTGCGGATAGTGCCGTATAAAATGCAAAAAGTAATAAAAAACAAATATACTTTCCCACCTTGCCGTTTTGGTAGTGTGCTGAATATATCGAACTTTCGCACCTTAACCGTTCGGCAGCTCGCTGAGTAATCGTCGGCTTTCACTGCGCAGCCTCGGAGCTTACAATTAAATAATATAAAAATCCCTGTGATGATTTTTTCAAAAAGCGCATTGCTTTAAGATTCTTATCAAATCAGGGATTTTTGTCATTTTTGACTAGTATTATTTACATTTTCGGGATAATATCTCCTGCTTTTCGTGCGTGCTACGCATTGCTAAAGGCGGCTTTTCATTGCTTTTTTTGTATATCGCTTTACAGCTTTGCTCCCGCTTTTGCAAGGAAAGCTTGCTCCGAACGATATTTAGTTTCTTGTTACCGTAAGAGAAACTCGCACTGCGTCATTCTACGAAGCTGAGCTCGATACGTCCGCTCGGAACGTCTCTTTCGGGATAGTTGTAATCGGTTTTCCCCAGCACGATGGCACAGCAGGGAACAAAGCCTTCGGGTATTCCAACCTCGCCGCAAAGCTCCTCGGATCCTGCCAAAGCGGCGGTTGCGCCCCAAATGTGACATGCACCGACTCCAAGCTCCGTTGCCGCGAGAGCCATATTCTGTACTATCCCCGCCGCGTTCGAATACGTCACGTTTGCCATTCCAGAGTCGGAAGGAGCCTTTGCAGAAACCACGATCATCATAGGCGCACCGTAGAGAGGGTGTATATCGGGCTTGCCGAACATTTTTGCACCTGCGGCGTCAATCTTAGAGAGGAGTGACTTCTTCGTGATAACGGTCAGATGAACGCTCTCGTATTTTCCTAGCCCGATCGGCGCGGCGTCAGCCGCCTGTAAAATTACGGAAAGCTCCTCCTTCGTTATCTTCTCGCCCGTGTAGCTACGCACGGATTTTCTTTTCTTGATTGCTTCGATAGTGTTCATTTTTCTCTCCTTTTATCTTGCTTTTTGTAAATTATAATTGTCATATTTTGCGGTTGTCTGTCGCTTTTTGCCGAGTTTTTTCTTGTGCACAGCCGACGATACTGCATTTACGTGCCTCTATTGCCTTGCTCTATATCTTCGTTGCCGTGCGTTTTTCTGTATTCGCTTGGCGTCGAGCCGTATAGTCTGCGGAAGGTTTCGGTAAAGTAGCTAGCCCCCGAGAACCCGACCTCAAGGCTTATCTCCAAGACCGTCATATCGGTTGTCAAAAGTAACTCTGCGCCCTTTCTGAGCCTATACTGCGTCAGGTACTCTATCGGCGTTTTGTTAAGATATCCCTTAAACAGCTCGCAGCACCCCGTTCTGCTGATATTTCCGGCGCGCGCAACGTCGTCAAGCGTCAGCCTCTCCTTGTAGTGAGTACCTACGTAGGAAATCGCAGTCTTCAGAACCGAGAGCTTGTGCGATCTTCCTTCGCTAACGCCGCTCTGTCTAACGTGCCCGTAAAGTCCGATCCATATTTCAAAAAGATTTTTCTGTATTACAAGCTCCGCACCGTCTCCGTCCCTTGCATCGTAAATGCTCCGTATTGCGCCGAGTATGCTCATCTCCCAATCGCTCTTGCCGGCGACGTGCAAGAACGC
The DNA here is from genome assembly GCA_964644445.1 of uncultured Ruminococcus sp. Classification (GTDB taxonomy): domain Bacteria; phylum Bacillota; class Clostridia; order Oscillospirales; family CAG-272; genus UBA1740. Next base: position 8,391 of record CAZXVF010000020.1, read on the forward strand.
CGTACCGCCGTCGTATATTATCGGTGCGATATATTTTCGTTCGATCGACTGCGAGGAGCAGAGAAGCATAGGATGTACGAGAACGCAAATAAAAACGCATTCCTCGCAGCTCTCGGAATATCCGAAATGAAGCTGTCTTGAATTTACGAAAATGCCCTCGCCCTCCGAAAGAAGAATCTTCTCGCCGTTGACGTTGTAGGTCATCTCCCCGGAAAGAATCAGAATGAATTCCAAGTCGTCGTGCCAATGCTCCTCGGCACTGTATCGCGGGTATGATGAGAGCCGCCCCAAGCGCACGTAGACGGGATAATCCGCCCTGTCGTATAAAACGTCCTCTCCGCGATCCGCTCTGATATTCGGATATTTCATAATACGTCCCCATCCTCCTGCGGCGTCCCTGTACTCGGCACGTGATAAGCACCGTTTTCGATAAGGTGATATCTTAAACGTCGAGTAGCTTTTTATTACCGTGCTTTTGAAATATTGTTATACTTTTTTGCTATATTCTTATTGAAAATGCTTAATGCTCTGTATTATAATTATATCAAACGGTATATCCGTTGTCAATACTTCAAATCAAATCCAACGAAAAATCAATCTTATAACGAGAATTGACGACCTGAAAAATCGGACTCGCCAAGACCGCAAAGCGAAGGCAAAATATGCGTAAGGTCATTTTTAAAAGTGCAATAAGCCGAAAGCGGTCACACCAAAGTCATTTTTAAAGGCACAGTATGCGAAAAGTGGTCGCCAAAGTCATTTTTAAAAGTGCAATAAGATGAAATCGGTCATACCAAAATCATTTTTTAAAGGTACGATAAGCGAAGAACGGTCGCATAAACCGTCAGGTAAGGGCGAAAAGCACGGGAGGGGAAAATGAACGGAACGCAAAAAGAACTTAACAAAAAAATAATTTCCCTGACCGTACCGATAGCCCTCCAGCAGCTGCTATTGACCGCCGTGGGTGCAGGAGATTCGCTAATGCTCGGGCTTGTCAACGAGGATGCAATGGCGGCGGTCTCGCTCGCGGCAAACGTCGAATTTATCGAGAGCCTTATTTTGTCCGGATTTATCGGCGGAGCAACCGTAATATCGGCACAGTATTGGGGCAAGGGCGACTTGAAGCCTATCGAAAGCATCTTCGGACTTATACTGCGCTACGCCGCTGCCGTTTCGCTTCTGTTCTTTGTCGCCTCGCTGGTCTTCGCAGAGCAGATAACGTCGCTTTTCACGGACGAGCCGACCTTGATAGCTATCGGCGCAGAATACGTCCGCACGGCGTCGTTTTCCTACCTTTTCATCGGTATCTCGCAGTGCTTCCACTGTATTATGAAAACGACCGGACAGGCTAAGCGTAGCGTTGCGATCAGCTCTGCGGCACTCTGCCTTGACACCGCGTTGAACGCTCTTTTCATTCTGAAATTCAATATGGGTGCGACGGGCGCCGCACTTACGACGTCTCTGTCAAGAGCAATAGAGCTTATTGCGGTTTTAGCCCTGTCGGAAAGGATGCCGATACGTCCGAAGCTCCTTGCGAAAGTTCCGCGAGCCTTGTATAAGGATTTTCTTCGGTGCAGTGTTCCGCATCTTATAAATTCACTGCTTTGGGGACTCGGAGTCAGCGTTTATTCCTCTATCATCGGCCGCCTCGGTACAGAAATGGCAGCAGCATATTCCGTTCAATCCACGGTTCGAGGCGTTGCAGCCGCCATTCCGCGCGGTCTCGGTCAGGGAGTGCAGATAATTTTGGCGGACACCCTTGGCGCAGGCAGACTTGACGATGCGAAAAAGCTGGGAAAAAGAATGAGCGTGGGATCGGTAATTTGCGGCTTAATTTGTGCCGTTTTTGCGGTGATTTCGGGATTTTTGCTTTTACGCATTATGAATTTATCCGATGAAACTAGGGCGTATTTGCAAACTATGGTTTACATCAGCGCGCTGTATTCCGCTTCACAGAGTGTTAATATCGTAGTGGTGTGTGGAATTTTTGCCGCGGGTGGTGACACTGCATTCGACGCATACAGCGTTGCCGTGACCATGTGGCTGATAGTGATTCCTTTGGCACTTGCGGCAGCTTTCTCGTGGCACGTCTCGCCTATTGCCGTTTATGCGATTTTGAGCCTTGACGAGGCGGTAAAAATACCGTGGGTTATCGCACATTACCGAAAATACGGCTGGCTGAATAATATGACACGAGAAACGGAGCCTTGACCGAAAACGTGACGTAAAGCAAAAAAATAATGCTAAGTTAGGAGAAAAAATTATGACGATGAGAGAAAGAATGAAGGATGGAAAGCTCTTTACCGATATGTGCGAGGGCTTGCCGAAGGAGCGCTTGAAGGCAAAAAAGCTTCAGAAAAAATTTAACGATTCAAAGCCCGACGATACCGCTGCACGCGCACTTATCATGGCGCAGATTTTCGGCAGACCGACTCTAGCTTGGATCGAGCCGCCTTTCTATTTTTGCTACGGCACACATATTCATCTCGGGAAGGGAACCTACGTAAACTTCAATTGCAACTTTATAGACGACGGGGAAATATACGTCGGAGAGCGTGTTATGTTCGGTGCGGGAGTTACGATTGCGACCGTAGGTCATCCGATAGATCCCGATATGAGAAAATATATGTACGTCGATCCCGTAACGATAGGTGATAACTGCTGGATAGGCGCGAGCGTGACGATCTGCCCGGGAGTGAAGATAGGAGAAAACAGCGTGATCGGCGCAGGCAGCGTGGTAACGAAGGATATCCCCGCAAACGTCGTGGCGGCAGGCAACCCCTGCAGAGTTATCCGCGAGATCTGCGAGAGGGATAAGGAATACTATTATAAGGAAAGAAAATTTGCCGACAGCGGTATAGACGAGGATTAAAAATACCGAAAAAGCGGAGCTTTACGGCTGTATCTTACCGCACGCAGGAAAAAAAACTATCGCAAGCAAAGGGTGCTTTCGCATCATAGGATAACGCAGCAAGTAATCATATCTAAAAAGTCCGCAGGCAAAGAAAAAATCAACGTACCTCCAGAGTTCGCAGGCAAAGAAAATCTTCATACCTTACAACTCACGAAAAGAAAAAAATCCATACCTCACGGAGCCGATAAGCCGCGATTCCTTGCCCGCTCGGCGTGCCTCGTTCATCAAATAGTAACAAATACTTTACATTTTCCACTCGATTTTTCTTTCCCGAAATTATATAATACAAGTAAGAAGGCTCGGTTGCATGGGCTTTTCGTTAAAGTATTAAACGTTTAAACATAAAAAGCACGTAAGGCGGATGCCGCGACAAATGATTTTTCACTATTGAGCCGCGCGCCCGTTCCGTTGCAAGAGATGAAAAGGAAAGGAAAAATAAAAAAATGGCTTATTGTACAAATTGCGGTGCGCACTCCGATGATTCGGCAAAGTTCTGCGCCTATTGCGGTACGTCCCTGACAAATTCCGCGAACAAAAATAACACCTCGTCGCAAAGCGGCGGAAGCTACGACTCGAACGGCGGAACGAATACTTATGCTTCCGCACAGGAGACGAGCACCTCGAACACGGCAAAGACGGTTGCCACTGCCGCAGGAACGGTTGCGGGTATATCTCTCCTCTCGCGCCTCTTTCATCGCAGGCGCCGTCCTCCGATGCCTCCTCACGGCGGTATGATGCACGGTCCTCACGGCGGAAGAGGTCCTATGGGCGGTCCGAGAGGTGGCGGTCATATGGGTGGTCCGAGAGGCGGAGGTCCTATGGGCGGTCACGGCGGAAGAGGCCGTTAAATCAAAAATGCGCAAAGCGCGGGAAGATACTTGAAATTCAAAAGCGGTCTCAATCAAAAAGCTGTAACAACGCTTAAAATACCAAAAAACGGTTTCAGCCGAAAATGGCTGAAAATCGCGTGAAAAGTCAACAATTATTTACAAAAAGAGCACGGAATGCATAAAAATCGGCAGAAGCACAAAACGAAGCGCCGAAAAATCCGTGTTCTTTTTTGCTTTTTCTGCGTTCGCTTATCGAAAAAACAATTGATTTTTATACGTTTTTCATTTTCTTTTCCCAAGTGATTTTATGTTATTTTCGCAAGCTTTTTCCTTTTTGCACGTTTTCTTTTCGCAAGTGATTTCATGTTGTTTTTACAAGCTGTTTTTTCTTTTGCACGTTTGATTTTTGCAGGTCATTTTTCTTTTATATATTTGTTTTTTAGACCTTTTGCACGTTTTAAATGAGATTTTGAGGTGGAGCATCTTGCCTTCTCGGCTTAGTTTAATTTCATTTTTCACGTATTTCCCCTGCCTGAAATGACTGCCATTTTGCACTTGCAAATTTCCCTAAAGTATGATACAATAGTAAAAGAATAATTTTAGGAGATTACGGATGAAGTATTCACGCGCCTACGTCGAGATAACAAATATATGTAACCGCAGCTGTAGCTTTTGCCCTAAGACCAAAAGGAAACCGGCACGAATGACTGCGCAAGAATTTTCACACGTCGTCTCAGAGCTGCGTCCCGTTACGGATTACGTTTATTTTCACGTTATGGGCGAACCGTTGACTCATCCTCTCCTGCCCGATTTTATAAAACACGCCACCGCACAAGGTCTGAAATGCGCCGTCACGACAAACGGTACTCTGCTCTCCGAGCGCGGGCTTGAGCTTATCGATGCGAGTGTTTATAAGGTCAATATTTCCGTGCACAGCTTCGAGGGAGGTGAGGAGAAGAAGTACCTCTCGTACCTTTCGGATATTCTGGATTTTGCCGACGAGGCGTCTCGGCGAGGAGTTCTGGTCGTGCTAAGGCTTTGGAACAGAGGAGCAGACGGCGGCTTGAATGCGAGAACGCTCTCCATAATAAAAGAAAGGTTTTTCGACGGAGAGTGGCTCGAGGGCGGGCGCGGGTTCAGGATCAGGCACAAGCTGCACCTTGAATGGGGAGATCGCTTCGTCTGGCCCGATATGTCCTGTGATGACGGCGGAGACGGCGTTTTCTGCTACGGTCTCTCGGATCACTTCGGCGTTTTGGTCGACGGCACCGTGATACCCTGCTGTCTCGATCACGAGGGCGATATCGCACTCGGAAATATTTTCGAGAGTTCCTTGTCGGATATTTTATCCTCGGAGCGTGCCGTTAATATGAAAAACGGCTTTAAGACGCGCCATGCCACCGAGGAGCTGTGCAAAAGATGCGGCTACGCAAGAAGATTTTGATTTTTTTTGAAGGCGAATAAGTAACAACGGAATTGTATAGTAGAAAAATGGCGAAAAATATAACAAAACAAAGAAAGGATACCGTAATGTGCGCATTTTCTTTGCCAAACGACGTATTGTGGATATTAGATAAGCTGAGTGCCGCAGGCTACCGTGCCGACGTTGTCGGAGGTCCCGTTCGTGACCTTTTGCGCGGAGTTGTGCCGTCGGACTTCGATATCACCACCTCTGCGACTCCCGAGGAAACGGAGCGTGTCTTTTCAGGTGAGCGGATAATCGAAACGGGAATCAGGCACGGCACGGTAACTCTTTTGAAAAACAATTCCCCCTACGAGATAACCACCTATCGCATAGACGGGGAATACCGCGATTCGCGCCACCCCGCCAGCGTTCTCTTTACCGATAGAATAGAGGAGGATCTTGCCAGACGTGACTTTACGGTTAATGCAATTGCATATTCTCCGGAAAACGGAATCACCGACCCTTACGGAGGCACAGCCGACGTGCATAACGGTATCATACGAGCCGTAGGACTTGCCGAGGAGAGGTTTGACGAAGACGCCCTCCGTATTTTGCGCGGTGTCAGATTCGCCTCTGCCCTCGAATTTGAAATAGAGGATAAAACCGCCGCGGCAATGCGAAAGAAGGCACATCTACTCTCCAAAATATCCAAGGAGCGCATATATGCGGAGTGGAAAAAGCTCCTTGCAGGCAACGGCGCAGTGAGAGTAATAACGAGTTACCCCGAGATTATCGGTGCCGTTCTTCCCGACGTCTCTGTCCCGAAAGAGCTCTGTGCCGAGGCTTGGAATGCAGCGTCCGTTACCGCGCGTCACGTCTCGCTCTTTTCCGCCGTTTCTCCCGAAAAATACGTTTCCGTAATGCGCGGTCTTAAAACCGATAAACATATCATAGACGTCGGACGCGACGTCCTTTCCTCGCTCGGAAAATACGGAAGAAGCACCTCGGAACTTGCCTTAATGCTGCGAGATATCGGCGAGGAATCAGCCCTCACTCTCATAGAATGCGAATCGATTTTAGGCATCGGAAATATCGCAGACGCGTCCGCACTTTCGGCAGTGAAGAGGAACGGTATTCCGTATAAGCTGTCACTCCTTAATATAGACGGACACGACCTTTTGAATATGGGATTTTGCGGTGCGGAAATCAAGGAAATACTCTCCGAGCTTCAGACGCACGTCCTGCTCGGAAAGCTTGAAAATAACAGATACTCTCTTATAAAAGCCGCCGCCGTCAGATTGGATTAGTTGCCCGAAGCGTCACCCTTAAATATCTTTCTGAGGAATAAAAACGGTGAAGAAAAACGTATGAAATCCAAGGAATAAAAGCGGCACGGCAAAACGTATGAAAGCGGCAAGGCAATACACGGAAAAAAAGCCAAAGCAAAATACGCGAAACCCGCCGAAGCGATGCACCTAAAATGCCACAGCAAAACATACGAAAAAGCACCCAAGTAAGCATATAAAAATCACAGAGGAAACGCGAGAAAGTTTACAAAGAAAGACCAAGTCACGAAACCCATAATAAAGCATAAAATGGTTAACAGCTATATCCTTCAAAAAACACGAGGGGAGATGTTAACCGTTTTTTATCAGAGCTGAAATTTTCGGTAGCACCTACGACGTTTTCGCCCTGTCCGAGTTGCCGAGAGAGGATAAAATATCCGATTATATAGACACTCGTGACAGCGGTGCATACACCGTTTTCGTTCTGCCGAGTCTGATTGCCGATATCAGAGTAATTACCTATTCTCACAGCTCAATGACCGTCGCACCGAGCTGTGCTGCCGCAATTGCCGCCTCCGTCTTTCTGGTAGGCTTTAGGGGGCTTCCGCTCGGTACCGTCGAGGTTGAGCAAAACGGAGAAAAAACAGAAATCGATTTTTCGGATAAGTATACGACCGTTTCAATAATCCTGCCAAAATATAAACAATTATTGGAAAAAACACTTCTTTTTCAGGGGAATATCGAAAATTATGCAAAATTGATTTTTACAAAACTTGGGAATAAAACCGCACTTGCGATCCACTGTACGGACGCTAAAGCATTTGATATAGCCCGCTTGAAGGAAGCCTTCGCTACGTGCTCGCAAGCAGATTTTTGCATCGCTTATTCCGAATCGGGCGGTAAGGTAAGCTATACGTCGTTCTTCCCGAGCAATACGCCGGATTCCGCCCTTTACGCGATCTGCGCAGCCTGCGAGGGGGTAGGGAAAAGTATACCGCTGACGTTTTTTGATCCGAGCGGCAATCAAATAACCCTCACCCGTCTCGGCACCGCCGTAAGAGCAGTAATGCCGTGCCCGAAATTTATGCGCCTCATAGCACCTCTTGACTCCTGATTTTTTCGCACCCCAAGGTTTTTTGCGGACTTTTTCGTGTAACTTTTTCAAACGCTTTTAGCGTGCTTTTTGTGTACTTTTTTCTAATGCTTTTTGTGTACTTTTTTCTAATGCTTTTAGCGTGCTTTTTGTGTATTTTTTTCAAATGCTCTTTGCGTGCTTTTCGCGTACCTTTTTCAAATGCTTTTTGCGGACTTTTCAAGTATATTTTTGAATGTTTTCCAAGTTCCATTTTTTGAATATTTTTCAAGTGCCTTTCGGCGGATTTTTTATGCGTTTTTTGGAAAAATTTCAGAGTGTTTTTTTACTATCATACGAAAGCTTTTTCTAGGATTTTTCGACGGGTTTTTCGCGTGCTATTGACTATTCGTCGCGACTGTGCTAAAATACTTTCGGTAAAAAAATAAAAATATTCGCCGTGCCGGATTTGCTTTGCTTGATTTTGTAACGAAGCACGCCGAATAGAAGAAAAAGGAGTCGAAAAATGGCATTTGACGCTTGTATGATGAGGGCGGTGCTTTCAGAATTCGGAGAAGAATTTCCCGAGGCAAAAATCGAAAAGGTACTACAGCCGCAGAACGACGAGATAGATCTCCTGATACGCCACGGTAAGACCTCGCGCAGACTCGTGTTTAACGTCGGTCCCAATGCCCCGAGGCTGCAGCTCTCGGACAAGGCAAAGGAAAATCCGATCAAGGCGCCGATGTTCTGTATGCTTTTGCGAAAATATTTCACCGGTGCAAGGATCGTCTCGGCCCGCCAGCTGAATTTCGACCGTATCGCGGATTTCGAGGTGACTCACTACGACGAAATGGGATATCTCGCGACGAAGCACGTCATATGCGAGATCATGGGCAAGTACGCAAACCTCATCGTTACCGACTCGGAGGAGAAGGTAATAGCCGCCATGAAGATCATAGACTTCGCCGCCAGCACGGTTCGGCAGGTGCTCCCCGGACTCAAATATCAGATCCCGCAAAAGCCCGAGAAGCTCTCGCCCCTCGAGATAGACGAGCATACCTTCTACGAGCGATTGGCGTCATTCCCGCGCGAGCGCAGCGGCGAAAAATTCATTACCTCGACCTATTCCGGCATTGCCACTCAGATAGCGCACGAGCTTGTCTACAGAGCCTCGGGTAACGTCGATACCCCCCTGTGTAATATAGATCCCGACCGCTTCTGCAGGGTATTCACGAGCTGGCAGAGACTTCTGAACGAGGAAAAATACACGCCGACGATAGCCTTCAATTCCGAGGGCAAGCCGATAGACTATTCCTATATGCCGATAACCTATCTCGGCGGAGCGGTAACCACGGTCTCCTATTCGCGCCTCTCCGATATGCTGGACGTCTACTTTGCCGAGCGCGACCGACTTGAAAAAATACATCAGCGCGCAAGGGATCTCGTCATTCTGCTCTCAAACGCCGAGGCGAGAACCGAGCGTAAGCTTGCTATTCAGCGGCAGTCACTTATAGACAGCGAGAGGGGAGAGGAGTATAAGCGCAACGCAGATCTCATCACCGCCAATCTATATCAGCTGAAGCGAGGCATGAGCGAGCTCGTTACGGTGGATTATTACGACGAGTCCTGCCCCGAGGTCAGAATCCCTCTGGATACAAGACTTTCTCCGTCGCAAAACGCGCAGAAGCTTTATAAGCAGTATAATAAATGCAAGACCGCTAAGGTCGTCTTGAAGGAGCAGATCGCAAAATGGGAGTCGGAGCTTTCCTATCTCGAGAGCGTGTCAGCCTTTCTTTCAAAAGCCGAGACAGAGCAGGATCTTGCCGAAATCAGGGACGAGCTATACCGTTCGGGCTACTCCTCGAGAATGAAGGGATATAAGCCGCAAAAGCAGATTAAAAGCGACTTTATGAGGTTCGTGTCAACGGGCGGCTTCCCGATACTCGCAGGAAGAAACAATACGCAGAACGACAAGCTGACGACCAAGACCGCGGACAAGCACGATATATGGTTTCATACCAAGGATATTCACGGCTCTCACGTCATACTCGTCACGGGCGGAGATGAACCCGGGGATATAGATTACACCGAGGCGGCAGAAATAGCGGCGAGATTCTCCAAGGCAGAGGGAACGAATATTTCCGTCGATTACACCGAGGTAAAAAATATCAAAAAGCCCGCAGGCTCGAAGCCGGGATTCGTAACCTATAAGACTAACTATACCGCAGTCGTAAACCCGATGAGTGACGAGGAGCTTGAAAAGCATAAAGTAAAATAACGTCGGATAATGCCGAAAATGAAAACCAAAGTTGACAAATTCGGACAAATTCAGCGGCGACGTCACTTGAAAATCAAAACGGTAAAAAATAAAAACGGCGCAAAAATGCGCCGGAAGAAAAACGAGAATGCGGTATATACCGACAAGCGGAAAGCAAACGGCATACGCCAAAAAGAAAAATCGGGGCGTCGGGTATACGCCCGAGGGGCGTAGCAAAGCATCCGGTATACAGCCGCAAGGCATAAAGGAAAAGGGGGCGTAAAACGCCCGCGAGGAGAAAAAAATGGTCAATTTAACCGAGCTGCACAAGCATTTTATATTACAGCATCTGAAAGAGGGAGAGGTAGCGGCTGATTTCACGATTGGTAACGGAAACGACACCCTCTTTCTTTCAAGGACCGTGGGAGAGCGCGGTCGTGTCTACGCCTTCGATATACAAGCCGAGGCACTCGAATCGACGGAGAAGCTCCTTCACGATAGCGGCGCACCCGAAAACTACACCTTGATATGCGCCTCACACCATCTCGCAAAGGAATATATCACCGAGCCGATAAAGGCGGGAATGTTTAACCTCGGATATCTTCCGCGGAGCGGGCGCAAGCAGGTAACGACGATGCGTGAAACAACCATGCCTGCGGTAGAGGCGGCAATCGACCTTCTGGCAGACGACGGAGTTCTTATAATCGCTATCTATCCCGGTCACGAGGAGGGCGCGCTGGAGGGCGATATGCTGAGGGAATATTTTGCCACGCTCTCGAGATTTAAGATATGCGCCTCCGAGTTCAGAATACTCAATTCTCCCACCTCGCCGTACTTTTTCCTCGTCGAGAAGAAGTAGACGTAAGAAATAGGCAAATGCGAAAAAGCATTTCACGAAAAAAAGATAAAAACAATGAAAAACGCACCGTAACGTAAACTTTGATAGTCATACAGTGCGTTTTTTCTTTTTCGTTTTTTAAATCAGTCTTACACTTGTTCTTTCGTTTTTGTACCGCACGCGGTGCTTAATTCTCAAGAAATCCGTTAAGAATGAAATATTTTTTCAGCTCCTCTATCCAGCCTTGAACGTAGGGGATAATTCTCTCGGGATCGTCGCTTTCCACAGCCAGACCGGCTCCGTGCGTTCCGATAGGATATACGTGCAGCTCAAAGGGAATACCGCACTCGTGCAGTCTCGCGGCATATCGCAGGGTGTTGTTGACGTCCACTATCGGATCGGTCGCCGTGTGCCAGATAAACGCCCTCGGAGTGCCGCCGTCGATATGCTCCGTGGGTGTCAGCTCCGCGTGCCGTTCTATATCCTCGCCCAGCAGGTTTTCAAAGGAGCCGCGATGACCGAGAACGTCGATAACGGGGTAGCAGAGAATTTGCATATTCGGGATAAAGTCCTCTCCGTCGGTTTCGTCCGCGCCCTCGCCCTCGATCGCGTTTTTATAAGTGGAAAGAAGCGCGGCAAGATGACCGCCTGCCGACGAGCCCATAACGGCTATCCTTCCGCCGTCTACGCCAAATCTTTGCGCATTGCTCCTGATAAATCTCATAGCCCTCCTCGCATCAAGGAGCGGCAGCGGAAAACGGCATGGTGCGACTCTGTAGTCGAGAACGAAGGCGTCCATTCCCCATGAATTCAGCTTCCTTGCATATCCCTCGCCCTCGTGCCTCGAGCGGTGCGAATATCCTCCGCCGGCAAATATCAGAACCGCCGCCGAGGTAGTCTTTTTCCGTGCGGGATAGTAGCGAAGCTGCGGTGCACCGTCCTCACCTATCCGACCTGCCTCATTCTCGTTCCAAAGTCTGAAAATCTCCATAAAAACCTCCGTTATCTCGGTGTCGTACCTTTGATAATATTTTACCACGCAGAGCGGCAGATGTCAAGCAAAAGTAAAAGCGTTCTCTTGGCACGTACAGTTCATAAATAAAGCGTTCTCCGGACTCGTACAATTCATAAATAAAGCGTTCTCTTGGCTCGTGCGGTTTGCAAACAGAAGCGTTCTCCGGCTGCGTGATTGATGAAAAAACGGTCGGATAAGCCGTCGGGGAAGAAAACGGTCACCCTATAAATATGAACAAATTGTAAACTTTTTGCTTTTTTCAAAAAAATATTGAAATACGTAATAATATATGATAATATAATAAAGCTGTTTTTCAGCGAAAAATAAATCTCACACAGTGAGTGGACTGTTGCCGGTGCTTGTGAAATCGAGTCGCAACAATATGTCACTGTGGCGGAAAAACCAAGGAGGAACATTAAAATGTTCGAAATCACAATCAAGCAGTTGCTTGAAGCAGGCGTTCACTTCGGTCACCCGACCAAGAAGTGGAATCCGAAGATGGCAGAGTACATCTTCACACAGAGAAACGGTATTCACATCGTAGACCTTCAGAAGACCGTTAAGAAATTCGAGGAGGCTTATAACTTCGTATCCGAGGTTGCTCAGGAGAACGGAACTATTCTCTTCGTAGGTACTAAAAAGCAGGCTGCCGAAACCGTTAAGGAAGAAGCGCTGAGATGCGGTATGTACTACACAAACAACCGTTGGCCCGGCGGTATGCTTACTAACTTCAAGACTATCCGTAAGTCCATCAGAAGACTCAAGGATCTTGAGAAAATGCAGGCAGACGGCACCTTCGATCTTCTCCCCAAGAAGGAAGTAGCTAAGAAGCTCAAGGAGATCGAGGATCTTGAGAAGTCCTACGGCGGTATCAAGGATATGGAGACACTTCCCTCATGCGTATTCATCGTTGACACACGCAAGGAGAGAAACGCCGTTCTCGAGGCAAAGAAGCTCGGTATTCCGGTAGTTGCTATCGTTGATACGAACTGCGATCCCGACGATGCCGATTACATCATCCCCGGTAACGACGACGCTATCCGCGCCATAAAGCTTATCGCAGGCGCGCTTGCAG
>CAZXVF010000021.1:0-20525 GCA_964644445.1 uncultured Ruminococcus sp.
TGCAGAAGTCTTACCTCCCTGACGGTTGCCGATGGAAATACCGCGTATTACGTTGACGGAGGTTGCCTATATGAGAAAGAAACCGACAATCTCGTATGGAAGCCATAAATTACACGGCGCAACGAACGGCTAACGAATAATTTTTCAAACAAAATTGCGACGAAGGCTGTACTTTTCTGAAGAGAAAAAAGTGCCTACAGAGCGGACTTAAAGTGCAAAATTAAAAATAAAAAACCATACTCGTCGAGATACTAGTCCCGTGGGTATGGTTTGCTTTATGCGTTTTTTATGCTAATTTGTAAATAATAGTTTGCTAAAAGCAACTTTTTACGCTTTAACGATCTTTTTTGTTTATCTCACATCGGCGCTTTGATTTATCCGAATATTCTGTGATCCCTGCCGACAAACTGCAAAACGCGTGTATCAGAACCGACTATGCGGGAATATATCCTGTCCTCGTATTTATGCGCAAGCTCCTCGGCGCCGAGGTTCGTGGAAATGATAGTCGCAAGCCCTTTATTGTGTCTCGTGTTCAAAAGATTATAGAGGCAGGAAAGCGTTACCTGATTTACAAATTCGGTTCCGAGATCGTCTATTATCAGAAGATCGCACTCAAGATATTTTTCGGATTTCAGCTCGTCGTTATTATATCCGCGGCGGAATTTATCATCCTCGAAATCCGATACGATATTCTGTGCGCTGTCGTAGATTACGTCGAAGCCCGAATTGATCACCTCGCGCGCTATTGCAGTGGAAATATGCGTTTTTCCCGTGCCGGTCTTACCTATCAGGAGGAGATTTCCGCGGTTCTTTGCGAAGCTGTTGCAATAATTTTTAGCAACGCTAAGGTTCATCTTCATTCTCTCGTAGTTTTCCGTTCCGCGCTCATACCAGTCAAGATCGAAATTATCAAAGGATTGTCTCTCAATCAGCCTGCCTATGCCGGAGGAAACGATGGTCGCCTTGATAAGCTCCTCGCGGAAGCAGTGACACATACGGGTACCGTCAATAAATCCCGTGTCGGAGCAGGTCGGACAAAAATACTTTACCTCGGTATAGTCCTCGGGGTAGCCGAGCTTAACTATTATTTCCTTGCGGCAGCGGTTAAGCTCCTCGTTTCTCCTTCTGATTCCTGAAATATCACCGCCCGAGCAAGCCGTCTTGAATAACAGAAGCCCCGTGCCCGACAGCTCCTCGTCTATCGCGCGTATTTCGGGAGACTCTATGCGCAGCTGCTCGTTTTTCGCCATTGCGGCGCCCTCGGCGTCTCTGTGCCTTTTTTCAATCTTTTCTTTAACTAGATGATAATTTTTATAGCTGTACATAAATCTACCTCCGATAAACGTAAATTCGTATGTTTTTGTAAATAAATGTTGTCAAAAACGGTATATTCTCGTTGTTTTTTAGATTGCCGTTTGATTGACTCGCTTAATCGTTCTGCCCCATTGTGTTATTTTGATTACTCTGCGGCTACAAGCGTTTTTTCACATTTTTCAGCTTTCGGCCACCTCACGGTGACAAGCGTTTTACTTATTTTCGCCCTCCGTACCGTCGTCGCCGAAGCTCCTCGTAAGTGCCGCACGGAACGCCTCGTCAATATCAAAGCTGCCGTATCTCGGCTTTTTCGGCTCACTCTTCGGCTTCGTGCGCTTCTTTTTCTCGGCGGCTTGTGCCTTGTTTTCCTCGCGCTCACGCAGAACGAATCTCTTGCAATCCTCAAGACTCTTGCAGCCTGCGCCATGCCATTTTTCAAGCACCTTATCCATATACGGGAAGGATATTTTCGACGTACCGATAGCGGATATTCCATAAGCCTCGGAAATTATCTCGGTAGAAAAGCCGAACTCACGATACCAGCGGTCAACGTATTTAAGCTCCGCGTCGGAGAGTGCCCTGCCGTTAATTCCGAGCATTCGCTTCAGCTCCCAGACGTCACCGTTTTCCTTCTCCGCTCTCTCGATATATCCCTCAAGTGCCTCAACCGTATCGTATCCGCGCTCAAACATCTTTATTGCCGAGACCTTCAGCATTTGAGGCGTGACCTTGTGCTTCGTCGAGAGGTAGGATGCGTAAGTGAGTATGTATTCGGGAGAAAGACCGTACTGCGTGTGTAAGGCTTCCAGAATTTTGATTTCATCGGTGTTCAGCGTTCTGCCAAAGAGTCTCTCGCACTCGGAATACATCTCCGCAAGTCCGGAATCCCTTATGCTTCTCGCAACCTCGACTGACGGCACCTCCTCTATCTCTCCGTGGCGCAGGCGGTACTCAAACTCCTCTGTCACGGTGGCAAATTCCTGTGTTTCCCCGTTCTCGTTTTCGTCAAGGTCTGCCGTCTTCGTACCCGCGCTTTCTTCTCGGTTCACTTCGAAGTCGGACGGCAAGGAAAGAGCGGCTTCTTCCTTCATTATGATTCCTATAGATTCCAGCATGGTTACGGCGGATCTGCACCTCGGGATACTGACGCCTGCCGCATTGGCAAGAGATTCGTAAGACTCCGCCGCGCCGCCCGCCTCGATCAGTGCGACCAAAACACGAAGCTCCGGTGCGGTAAGCTCGTCGTAGCCCTCGCAATCGGCCATTGGCCGAAAAAGTATCTGATAATCAATCTTCATCCTGCTCTCCCGTCCTGTCACCGAGATTTTTTACCTCGTAGCAAAGAGTCATAAGCGAGTCGCCTAAGTGTATGTTTTCCACTACGACCGATTTATCCTCGAGCGAAAGCTCCATATTGGCAAAATTCCAGATACCGCGCACGCCTGCGGAGGAGAGTGTTCTGGCAACGTGATGTGCGGCGTCCTTGGGAACGGTGAGAACTCCTATATCTACCTTGTGCTTCTGGCAGAACTCGTAGAGCTCGTCCGTATGGTAGACCTTTATTCCGTAAATTTCGGTGCCTATCAGCTCTTCCTTAACGTCGAAAAGCGCTATCCTCTCAACTCCGCGGCGCTCAAACATATGCGTTGCCGCAAGGGCGCGACCGAGGTTACCTGCACCGACGATGACCGCCTTATATCCCTGCGTCACTCCGAGGAGCTCGCTTATCTTGCTGTGGAGATATTTGATATTATAGCCGTAGCCCTGCTGACCGAAGCCGCCGAAGCAATTGAGATCCTGCCTTATCTGAGACGCGGTGACGTTCATTATCTTCGAGAGCTCGGAGGAGGAAATGCGAAGTCTGCCCTCCGAAATAAGATCTCCGAGATAACGGTGATATCTGGGAAGACGCTTGATCACCGCAACGGGTACGTCGCTTCTCTGGGCATCGCCGCTCTTCCTTTCCGATGCTGCGTTTGTTATTTTGATGTCTTCCATATCAAATTCCTTTCTGTTTTCTTAGGTGCTTTAAGACGTGAAGTATACGAGCTTGCAAAAACGTCGCATTATGTAAACTTTTCTTGACTTTTTTGCCGTTTTATGTGCTCAAAACACGTTTTTCGTTTTGCCGTTTATTTATTCGGTGTAAATTGTTTTTCCGTGACGTTCGTCGATTTGCCGATCGGAGGCGTATATTCTCAAAACGAATCGAGCGCAGAAGCGTTCAGTGATGAGGAGGCGAGGTTGCCCGCCAAATATTCGTAATAGCCCTGTGCGGCAATCATTGCTCCGTTGTCTCCGCAAAGCGAAATGGGAGGCAAATAGAGTTTTCTTGCGCGTGCCTTGCAGACCGCGGAAAGCCTATGGCGAAGATGAGAATTTGCTGCAACGCCGCCCGCTACCACGAGATCCATACCTATATTTCCGAGGAGTGCCGTATCTATTTTCCTCGCAACCGCCTCCACCGCCTCAAAGGTGTATCTCGCGGCAAAGAGCGAATTATCAATCTCCGCTCCGCTTTGCTCGTATCGGTGAAGGAGATTTATTGCGGCGGTCTTCAGTCCCGAGAAGGAAAAATCAAGAGTTCCGTCGTTTAGAGCGGGACTTGGAAGAGTCATTTCACGGTTTTTATAAGCGTCGGTTCTTTTATATTTTTCATAGAAGCCCTCCTCCGTGCCGGCAGCCTTGATAAATCCCTTGCGTGAGAGTTCGTCAAAGCCGCGTCCTGCAGGATAAGGTATTCCGATAAGTCTTCCTATTTTATCAAAGGATTCTCCCATTGCGTCGTCGCGCGTCGTGCCGATAGTTTCTATATCCGTGTAAGAATTCACCCTATAAATCGCGGTATGTCCGCCGGAGACGGCAAGTGCGAGAAAAGGCGGCTTCGGTGCGTCGGCAAGCAGATACGAGGCTGCAATATGCCCCTTGATATGGTCGACTGCGACGAGGGGAATCTTGTTTGCAAGCGCGAGTCCCTTGGCGAAGTTCACACCGACGAGCAGTGCGCCTATGAGCCCGGGATTGGCAGTGACGGCAACCAGATCTATATCCGATACGGTACACCCCGCCTCCGCCATTGCCTCGTAGGTTATTCTTGAAATTGCCTCAATATGGGCGCGGCTGGCAATCTCGGGAACTACCCCGCCGTATAGCTTATGCGTTTCTATTTGGCTCGCGATAACGTTAGACCTGATAACAAAGCCGTCATCCCGACGTTCTACTACCGATGCGCTCGTTTCGTCGCAGGAGCTTTCAAATGCAAGTATTAACATTTGTAGATAAATCCTTCGTTTTGTAAATAATTGTTGTCTTTTTTGATATTAAACCGTGCTTTTTCGCGTTTTGCCGTATACCTTGACACCGATTTTGCACGGTTTTTCTCACGCGCTTTGCCGCCTGTATCCGACGAGCTTTATATAAGCGTCATATTTCCCTTGAACATTACGACTGCGTTTTCCGTGGGATCGCGATAGTAGCCGCGCCTTATTCCTATCTCCTTGAAGCCGTGTGAAAAGTAGAGGTTTCTTGCGGGAACGTTTGACTCCCTGACCTCGAGAAAAACGCTTTCCAGCCCTCGTCCGCGCTCGGTCTTTATTGCATAATCGAGCAGTCTGTAGCCTATCCCGTGCCTTCTCTTATCCTTGCGTACCGCAATGCGGTATATTTCCGCCTCGGGTGCAATGAGCCTGCCTAGCACGTAGGCAACTACGCGTCCGTCCTCATCGACTGCTGAGTAGCACATTGCTCCCTCGGTTGAAATTGCCGAATGGACGTCCCTCTCGCTCCAAGCATCGGAAAAATATTCAAGCTCCATCTCTCTTATTCCCTGCGTATCGTCGGGAACGGATCTGCGAAAAATCATATTATCACTCTTTCCCGTCGGTCTGCTCGCGAGTGCGCTTTAGCTCCTCGTCATGCTCCTTTATTTCCGCAAGCTTCTTTGCAATGAAGGCACCGTGCTCTATCGAGCCGTCCTTGACGAAATGAAGCTCGGGGGTAATTCTCAGGTTAAGAGTCGTTGCAAGGTGGTGGCGGAGCATACCGGTGCATTTTTTAAGTCCGAGCTCTGCCTCCTCCGAGTCTCCCATGCAGGAAAAATAGACCGTCGCGTATTTCAGATCGGGAGCAACCTCGGCTCTCGTAATGCTGACGAAATTATTTATTACCTTCGGCTCGCGCACGTTTCCTACGGCTATGGCAAGCTCCTGTGCAACTGCGTCGTTGATTATTCCTCTTCTGTATTTTCCCATTGTTTTATCCTTCCCGATCCGTACTTTGCGATCTGTGTTGATTTTACGTTGTTTAATGATTTCGATTTGCGCCGCGATTTGCTTTTCGCAGTTCGTTACGTTTTCAATTTATATTTGTCGTCATGGCGCGTTTTATTTTTAGACGCCTCGCGTTACTTGAGGTGTAATTCATTCAGACGTATACCGTTCTGCCGTTTCCCGAGGGCGCGCCGCTCTTAGTTATTCTATCGGCTAACGCCTCCGCACCGATCCTCGCGGGATTCAGAATTTTCAGCGAAGGAAAGCGCCTCGCCACCTCATTCTCTATCCATGCAAAATGAGTACAGCCGAGAATAAGAGTGTCCGGACGAAGGGCGGATATATAGCCTTCAAGCTCGGCAAGTCCCCGCGAAACCGCAGGATCACGGACAACGTCGGCGCACGGAAGAGAAATATCCTCGTCGAAATGCGAATAGTAACGTCTGCCTCTGCAGGACTCAATGGCAAGAACAAGCTCCTGCATTGGAATTTCCGTGACGGACGCGCGAGGATTTCTCTTTTTTATCATCTCGGAGAAAACGTGCGACGAGGCAGTAAAATCCGTTGAGATAACCGTTATACGCTTTGAATCGCGGCTTAGCTCCCGCACCGTCGGACTTATTATAGGAAGCGATACGTCCCTTTTATTCCGTGGAAGCTTACTCCACAGCGTCGATGCGGTACAGCAAGCCATAAGCACCTGCGATGCACCCATACCGACGAGGACGTCAATTCCGCGTTCTATTAAGGGGATAAGCTCTTCGGCACTTTTATTACCGTATGGAGCGTTCTCGGTATCGGCAAAGAAAGCAACGTCGGCAGTCGGCAAAAGCCTCCTGAGATAAAGAACGGCACTTACCCCGCCGGAGCCGCTGTCAAGCACGCCTATCATAGCGCACCCTCGAGAAGAATATCGAAAAGCTCCGCGGAGGATATACCGTACCGAGCTATCATCTCGGTATATAGGCTGCCGCCCGTGAAGCCGGGCATAGTGTTAATTTCGTTAAATATGATATCGCCGCCGCGCGTTTTAAAAAAGTCAATGCGACAAAGTGAGCGTATATTCAAAAATTCGGCAAGGCTTCGTGCATAAGCCGCTATTTTGCAAAGGGTATCTTCGTCCTCGTCCGCTACGGACTCAAGAATGACGTTTCCCGCACCGCTGTATTTTCTGTCATAATCGTACGAGCCGATATCGGTGGTGATTTTGCTCGGTTTTGTAAATATAAGTTTGCCTTTCACCGACAAAACTGCGACTTCAAGCTCGCAGTCGATATCAAGCTTCTCTTCGATTATTATTTTGTTTGAAAAGGAGAGAGCGGTATCTATAGCCGTAATAAGGGACTGCTCGTCATTTGCGGCAGAGGCACCGTAGGAGCTGCCGAGGTCGGCAGGCTTGACGAAAAGCGGATAGCCTATTTCCGACGCGGCACGACGAACGTTTTTACTAACGTCATCACCGTAAGCGAAGGAAAAGCCGCGTGCAACAGGTATTTTCAGCTCGTTCGCTATCAGCCTCGTAAGGCGCTTATCAAGGCATACCGCACTCACCGAAGCGTTTTCTCCGACGTACCTTATAGATGCACTCTCAAGTGCGCCCTGAACCTCTCCGTTCTCTCCGTGATCACCGTGTAAAAGCGGGAATGCCACGGCTATCGGAATAAATCCTCCGGAGAAAGCGAGTCCGCCTCCCTCTCCGAGATCGGCGGGGGCTACCGCGACGGTAAAATAGCGTTCAAATGCTTCCGCTTCAAGGCTCGGCATCAAGAGTTTCGGGCAGTATTCGCCTTGATTCCTTTTCAATTTTCTCGTCTTTTGTGCGTCTTTAATACGATCGTTCTTCCGATTTTTCGCTTCTTTTGCGTCGGGAAGATAGTCTTCGCTTTCCGGTGTATCGCGCTCCACGCACCGCTCGCCTTCGCTCGCAAATTCATTTGGAATGCGCCATCTGCCTGCCCCGTCGATATAGACGGGAATAACTCTGTACCCGCTGTTCAAAAACTGCGGATAAACGTTCGAAAATCCCATACGGGAAACACCGCTTTCAAATCCGCGCCCGCCGAAAATCAAAGCTACGTTTTTCATTTTTTCACCTCGCATAATTCAGTCTTACACATAATATGCAAGCCGAGCGAGGCAGGTTAATTTGCAAAGAATGAAAACGTCGTTCGAATGTGATACGGTCGGTGCTTTTCGATGACGTGTGCTTTTTGATAATTAATATCAAAGGTCGTATTTTGGCTTTATTAAAAGCGAAGGAGTATATCGCGCGTTCAGGTCGGAAGCCTCAGTACGGCAACTCTGTCGTTCCCCGAAAGGTCCTTGATTATCTCGCAGGAGAAGCCGAGGCTATGCGAGATCTCGGCAAGTGCCGCTCCTTGGTCGTATCCTATTTCGTAGGCGATAAATCCGCCTTTTTTCAAATTTTCTTTATATCTCGCGGTGATCATACGGTAAAAATCAAGCCCGTCGTCTCCGCCTATAAATGCTATCTTCGGTTCAAAAAATATCTCTTTTTGTAAAGTATTATATACATTTTCTCGCACATACGGCGGATTTGAAAGTATAGCGTCAAACATTCTTTCCGTCTTATACGTGAAAGCATCCGCCACCTCGAGGGTAAGTCTGTCGGCAGTGCCGTTGCGCGCCGAGTTCTCATTTGCAACCGAAATTGCCTCATCGGATATATCTATCGCAAGCGCACTCGTTCCCTCGGTATTACAGAGAGTCGAGATGGCGATGCAGCCCGAGCCGGTACAAATATCCATTATCTCGGCACCCTGCGGAAGATTAGTTACCGCGTATTCGATAAGTATCTCGGTGTCGGGACGCGGGATGAGCACGGCGGGCGTTACCTTATACGTCTCGCGATATAGGCAGACCGTGCCGAGAATATATCCCAGCGGCTCGCCTGCGGCTCTCCGCTCTACTGCGCGGATAACGCTCTCGTCATCGGTAAAAAGAGTACGCTGTACGAGCTTGTATTGCGGGAATCCGCCGATACGGGAAAAAATTTCCTTTGCGTCGTAAACGCAGTCATTGTCGCCGCCGCTCCTGAGAATTTCTATAGCCTCCGAAAGTGTCATTTACTCTTCGCCCTGCTTCGATACGGCGATATCCGTGATCTCGTGTGCTTGTTCGACGTCGGTTCTTTGCGGCTCGTCGGCCTTTGTCACGCCTTCTTCGAGGTCGGAATTTTGCGATTCGGCAGTCGTTTCAGCGCTTTCTTCAAAATCGGAGCTTTGAGATTCGTCATCCTCACCTATGCCTGCGGCTATCTCGGAAAACTCACAGGTGTCGTTTTCAAGAAGGGGATCGTGCTCCTCTCGTTTTTCCCATGCGCGTGTTTCATAGAACTCACGGAACTCGTCAAAGTCATCGCGCAGAGCGCACTTTATGGAAACGATAGCACATTCGAGCATATCCTCCGTCGGCTCCTTCGTCGTTATGCGCTGGACCCAGAGTCCCGGAGCGGAGATGGCGCGGGTGAGCCAATTGTCGTGCTTGCCTGCCAGCATTATTACCTCGTAGCCGATTCCGACGAGGAGCGGAAGGATCGCAAGCCTGATAAGCATATAAAGCGGAGTCGAAAGTCCGGGGATCAAGAGCTTAATAAACATACCCGCGACTATACCGATAAGTATCATAAAGAACATAAGGCTCGTGCCGCAGCGAGGGTGGAAGCGCTTATGCTTTGCGGCGTTTTCGGGTGTGAGGTCGTCGCCTGCCTCAAAGCAAGCAATGGATTTATGCTCTGCGCCGTGGTACATGAACGTTCTTCTTATCTCCGGCATAAGCGAAACGAGAGAAAGGTATGCAAGAAATATCGCGACCTTCACAAGTCCCTCAACGACCGAGGTGATAACGGGATGCATCTCCAGCCCCGCAAAGCCGAGAAGCCAATTTATTCCCGCGGTTATTCCGATAGGCAGCCAGACGAAAAGAAGCACCGAAAGTGCAAGTCCCAGCACGGTGGAGATAAGCATAATGACGTCGGTGGATTTGACGCCGAGCTTTTCCTTCAACCATTTTTCAAGCTTCGTTTCTTCCTCCTCAAGTCCCAGCGCGTCTGCGGAGGCCCCCAACGTCTTTACCGAGAGAAGTATCATTTCGACGAAATTAACGACTCCTCTGACTATCGGAACGTTCAGTATCTTATGTTTTTTTCTTACGGTATCAAACTCGGCGTCATTCACCGTGAGGCTTCCGTCGGGCTTTCTGCACGTCGTTACAGTGCGGTTCCCCGCCTTCATCATAACGCCCTCGAGCACAGCCTGACCGCCGACTCTGTTAAACCGTGAGGTATTTTTCTTATCCATATCTTTTCCTTCTTGCACACCGTGCAAATTTACTTTATTTTCGCATAATTATAGTTATACCATTACATTATATCATAAATCCGACGAAAAATAAAGTCCAAAAAACGACTTTTTACAAATTATTTATATACAATAAATTCTCAAAGTAAATGCAACAGTGCAAATTAGACTTGAATTTGATCCGGAAAGCACTTGGCATTTGCGTTAACCTTGAAAAATTATATATTAAAGCAAGAACTACCTCAAACACTGTAAAATCCGCATTCAAGATAGTCCCGTTAATATTTAATTTTTAAAAAGCAGTTCCGGCACTTACTTAGGAGTGGAAACTGCGTCGAGCGTGTCTCCGCCCTTGCCGAAAAGCTTAACCTCATACATTGAATCGTCTTCTTTATTAACCGTCATGCCCGCGAGGAGTCTTCCGATAAGGTTGTGTTGCTTGACAAAAACTATATTATTCTATTTTCACCACACATAATTGATGTGGGCAGATTATTATAGTTGATCTCAAAAAGCTCGTTGGTGTCCACATTTAAAAAACAGATTGCATGATATTCGTCATATCCTTCCTCATTGTTTTCTAATCCGTTGTCAGATTCATACATACAATCGAAAGTAGCGATGATTGTATTGTTGTCGTAAATAAGAGTGTATGTTTCACTCTTGTGCTTTAAAACATAACAATATAACTTGCTAAAACCGTTGTGCTCTTTTTCATAAAATCCCATTTAATCATCCTCCTTAAAATCTTTTGGCGTTGCAGGAACAATATGCGTTCCTGTTTGCGAATAATGAATCATTCCTATTGTAGTTTGATACTTTTTTCCAGTCGCTGGATCAACATATGAACCAATTACTTTACCAAAGTCAACACGTTCTTTGTTGATTCCAATTTTAGTTCCTGTACCAGCATATTTATCGACAAGATTTTGGCACTCTGTTTTGCTTATTGAAATTATGCTTTTGCCGGGCTGATAATTATTACTTGAAGGAATATGTTTATCTTGTTTTCCAGTATTGATTTTTGTTGGATATCCATTTATGGTTTTTGAACCTTTGGTATTCGAGTAATTTCCAGACATACCCGCGCCCATTATACCGACCTCCTTTTCTTTGTAGAAGTCCAATCGGGATAATTGACAAATCGCGTTCTGTTCTTAAATTCGCCAAAAATACAATCCGGCATGCCTCCGTAAACAAGCACTACTTTCGGTGAAAGTTCGTCAAGCATAGCTAACAAACCTTTGCGAAAATAATTTTTGTTTTCTCTGCTTTTGATGCAGCTAAGAAACGGAGCTAATCAGAAAGCTGTCAAGCGTGCGTTTTTAAAAAGAAAAAGACGGTAATTCGACCGTCCCGCAATTAATATTATATCATACGGAGAGGCAGCTTGTCAACGGTTTTTTAAAAACTTTAAAATTCTTGTATTTTTGTACAGATTATTCAAAAAAGTTTTCAAATTGTTCACAAATATTGTTTATAATTTACAACATTTTTTCATTTTTTATGCTATAATATAGATGAGGATGAAAGTCCTCAGAGCAAAAAGAAAGGACTCTCACAGGAGAGTTGGTAATGAGAATGAAGATTACGATTTACGGCAAGCAGATGACAGTTCGCGACAGCCTTCGCGAAGCGGTAGAAAAGAAGCTTGAGAAGTTCGACAAGTTCTTTGGCGAGGATACCGAGGCGTTCGTTACCTGCAAGGTTCGCAAGGGGGTAAAAATCATCGAAATTACCGTCAACTATGGCGGCGCAACCTTCAGATCCGAGGAAGAGAACGAGACCTTCCTTACCGCGCTCGACCGTGCCGTTGAGGGACTCGAAAGGCAGATCCGCAAGAACAAGACGCGCGTTGAAAAAATGGTTAAGCGAGGCGCATTTAACGAGATTGACGTTTACGACGATGACGAGTACGTCGAGGAGGGAGAGTTTGAGATCCGCGTTAAGACCTTCCCCTTCAAGCCGATGACACCCGAGGAAGCAATACTGCAAATGAATCTTCTCGGACACAGCTTCTTCGCATTTACCGATTCCGAGCACGGCGACGTTTGCGTTGTTTACAAGAGAAAGGCCGGCAGCTACGGACTCATAGTTCCCGAAAAATGATTTCTTTGCCCGATGAAAGAGACTGCTCCGATAAGCGGAAACGATACTTTCTAAAAGCATACGAAAACGCTATGTGAAACTGTTTGGCATTAAAAAGGCACGATATGTAAATAATTATATACAAAAATGCATAAAAGGAGCGTGAATATCACAGACCGTCTTACCGTCGGTATTTAAATAGAAAACAAAAAAGGGTGTCGGCAGAAATGCCGACACCTCTCATAAGGGGCACGGCATATCGCGCTATAGCCTTCGCGCCGTGCTCTTTTTTGATTTCGATTTTAATTTTTCACCTATTTTGAGAAATATTTAGAGTCTCTCTGTCGCTTAGTTTACGGGCGGTTTTGCTCAAGCTCTGCGGCGAGAGAAAGAATCTCCGAGGCGTGCTTTTCTCTTTCTTTGCGCAGAACTGCCTTGTAAATCGGATATGCTAAGGCGACGAGAGCGATACCGACGATGCCGATTAAAACGCCCGAAATTACCGCCGTGACAAAGCTCATATTCATCTTCTCCGCCATATCCGTCATAACGAGACTCATGCCCGTACCCAGAATCAGAGCGCCCAGCGTACCGAGAATTATCGATGCGAGATTTGCTTTCTTCGTCACACTGCGGTCGAGGCGGCGTAGGGCTTCCATTTTATCCTCCGACTTTTTCACGTACTTGCTCTTTATCCTATCGACCTCCGTCTGCCTTTTTGCCGAATACGAATAATTAAAGCCGGCGTCCGAAGTATCGTTTTCCGTACCGATTTCCGATTTTGAAGACGGAACATTCAGTGAGGATGGCATATCGCCGACGTTGCTTTTTTCACTTTCGATTTTCTCGTTTATTTCCATTTCGTCTTTTCCTTTTTTGTTTTTTACTTTGTACGTTTATTAAATACGTTTTTGCACAATACGATTTTCAAATAGGCAAAATTTATTCTTTATTTCCACTGTTTTGTAAACTCTTGTTAGCAAGACGTATGATATTTACCGCGATGACCGTAACGGTCGCACATACGGCAAATCCCGTTGTTAGCACCATAGTTTTAAGGAATGCGGCGGCGTGCGTACCGAACGCGGTTATCATCGTATTCTCGAGAGTTATCAGCGAGACCAGTGCCGCGGCAAGACTTATCGACTTTGAAACCGTAAACACGAGGCTCCGTTCTTTTCTTTTTAGTATCTGCTTCAGTGCCAGACCGATCGCGAAAAAGGTGTATGTCGACATTGCAATGGCGGTTATTTGATGATGCTTTATCGTGACGTCAAGACTTATCATATGGAAGATAACACCCATGAGCGCAAGAGTCATAATAAGCATAAGCACTCCGACGCTGCGGCAGGTCCTCTTACTCTGCTGTCCCTCCGCTCTCTCGGCTCTGTCGAATTTCACGAGGAAGAAGCGCATAAGCGCAAGCGTTATATAATACGCGCCTAAGGAATAATACCAAAGCGACGAGTGAACGAGTCCGAGTCCAACCTGAAAAACGGAATAGGCAATATTGACAGCCAAGGACGCGTAAAGCGATATCCGCACGCGAAGCTCCGGATCGGAAAGGTAGCGTTCGATATATTTGTTTTTACTCTTCAGCCCCCTGAAAAGCGCTACAACGCCAGGCACGCGGAGCGACACGACTACCAGCACGTAGAACGCCAGAAGATAGGAGGTTATCGAGAAGGCACCGCCGTTTCCGTGCGTCAGCATATAAATAAGGAAGAGTGCGGAAAACGGAAGGAGAGTCAAAATTATAGCGGTCGGCGGGAAGAATATCTTTCGGAGGATTTTCTTTACTCTCTGCCCCGCTCCCTCGCAGTCGGTGTTTTTCAATTTGTCCGACGTGCCTCTTATCCGTTCGTCCGTTTCGTCCCCGCCGTCTTTTGCTTTTTCCGTTGAATCGGCTTCTGCGGTGTTGAGTTCGTTTCGGAGCGCGCCGAGGCTCTCATCTTTTTTTGCCGCTTTATCGGATATCTTGCTCTCCGATTTTCCTAACGCCCAGCTCTCCGATTTTTCCGTTACGTCAATTTCCGTTTTCGCCGAGGCATGACTCTCGGCATTTTTCTTTTTCAAGGTTGCTTCCGCTTCCGCGCCTTTTTCATCGGCGGCTGCTATTTTATTCGTTTCGCTCATACGTCCCCCC
Organism: uncultured Ruminococcus sp.; assembly: GCA_964644445.1. Taxonomy (GTDB): domain Bacteria; phylum Bacillota; class Clostridia; order Oscillospirales; family CAG-272; genus UBA1740. Next base: position 14,136 of record CAZXVF010000021.1, read on the forward strand.
GACCGAGAACGACCGTAAACGTGCTTCCCCGACCGACGGTGCTTTCGACGTATATTTCTCCGTTTACTATGTCGATAACTCTCTTGACGAGTGCAAGCCCGAGCCCGTTCCCCTCCGTGGCGCGTGACAGATCGCCCTGATAAAATTTGTTAAAAATATTCGCCCCCACCTCAGAGGTCATACCGCATCCCGTATCGGATATCTTCACCGTGACGGATTCCGTGCTCTGAGAGAGAGAAACTCCTACTGTTCCGCCGATATCGGTGAACTTAAAGGCGTTGGAAAGAAGGTTGTTCCACACTATGGAGAGAAGCTCCCTGTCGGCCTCGATAAAAGCACCGTCGCCGATATCCGCCTCGACCGTAATGCTCTTTTTCTCCCACGCCTCCTCAAAGGAAAGCACGCACTCGGCAAGGCTCTCGCTAAGGTCGTATTTTTCCTTTTTCGGATATATGCTCTGGTTTTCAAGACGATTCAGGCGGAGGACGTTGGTTATCATTGCCGAGAGTCTGTCCGAAGCCTTTACTATTGCCTCCGCATACTCCCTTCGCTCATCGCTCGTGACGTTCTCAGCCGTGAGAAGCGAGGCATAATTTTTCATTACCGAAAGCGGCGTTTTCATCTCGTGCGAAACGTCGGAAATAAAATCTCCCCGTAACTCCTCAAGTCCGAAAAGCTCCTCTGCCAGTGCGTTAAACGAATCTATGACTGCGGAAAAATCATCCGATAAAAGATATCTCGGTGCCTTGACTCTGACGGAAAAATCGCCATCTGCTATTGCCCCTGCGGCATCGGAAATCGCCCTGACCACTCTGCCCGTTGTAAGCCTTCTGCGGATGAAATCTATCAGCGTGATCGCGACCGAAAGCAAAACTACGTTTGCAAACGTGAGCTTGGCGGCAGCCTCGAGATTGTCGGAATTGAGCGAAATGTCAAGTGTGGTTGACAAAACCGTGACAAAAAGCGAGGTCGAACAGGTTACCAAAAATGCGACTCCTAAGAAAACTATTAAAAATTTGTGTATTTCCGCCATTACTCTCTCAACGTTGCTTTTCATTTTTTACCGTCCGTTCTTTTCTTTGATCAGTTGAAAATTAATGCCCCTCCGAACGTCTTGCCGCTTGTTTTTTCGGTCTGTTGTGTCCGGAAGGCGCTTATCGATTATCCTTGCCCGCGTCCTTGACTACGGCTCTGTAGCCTAAGCCGTGCACCGTTTGCAGCTCGAAGTCATCGCATTCGGAAAGCTTGCCGCGAAGCTTAGTCATATAGACGTCGACTGCGCGGGGAGAGGCGTCGGTATCGACGCTCCAGAATTCGTCCATAAGCTGTCCGCGCGTGAAGGTCTTTTTCGGATAGGAGAGAAGCTTGAAAAGAATATTGAACTCGCGCTTTGTCAGCGGTATCTCTTCCCCCTTATACTCCGCTAAAAACGCCTCGCCGTCCATAGAGAATTCTCCTACGGAAAGCTTCCTTGACGAGGCAATGCCGGAGCGCCGAAGAAGAGCGCCAATGCGCAAATAAAGCTCGTCAAGGTCGATCGGCTTTACCATATAATCGTCGACGCCTATGCGAAATGCTCTCTGCTTCGAGATGATATCGTCTCTCGCCGTCATAAAGAGTATGGGAATATTTTCGTTAACTGCGCGCACGCTTCTCGCAAATTCGATTCCGTCTATACGCGGCATCATAACGTCGGAAACTATGACGTCGAAAACGTTTTCGTAAAGCGCATCGTAAGCGGAGGCGGCATCAAAACAGCCTACCGTCTCATATCCGCAGCCTCTCAGGAAGGCGCAAACGCTTTTATTCTGATCCACGTCGTCCTCGACGACCAACACACGAAACATAATACTCCTCCGTATTTCCGCAGCTCCACAGCACGAGGCGTTTTTCTTCGTCTCGGAGGGCTTGCTGCACTTAAAGTTTTGTCATTGAAGTAAATTATATCATATAAATGTTAAAAAAATGTTTCCGTTTCTTACTATATAAAAATATGCGCCCGAAATTGTTCATCGGAGCGCATACGGCCGGCGTCTTTCACCGCCGCTTTGTTTTTTAAGGCTCGTCCACGGGTAAGTACCATTGGCGTCAGGTATACTGATTACGCTTTTTTTCGACGAAAATCACATTGAGGCTTTGTCTGCGAGGGCGAATATTTCATCCTTGTACTGCTCTTTTCTCTTTGCGAGTATGACCTTGTAGATAGGATAATTTACCGCGCAGAGAGCAAAGCCGACGATGCCGATAATTATGCCGAAAATCATAGAGCCTTCGATCCCGAGCGCCGCGCCTATATCCGTCATAGTAAGACTCATTCCCGTGCCTGCAACGAGCGCGCCCACTGAGCCGAATACGTAAGCGAAAACGTTTGCGGGGAGCTTCACCTTCTTGTCAAGTGCCTTCAGTGCGTCAAGCTCCGTATATTTGCTTTCCATATACTGCGTGCGTATTTTCTGTACCATAAATTCTTTTTCGTTTTTCATTTTTTGTTACCTCTTGTTTTATATATTCTTGTTTTGACCGATTTTGAGCGGATTTTGACTACTTTAATTAGCATTTCAGAGCATTTTTGCAATTAGTTCCATTCACGCTTGCCGCTTGCAATGCAATTCTTCGTCGGTTATTCCTTCGGTTTACGAACGTATTATAGCACGAGGATGTTTTCGCGTTTTTTCGGAAACGTTGCGGTTTTGTTAAAAAAGCCGAAAAATAAAAAACTTCAAATGCATTTTTCAAGCCGTAAAAATTCGGATGAAAAAATGAAAAACGCAGATCCGTAGGACGTACTTTTAAACGGCGAGACAAAAAAACTTTGATGAAAACAAAAACAGGATTTTCGAAATGCATAAAAAGAGCGCGGAAGATCCGCGCCCAAAGCAATTCGCTTTTTTATGTTATATGCAGAAGAACCGAAAAGATTGAAATTTCATTTTTTCAAAGCTTTTTCGATCGACTTGCTTTTTTAAGCTCTTCGTCGTATTCGACCGCCTCTTTTCGTCCGCTTTACTATTGTTTTCCGATTATTTCTCGTTATCCATAGCAGTCTTTTCTTCCGTGCTCGCCGGCATTTCCCCTTCCGTATCTGAAGTGATATTCTCTTCGGTGTCAAAGTGCGTCTCTTCTTCGTCATCCGCGAAAGCTGCTTCGGCATCTACGTCTACTTTCATTTCCTCGGCGGCGGTCGTCTGCTCGCCTTTTGCAGTCAGAAGAAATCCGCGAAGAACGTTTAAGGTTATTTTTTCATTGACGAAGCTTTTGTCCGAGGGGGTGAGCGGCACGCCTCTATAGACCTTTATCAGCATATCGCGGATCGGCATATATCCGTCCTTAACCTTGCCGACGTCCTCACCGAAAAGCTCGTCGTATTTCGCAAGTGCCTCCTCGTCGCCCTTCATTATCGAGTAAGCCAGCATCCAAAAATGCTTGTACGAATCGTAGACGGGATGATTGACGCGTTTTATGTAGCCGAGAAAGCGCTCCTCGTCGCCGTTCTCAATGCTGCCTATCGCGCGGATAACGTTCATTTGATCGTATGCATGATCGGTCTTATAAAGGAATTTTTCAAACCATGTCTTTCTCATAACGCGATCCCAGCGGCGTGCGTTGTAATCGTCGACGTACCTTCTGTAGCACTTAACGACCAGCAGCCGAAAAAGCATCATCACGCATAGCACGAGGACGACGAGAAGGAAAATTACCCCGCTTCCAAGCTCGATGTTAAATGCGCCGAAAATCATGATCGGCATAAACAGCACAAGGAAGATATCCGCCAGCGCAACGAGCCAAATGTACGGATTCTTTAGCTTATCAAGTGCGATTTTTAATGTATTTTTCATAAGAAGCTCCTTTTTAATAATGTCTGATTTTATTGTATTTGCTTTGATTTTGACTATAATTATTTACATTTTGAAGTGCTTTCGTGCGCTACCTTATTTAAAAATTAATGAATCAAGGTTATGCGATTGTGAAGGTTTTCGATAAGTATCTCGGGAGCTCCCGCCGCCTCCTCACCGTCAAGCGACCACGAAAGATTCGGATTTGTTTTTACGCTCACTCTCGATGCGTGATAGAGCCTTACGTTGTAGGTAGAAAAGTCGCTGTACCGCAACGCCGAAATGCAGGTCTTAAGATCGCCGAGAGTTTTCGGAGAGCGGACCAAAAGTATCTCAAAGCGTCCGTCCGACATATCCACCCTGTCCGAATCAAGCGTAAGGACTCCGGCAATGCTCTTTGAATTGCAGATACCGGCAAAGAGAAAATCATCCTCTATTACCTGACCGTCTATATCGAATCTCATGCGGCGCGGCTGGATCTGGGAGATCTCCTTTATTCCTTCGAGTATATAGGCAAGGTGGCCCAAGGTGTTTTTCAGATCCTGAGAGGTCGCGTAGCTCGCTCTGGTAAATGCGCCGAAGGAAGCTATGTAGGAAAAATAAGTGTCGCCGAATTTGCCGACGTCATAGGAATGCGGAGTGCCCGAAATTATGCTTGACGCCGCGATGAGAGGATCGGACGAGAGACCTATGGACGCCGCGAAATCGTTTGTCGAGCCTGCCGGAAGATAACCGAGAGGAATACTTAACTCTGCGCTCACAAGCCCGCGGATGACCTCGTTATACGTTCCGTCTCCACCTGCCGCCACTATAAGATCCTTATCCGCACCGAACCTTTTTACCGCCGCAACGGCATCGGCTCTTGCAGAAGTCATATACACCTCGGTTTGATAGCTTGCGCGATTGAAGAGTGATATTACGTCGGTAAGCTTTTCTCTGATTTGCTTCTTGCCTGCGTTCGGATTTACTATAAGTAAGAGCTTTTTCATTTCGTTTTTCTCCTCTTCTGTGTCATTTCTGTTTTTTCGTTTTCGGCAGAATCGCCGATTTCCTTTCGGTTTTAAGTAATTTTGTAAACAATTCTTTCCAAAAATCGTGGTTTAGCACCGCTTCAACAGCTGCGCACATTACGACCGCCGTAAAAACGTCTATAATCGAATGCTGCTTTACAAAGACCGTGGAAGCAGCGGCAAGAGCAGACAGCACTACCATTGCACAGCGCAACAAGGCAGGCGATTGCCTATCCCGACACCAAGCCGATATCATAGCAAGCGAAAAGGCAACGTGGAGCGAGGGACAAACGTTTGTGTTCGTGTCAACCGAATAAATGAAAGAGACGAGCCTTGTGAGCGGATTATCCCTCGGCATAGCCTCGGGGCGCAAAAGCTGCTTTGACGGATAAATGAGAAATATCACTATTGCCACAAGCTGACAGACAGTAAGAAATAGCAAAAGCGCACGAAAGCTCTCGCGGCTCGTCACCCCGAAATATACGAGGCTGAACGCAATGAGAAAATACCACAGAACGTAAAATATCACGAACGCTTCGCAAAACGGAATAAGCGTGTCAAGGTAGCAAGAGACGACGTGGCAATCTCCGCTTTCGATCAATATCTCGCAGAGCCAAAAGGCGAGGAGCGAAAGGAACCAATACGCAAGATATCGAAAATACCATACTCCATCCTTGCAAAAAACTCCGTTATCAAGTCTGCGCAACCGCATAATACCGCACCTCTCATCGAGTATTTTTTCATTGGTGCTTCACAGCGGTGCTTTCTCAAGTTGCTTTTCCGCGTCGTCCTCACAAGGATTTTTAATTCGACCTATGCGATTTGCAGATTGATTTTTACGGATGACTCACGTAAATCGAGAGCGGTTCGTTCGAAATAAATTGCATGCTTATTCCGTGATGACTTATGCGCCCTTTATTGCGCCGCTTTTTCGACGTTACTCATGTGATTTACAGGCGAATTTTTCAAGATGCCTCGTGATTTTTTCACGATGATTTGCGTCCCGCATTTTCGTACAGTATTGCACGGAACTCTCTCGAGACGTTTCGCCCTGCGCGGCATTTTTGCGACCGACCTATCCGTCTCTTTATTATATTACTATTTTATCACCGAAATTTTATCGTATATACGGCATTTTTGTAAAAAAACTGTTAACGCCACCGTTTTCGCGACGCTTTTCCGCCATTTTTTCGCATTTCATAAAATTTTTACGTGGATTCCCGAACTATATTCTATCCCAAATTATTTCCCGCGCTAAATCCAAATTTAAGTTGCAGTGTTTATTTACTTTGGCAACTTACTCTAAAATTTACTTCATGAACAAAAAGTCGAAAAACTTTTTCAAAACTATTGACTTTTCGCAAACGGAGTGATATAATATACTAGGTTTTCGTAACGCGCAGTTTGTTTTTTGACTTGCGTGTAGCGTTACGCGCCGGTTGCAGAGCTTTTTGAATCTGCTTTCAGCGCAAGCAAAAACCGATAAATACGCATATCTGGGTGTGGCGCAGTTGGTAGCGCGCTACCTTGGGGTGGTAGAGGCCGCA
>CAZXVF010000022.1:0-19927 GCA_964644445.1 uncultured Ruminococcus sp.
TAAAGGCAAAGGTGGTAGTGAGAGGACGATGCGAAGCAAAGTGGAGTGGAGACCTGTTGCTGCTTTTATATAGTCGGATGTTGAAAAATTCCTTTAACATTAAGTTTGTAAAAAATGACAAAAATGTCCGAAAATGTCAAGTTTTATTTACACATGTCAAGTTCTTTCTTTGATATTTGCTATTTTAAAAAAGCAAGATTTAATGTTTATAAGTGATCACCAATCGAAATATTGAATGGTTATTGAATGGTTTTTGTTTTTGAATTGACTTTCAGAAGTTTTTGTGCTATAATTTAGTTGATATAGTTTTGTTGTTTAGGAGAAAATTATGGAAAACGATAAAGATTTAATCTGTCCAATTTGTGGAGAACCTACGAGTGTTTACATGGGAAATGCTCGAAAGGATCGCTTATGTAGAACTCACGCTAAAGAACTTAAAGACGGTTTGCTTGAACAGTGTGAAGACTGTGGCAAATTTTATAAATCTGATGAAAAATGCGTTTGCAAATTAAAGCCAAAGAAATATGAGTCTTTACCTGATTCGGGATTTAAAAAGTGTCTTCTTTGTGGTGAACCGACTTCAGGATATGCATTTTGTTTGGAGTGTTACCATAATAATCCTTATGATAGGCTGCTTAATATTTTGAATAGTGCTAATATTGGCACAGTTGAAGAAACTTTGGAAGATAATTTCAGATCTTCTTGCTTAATATGTGGTAATGATTCAAATGGTGCGGTATTTTGTCCATCTTGTTATAATGAATTTCGTAATGCACAAAATAATCTAGACAAAAATAAAAAGCCTTGGGAATTGAAAGATCATTATTATAATCTTAAAGCTTTTATTGTTCGGCTGAAAAACTATGACGAAGGTATAACTAATTTGTACAAAATGTATGCAATAGCATCACTCCTTGAAAAACTTTATAATGATTCTCAATTAAGTGATGTAGTTTGTGATGATATTAAAAAGTTAATTAAGACATTAGAGAAAATTAAAAACTTCAAGCCAAATGATTCCCAAGTTCAAAAGGATAAGGTATTAGTTGCCGTTGCTGATTTTGATGACAAAAGAGCTTCTGATGGTCATATTTGTAAATCAAAGTCTGAGGTTATTATTGATAACTATTTATATAACCACAAAATTTGTCATGCCTATGAACTTAAGGTTAAAGAGATCCCTCAATCATCAGAACGTGCTGTGGTTGCAGATTGGTATATTCCTATTGATGGTACTACCGGTGTTTACATAGAATATTGGGGAATGGACACCAAAGATTATCAAGATAACAAGGAAGAAAAACTTAAGCTTTATGAAAAGTATAAAGTGAAACTTATTTCCATTGAAAAAAATGAAATTAACGATACTCAAAATTTTGAATACAAAATGTATCAAGAACTTGTTAGACTAGGGTGGAAGTCTTCTCAATAATAGTGCTATTTGTCAATAGTTGAGGTGAAAAAATCAAAAGAAATTGAATGAAGGTCCAATGAGGGACAAAGTAAGGCAAGTTTGCCATGAAGAACTTGAACCCGAATCTATAAAAGCACTCGATCATACCTACGGCGAATGGACAGAGACACTTGCACCTACATGTACAGAAGAAGGCGAAGAGCGTAGAGATTGTGTAAACTGCGACTACTACGAAACTCGTGAAGTTTCAGAAAACGGTCACACTTACAAGAGCACAGTGACTAAGGAAGCTACCGCATCAGAATTCGGAATAATGACCTATACTTGTCATTGCGGTGATAAATATAGCGAAACCATCGACAAACTGGAGCCTGAAATTGTGGGCAGAAGCGTTGCTGAATGGAGTGCGGAATCCGCATCGTCAATCGTGTTCCGTTCAAGTGCTTCTATTGAAGATTTCGTTGAAGTCAGAATAAACGGAAAAGTATTAAGCCGCTCTTATTACACTGTAAGCGAGGGTAGCACCGTTGTTGAAATTAAATCGGAATATTTGGAAACACTGGAAAGCGGCGAATACATTATTGATATAGTTTCTACGACCGGTATAGCACAGGCGAAAATTACAGTCGCAAGCAATGACGGAAATATCATGAGTGAATATATGATATACGCCATCGGCGCACTTGCATTGCTTCTTGTACTTTGCGTTGTGATTATTAAACGGCGCAGATATTGATAAGTATTAATCCGTATTAGCGGTCTCGTGGGTAAAGCTCGTATTTACCCACGAGTTTTTTCCTAATTTCAGCTTTGTGGGCGGCGAAGAGCGTTGGTTGCAAAATTGTGAATTAATATAAAAAAGCGAGAGCTTTGCGGACTTAGGTTTCAAAATCACGCGGCTCTCGTTTTCATTTTTTGAAGATATATGCAATTTATGCTTTTTGCTGTGTTATAATTTTAAAATTTAGTATTTATTATAATGTTACTTTATAAAATGTTTTTGTTAAAAACGCGAAAAATGTAAATAATTATAGTCAAAAACTACATTTTTATCCATTCATCAACCATATTGATGCCGAAAGGTAAGTCGCGAAGCAGCACCAAAGTATATACGGAAATTGTAAATAGGCGGCTGTGCGATTGATTTTATAGAAGGCGGTAGTCATCTTTAATATAACGAAGAGCAGAAGTAATATCCATATAAAAGCACCGAAAAATGCTTGCAAATTAAAGAAGATAATGCTCCAAAAGAAATTAACTGCGAGATTAAGACCGTAAAGCAAAAAAGCGATTTTGCGCTCTGCGACATCCGTACTCTTTGCCTCGTATATCATTGCGGCACTCACTCCCATAAGCACGTATAAAATGGTCCATGCGACGGGGAAGAGCCACGAGGGCGGTGATAAAAACGGTCGATTGATCTCTCCGTAAACGTCCATTGAATTAGCGGTTAGCAGAGCACTAAGCCCTCCGACTGCCAATGGTATAGCTATGGAAATTCCATAGATTTTGATTTTTTGCCACATAAAAACTCTCCTTAAATAAAGGCTTTATGAAAGTTTATGCAGCAGATTGGATATTTATACCGTTAGCCGTTACCCCCTGCGCCTGAGTTCCCAGAATGCGACCGTCGCCGCACACGCAACGTTTAGCGAGTCGACACCGTGCGACATCGGAATTTTCACCGTGTAGTCGGAAAGAGAAATCGTTTCCTTCTTAAGCCCGTTGCCCTCGGTTCCCAGAATTACGGCTAGCCTTTCATCATTATTCAGGACGGGGGAATCTATGCCTATCGAGTCGTCCGAGAGTGCCATTGCGAGTGTTTTAAATCCTGCCTCCTTTAGCTTATCGATTCCGATTCTCGGCCAGTCGGACGCGGATCCTCCGATTTTGGTCCACGGTACTTGAAATACGGTACCCATGCTAACCCTTACCGCCCGTCTGCAAAGGGGGTCGCAACAGGTCGGAGTAATCAGCACGGCATCGATTCCCAGGGCGGCAGCAGAACGAAAAATTGCACCGATGTTCGTAGAGTCCGCAATTTCTTCTAGCACTGCAACGCGCTTTGAAACCGCTAAAATGTCATCTAATGTTTGCATTTTCGGTCTTTTCATAGCACAAATCGCTCCGCGCGTCAAAGCAAATCCGGTTAACTTTGACAGAACGTCACGCGTAGCAAGATAAACCGGTACGCCGTCGGGAAGCTTTGATATTATTTCCTTTACGGCACCGTTTATAAGTTTCTCGTCTGTAAGAAGGGCAACAGGCTCTACACCCGAATTTAAGGCGGTCTTGATCACCTCGGGGCTTTCGGCTATAAAAACCCCCTTTTCGGGTTCAAGCCTTGAGCGCAGCTGTGCTCCCGTAAGCCTTGCGAAAAGGTCAAGCTCCGGTGCGGAAAAATCGTTTATTTTAATGAAATTTGCCATCGTTTACCTCCGTATACTGTGATTTGCCTCGTATATGCGAGGGCACGCATAATAAAAATGCGAAAACACAGAATTTGTCAAAAAAGTTAAATTATTTTTTAAAAAGCTATTGATTTTCTTTGCCGTTTGTGATATAATACATCGGTACAAAAAGTAATCCATATGTATTGCGCAGCGAACGGACCCTCTCAGCCGTGGAGTGTGTGGGGACATAGGTTACGTAAAATTAAAGGAGAATTGAAATGGCTAATATCAAGTCAGCAAAGAAGCGTATTCTTGTAAACCAGTCAAAGGCACTCCAGAACCAGATGGTTAAGAGCCAGCTTAAGACGGTTATTAAGAAGTTCAACGCAGCAGTAGAGTCCGGCGACAAGGCACTTGCTTCCGACCTTTACAAGCTTGCTTGCAAGAAGACTGACCAGGCAGTTGCTCACGGCATTCTTCATAAGAACAACGCTGCTCACAAGAAGTCCGCGTTCGCAAAGAAATTCAACGCAATGGCATAACTTAAATTTTTATATGAAGATCTGCTTTTAACCCGAGCAGGTCTTTTGTTTTTTCGTCGGATTATACGGTAAGTCAAGGCGCATTGCGGAGCCGTCAAAAAATCCTCCGTCCTCTATAGTCCCAGTAAATTGCCACCTGATCTTCTCAGGTGGCAAAAATCATTTATAAGCCTTACGCAAGCTTCTCCAATGCGCGATCGATCCTCGAAAGAGATTCATTCTTACCGATGACCTCCATGATTTCCGTTGCACCGCCCGGAGTAGCACCCAGACCGGAAACGGCTATTCTCACGCACCACATAAGAGTACCTATTTTTACGGAAAGCTTCTCGGCTATAGGAGTAAGCGCGGCAAAGAGCGTATCGTTATCAAACGAGGAAACGTCGGAGAGCACAGCTTTCGCCTCGCTAAGTACGGTCCGCACGATATCAAAGTCTGCAATCTTATTTTTCTTGTTCAAGAACAGCTCCTTATCGTAATCGGGAAGCGAGATGAAGAATGCCATCTTGTCGTTGATCTCGGAGAGCTTTGATATTCTGGTCTTGAGCAGGCCGAGCATTTTTTCCTTGTTGACGTTCGACGGAATATCCGTTTTGATAAAGCGTTCGACAAGAGAAGCAAATGCCTCATCGTCAAGCTTGTGGATATACTCGCCGTTGAACCAAAGCAGCTTTTCAAAATCAAATACCGAGGGAGACTTTGAAACTCCGTCGATTGTGAATACCTCGCGAAGTCCCGCAAGATCGAAGAACTCGTCCTCGTTATTCTTAGGACACCAGCCGAGCAGAGCGATGTAGTTTATGACAGCCTCGGGAAGATAGCCGTCGTTCACAAGATCCTGGAAGGATACGGCACCGTGCCTCTTAGAGAGCTTTGAAACAGAGCCGTCCTCGTTTTTACCCATCAGAAGCGGCAGATGAACGTAGACGGGACGCTCCCAGCCGAATGCGTCGTAGAGAAGAACGTACTTCGGAGTAGAAGTCAGATATTCGGAGCCTCTTACAACGTGAGTAACGCCCATAAGATGATCGTCGATAACGTGGCAGAAGTTATACGTAGGGTATCCGTCGGCCTTTATAAGTATCTGATCCTGAAGCTCGGAATTGTTCATAGATATCTCGCCGAACACTGAATCGACGTAGCTCGTCGTTCCCTCAAGCGGCATTTTTTGTCTTATAACGAACGGAACGTTCGCGGCAAGCTTTGCTTCGACCTCCTCGCGTGACAGTTCACGGCAATGTCTGTCGTAGCCGCCCGTAGCGTCGCTCTCGTGAAGTTTCTCAAGACGCTCCTTTGTGCAGAAGCAGTAATAGGCGTAGCCCATATCCACGAGCTTTTTCGCGTATTCCATATATATCTCCTTGCGCTCCGACTGAACGTAAGGACCGTGCTCACCGCCGACGTCGGGACCTTCATCCCAGTTGAGTCCCGTCATTCTGAGCGTGGATTTAATAACGTCCGTTGCCCCCTCGACAAGTCTCTCCCTGTCGGTATCCTCGATTCTCAATATAAATTTGCCTCCGTCGTGCTTTGCAACGAGGTATGAATAAAGCGCGGTTCTGAGGTTGCCTATATGCATATATCCAGTAGGACTCGGCGCAAATCTTGTAACAGTCATCAGTTTATCCTCCGTTAACGTGAAAAACGTAAATATCAATACAGCATACATTTTAGCACAAAAAAATTAAATAGTCAATCCAAAACGATAAAATTATTTGACAATATGAGTACGAATGTGTTAAAATATATAAAAGAAAAAAACTACCGCATTCGACTCGCAAAAAAACGGGTATCGGAGCGCGGGAGAGCATAAAGGAGTAAAAAATGTTCAAATCGTCCTTTGCGAAATATATGTCTGCATTCGTGATAGTTATTACGCTCAGCTTCGTTTTTCTTTTGGGTATAGTCACCACCGTTATTCACTACGATATTGCAGAGGAAAAGGAGGACAAGCTCGAAAAGGTAGCCTCGATATTATCCGACCGACTGGAGGCAGAGGATTACGTTGATTTCAACGCCTACGTCACCGACGAGAGTAATCTTCTTCCCCTGATAGAGCTTATAGTCGGATACGATTCACAGCTGAACGTAATGGTAGCGGACAGTCAGTGGAACGTTCTGCTTACAACTCAAATGCCCGAAGGCGCGGAATCCTCGGATAAGACCGTTTACGTTTCAAGTGACACGGAGCTCAGGAGAATAAGTGAAGGCGAGCTAAAGGCAAAAGGCGAGGGAGAGGGACGGTATTATTATCAGGAGGGCACTCTCGGCGGAATAATCAACGAGAAATCAATGGTGTTCGGAAAAGAGGTAATATGCGGTGATTCCGAGACCGTCGGATACGTTTTTGCCTTTTGCTCCACCGTGCGCGAGGACAGTATGCTTTCACTCGTAAAGAGAGCGATAACGAACAGCTGTATCGTAGTAATGATTGCGGCAATGCTGTCGGCGTATATTATCACCGAGCGATTGGTTCGTCCCTTGCGTATAATCACCGATGCGGCTAAGAGCTACGGCAAGGGCGACTTTTCACAGCGTATTCCCGTAGAAGGCAACGACGAGGTCTCAGAGCTTGCCGAATCGCTGAACAATATGGCAGACTCGCTCGATTCTCTTGAAAAAATGCGTAATTCCTTCTTAGCAAACGTATCGCACGATCTGCGTACTCCCATGACGACGATCTCGGGATTCATAGACGGTATCACGTCCGGAGCAATTCCGCCCGAAAAGCACGAGTATTATCTTTCGGTGATATCCGCCGAGGTACACAGGCTTTCAAGGTTGGTAACGCAGCTTCTTGATATCTCGCGCCTCGAATCGGGAGAGCGAAAATTCAATTTCAAGAGCTTTAATATTGCAGAAATGGCGCGTATAATACTCATATCCTTCGAGCAGAGAATAGACGGTAAGCACCTCGACGTAAGCTTTGAGACGGAGAGTGACGAAATATACGTAAACGCCGATGAGGACGCAATATATCAGGTAGTCTACAATCTTTGCCACAACGCCATTAAATTCTCAAAGGACGGCGGACGCTTTATCATAAGAATAGGACACAATTCGGACAAAAAGGTTCAGGTATCCGTCTTTGACGAGGGACAGGGAATACCGCAGGAGGAGCGTAAAATGGTATTCGACCGCTTCTTCAAAACCGATAAAAGCCGCGGACTTGATAAAAACGGCGTAGGTCTCGGACTTTATATATGCAAAACCATAATCGATGCGCACGACGAAAAAATATGGGTAGAATCCGAAAATGACGAGAGCTGCGAATTTTTCTTCACGCTGAAGTCCGGTGTAGCACCGCAGAAGAGAGGAAAGAGCATAGTCGACGGAGAGTTCGTAAATTAAACGGCTTCGAAATGACCGTAAAGCACGTTTGCAAACTTGTATAAATACGAAAATGAACGGAGGCGCCGCGTATGTCGGACAGAGTAATATTGCACTGCGATTGTAACAGCTTTTTCGCTTCGGTTGAAACGGCGCTTAATCCCGAATATGCGGGCGTTCCCATGGCAGTGTGCGGCAGTGAGTCCGATAGGCACGGAATAGTTCTTGCAAAAAACGACCTTGCCAAAAAGCGCGGCATAGTCACTGCGGAGACCGTGTATTCGGCAAGAAAAAAATGCCCCGAGCTGGTAATAGCCTCGCCACATTACGACGAGTACGTGAAATATTCCCGCCGTGTCACCGAAATATACGAGCGGTATACGGATATGATAGAACCCTTCGGAATAGACGAGTGTTGGCTTGACGTTACCGCCAGCAGAAAGCTTTTCGGTACGGGCGAGCAGATAGCGGAGCGAATAAGGCGCGAGGTAAAGGATGAGATCGGAATAACCGTTTCTATCGGAGTATCCTTTAATAAGGTGTACGCCAAGCTCGGCAGCGATTATAAAAAGCCCGATGCCATAACGGTAATAAACCGTGAAAATTACAAAAAAATAGTCTATCCACTTGCCGTGTCCGACCTTTTGTTCGTAGGCAGGAAAACCGCGGACGCACTTCACGATCTCGGTATACGAACGATAGGCGATCTCGCCGCGACGGACCGAAAGCTTCTGGAACGCAAATTCGGAAAAATGTGGGAGCAGCTTTATAAAAACGCGGCAGGGCTTGACGATTCTCCCGTTGTAAGAGCGGACGAGCGTGAGGATCAGAAAAGCGTAGGCTACGGCTTCACCTTCCGCCACGACCTCTTGAGCCGCGAGGAGTGCAAAATAGCTCTTAAGTATCTTTCCGAGGACGTAGCGCGCCGATTGAGAGAGGCTTCGATGGTTTGCCATACGGTACAGCTGACGGTGAAGGACGAGCACCTCGAGGTGATACAGCGACAGCGCCGTCTCGAGCGTCCGACCGATATTGCTCACGATATAGAGGAGCTTGCGTATAAAATACTGATCGACGAGTGGAGCGAGCATAAGCCGGTGCGCATGCTGACGGTTACCGCCCAAAATCTGGTTCGCAATGAATTTGCATCGGAGCAAATAAGCATCTTTACCGACGAGATAGCACCTGCAAGAGAGAAGAATAAAAAGCAGGAGCAGACCGTGGAATTGATCAGGAAAAAATACGGTAGAGAATCAATAGTGAACGGAGCGATCTTAAGCACCGATATCGGAATCGAAGATAATAAAAAGCCGAAAAAGTAAACAAATATTGTCAAATAGGAGCAAAAAATGAAGATAAACGAATATCAGAAATTGGCAATGACAACAAAAAATCCCGAGGTTACGGGCGAGAAAATGCTGACGAACGGCGTAATGGGACTCTGCGGAGAGGCGGGCGAGGTCATAGATCTCGTAAAGAAGCATTTGTTTCACGGGCACGTTCTTGACAGAGAAAAGCTGATTGACGAGCTCGGTGACGTCGCGTGGTATCTTGCCGAATGCGCTACAGCCCTTGAAATACCGCTTGAAGAAATTTTAGAGCGCAATATCGAGAAACTGAAGGCGCGCTATCCCGCGGGCTTTTCCTCGCAGAGATCCATAAAGCGAGTCGACTGATTAGAAAATATACGGACGAAAAACAAAAAACAAACAAAAAAGAGGACCGAGGGCAGAGATAAGCCCTCGGTCTTTGCCGTAATAAAGCGTCGGTATAAATGCCTAAACGCACGGCGGTAACTTGAATTTTATTTCAAAATACTGCGGTTATTTTTTAACGAACGTCAGCGTAGCGTGATCCTCATAAATGCCGTCAACGCTGAAGGTGTATTGCAGCTGCTCGCCGCTATCCGTTTTAACCGCTCCGAGGCTGTCACCGACAACGTAAGTGTAGGTATCACTCCTCGTAAGCACGAATTCGATAAGATTGTTCTTCGTTCCGTAGTCGTCTATGTAGGACGTATTGTTATTGTATATATCGTAATACGTCTCGTCTCCGTCAACGTACTTGTTGAGCGACGCATTCACGTGATAAACCAAAATTCCGTCACGTGAGAAATATCCGTTGCCGTCGCCGTTAAGTCCGTTTTGAGTGTAATACACCACGATATAGTATTCCTGATATGCGCCGAGGTCGGAATTCCAGTTGTTAGCGATTATCACGGAGTCGCCGCTCTTTGAGAAGTCCTTGATATCCACAGTCACGTTGGTATCGGTAACTATCAGTCTCGATGAGGTAAGCCAGCCGTAATTGAACTTCGTGAACGGGTTGTGATCTCCGCTCATCGAGTCCATTATGTCACAGCCGCCCAGGGGATCGCTGTAGCCCGCTGTATCGTAGTAATCGTCTGCGCCCAGAACGTGACCGAACTCGTGTATATAAGTGTACGTGTTAAGCGCACTCGTATCGTCGAATGCCTCGTAGCCCTCGTCGTCATAGGTTTGGAAGAGAAATTGATAGGATGCCCAGAGATAGTCGTTTGCCGATACCTCGTCGTATTCGTAGAAGAGCCCGTTATCGTCCGTATAAATGTTCCAATATCTGTATGCCCAGTGATAATCGTCCTCTCCTATGTCGAGAGTGTTGATAAGGACCACGGAATCTATAACGCCGTTGCCGTCCGAGTCGAATTTCGAAAGGTCCATAGTGGCGTCAAGGTAAGCAAGTGCCTCGTCCATTATCATCTGATCTCCGATAAAGACGTCGTCACCGTAGTAATCCATTGTCTGCTTTTCGTAATACGTGCTGGGGTGTGACGGTCTGAACCACGTGTCAAGCACCGTAACGTCAAGCTTCAGCTGACCGTAGCTCGAAATATAATAGTAGTCGTATACGGAGTAGTAGTCGCATTTTCCGTCCTTCTCAAAGGCGTTTTTCAATGCGTTAACGGTGTATCCGCGGCTTGCGGCGGTAACGTCGCTGAACTCTACGGGAATAACCAGAACGTCAGGCTCTCCGACTGTCGGACAACCGTCAATATAACTGCCTTGCTCGGTAACGTTTTTGATTTGTCCGAGGGTAAAGTCGACGTCGTATATTCCGTCAGTCGAGGAGGGAAGCCCCGCACCGTCGTTCGTGATAACGTCGCTGTTTTCTGTCAGGGCGCGTATAATGTCGATCAGCGTTCCGAGGGCGGAGCAGGAGCATAGCCCGAAAAGCATGGTAACGACCAAGATAAGCGCTACGATAATTTTTTTCATAATTTTCCTCTCAATTCGCTTATTATTTTTCTTGATTATAGCATAACTCGCGCCGAATATCAACAAAAATAATAAAAATTAACAATTACGACAAATTTCCCTTAAAAAACGGATATACTCCGTAGCGCGCGGTGATGTTTTTCGTCGATCTTTTCGCTCTGCTCTCACGTTTTGACGCGTTTTTTAATTTTTACTTGACTGTTTTTTTACTTTATGTTACAATATATAAAATGAAACGCTAGAGAGGGATAAATATGAACCGTATTTACGAGCATCTTTCCGATGAGTTGTCGGAGCGTATTAAATATGACAGGGAGCACGGCACGAGACCGGATTTTGCCACCCGCAGTGATCAAGCGATCCGCAGAGATAACCTTTCAGATAGGGAATCGGTTTGGAGAACCGCATATATTCGCGACGTGGATAAAATAATGCACAGTCCGTATTATAATCGCTATACGGATAAAACGCAGGTATTTTCCTTCATAAAGAACGACGATATCACCCGCCGCGCATTACACGTGCAGTACGTTTCCAGAATTGCCAGAACTATCGGCTCGGTGCTGAATCTGAATCTTGATCTCATAGAAGCGATATCGCTCGGACACGATATCGGACACACTCCCTTCGGTCACGCGGGCGAGAAGATACTGAGCGATATATATTGTTCCGAGACGGGCAGATACTTTAACCATAACGTCCACTCGGTGCGCGTCCTCGACGGTATCTTTCCGCTTAATCTGACGCTCGATACCCTGAACGGAATAATCGCGCACAACGGCGAACTTGAAATGAAGGAATATCATCCTTCGCCGATGACGGATTTCGATTCCTTTGACGCTATGACGGAGAGCTGCTATACAGACGAGCGCAATATCCTGAAAATAATCCCCTCAACTCTCGAGGGCTGCCTTGTGCGCGTGTGCGATATCATAGCTTATCTCGGCAAGGACCGTCAGGATGCAAAGCGCGCAGGACTCTTAAAATACGACCACGAGCTCGGTAACGCAGGCATAGGAACGGTCAATCAGGAAATAACCAATAACCTTATGGTCAACATAATAGAGAACAGCTACGGCAAGCCCTATATTATGATGGACGAAGAGCATTACGTCGGAATGAAAAACGCAAAGCGCACTAATTACGAGCAAATATATCTCCGCGATCAGGTCAGCGGAATAGTTAATAAGACCGTCAGACCGATGATGCAGAAAATGTATTATAAGCTCCTCTCCGACCTGAAGTCAGGCAACCGAACCTCACCCATCTTCACTCACCACGTCGACTTCATAACGAATAATCACTACGCCCCGAACACGCCCTACATTGAAACCGAGCCGAACGAGATAGTAGTCGATTACATGGCGTCAATGACAGACGACTACTGTACCGACCTCTATAATTATCTCTTCCCGAATTCCGACGTAAAGATAGTCTACTCCGGTTATTTCAGATGACGGAACAAATCAAAAACATCAAAGCCGCCAAAATCTCCAAAAGCAATTGAATCACCAAAAACCCCCTAAATGTAAACAAAAGCTCCCGTGCGGGAGCTTTTAATTGTTAAAGCAAACATTATCTTATATGCTACGCTAACAGAAAAAATGTATTATTCCTTTTCACCGTAGTAGAATTCTAATGTATCGGTCATATATGCTTCTATATCTTCTTCGACTAAGACGATTGTTCCGTTTGTTAAAATATAACTTCCGTTATCGGTATGGGCCAATCCGGTGGGAATACTTAACAAAACTCCCATAAACACGCGACCTCGGCAAAGCAGGCAAATACCATATCCATCTGGAGTGTTAAAAGATCCCTGTGTAACTACATGATTGCTTGTAGTATAATTACCACAATCACAGTAAGATTTATGTAATCCCTCTGATTGCCACACATAATGATCCGCGTATGAATGAATATGTTCTCCACATTCTGTACACTCGTGATTAACTATAGTATGTTCTTCATAAAATGTATATTCTAATCCAGCAACGGTATTTACACATTTATGGAGCGTGTCAGAATAATAGGTTTTGCTATAATTTTGTGTCACGATTGAAGAAAAAGGCTCGACATATTTAC
The DNA here is from genome assembly GCA_964644445.1 of uncultured Ruminococcus sp. GTDB lineage: Bacteria > Bacillota > Clostridia > Oscillospirales > CAG-272 > UBA1740. The sequence goes on from CAZXVF010000022.1 coordinate 13,022, forward strand.
AATATTTACACTTATAGTAGTCTTTTGTTCCGTAACTTGCGACAGCCATCATATTTCCACTAGATAGTGAATGGTTATTACCGCAAGTTCCATAAGTTTTATAGTTATATACACTTAAGCTGGCAGTCTTTTCAATACCATTACAAATTGAACACACGAGTTTATATTTTCCATTGCTCTGCAAACCCCAATTAAGCCATCTATGGTCGCTATCCGTATGAAATCCTCTTGTTATAGCTACGCCCGCTATATCCTTATAAGTTATATCAACAGCTCTATCAGACATTGGGCTACCGTAACCCATAAGCAACTCATGATGATGTTGTATACTCGTATTGGCATTACACAAATTGCTTGAGTCAACATCTCTCAAACCAAGCACATGACCAAACTCATGGGCACCGTTTCTTTCTCTCACTAAGTTAATGTATTCTTCATTATAAGCACCGTGCACATAGAAGTAGTCAACATTCACGTTCATCATCCATTCGGAATAGTGACGATGACTTATGGTTCCACTCTCTATTTCTTCTTTCGTTCCAACAGGACCAGTCTCAGCAATAAAATTCTTTCCAGTGACTGGATATATAGTTAAATTATGATCTACTTCTGTTCCCTCAACTACATTAATAATTTTATGTTTTATCAAAACGCCATAATCGTTGTAAGAATAGAAATAAACATTGTTCCATTTTTTCATGCTTTCTGCGTAAGCATTTTTGATTTCTTGAGCAGCAGATGGAGAAATATCCGTTGTCCAAGTATATGTACTGCCATCAGCTGAATCGGCAAAATAATACTTTATTGTATCTTCTTCGTGGCTAATATGGCGACATACGGAATTTTTGTTTAATGCATACCACATTTCGTAGATTCCGTCTGAACCTATTTCATATAAACAATCGTCATAATTCACATTTAACATTGCATCATGTGCAAAAACTTGGATGGTGCCAAATATAGAAAAATTAACGATCATCAATATTGCTATAATCAATGCAATTAATTTCTTATTATATTTCAATTATTACCTCCCATTATTCATTTATACAATTTGAAAACGCATTAATTTCAATCAAACCATAGAAAGTAGTTCTTCCTTTTTCATCTGTTACACTATAACTAGTTGTATCCATAATGTTTACCAGAGTATCATAATATTTTCCAAAATCACTGATAACATTGCTGTCAGAACGAGTACCATCTGCATAAATAGTGTAAAGTTCTTTTGTTATATAATACCGCTCATTAAGACAAATGCAAGGAAGCGTTTTTAGAACATTATAATATGCCGTTGTAGAATGATACACATTTTTACTATCGGATGAATTTAAATAAATAAAGTTAGTATCAAGCGTAATAGCGCCATTAGTATTTAAACCGTTATTAAAATTCGGGGTATATTCTTGAAAATGACCTATATTCGGGACAATAGCATCTTTTGTTATAACGTCGGTGACCAAAGAAGCTTGATTAATTTGAAACGCGACAACAAAATTCAAACCATCATATTTCTCGCTGATTTCGTTTACATTATTAAATTTGACCCAAGTATATTTGGTTGCACAACAATAATCGTTCGCTTCATAATTATGTCCGGTATTATAGTATGCACATACAAAATAACATTCTGATTTATTAAATTCAACGTGTAATGCCTGTTTTCCATTTTTTATCTCATCAATTTTTGTAGCCGTTGAAGTGTCAGGCATATCATGGCTGACGAACAAACTTTGTAAATATTCAATCAATGAACAAACGAGAGCATCTTGGCTTTGCAACACCATTGGACCATTTTCATCATCATTGTTACTAGGAGTTGCACACCCTGAAAAACATACAAGCAAGAGAGAAGAAAGCAAAATAATTAAAATAATTTTTCTCATGTAAAACACCCCTTTTAATGATAAATTTCCTAAACAAAAAAGCGCATAGATAGCTCCGCCAAAGCAATTCTATCCATGCGTGTTATATTACAATTTTCAGTCTACCACTGCACCAATGAAAGCGGCATATTAAAATATCGTAGAACGGGCAAAATTGCTTCTGCATAATATTATTCATAATGACACCTCCGCACTTATACCTTTGTAGTTATTATATCATATCTTAGTTGTGTTGTCAATGTTTTCACTTTCATTATTATACTTGTACATTTGTCGAATAAGAATCATTGGCGATGTGTACAAGGCAAAAACGACACTTTTTCTAAAAGATTAATATGATGAGACTCCATATATTTGTTTTTTTCATCGAGAAAACCACCTAAATGTAAACAAAAGCTCCCATTCGGGAGCTTTTAATTGTTAAAGCAAACATTATCTTATATGCTACGCTAACAGAAAAAATGTATTATTCCTTTTCACCGTAGTAGAATTCTAATGTATCGGTCATATATGCTTCTATATCTTCTTCGACTAAGACGATTGTTCCGTTTGTTAAAATATAACTTCCGTTATCGGTATGGGCCAATCCGGTGGGAATACTTAACAAAACTCCCATAAACACGCGACCTCGGCAAAGCAGGCAAATACCATATCCATCTGGAGTGTTAAAAGATCCCTGTGTAACAACGTGTGCCACAGCTGATGATTCACCACAGTTACATGTTCTTTGATGTTACGTTTCGGATAATCAACGATAAGTATATGAATGTGCGTGTACGGATATATCAACATAATGTGAACCATTGCTATAAGAGTCGAAGTTCATCCGTAAATAATATGTACCAGCATCAATGCTCATTGAAATATTGTTAGATGTTTTTGTGTAAATCCATACTAGGTTACTACTTAAGATATCGAGTAAAAAATTCTTATTAATTGATTATGTGTGTTTAAACTTAAAAAATAGTATACATCATCTATTTTATAAATCGCTATTTTCTTAGAAATTGAATTGGCATTTTGCGTTTCTAGCATGTAACAATTATTGCAACTTTGAATTTTTTGAATAACATCCTTTACTTCTTCGTTCGTTATCTTTTCATTTATGCTTACTAAAAGATCTTCATTATACGATATTTCAATATCGTTAGATATATAAAAACTATCGTATAAAATTTCATTAAAGTAAAAATTATTATCAGCAATTTTAACATCAACAGAAAAAGCAGCGGATAAAGTCGCTGATTGTGCAAATCCATCAATAGTAAATTCTATTGCACCAGAATCGCTAGTACAATTAAAATCTTGCTTAATTTGATTGATGAGGTTCTCTTTGTCTGCCAAGTCATCGTTGCTTTCTCTGTTGCAACCGGCAAATGAGATTGAAATGCAAGAAAATAGCAAAAACAAACTCACCACTTTTATAAAATTCACATATCTCATATGAAAATATCTCCTGTAAATTATAAATTATCTAAACCAAAAGCGCATAGACAGCTCCACCAAAGCAATTCTATCCATGCGTGTTATATTACAATTTTCAGTTTACCACTGCAGCACTGAAAGCGGCATATTAAAATATCGTAGAACGGGCAAAATTGCTTCTGCATAATATTATTCATAATGACACCTCCACACTTATACCTTTGTAGTTATTATATCATATCTTGGTTAAATTGTCAATATCTACATTTGTCGAATAAGAATCTTTGGCGATGTGTACAAGGCGAAACCGTCACTTTTTTATAAAAGATTAATATGATGAAACCTTATGTATTTGTTTTATCCATCACCAAAAACCACCCAAATGTAAACAAAAGCTCCCATATGGGAGCTTTTTCAGTCAAAAAGATAAACGCGGAAAAATAAAACGCGCAAAAAATCAAGCAACTCAATCGCGAAAAAAGCCTCCGAAAATATCGGAGGCTTTAATTATTAACTTATTCCAAATCAGTTCGAAATGTAGGGAAGAAGAGCCATCTGACGAGCTCTCTTGATAGCAACGGTGAGCTCTCTCTGGTGAAGAGCACAAGTGCCGGAAACACGTCTGGGAAGGATCTTCGCTCTCTCGGAAATGAACTTTCTGAGCTTGGCTACGTCCTTGTAATCGATAACGTTAGTCTTGTCCTGGCAGAAAATGCAAACCTTTTTTCTTCTGTGATTCTGACGGAATGCGGGACGCTGATTTTCGTTTCTTTCCATTTTGGAAAACCTTAAACCTTTCCGACTCACGATTTCTGTATTTCCCCCGCCGCAGTGAGCCTAGCGACGGAAGGACGACGTTACCCTAGATTAGAAGGGAAGGCTGTCGTCACCCGGAATTTCTTCGAAGTTAGCGCTGTCTGCGCTGTTATAAGTGGGATTGCCGTAAGCCGAAGGAGTATAACTCTGTGCAGCGGGTCTGTCACCCTGTGCGTTCTGAGAAGCGGGAGCGCCGAAGCTTACCTCATCCGCCACAACCTCGGTGGCATATCTCGTCTGACCGTTATTGTCAGTCCATTTTCTCGTCTGAATGCTTCCGCATACAACTATGCTTTGCCCCTTCTTGAAATAACGGGAAACGAACTCAGCCTGCTGACGCCATGCAACGATGTTGATGAAGTCCACGGACTGCTGACCTTGGTCCTGTTTGGAATAGCGGCGATTAACTCCGATAGAGAAGCTGCAAACAGAGATACCGCTGGTAGTCTGCTTAAGCTCCGGATCAGCCGTCATGTGACCCATAAGTATAACCTTATTCAAGTCTGCCATATAAATGCACCATTCCTTTCATAGTATAGCGGTAAAGAACCGCAAATTTTCAAAAATTACGCCTCTGTCGTTTCTTCAACTTCAGCAACTTCCTCAGTAGCGGGAGCTACGGGAGCATCCTTCTCGTTCTTTGTGAGAGTCATGTAACGGATAATACCTTCGGTGATACCGAACACACGCTCAAGCTCGAGAGGGAATGTAGGTTCGCTCTTAAAGTTAACAAGCACGTAGTATCCTTCTGTAACGTAATTGATAGGATATGCGAGCTTGCGTTTGCCCCATTCGTTAACGCTCACGTCTGTGCCGTTGTCGTTAATAAGGGTTACGAACTTTTCGCAAAGAGCCTTGTAATCATCTTCTGCGAGATTACCGCTAACTACGAAGAGAGTTTCGTAAGAACAAATCTTCTTTTCCATCTGAATTTACCTCCTTTTGGTCATTAGGCCGCTCTTCCCGAGCAGCAAGGGGTTGGATAGATATCCAAACTACCGAAGCATTGTAACATATTTTTTCCCGCTTGTCAAGGGCTTTTTAAAAATTTCCTTTTCCTAAAGAATAAAAATATTTTAATAAAGCCCCGCGGGAATTCCCGTGACGGAAAGCCTACCCCAAAATCAGTCCTTCGCCTTGATGATCTTAACGGGCTTGATCTGCTTTATCTTGATCATCGGGAATATAAGCGACGTAAGCGCAAGAGCAAGGATCAGCACGCAGTTCATCACAGCAACCGTCGGCATAAACGAGAAGAATTTGAGATTAAGTACCGTATGAGTATCGGAAACAAGCTCCGTCATCGACTCAAACAGCACCGTATTGGCAAGGTCGATAAAGTGGTAGTATCCCACCGTGGAAAGCGCGCAGGTAATGAGCGCGATAAGTCCGACGTGAAGTCCGAACACCCTGAAAATAGTTCCGTTCTTCGTGCCGAGAGCCTTCAGGATTCCGATGTCGTGCATCTTGTCCTTTATTGCCTTACTCGAGAAGCTGACGAAGATCATAATAACGCCGACGCACATCACGATATTGATAAGCTCGAATATCGGAACGAAAACGTTAACCGCCTTGGTCATAGTGCGTATGCCCTCGATGGCACTGCTCTGATATTCGTAGTTCATCTTGTCCGTGGCGTTAAGTGCCGCTCCTATGCCCTCCATACCGTCAAGATACAGTCCGTATACGTAGGTGTCCGTTTCGGCAATCGTTCTCATTATATCCTCCGAAGCACGGAAAACAGTACCTTCTGCTTTAATGCGAATTACCGTAGCCGTCACAGTAAAGAGTGCGTCCGCACGTTCGATATCGTAGCCTCTGTACATTGAAAATTCTATAGTTTGAGGAACAAAGGTATCAAGATTTTCTGTCGTATAATTAGTTCCGAAAATTGCGTTGAAATCCTCGTAATCCATTATCATACTTGACTCGGGTAATTTTTCCTGTACGAGAGGTGTATACGAGCTGATAAATTCCTTATTCTCATCATAGAAGCAGCAATATGCGTGCACCGTCTCCGTAAAAGCGTAAAACTCCGTAATGGTACATCCCTCGGGGATTTCTATATAGTCCGATACTCTCGACGTTGTGAAGTGCTTAGCAGTCTTAAGTACAGCCTCACCGGTGCTGGCGCTAAGCCATTTACAGTAGTCGTAATTGAGCTGCTCTTCCGTTGCACTTTCTCCGTTGCTGAATTTCAGCACCGCACTATTATATTTTGCACCTGCATCATTATTTCCGTAGGCAACCCTTACGTATTTTGCTCCCTCTGGAATTTCGGGTGCCGTCTCCGTGTAATACCAGTTTCTTGCTAAATGAGCGGCAAAGGACTTATCGTCAAGTCCTATGCAAACGCCGGAATAATCTATGGGATTTCCGTTGACAATCATCGTATCTGCCTGCGTCCATGTGAACAGATATCCGTATAATTCCTTGTAATCCTCCGCAAAATTCGAATTAGTGGAATAGTTGTATCCGAGGCGATCGTAAACCTCTCTCATAAATTCGAGATAATCCTCGTCCTCGTAAAGCTCCGTACCGCTCTTATATTCTCCCGAATATATTCTTTGGAAAAGCTCGGCATATCTTTCTTTATATCCGGTATTAATGACTGCGTTTACGTAAATTTTCGGCGCGAAGTAGTCTGTTCTGAGGTAGAAATCTCCGAGAAGAGACTCGTAATCCTGTCCCGAATATTCGGTATAAGCAATCATAGCGTCCGCAACGTAGTCGGTGATAATAACTCCCGCGGGATTCTGCTTCTTTGCCACCGCCAGAT
>CAZXVF010000023.1:0-18496 GCA_964644445.1 uncultured Ruminococcus sp.
CTATTAAACTTAATGGCAAATATGTTAAAGATTATTTATATAATCATTTAATGTAGATGTAAACAAGGTGGAGGTATTTTTTAAAGTAGAATCACATTATAATAAAAAAACAGCAAGATTTTTATTAGTAACAGATAATGAATATGAAAAACAAGCATTATTAAATTATTTAACGCCAGATATAGATGGAGTCAAAAAATATGTTCATTCAAGTGGAAATATTTACTATCTATGTTTATTTGGCAAATATCTAGTTGTCTGGGTTCACTTAATGCAGCAAGGTAGTAATAGAAGTAATGTCTCTATGAAAACAGTTGAAGAAGCTTTAACTAATATTTAAACGATAAGGATATCCACTCTAATATTGGAGTGGTTTTATTTTGTCGTAATATCTTAATGCTAAACACCTGAATATATCGATAGCCTAAATTCCGAAAAAATAAGCAAACTTATCGGTAAAGGAAAAACCGCAAAGCAGCATCGGAAACTAAAAAACGCAAAAAAACAAAAAAGCAAAAGGCCGACGAAAAGTCGGTCTTTTTTGACGAAACGGTTATAATTTAAAAAAAGTTGAATTTTCACAGTTTAGATAGAAAAGCACAATAAATGACTACTATTATTTACAAATTCGGCGATTTTTACATAACGATTCGCTTGTAAGAAAAACGTGAATTTATAAAATTAGAGAGGTTGCTTTGAAATTTTCGCAAAGGGACGGGGATAAGCCTTGGGCGTTGGTACGGCTTTCTCAACGATTATCAGCGGATGAGTCAGCTCCTCCGTATCGCTTTTCAGGGTTATATTCTCGCATTTTGCGCCTCTTCCGCCAAGCGTTGCTATCGCCTTCTTTGCACCGGAAAGCTCAAATTCCGCGTTTTTTCCCTTCATTGCGATCATTTGTCCGCCGACCTTGACGTATGGTAGGCAAAGCTCGGCAAGAGTTCGCATTTCAGCCACGGCACGTGCCGTTACATAGTCGTATCTTTCTCGGTATTCGGGATTCTGACCGCCGACCTCGGCTCTCATCGTAACGGCGCAAACGTTATCAAGCCCAAGAAGTTTTGCACTCTCGGCAACGTAATTTACGCGTTTTTCCGTTGAATCTATGGCGGTTATTTTCAGATCGGGACGAAGAATTGCCAAGGGCAAGGTAGGAAAGCCCGCTCCGCAACCTACGTCGGCGATTTTCGCACCCTTTTTCAATTTTGCCGAGAGAGTAGCGCAGTCGGCGTAATGATTGAGTATTATCTTGCTCGGCTCGGTAATGGCAGTGAGATTGTATTTTTCGTTTTCCTCCAGCATTCTGACAGTCAGGCGGTAGAGCTTATCCACCCGCTCTATGGATAAGAGTGAGGAAAGCCCGTTAGCTCCGAATACGCGCGTAATTTCCGACTTAAATGCCTTTTCGTTTATTTCGTTGATTCCCATACTTACCGCTCCTTTTTCTTTTTCGATTATATTATACCGCAATCGCTCTGAAATGTCAATAAGCCGCCCGTGTCTTCTTTGAGAATGCAGCGCTGTAATTTTGGCGGGGAAGTTGGAATTTTTTTCGGAAAAGCTATTGATTTTTCCCCGATGCGGTGATACAATGATATTAACTATGACCTGCCCGCGAGGCAGATGTGAAAGGAGAAATTGTGATGATTGTTGTACGTGAGGTAAAGAAAACCTAAAACCGAATAGGCGATACTCGTTTTTTGACCGTGCAGGGCCGCGTGGCTCTTTTTTGCTATGTGAAAATGCATTTTCGGGAATGATATCGCAATTTGAAGTCCAAGTCAAGCTTAAAATCGGAGCGCACCTTGGGGTGTGTTTTTTTGCGCAAAAATTTCGGCGCATGCGGCACCGTTCCCGAGGGAATATGCACTTTCAAATTCGGTGAGGTTTTCTTTGTTTATGAAAAGAAATATATGAAAATCAAAAACCGGAGGACACAAAAATTGAATAAAGAAAACAACGTCGGCGGCATGCATGACGTAAAAAATGCCGCAAAATCAAAAAACGGCACTGAAGGCTCGTATTGCAAAGGATATGAAAGCAAAGCGTTCGAGAGAGGACGTATCAAGGAGGAAGAAAGCAAAACGCACGAGAGCAACCGCGGAAACGGGCACGGCAACGAAGCGCGTAAGGACGAGCTCATAGACGAAAGCAAACGCATAGATATGAAGGATTGGGGCTTTCGAGGCAACGAGCGTGATTACGAAGGGACGGTGGCACGGGTAATTGCGGAGCACCGTGAAAGATACGAGCTCATTTGTCCGTACGGTAAGGTCGGTGCAAGGCTCAAGACGAGAGAATACTACAAGGGTGACGAGGCGTTTCCCACGGTAGGTGACTTCGTTTTGATAAATTATACCGACGGTGCGGATAGTTTGATCGTTAAAACGCTTCCCCGTGAGACTTACTTTTCGAGACGCGATCCCGACCGAGGGAGGGGCGAGCAGGCGGTTGCGGCAAACTTCGACTACGTTATGATACTGCAATCGCAAAACCACGACTTTAACCCGAAAAGGCTGGAACGATATCTCTCCTCCGCTTATCAGTCGGGTGCGGTGCCGGCGGTCGTGCTGACGAAGAGCGATCTCTCCGATAATACGGACTATTACGTATCCGTATCCGAGCTTTATGCAGCGGGAGCAGAGGTGATTTCCGTTAGCGCGCAGACGGGCGCAGGACTCGACGGGCTGAAAAAGTATCTGGGAAAGGGGACTACCTTGGTATTTATGGGCTCGTCCGGAGTCGGAAAATCAAGTCTTGTAAATGCACTTGCAGGCAAGGAAATAATGAGTACGCAGGGCATAAGAGAGGACGACGGCAAGGGGCGCCACACGACGACTCACAGACAAATGATAATGCTCGATTGCGGAGCAATGATAATAGATACTCCCGGTATGCGCGAGCTCGGAATGTGGGGCTCTTCCGACGGGGTTTGTACGACCTTTTCGGATGTGGAAGGGCTGCTCTGCAAATGTAAATACCGCAACTGCCGACACAAGAGCGAGCCGGGGTGTGCCGTATTGAGTGCCATTGAGTCGGGCGAGCTGTCACGCGAGCGGTGGGAAAGATATAAATCGCTTTTGTCAGAATCAAAGTACTCGGAGGATAAGGACTCGTATCTGAAAAGCAAAAAAGAAAAATTCAAGCGATTATCTCTTATGACTAAAAAGTCCGGAAAATACGGAAAATAAGCTTCATATGTAAATAATAATTTGCATTTCAAAGAGATTTTGTGATGTTTGTAATTTTTTCGTGCTCCCGTTTTTTTGCGGGAGCGTTTTTTATTCTTTGCTTCGGATTCTTACTTTTTGCGTCTGCTTGGAGGAAACCTTTGGCATTTACACGTATGTTTTTGCTTTTCTTTCCATACTTCATTTAACGTTTTTTATCCCGCATTTTTGTTTTTTGCTTTTGACCTTTGTGCTTTTACTTAATATGCTTATTTCGATTTTCGTACTATTATTGCTTTTCCTCTTGATTTGACGAAAAAATTATGATACAATATATGAGTAAAAATATAAGATGCGAGGAAAATAACATGTATTACGGTTACAGAATCAGTGACGAGACGGTGGCACTTGCAAGGCAGGCGGAGGAAGACCTTGCAGAAACCTTTAAGGCGATAGAGGAGAATGCACTTATCTGCTCTGCTAAGGTTCTTTCGGCGTTTCAGGAGTGCCGTGTTTCGACGGCTGATTTTATAGAAATAACCGGCTACGGCTACACCGATTCGGGAAGAGACAAGCTTGAGGAGGTATATGCCAAGGTGTTCGGTGCGGAGGACGCTCTGGTCAGACCTCAGCTTATGTCGGGAACGCACGCACTTGCCGTTACGCTCGGCGGTCTGCTTAAATACGGCGATACTCTCGTTTACATATCGGGAGAGCCTTACGACACGCTCCGCAGCGTTATCGGAACTATAGGCGACAGCAGAAATTCCCTTATAGCAAACGGCGTTAAATACGAGGAAATAGCCCTTAAGGGCGACGAGTTTGATCTTGACGCTATCCGAGAACGCTTAAGCCGCGGTGACGTCAAGGTTGCGGCAATTCAGAGGAGCAGAGGATATTCTCACAGAAAGAGCCTCACGATAGATAAGATTGCCGAGGCTGTCAGGGTTTGCAAGGAGGCTTCCCCCGACACGCTGATTATGGTTGATAATTGCTACGGAGAATTTACCGAGGATAGAGAACCTACCGACGTCGGCGCAGACGTTTTCGTCGGATCTATGATGAAAAATCTCGGTGCGGGCTTTGCCGTTTCGGGCGCGTATTGCGTTGGCACGAAGCAATGTATTTGGGATATATCCGAGCGACTCACCGCGCCCTGCGTCGGAAAGGATCTCGGCGCGAACTTCAACCAGCTTGCCTCGTTCTACAAGGGCTTCTTTATGGCTCCGGCATGTGTCGCCTCGACGCTAAAATCAATGGCGTTTGCCGCAAGAATGCTTGAGCTTTCGGGCTTTACCGAGGTCTCTCCGAGATACGATGAGAAGCGTACCGATATAGTGCAAACGGTTAATCTCCATTCTGCCGAGAAGCTTATCAAATTCTGTAAGGGTATTCAAATGGGATCACCCATCGAGTCCTATGCAGTTCCCGAGCCTGGAGAAATGCCGGGCTATCCGCATCCCGAGATCTCTGCGGCAGGAACGTTTATCACGGGATCAACGAACGAGCTCAGCTGTGACGGACCGGTCTGTGAGCCTTATACCGCTTATATGCAGGGCGGACTGACCTATGAATACGGAAAGCTCGGAGTTATGAGAGCCATAGACGAGATGACCGACAGATAATGAAAAAGTGTATTATTATAGGCGCATCGCCCGTCCTCACTCAGCCCGATACGGAGGATTCAGAGCTTATAATTGCCGCCGACGGAGGCTTTGACAATGCCAAAAAAATGGGTATTACGCCAGACATCATCATAGGCGATATGGATTCATTGACCTACCCTCTCCCTAAATCACTTGAAAAAATAACCTTCCCCGAAAGGAAGGACTACACGGATATGCATCTTTGCTATCTTGAAGGCAAAAGAAGGGGATTTACGGAGTTTGAAATATACGGAGGCACGGGCGGAAGAGGAGACCACACCTTTGCAAATATTTCACTGCTTTTAACTATGGCAAGCGACGGATGCCGCGGAAAAATGATAACCGACAGTGAGATATATACCGTCGTTAAAAACGGTTCTGTATCTGTAAGAGGTCATGTCGGAAATTACGTTTCGGTATTTGCTATCGGCGGAGAGGCTCGCGGGGTTACGCTTTCCGGCTTCGATTATTCGCTTTGCGACGGTACTTTGACACCTGATTTTGCGCTCGGAGTATCAAATAAATTTGCAAAGGACGAAGCAGAGATATCTGTCAAAAATGGTGCATTGCTCGTGATTTGGCAAAGATAAGTTTACATTTTTCTACCATTATCATATAAATTCGCGCTATCTAATTTTTAAGGGACTTTCTTTTTCGAAAGTCCCCGTTTTTTTATATTTACCTTTTTGGCAGTTGTCGTTATGAGCTTTGACGACAAAAGCTTGCCTTGACCGTGTAATGAATTAATATAATTTCTTTTTCAAACGCTAACGGCGAAATTACTCCACTCTTGTCAACAGCTTTTTCATTTCCTCACTGCGAAGCATCAGGCAGAGAACCGCCAGCAATATCGCGAAATCGAGTGCTAAGAAGCCGCCGTTATAAAGGAACGAATAAACGTATTTTCCCATTCCGTCGGGAGCCCACTGCCCCCAAATGTAAACGCCTGTGATGAAATGAGACAAAAATCTCACGAATACGGTCACGGAAGCACCGAGGATATATTCGCGCTTTCCACCGCCGAGCTTACCTATAAAAGCGCCTGCAAATCCGAGAACGGTAAACGGAACGACGTAATCGAACAATATACAAACGATCAGTGCGTCTATACCTTCACAGTACGGGAAAACGTTACCCGCGGCAAGTGACTGCAATGCCTGCGTTATCGAATAGAGAAAGGCAACCGAAGCTCCCGTCTTATTTCCCCATCTGAAGCCGACTGCCATTATCGGAAGCATACTTGCGACCGTGACAGATCCGCCAAGTGGCATTTCAAACAGCTTTGCCGACGAGAGCGCAAAGGCAAGTGCCAGCATTATCGCCGATTCGGTAAGCATTTTCATTTTTTTGTTTTTCATAATCCTACCCTTTCTGCCGACTTTCACGGCTGACTGCGCGCATATTGAAAAAGCAAGTATAATTGATGAACACCGTTCGTAAGGCTCATTCGTTAAAGCATCGATATTGCAAAAGCCTTTTCGAATGCACAAGCAAGGTGCGTTGCTCTTCAATGCGCACGTCAAGTGAAAAATAAATACCGAGCCTTGATACATCAGCTCGGTATATTGGCAAAAAAGGTAAATATATTTGCCCACAATCTCCCTACGCCGGCATTATCCGTATCAGGTTAAAGGGTTCGGCAGTATCGCCGTCTCAGCTACAAAGCACCCCTGATGTATTTAGTTCGGTTTGTATAAATTTTAGCATATTCCTGTCGAAATGTCAACAAAAGTATGCAAAATTCCTGTAATTATACGGTAAAAATTCTTATTGCGAATTTCCCGTTTTTGCGGCGCGACGCTTTGCGCCGGACCTTCTGCGCCTAGTCTTGTGACGAATGCTGCTTTTTTCTATGCCGTCAAGATATTCGGCGATAGTGCCTTCGTTCGCAGGCTTGATTACTCTTCTCGCTCTCCAAGTATCGTTAAAGTTTCTGTGAAGCCTCAGTACCTCGAAGAGATCTCCGTCACTCTCACAGTTAAAATAGAAGGTATATTTTTGCCCCTTGGAATGAAGAGGTCTTCCTTTAAGCACGAGTGCCTTGCCGCAGATCGGACAAGCGGGTGAAGCCACTATTTCGTCGTCAAGCATCTCACCGATCGTCACGTATCCGTCATCGCCGGCGTCTGCATCTCCGATCACCTCGTCAAGAAGGAATTCGCCCCTCTGCTCTTCGTACTCCGCGACGCCGCGCGCAACGTCCATTTTTTGAGCAACTAGAGCCGTGAAATACGCATCGTTCAGGGCGTCGTGTGCAGGTAGATTCATCGGCAGGTTGTAGTATTCCATTGCATATTCGAGCGAGCGCTGCTTGCTTAATCCGTCGGTTTGCTTGTTAAAAATTTTCTGAAGGTCGTACGTCCGATCGAGCCATGAATGATCCATACCGTTGGCGTTAAAATTCTCCTTCAGCATCGGAATGTCGTCAGGGCCCCACGTAAGAAACGCGAAGTCCTTGCCGCAGAACCTGCGGAATCTTTCAGCCGCCTCGGGAAGATAAGTGCCGAGATCAATCTGCTCCTGCGTTATCCCCGTAAGCTCGGAGACGTGCCTGTGCAGCTTCTTGTAATACTTCGGCTTAACGATTATCTGGTATGAGCCGCAAATGTTCATATTCTTATCCAGCTTAACCGCGCCGATCTGTATTACCTCACCGCGAAGCCGCAATGAGAGCCTGCGCTGAATTGCAAGAGCCTTCTGAGCATACGCCTGATTCCACTCCAAATCAAGAGTTATGTAATACATTTATTTGTCCTTTATATTTTTTACTAGAGAATATTATACAATAGCCGACAGGAAAAGTCAAGAGCTTTGCACGCTTTTCGAACTATATTTCGCCGAAGTCGATTTCCAAAGGTAAATATTCCGAAAGAATTTGAAGTGAAAACCGTTTTGAAAAAACAGTGTCGTTTAAGTTTGCAAGCTTAAAAAAATGCAGCTGTGTTTTTCATTTGCCTATTCTTATGCGGTGAAGTTTTTTCGGGTATGAATATTTTTTTGCTGATCCGTACATAATCTCTTTACCCAGACGGGATAGGAAAGGAGAATAAAAATGATCTTAACACAAAAGGAATCCTCGCTTCTTGCCGATATGAAATCGCAGGAGCAGCTCTGTATCGAAAAGTATGAAAAGTATGAAAACGCGGCACACGATCCTACGCTGAAGGAGTTATTTTCACAGTTGAAGGCAAACGAGCAAAAGCACCTTGAAACGGTTTGCCAGATGATGGCGGGAACCGAAGTGAAAATGCCTGCTGCCGCTCCGTCCGCCGCAAATAGTAAAATGTCATGCTCTCCCTCCGGCGTTAGTGGTGCGGAAAAAGAGAGTGACGCCTATTTATGCAAGGACGCACTGTCTATGGAGAAGCACGTTTCGTCACTTTACAACACCGGAATTTTTGAGTTTACCAGTCCGGTCATGCGCGATACGCTCGCTCATATTCAAAAGGAAGAGCAGAACCACGGTGAGAAGCTGTATAGCTACCTTGCTTGCAATAATATGTACTCTTAAGTTTCACTCGACTTTTTTGCAGCCCCTTTCGGGCTGCTTTCATTTTTCTTCGTTTTAACTGCCGAAAATGTCATCTATTATTTACATTTTTGTGCTCTTTTTAGGAAAGCGATTCGAATTTTGAAAATCAAGCAAGAAAAAATAGTTGTATAAATTTTGAGTGTGACCTGCGCATTTCGTCGGTGTGTTTTTGAAAAAAACGTCTGTTTTTTTGAGTTGCTTTTAGAGGCTTTTTTGATTTTTCCGACTTGCATCTCGGGCTTTGCAAAGCGTATTTTCAGTTGTGTTTCTTAGTCGGTTGACACGCAAAAGAAAATTTGATATAATAGTCTTACCGACAGGCTTGTTTGTCGCTCGGCATCAACTGCATTGTTGTCGTAACGGGGAAGCATATCGTTGTGCTAATCTTGCCTCGCTTTTCGATAACAAGCAACTCAAAAGGAGAACAAAATGGAAAAAAGCAATGCTTTACAAGAAAAATTTTCACGCTCGAATTGGCTGATACTGATCCTTTTCGGAACGGTAGGTCAGATTGCATGGGCGGTTGAAAATATGTACTTCAACCTCTTCGTTTACGACACGATCGCACCGGATCTTGACACGATAACTCTGATGGTACAGCTGAGCGGAATGGCGGCAACGGTTACGACACTTATCGCCGGTGTATTCTCGGATAAGCTCGGGAACCGTCGCTCCTTCATTTCCTGGGGATACGCCATCTGGGGAGTCACGGTCGCACTTTTCGGCTTTATTTCGCCCGAGCTTACGGCAAGCGTTTTCGGTATGCCGGTCGGGGAGGCTATGGCGCTTACGCTTGCAATGGTCGTAGTAGGTGATTGCGTCATGACGCTGTTCGGCTCAACCGCCAATGACGCTGCCTTTAACGCGTGGCTCACCGACAATACGAAGGCCGAATTCAGGGGGACGGTAGAGGGAGTCGTTTCGATCCTTCCTCTTATTGCTATGCTGATCGTAGCCGGCGGCTTCGGAATTATTAAAGACCTCGTCGGATACAGATGGCTCTTCGTCGGACTCGGCGCAGTTATATCCGCGTCGGGCATAGCGGGTATTTTCATTATCAAAGATAATGAGTCTCTCAAAAGGAGCGGAACGCTCAAGGATATTTTCTACGGATTCCGCCCGTCTGTGATCAAGGAGCATAAATCGCTTTACGTCGTGCTTGTTGCGGTCGGTATCTACGGTATAGCCTGCCAAGTTTTTATGCCGTATCTTATAATTTACATGGTACAGTATCTTCATTTCAATACCCTTGAGTACAGCATCGTTTTCGGCGGCGCGATAGTCGTCGGAGCGGTTATAAACGTATTCCTCGGTAGATACTCGGATAAGAAGGATAAGGTGAAGCTGATATACGTTGCCGCGGGAATTATGGCGGCGGGGCTTTTAGGAATGTATTTTGCAAAGGGAATGAGCCATATCGCGAATTTGATACTTTTCGGAATTGCGGGATTCGTTATGATAACGGGATATATCTTCGTATCGGCACTGTGCGGCTCGCTTACCCGCGATAATACCCCCGAGGGCGCGGTAGGAAAGCTTCAAGGCGTGCGCATGGTATTCAGCGTGTTGATTCCAATGATAATCGGCCCTATGATAGGCAACTCCATTAATAAAGCGATGGGAAACCTTATGGAAAATCCCGGTGCCGACGCTATGACTACGGAATACATACCCGCACCCGAAATATTTTTAGTCGGCGCACTTATGACGCTTTTACTATTTGCCGTTATTCCAATTCTAACAAAAACCTCTGCCGAAAATAGTGCAGACTAAACAAAAAGACAAAAAAATCTGCTTTTCTATTTACTTTCAATTTGATTTGTGTTAAAATTATCCTTGCGATATTTATTATTAAAAGTAAATCGAATACGTTAAATAACTTTTATTTTATGGAGGACAACCCATGATAGAAAGAAAGAAAATTTCTATGGACGGTAACACTGCTGCCGCGCACGTTTCGTATGCGTTTACAGAGGTTGCCGCTATCTACCCCATTACCCCCTCCAGCCCCATGGCTGAGGTCACGGACACTTGGTCGGCATCCGACAAGAACATCTTCGGCGAGCCCGCAAAGAATATCTTCGGCGAGAACGTTAAGGTCGTTGAAATGCAGTCGGAGGCAGGCGCTGCAGGTGCCGTTCACGGTTCACTTGCTTCAGGTGCGTTGACTACCACCTATACGGCTTCTCAGGGACTTCTTCTTATGATCCCCAACATGTATAAGATCGCAGGCGAGCTTCTTCCTTCGGTAATTCACGTTTCCGCAAGGTGCGTAGCTTCACACGCTCTCAATATCTTCGGTGATCACTCCGACGTTTACGCTTGCCGCCAGACCGGTTACGCAATGATGGCGGAGACGAATCCTCAGGAGGTCATGGACCTCGGCGCTGTTGCACATCTTTCCACGATTCAGGGAAGAGTACCCGTGCTTAACTTCTTTGACGGCTTCCGTACGTCTCACGAGATTCAGAAGGTAGCCGCTTGGGATTACAAGGATCTTGCCGAAATGGTAGATATGGACGCAGTTCAGGCATACCGTGACAGATCTCTTAACCCCGAAACTCCCGCACTTCGCGGCTCTGCGGAAAACGGAGATATCTTCTTCCAGCACAGAGAAGCGTGCAACCCCTATTACGAGGCATTCCCGTCAATCGTCGAAGCCAATATGGCAAAGGTGAACGAGAAGCTCGGTACTGATTACAAGCTCTTCAACTATTACGGCGCACCCGATGCGGACAGAGTTATCGTCGCTATGGGCTCGGTATGTGACGTAGTAGAAGAGGTCATAGATTATCTTACGGCAAAGGGCGAAAAGGTCGGTCTCATTAAGGTAAGACTGTACAGACCGTTCGTTGCAGAAAAGCTTGTTGAGGCAGTTCCCGAAACCTGTAAGGTGCTTTCCGTGCTTGACAGGACTAAGGAGCCCGGATCTCTCGGTGAGCCGCTGTACCTCGACGTCGTTGCCGCTCTTAACGAGGTAGGCACGAAGCATCCCAGAGTTCTCGGCGGAAGATACGGTCTCGGCTCCAAGGATACTGCTCCCGCTTCTATCTTCGCAGTATACGAGAATATGAAGGGCAAGAAGAAAAATCACTTCACCATAGGCATCGTAGACGACCTTACCGGACATTCGCTTGAAGAGCACGACGTTCCCGATACCGCCCCCAAGGATATGATACAGTGTAAATTCTGGGGACTCGGCGGCGACGGAACGGTTGGTGCGAACAAGAACTCGATAAAGATCATCGGTGACCACACCGACAAGTACGTTCAGGCTTACTTCCAGTATGACTCAAAGAAGACCGGAGGCGTTACCATCTCGCACCTGAGATTCGGCGATTCTCCAATCAAATCCCCCTATTATATCAACAAGGCAGACTTCGTCGCGTGCCACAACCACGCATATCTTACAAAGTACGATATGATCTCCGACGTTAAGCCTGGCGGAACCTTCCTTCTCGACTGTCAGTGGAGTGACGAAGAGCTTGACGCACACATTCCTAACAGCGTAAAGGCTTATATTGCAAACAATGGTGTACATTTCTACACTATTAACGCTACCAAGCTTGCAATTGACCTTGGTAATGCTAAGGTTAAAAACACCGTTCTTCAGTCCGCATTCTTCACCCTTGCGAAGATTCTTCCCATCGACGAAGCAATAGGATATATGAAGTATATGGCAACGAAATCCTACCTCAAAAAAGGTCAGGCTATAGTTGATCTCAACCACGCCGCTATCGATTGCGGTAAGGACGCTCTCCACGAGGTTGCGGTTCCCGAGTCGTGGAAGAATGCAGGTAAGGACGCTCCCGCTCATAAGGTAAGCGGTAACAGAGCGGATCTCGTAGATTTCGTAAACGATATCGTTCTTCCCGTAGTCGGAATGAAGGGTGATTCTCTCAAGGTTTCGACCTTTGAAAAATACGTTGACGGTACCTTCCCGCAGGGCGCTGCCGCATACGAAAAGCGCGGAGTTGCCGTTACGGTTCCTCAGTGGAATCCCGAGCACTGCGTACAGTGTAACAACTGTGCCTTCGTTTGTCCTCACGCTTGTATCCGTCCCTTCGCTATGACGGAGGAGGAAGCGGCAAAGGCACCCGAAACCACGAAGTTCGCAAATCGTCCCGTAATCAAAACCAATTATAAATTCACGATGTCCGTAAGCCCGCTCGACTGTATGGGTTGTACGCTCTGCGTAAAGGCGTGCCCCGTTACGAACAAGGCTATCAAGGACGGCACCGACAAGAAGGCAATAGAGATGAAGCCTCTTGCAACTCAGCTTGATCAGCAGTCCGCATTCGATTGGGCGGTCGCAAACGTTTCCGAAAAGCCCGAGCTTATCAAGAACACGGTTATAGGCAGCCAGTACAAGCAGCCTCTCCTTGAGTTCTCCGGTTCCTGCGCAGGCTGTGCCGAGACTTCCTATGCACGTCTCGTAACTCAGCTCTTCGGCGAGAGAATGTATATCTCAAACGCAACGGGCTGCTCGTCAATTTGGGGCGGTTCAGCTCCCGCTACTCCTTACACCGTAAACCGCGAGAGCGGCAGAGGTCCCGCATGGGCAAACTCGCTCTTTGAGGATAATGCAGAGCACGGTCTCGGTATGTATATCGGTCAGAAGACCATTCGTGAAAAGCTCATTAAGAAGGTTGCGGCTCTTGAAACTCCTTGTGAAAAGTGCAAGGCTGTCGTTGACGAATATCTGAACAGTGTAAACGACGGCGCGAGAAACGAAGCGGCTACAAAGGCTCTCGTAGAGCTCCTCGAGGGATGGGCTAAGGACGGAAATGCAGAGGCTAAGGCTATTCTTGCCGAAAAGAAGTTCCTCTCCAAGAAAGCGGTATGGATCTTCGGCGGCGACGGATGGGCATACGATATCGGCTTCGGCGGTCTCGACCACGTGCTTGCATCCGGTGAGGACGTTAACGTCTTCGTATTCGACACTGAGGTATATTCCAACACGGGCGGTCAGGCATCCAAGGCATCCAACATCGGTCAGGTTGCTCAGTTTGCGGCAGCCGGCAAGGCAATAGGTAAGAAGAATCTTGCCGAGATCGCAATGTCCTACGGTTACGTTTACGTAGCACAGGTCGCTATGGGCGCGGATATGAACCAGACGCTTAAGGCAATTGCCGAGGCAGAGGCTTATCACGGTCCTTCACTCATCATCGGCTACGCTCCCTGCGAGATGCACTCCATCAAGGGCGGTATGGCTAACTGTCAGGCAGAAATGAAGAAGGCCGTAGAGGCAGGATACTGGCAGATGTTCAGATTCAATCCCGCACTTAAGGCCGAGGGCAAGAATCCCTTCTCGCTTGATTCCAAGGAGCCCAGCGCAAGCTATCAGGACTTCATCAACGGCGAGGCACGCTATACACGTCTTGCTCAGTCCTTCCCCGAGAGAGCTAAGGAGCTCTTTGCAAAGGCGGAGGATACCGCAAAGGCTAAATACGAGCGCTTGAAGAAGCTCGTAGACTTCTATAATCCGTAATACCGATACGCAAATGCAAATCAAATAACGGCTTATGATTTTTCACCGGCTCCCGAAGCTTTTTCGGGAGCCTTCTTTTTTTATTTGTAAGCAAAAATACTTCAAAAAAAGTTAAAAATGACAATAAAAGTTTACAAACTGCGATAGTTTCAAATAAAAAATCAACGATTCAAAGAATGGCAAAAGTAAAAATGCGGATTTTTGAGAGCCGTTACAAAGTCCGGATTACATTAAAAAACGAACCGTAGATTTAGGGTGGCAGGGAAGCGTTTGCCTTGGAACCTTTTTTCTTCGCTCGCATGTATCTGCACGGTAATGAAAGCCGATATCGTGCCTCGCCGATAGAACGAAAAAACGGTATTTAATGCAAAATACGAAAGGGAAAAATCGGTTTGATACTTTCAAATTTCGAAGTTCGATTTTCGGCTGATATCGTTCCTAAATTCCCTCATTATTATATAAGCGAGCGCGCACGCGTTTTTCTTTGTGCAAACCGCATAAAGAGGTTTTTTGATTTTTAGTGAGTATGACGAAAAAGGAGTAAATTGAAAAATTCTTCGGATTTAACCTTGATTTTTTTCGACAAATGTGGTACATTATATGTAGTAATTTATAATAAATCTAAGTATGCATATTTTTAGCGAATACTCTGCAAGTCGAGCAACCATAGGCTGAACGTTGCATTCACAAGGATATTTTAATGAAAGGAGATTCTCATGTTTGATCTACAGAAAGCCACCTTCACTAAAAGAATATCTGCCTATTTGTTCGACATAATTTTGTTCTTTATCGCCGTAGTGGGCTTCGGCTGCATTATGAGTGCGATTTTAGGGTATGACGCAAAACTTGAACAGCTTCAAACCAAATATCAGGAATATGCAGACGAATACGGAATCGATCTTGGGCTTACCGACGAGGAATACGAGCTGTGGACCGATGAGGAAAAAGCGGATTACGACGAACGCGTAGAAGCCGCAAACGAAGCGATAGCCGCCGACGAGGAATTAACAGAGCTGTACGGCAAGGTCATCGCTTATACAATCCTTATGGTCACTATCAGCACGCTTCTCAGCTTCTTGGTGCTCGAGTTTGCGATTCCTATTTTTATAGGTAACGGTCAGACGCTCGGTAAAAAGGTCTTCAGCGTCGCTCTTATGCGTACAGACGGTGTGAAAATATCCACTATGCAGCTCTTCGTCCGTACCATACTCGGAAAATATACGCTTGAGCTGATGATCCCACTGTTCATAATCGCCATGATGATAATAGGCGCGATCGGAATAATAGGCCCGATAGTTCTTCTGGCGATATTGGTCATGGAAGTTGTCTGTTACGTAAAAACCGGCACGAATTCTTTGATCCACGACGTGGTTGCGGTTACCGTCTGCGTCGATTATGCGAGCCAGATGATATTCGAGAGCGAGGAAGAGCTTATCGAGTACAAAAAGCGCGTGGCGGCAGAGGCTGCAGAGAGTAAGCCGTATTAACGACTCCGGACGGGAGCATACGCGCGAAAACGGCGCGAAATCAAATTCAGTAATTTGCTTAAAACAAATAAATACACTTTCACGGAGGTTATATGAAAGTCGAATTACAAAACTTAACCAAAATTTTCCCCAGCCGTTCAAAGAAGGGTGATGAGGTTGTTGCGGTAAACAACTTTACTTTCACAATTCCCGACGGCAAGCTTGTCGGCCTTCTCGGTCCTTCAGGCTGTGGAAAAAGTACCACGCTTTACATGATCAGTGGTCTTCAGCAGCCCACATCGGGCAAAATCTTTTTCGGTGACGAGGACGTAACCGAGCTTTCACCCGAGAACAGAGGCATCGGTCTCGTGTTCCAGAACTACGCTCTTTACCCTCATATGACCGTTAAGCAGAACATCCTCTTCCCCCTCCAGAACCTTAAGGGCGAAGACAAGATGTCGAAAAAGGAAATGCTCAAGAGAGCAACCGAGGCTGCAAAGCTCGTTCAGATCGACGGACTTATGGATAGAAAGCCCAGTGAGCTTTCCGGCGGTCAGCAGCAGAGAGTTGCAATCGCACGTGCGCTTGTAAAGATGCCCAGAGTTCTTCTTCTCGACGAGCCTCTCTCAAACCTTGACGCAAGACTCCGCCTTCAGACCCGTGAGGAAATCAGAAGGATCCAGAAGGAAACCGGAATCACCACGATCTTCGTAACTCACGACCAGGAAGAGGCAATGTCCATCTCCGACGTTATCGTAGTTATGAGAGACGGTGTAGTTCAGCAGACCGGTAAGCCTCAGGAGATCTACGATAATCCCAAGAACCTCTTCGTTGCCAAGTTCCTCGGAACTCCTCCGATCAACGTATTCGACGGACAGATCAAGGGCGGCAAGCTTTACATCGGCAAGAACGCAGTTCTCAACGTACAGGGCGCATCCGACAAGAAGGTCATCGTAGGCATCCGTCCCGAAGGCTTTATTCCCGATCCGAACGGTCCCCTCGTTTGCAAGCTCTCTAACCTTGAGGTAATGGGACGTGACGTTTCCGTAGTTTGCAGCCATGAGGCTCAGACGTCTGCGGTAGTTCGTGCAATAGTCGATGCAGACTCCAAGATCGATTCCGGCGCAGCCGAGGTTAGATTCTCGCTTAAGCCTCATAAGGTATTCCTCTTCGACGCTCAGACCGAGCTTAGAATTTAATTTAGAGAGGTATTGCTATGAGTTTGAAAAAATTTGACAGATGGAAGGGCTGGCTCTACCTTGCTCCCGCTATCGTCCTGCTTCTCGTCTTTACGGGATGGCCTATCGTTAACACTCTTCGTATGGCTTTCCTTAACGACTATACGATCCTGGGTGAAGTGGCAGGAAGAACGTACCAGTTCGGAATTAAAAACTTCGTAAAGGTAATAAGTTACCGTGGCTTCCTCACCTGCCTTAAGAACACCATGCTTCTTTGCGTGCTTACGGTTCCGATCTCTACTTTGCTCGCATTGATCATCTCGGTTTGCCTTAATTCTATCAAGTTCTTGAACAGATTCCTTCAGACTATATTCTTCCTGCCCTACGTAACTAACTCCATTGCTATCGGTATGGTATTCGCGGCGATGTTTAATATGGTAGGAAATGCATTCGGCAGCGAGAACGAAATCATAGTAACTGCAGGTATTATTAATAACTTCCTCGGCATTTTCGGAATCGAGCCTATCAACTGGATAAACGTAGGATCCTCTTATTGGGCAAACATCACTGTAATGGTAATATACATCGTTTGGAACGCGCTCCCCTTCAAGATCCTTATTCTTCTCGGCGGACTTCAGAGCGTAAACAAGCAGTATTACGAGGCTGCTAAGATAGACAGCACACCAAAGGTTCGCGTATTTACGAGAATTACCGTTCCGCTCCTCTCACCCATGATCACGTACGTTGTTATTACGGGCTTCATCGGCGGATTTAAGGAGTATTCGAGCATCGTCGGTGTCTTCGGTGATACTATGGGCCCTGCAGGTGATCCCGGCAGACTTAACACCATGGTTGGATATATTTACGACGCTCTGGGTAACCAAGAAGGCCGTGCATCTGCGGCAGCTCTTATCCTCTTCGCGATAATCTTTGTCGTTACTATGATAAACCTTGCCGTAAGCAAGAAGAACACACACTATTAAGGAGGTAGAAAAAATGGAAAAAGTTAAGAAAAATACCTCCGGCATCGTAACGATGAAGGAAAGAGATATGGATTCCGTAAAGAAAGTGCAAAAGGTGATGAAAGTAATTTCCACAATTGCGGTTTACGTATTCCTTCTCATTATGGCGGTCGTAGTCCTGTTCCCCTTCTATTGGATGATCATCTCCTCCTTGAAGGACTTAACAGAGTATAAGCTCTCCGTTCCGACTCTCTTCCCGAAGGTCATCCACTGGGAAAACTACATCAGCGCATTCGAAACCGCAAACCTCTGGACACTGTTTAAGAACACAGTTTACGTAGGCGTGGTTTCTACGGCACTCTCACTCGTTATCACGGTGCTTTCCGCCTTCGCATTCGCAAGGCTTGAGTTCAAGGGTAAGGATGCATTCTTCGGCGTTCTTCTCGCTACGATGATGATCCCCGGCGAGCTTTTCACTATCACGAACTACAGCACGATATTCAAGCTCCATTGGATGAACACCTACGAGGCTCTTATCATTCCTTTCCTCGTCAGCGTATTCTATATCTACCTTCTCAGGCAGAACTTCCTCCAGATACCGAACGAGCTTTATCTCGCGGCAAAGGTTGACGGTACTACCGACTTAAAATATCTCTGGAAGGTAATGATCCCTCTTGCAGCACCGACTCTCGTTTCTATCACCATTCTTAAGATGATGGGCGCGTGGAACTCCTACGTATGGCCGAGACTCGTTGCGAACAGAGAAGATATGCGTATGATCACAAACGGTCTGCGTAACGCCTTCACGAATGCAAACACGAACGAGACGGATTACCCCGTACAGATGGCGGCGGTAGCTCTCGTTTCCATCCCCCTCTTCCTCGTATTCCTCTTCTTCAGAAAGTATATTATGAAGGGCGTTTCGAGAAGCGGTATCAAGGGATAAACAAATTCGGTTAATCGATTTTCTAAAAAATCTTTAACAATAAAAAACAAATTTCGAAAGGAAGAAAACACAATGAAAAAATCACTGGTAGCACTCCTGCTTCTC
>CAZXVF010000024.1:0-17320 GCA_964644445.1 uncultured Ruminococcus sp.
CGTACTTTTTAGTTTTAACGATAATCCCTGCGACGCCTTTAACACAAATGAAAAAGAACCACGGGTTCGACCGCGGTTCCCTGTGGTGGAGCCGACGGGAATCGAACCCGTGTCCAAAAACCGTTCAACATAACCTTCTCCGTGGGCAGCTTATCTTTTATATTTCCCGAAAATGAACGCCGATAAGCAGGCTTTCAGCTCGGTAGCCCTTTCGTCCATGACCGATACAAGAGCGAAATCTCGATGCATGTTCACTACTCGTTTGACGCACGGTAAGAGCCGTAGTCCTCTCTTACGGTACGGGTGGCATTATGCCACGTCACAGCTTACGCTGCAAGAGCAACTTTATTGTTGTCGTTTATTTTTTAAGTTGGACATTTTAACGGGATTATCCTGCCCGCCACGCTTATTATATCTCTCGATCCCTGTCGAAACCATTGCGGCCCCAAAGATATAGATATATTGTACACTTTTTCGTGGGGTTTGTCAATAGCAACGCGGCAAATGTCAGAAAAAGATATGAAAAACAGTTCGTGAAGATCTGCTACGTTTCCGCATTATTCCCGCTTTTTCGGAGAGACGATTTAAGAAAAAGCCGTTGTGCGAAAGTATCAAGGCGCAAAGCCGAAAAAAAGCCTCGCGCAAGTCAAGACTAGAGCAAAGCACGAGCGGGGAAGGCGACCGTTCGCACGCCAAAGACACCAAAAGGCGTAAACGAAAAATCAAACGTCTCAAAAAAGCAACGTAAAAAGCAAAATCAAAAACGCACGCAAGAGAAGACCTCAACGCAAACGAAATAAAGTCCGATCGCAAGCGAGAGGTAAGTTAGGAGCGCGCATAAAATATGATACAAACAAGCGGAAAATGCAAATTGCTGTTTACAAAAACGAATAGAAAACAAAAAACCGACCTTACGATCGGTTTTTCTATGGTGGGGGAAGCTGGATTCGGACCAGCGAAGTCAGTGACAACAGATTTACAGTCTGCCCCCTTTGGCCGCTCGGGAATTCCCCCTGGAGCTGGTGATCGGAGTCGAACCAACAACCTGCTGATTACAAATCAGCTGCTCTGCCATTGAGCCACACCAGCGTCCGTGACATTTGATATTATAACATATCGCAGAATAAATGTCAATACCTTTTTATAAAGTTTTTTAAAAAGTTTTTTGCTCGTGAAATTCGCAAAAAATCGGTAATTTCAAAGGCAAGCCATGACGTAAAAAGCACCGAAAAAGCTGAATTGAAAAAAGAGAAGCGCAAAAGCAAAAAAGCACTTCGCTTAATGAAAACGCGCATTAATGTAAACTATTATTAACTTTTACCGCATAAAAACAGTGAAAAGCATTTTGCAAGGCTGAAATAAAGATCTGAAAAATGCACCGCTCATCGCGGCGCAAAAATAAAAAAAGAGTGTCCGAACGATTCAGAACGGACACTGATCTCTTTTGCAAATTACTTTGCTTCGCTGCTTGCCTTGGGAGCAACCTCAACACCCTTGTAGTAACCGCATGCATTGCAAACACGGTAAGCGAGGATAGGCTCGCCGCACTGAGGGCACTTTACGATGTTTGTAGGAGCCTGAAGCTTCCATACGCTCGAACGTCTCTTCATCTTTCTAGCATGAGAAGTTTTTCTCTTTGGTACTGCCATTGTTGTTTACCTCCTGAATTGAGCTGCCGTGACGGCATATCTCGTACTTTATTTTTTTATTCTTTATTATTTTTTTTCATTTCTTCCAGAATTTTTTTGAGCGGAGCGAGGCGCGGATCGATTTCATTTTTACCGCAGTCACAACTACCCTCGTTCAAATTCCTTCCGCATCTTTGGCATAGCCCCTTACAATCCTCCTTGCAGAGAAAACGGGAGGGGAATTCCATTTCCAGCTGATCGCGCAGCTGGGCGTCTATATCAAGGAAGCCGTCCTCAATAATAGCGAAATCGTCGATCTTATCTTCGTCACGGTCGTCAAGCAGTTCTCTCGGGGCAACGGTTTTCTCAAGACTAAAGGTGAACTCGCCTGTCACGGGAGCAAGACATCTTGCGCATTCGGTCGTGTAATCCACCGAGGCATTCAAGGTCATTCTCATGTAACCGGCAGTGTTGGTAATATCACCCTTAACCTTCATGGGAGAAGGAAAACCGACACCGTAAAGGAAACTTCCGACGTCCTCGGAGTCAATAACAAGAGGCAGCTCGTAATCAATTTCAAGCAATCTGTCGCCGGCTAGCAACGGTCTTAAATCAAGCTTCACTCGTTATACCTCCTTTTGGCAAATGGGCGCAGTTTAGGCTACGACTCCAAAGCCGTACAAGGTATTATAAATCATCCGTCAAAAAAAGTCAAGAGGTTTTTTAAAAGATTTTGCCGAAATGCTGAAAATCCTCCGCCTCGGCACAAGCTTCGGACTCATATTTTAATAATATAAATACTTTGTGTAAACATTTTTTGAAAATTTGTTAAAAGTCTACCAAAATCGGAAAGTTTATGTTATAATACAAGTGAAAAAGTTTGCTTGCAAGGACTTTTTCACGCCGTATTTCAACGAACGGCGGTTATTTGCGTTTTTGCAAATAACAAAAGCGAAAGCGACGCAAAATTTATTTTGCGAGCCGTGAAGTTATAATATAAGCGCTGTTTTGCAAGGCAAAACGAAAACTTACGTTTTCTGCGTCTTTTCAAAGAAAAGCCGCGCGCTCTCCTTGAAATGCATCGCAAAAACGTCCTTACGAGCAAGCGTTTCTGTTTTCATTGAAGGCGGTTCGTTTACAACGCAGTTGCGAGTTGCCTTGCGAGTAGAAGCTACGCTCATATTTGAGCTTTTACGTTGCGGGGTAGTATATTATCGGCGTTTTGATTGCCGAAGCGCTTTTTGCTACTCGTATTACGCTTGCAGAATGCAGATTTTATAGGTATATTTTATAATTTCAAAAGAGACGAAGAGCCGTAAGAAAGCAAATTTTGCGGAATAGAAAATTACGGAATAGAGAATTACGGAATAGAAAACGGTTAAGAAACAAAACGGATAACCGATAAAGCAGATGGAAAATAATGCAGAAAAGAAACGATAAGGGGGAAGGATATGTTCGGATACGTTAGACCGGTCAAGGCGGAGCTTAGGGTTCGCGAATACGATTTTTACCGTGCCACGTACTGCGGTATATGCAGGGCGATGAAGGCGCATACGGGACTCGTTTCGAACGTTACTCTCACTTATGACAGCGTTTTTCTGGCTCTGGTGCGAATGCTTTATATTGACGGCGGCGATATCGGGGCGAGGATGAGAAGATGCGTTGCACATCCGCTGAAAAAGCGTCCGATACTCGACGAGAACGAGGCTGTCGTATACACGGCGCGTGCCTTTGCGATTCTTACCTATTATAAAATGCGTGACGATGCTCACGACGAGGGAGGACTGCGGCGATTGGCAGTTGGGGCGGCTATGCCGATTGCTCATCATGCGGTGTCGCTTTCCAATATTCCGGAGCTTGAGGAGATCGTGAAGCGCAAGCTAGACGAAATCGAGGCACTCGAGAGGGCGAAATGCAACAGCGTGGACGCGCCTGCGGCACTGTTCGGCGAGCTTCTCGGCGAGATATTTTCATTCGGGCTGGAGGGTGACGGAAGGCTCGTTACCTACGAATGCGGTTCTGCTCTCGGCAGATTTATTTATGCGGCGGACGCAGCCGAGGATTATTATAAGGACAGGGAGAGCGGAAGCTATAACCCTTACGTGATTTCCTACGGCGGAGCGGATCTGACAGAGGAAAACAGAGCGTCTGTAAAGTGCGCGCTGATACTCGAATGCAAGAGGCTGGAGGCGGCGGTGAATCTTTTGCCGTTTGAAAATCGGGAGACGATAGAGAGCATTTTACGCAACGTGATATATCTCGGGCTCGTGGAGAGGATAGCCTTTCTCGACGGGGATTATTCCGATAAGGAGAGCCGAGGCAAGGGCAAACACGAAAACAGACGTGGCGCAAGCTGCGGCGGAAAATGCAGATCCAAGCATAGCGGAAAATGCGAAAGCGATTGCAAAAGCGGCGAAAAACGTGAAAATGAGCGTGAAAACGGTTGCGCGGGCGGTGAAAAATGCAAATGCGAGGGCGGCCAAAGGGTGCGACGGCAAATGCGAAACCGGCTCTGCAATCGAAGAAAATAAAGATAGCGAAAGCGTGCGCGGTGACGGCGCGATAACGAAAGAAACGGAGAAATGAATTGAAGGACCCATACGTAGTACTAGGCGTTTCGAAGAACGCAACGGATGAAGAAATAAAGACCGCGTACAGAAATCTCGCGAGAAAATACCACCCCGATAATTACGGAGACGACAATCCCCTGAAGGATCTTGCAAACGAGAAGATGCAGGAGATAAATTCCGCTTACGACGAGATACAGCGCATGAGACAGGCGGGCGGAAAGGCATACACCGGCTCGGGAACGTATTATGACTCCTACAGCGGCACGAAAGGGACTAACGCAAGCTACTCGGAGATCCGCCGACTGATAAATTCGCGCAGGTTCGGAGAGGCGGCAAGACTGCTCGGCACGATACCGATGGGTGACAGAACGGCGGAATGGCATTATCTGAACAGCGTGCTTCTGATGAGGGGCGGCAACGTAAACGACGCTATGAGAGAGCTTGAGATCGCGTGCAGCATGGAGCCCGACAACATAGAGTACCAAAAGGCAAAGGAAATGTTCAATCAGGGTGCGGGCGCATACGGCAGTACCTATTACGGCGGACGCGGATACCGCAGAACTACCGAGGCTGACGCTTGCGATTGCTGTGCTAATCTTATATGCATGGACTGCCTTTGCGAATGTATGGGAGGCGACCTTATACCGTGCATATGAAGCAAACGAAAAAGATAACTCTCTCGGCGATGATGGTTGCTCTGGGCACTGTTATAATGCTGCTCGGAGCGGTGATCGAAACGCTGGATCTGACCGTCGGGGCAATTGCCTCGCTCACCGTGGTGTTTGTCTATATAGAGATAGGCAAGCCGTATGATATTCTCGTGTGGCTGTGTACCACGCTTACCGTCGCGCTGATCTACCCAGGCAGTGCCTTGTGGGTGGAGTATCTTCTGATATTCGGAATTTATCCAATATTAAAGGCGTATATAGAAAAGCTCCCGCGCTGGAGCTGGATACCCGTAAAGCTCGTTTATATCAATTCCGTAGTGGCCGTCTTAGCCTTCGGTATGGAGAAGCTGCTCGGTATTCCGTTCTTCGACGAGGAGGGAGAGGGAATGATGATAGCCTTCTGGGTGCTTCTCAACGTGGCGTTCATCCTGTACGATCTCTTCCTTCGGACTATGGTTCGCCTCTACGTCGGAAAATACCGCGAGAAGGTAAAGAAGCTGTTAAAATGATCCGAAACGGAATTTGACGTAAGACCGTTGAAATAAAAGCGAAACGAAATTTGACGTAAGACAGTTAAATGATACGAAATTCGATTAGAACGATAAGAATAAAAAGGACTGCAAAATGACTAAGGTAGGATTTATTTCTCTCGGCTGCTCCAAGAATCTGGTGGACACCGAGGTTATGCTGCGCAGGCTGTACGACAAGGGCTTTGAGCTGACTCCGAACGAGGAGGAGGCGGAGATCGTCGTTATCAACACCTGCGGCTTCATAGAGAGCGCAAAGCGCGAATCGATCGAAACGATACTTGACGTCGCAAGGCTCAAGGAATGCGGAAAATGTAAACATATAATAGCAACGGGCTGTCTCGTAGAGCGTTATCGCAACGAGGTGATGGACGAGATGCCGGAGATAGACGCACTCGTCGGAGTCGGAAGCTTATGCGATATTGCGGATGCCTGCGAGGCGGTAATGAGGGGCGAGAGATACACGTCCTTCCGTGACAAGGAGACCTCGGAGCTGGGCGGCGGCAGGATAATTACGACGGAGCCGCATACCGCTTATCTGAAAATCGCGGAGGGCTGTGACAACAGATGCACTTATTGCGCCATTCCCTTGATCCGCGGCAGACTCCGTTCCAGACCGATAGAGGATATAGTCAGCGAGGCACAGGAGCTTGAGTCACGGGGCGTGCGCGAGATAAATCTCATAGCGCAGGATACCACGAGGTACGGACTCGATCTTTACGGAGAGTATTCGCTCTCAAGGCTGGTTCGCGAGCTGACCGAGAAGACGTCGATACCGTGGATCAGATTGCTTTATTGCTATCCCGATAAGATAACCGACGAGCTTGTAACGGAGCTTAGGGACAACCCGAGGCTGCTCAAATATATGGACATACCGATTCAGCATATATCGGACAGCGTGTTGACAAGAATGAACCGTCACGGCGGCTCGGAGCTTATACGCTCGGCGGTGAAGAGACTGCGTGACGAGGTTCCGGATATTATTCTTCGCACGACCGCTATGGTCGGCTTCCCCGGGGAGAGCGAGGAGGATTTTGCGCAGCTGTGCGAGTTCGTCAAGGAGGCGAGGTTCGACCGCTTCGGCGCGTTTACCTATTCACCCGAGGAGGGTACTGCGGCGTGCGATTTTGACGGTGCGGTCGACGAGCAGGTAAAGCAGGACAGATACGATATCCTGATGCAAACTCAGCTGGCTATCACCGAGGAGCAAAACGCGGCAAAGGTGGGACTTGAGCTTGTGGCACTCGTTGACGGATACGATGCCGAGGAGGACGTTTATTACGCGAGATCCTATGCCGATGCACCCGACGTCGACGGTAAGATATTCTTTAAGTCGGATATGCAAATTGAGAGCGGCTCGTTCGTAAATCTGAAAATCGTCGAGGCTCTTGATTACGATCTTATCGGTGAAATCATCCGAAAATGACAATTAAACTTTACATATAAGCGTGTATTTACTAAAAAAGAAAGCCCGAAATCTGCGGGCTTGATAAAAACAAAAAAACAATCAGCCTCGGGCAAGGCTCGGTGAAACGTGCGCCGACAGTCCCGACAAAAAAGAAAGTGAGAAAATCGGAAATGAAAAAAAGTTCTCTTAACGTGCCTAATACGCTCTCTCTTATAAGGGTGTGCCTGGTTCCCGTATTCGTTGCGGCACTCCTCTTTATGCGTGATATTCCCGTGTGGGGCTGCGTCGTTCCGGCAATAATTTACGCCCTCGTGGCACTGACCGATATGCTCGACGGAAAGATAGCGAGAAAGTATAACATGGTCACCGATTTCGGCAAGTTCATAGATCCCTTGGCGGATAAGTTTATGGTGCTCTCGTCGATGATCTCGATCCTCGTTTGGATGATACTTCGCGGCGAGACGGCAATGGCTCTTATCTTCGTCTGGGTAGTTTTGCTGATACTCCTTCGTGAGCTTGCGGTCACCAGCCTGCGCCTCGTGGTTGCGGGAAAGAGCGGAATCGTCGTAGCGGCAAGCATCCTCGGTAAGATCAAGACGGTATCGCAAATGGTCGGCACGGTCGTTCTGCTCGTTGAGCCTATGATACCGTTCTTCAAGGACAATCATATACTCTCCTACGTCTGCATGGCTATAATGGCGTTTACGACCGTTTTCTCGGGACTCGATTACCTGAAGGCCTATCTGCCGCATATAGATTCGAATAAGTGATTTTTGCGGTGCGTCACACGGGGATTGCGATTTAACCTTGCAATATCCGCTTTGGAAAATTTGCGTAAGAAACAAAAAAGGCTGCCTTTTCGGCAGCCCCGAGAGGCGAGAGCCTCTCTTTTTTTATTGGATTGATTTTTGATTTTTCCGAATTTGTTTTTGATTTCTCCGGATTGGTTTTGATTTTTCGGATTGGTTTCGGTTGATTTGCTTTGCGGGTAAAGCTCGCCGTTCGGTATTGTTTTAGTTTTTTTCTTTACCTTGGCGGTTTTACGGCAGGGGGACTTATCAGAAGAAGGTGCGCTCCTCGAGAATGCCGGGGTGCTCCTTTATGTACTTCGTCCATTTGATATAGCCGTAGGTCGTGTTCGTGATATATCCTACCTTCAAGGGAAGAAGAACCCACTGACCTGCCATAATATTTATTACTCCCTCGAGGATAGCGCAGATGTACCAAGCGATCCATTGCTCGCGGAAGCGGAAGAGAATTGCGAGTCCGTTCACGATACCGACGGCGGAGGCACAGGCGTCAAGATAACAAACTACGGTTGCGAGAAGGTCGTTACCGCCGAAGAGATCGGTTGCGATATCAAGTCCGGAGAGGAAGTAGCCGACGACGACCGTCCAAACCACGATTCCAGCAATGAGAAGTATCTCCTGCCAGCCCTTGAGCGTTCTTACCTTGGTCAGCTCCTCCTCGTCGACGTCCTTTTTCTTGTTCCAGTTTATAAAGCTTGCGATGTCGCAGGGAAGCCAGAAGAAGAGAGTCGTCGCCATGGTGGCGAAGCGGTAAGCGAGAACGATGCAGCAGAGGATCTCGACGATCTCGACGAATACCGAAACGATGAAGTTCCACTTGGACTGCTTTGAGATGAGAAGCTCGCAGAGAATATTAAGGAAGGTATCCGCAAGGTAGAGTGCCATGATCCAGATTCCGCTGATACCGTTTGCGCCCTCCTCGGGCATGATTATGGATATTGCCGCGGCAAGTATGAGTATGAATAAGAACCAGCATTTTTCATAAAGGGTGAAGTGCTTGCCGAAGAAGAGCATAACGCCGATCCCGACTGCCACGAGGGCTATTGCGAGTGCCACCATAAAGACGGTCATTGCCTCGTCGGCGTAGAGATCCTTGACTGCGGATCTAATTTGTGAGTCGGTTGCTTCCTTGGCGAAAATAACGTAGCGGTCACCATCGTTTTCGAGGTATAGATAGCCTTCTATCTGCTCCGAATCGCCGAGCGCTTCCCATTCCTCAAAGGTGAAGGTAATAGTTGCCGCATAGGTGCCGTCCTCGCTCTCGAATTCTACGGGGCAGAGCGTGTTTTCCTCCTCGCTGTATTCCTCCTCGTCGGGAGTAGTAAGTCGTATCATCGTAATCGTCTTTTCAAGAGAATAGTCTCCGACGGGCTGATTTACCTTAACAATGCCAACTATAGTTAGCACCAGAGCCGCAATAAGCGTTAATGCAAACGCAACCTTTCCGACGAGTGCGGTGATTTTTTTGTTTTTTTCAAAGAAGGTCTCGACCTTCTCCCACCATTTCTTTATAGGTTCGAAATTGATTTTTTTCATAAGAGTCGTCTCCGTGTTTATATAATTTTTTTGGTTTCGGGCGTAACGCTGCCCGCTGTGCTGTGAGGGTGGGGATCGGGAGGCTCTTTGTTCTTGCCTGAGTTGATTTCTGCGGACATTGCCGTTGCTCCTTTCTTGAAAAAATTATAAATAACGGTATTTTTATCGTCTTTTTGTCGTGCGTTTTCGATTTTGTTTTTCGCCGCGTTCGTGAAGGCTGCCGCGGTTCGCACGGGTTCAGAGCTTTTATCTTTCGAGGGCGGTGCTTATCATTCTCGATATCTCGCTTGCAAGCTCCGCGGGGGATTTTTTCTTTCCCTCGAGTAGCCACATATAGAGGGAGGTTGCCGCTCCGCCGTTTAGCATTGACGCCGTGACCTCGGGCGAATAGTTAAGATTCCTGCCTGCCGCGACTCTTGCCTCGAGGCGTTCTCTCGTGTGGCGGTAGTTCTGCTCGGTTATCATGGAGATGACGGCGGGGAAGAGATCGCTTTTTATCAGATTTTGCACCAGCGCGTCGTGCGTTTCCAGAAATTCTATTATCCGCAATATGTATTCGGTATAATATTCCGGCGCGGTCTCGGGCGGATCGCTTGAAAAGAAGCCGTCGTTAAAGCCGTCGGCGAGTCCGCGCGTAAAGCAGGTCAGAAAATGAAGCTTGTCGGCGTAATGCGTGTAGAAGGTCGCGCGTCGGACGTCGGCTCTGTCGCAAAGCTCGTTCACGGTAAGCTCCTCAAAGCTCTTTTCGGAGAGCAGAGAAACGAACGCCTCGTAGAGTGCCCGCTTGGTCTTGGTTATTCTGAGATCCTCTTTCATTCCGCTCCTCGCTTTCTTTTTTCGGTACGCCGGACGAGCTCCCTTGCGTCCGCTTTTGCATTTTACGGATTAATTTTACTTTTTTCGCCGTCAAATGTCAATAGATTTTCATAAAAATTGTCTCATGCACGAAAAAACGGGGCTTGAAATAGGGAAAAGCACGCTCGTTAGCCGACAAGCGGCGGCTCGGAATCGGAAAACTCACGCTCACAGGTCGATAAAAAAACGGTTTGAAATCGGGAAAAGCGCAATCTTGAGTCGACAAACGGCGTTGAAATCGGGAAACTCACGCTTTGGTAGATAAAAACGTTTTCGGACGGGACTTCTTCCTACCTTCCTAAAAGAATACGCCTATTCTCACGCACGCGATTTTTCTTTAAAATATCTTGAAAAACATAAATAAAAGTTGTATAATATATATTAATTTCACCTGCAAGGGACTCTCGGGTGTGCTCCTTAGGCAAAAGCGGCGGCGAAAATCCTCTAGCACCATCACGGAGAGTCAGCGGGGAAATATTGTCAAGGTTATCAAAGCAAGCCTCACGGCGGAAATGGAGATAAATATGTTAGAAACGAAATTACTTGAGGAGATACTCGGCGTTGCCACCTCGACGGGTGCGGATTTTGCCGAGGTCTATTGGGAGCTTACCAGAAACGGTACGGTAACGCTGCTCAGCGAGAAGATAGACGCTATTGCGGATAACACCGTGTCGGGTGTCGGAATCAGAGCCTTTCTCGGAACGAGGACGGTATACGGCTCGACTTCGGATATTTCGAGAGAGGGACTTATCAGGTGCGCAAGATCCGTAGCTGAGGCTATGGGAGAGGGAAAGGGCGAGATGAATATCATTCTGAAGCCGACCTCGGTTGCCGATATACATCCCGTAAAAATAAATCCCGCGACGGCGGATATAAAGCTTCGCTGTGACCTTTTGCGCAGTGCGACCTCGGCGGCAAGACGGTACGATCCGCGCATAGTACAGTCGATAGGTAATCTTATTTCGGTCGACCACACCATACAGATCGCAAACACCGAGGGACTTCTCAAGACCGACCGCCACGTGCGCACGAGAATGGCAGTTTCGGCTGTTGCCTCTTCGGGCACGGAAAATCAGAACGGCTCCTGCTCGCCCGGACGCGGAATGGGACTTGAGGTATTTGATCTCTTCCCGCCGGAGGAAATAGGAAGAACGGCGGCGGCACAGGCTATCACGAATCTCGAGGCGGATTATTGCCCTGCGGGACAGATGACGGTCGCTATAGAAAACGGCTTCGGCGGAGTTATTTTCCACGAGGCGTGCGGACACTCGCTTGAGGCAACGTCGGTAGGCACTGGACGCTCTCAGATGTGCGGCAAGCTCGGGCAGAAGATAGCAAACGAGAAGGTAACGGCAATCGACGACGGTACTATCCCGAACGCTTGGGGCTCCGTCAATATCGACGACGAGGGTAATCCCACTCAGCGCAACGTGCTTATCGAAAACGGCGTTCTGAAGAACTATATGATAGACCGCTTAGGCTCGCGCAGAATGGGTATGCCTATGACGGGTAACTCGAGACGCGAGAGCTATACCTACGAGCCGACCTCCAGAATGACCAACACCTTTATCGACAACGGTCCCGACAAAAACGAGGATATCATCGCTTCGATAGAATACGGACTTTACGCTAAATCAATGGGCGGCGGATCCGTAAATCCCCTGACTGGAGCGTTTAACTTCGCGGTAAACGAGGGCTACATCGTCAGGAACGGTAAGATCTGCGAGGCGGTAAGAGGCGCGACTCTGATAGGAACCGGCTCGGAGATACTTCAGGATATAGATATGGTAGGACAGAATCTCGATACGGCGCAGGGTATGTGCGGAAGCTCCAGCGGAAGTGTTCCCACCGACGTAGGTCAGCCGCTTATCCGCGTTTCCAAGATCACTGTAGGAGGTAGATGATATGAATTACGAATTACTCAAAAAAGCAATCGAGGACGAGGCAAGATCACGCGGACTCGAGGAATATGAAATATATTATACGTCGAGCGAGGAGCTTTCCGTCGATACGCTGAACGGCGAGTCCAATTCCTTCTCCTCGGGCAACGGCAGCGGTATCTGCTTCAGGGCACTTTACGACGGTAAGATGGGTTACGCCTCCTCTGAGCTGCTTGAAGAGGGTGAGATGCGCGCTCTGGTTACCCGCGCTATGGAGAATGCAAAAGCAACGGAGAAGCCCGATACGGTAGGCATCTTTGCAGGCTCGGAGTCCTACGAGGAGCTTCCCGAAAGCAGCTATGAGCCGAAGGGCGCAGGAGAGCTGAAGAGCATTATCTCGGAACTTTCGGATAAAATTTACTCCTCTAGCGATAAGGTGACGGGCGGTACGCAGACCTACGGTATGACGGCGGGCTTCGAGGTAAGGCTCTCCAATTCACACGGGCTGGATCTTGCGGCACGCGGCGGTATTAACGCGGTACAGCTTCAGGCAGTCGTTTGCGACGGGGGAAAATACGAGGCGGACTACGGTATCAGAGAGATAGACGAGCGGCTTGATCTCGGTGCGCTTGCCGAGGAGACCGTAAGGGATGCACTCGTTAAGGTCAACGCAGGTCTCGTAGAATCCGGAAAATATAACGTCGTTCTTTCCGCAAAGCAAATGAGGACTCTCCTCTCCGCGTATTCGTCGGTATTTTCCGCGAGATCGGCGCAGATGGGTATGTCTCTGCTGGCAGGCAAGGAGGGCGAGAGAATAGCCTCCGAGATAGTAAATATTACGGACGATCCGATGAGAGAGGGAGTTACGATAAAGACGAACTTCGACGCCGAGGGCGTTGCGGCACACCGTAAATCGGTGGTTGAGGGCGGCGTTCTTAAAACCTTGCTTCACAACAGAGAAACCGCGAAAAAGCAGGGCGTCGAAAGCACGGGAAACGCAAGCAAGGGCGGATACGCTTCTCCTGTTTCGGTAAGCCCCTACGCGTTCTGCCTTGAGGCGTCGGATAACACGCTTGACGGGCTGTTCGAGATGGCAGGAAACGGTCTTTATATCACCGAGCTTAAGGGACTTCACGCAGGCGCAAACGCGATAACCGGCGACTTTTCCATAGAGGCTGCGGGCTTCAAAATAGTTGACGGTAAGCTCGGCGACGCTGTCAAATCCTTTACCGTTGCGGGCAATTTCTTCGAGCTGCTTAAGTCGATAGAGGCTCTCTCCGATACCGTCGAGGTCGCAATAACGGGTGGATTTACAACCTTCGGCTCTCCTGCGGTTCTCGTTCGCAATATGAGCATAGCGGGAAAGTAATTGCGGCTACGTTGTAAAAGTCAAAACGAAGCAAAAAACAGAACCGCGAAATTTGCGTGAAAATGCTTGAAAATGTAAATAATTATTGACAAATAAGGGCT
The DNA here is from genome assembly GCA_964644445.1 of uncultured Ruminococcus sp. Taxonomy (GTDB): domain Bacteria; phylum Bacillota; class Clostridia; order Oscillospirales; family CAG-272; genus UBA1740. The sequence goes on from CAZXVF010000024.1 coordinate 13,352, forward strand.
TTTTGCGATTAAAATCGGCAGTTTGTGAGAAAGATGATTTTTAAAAACTTTGCATCCGGCTTCTGCGGAAAAATATTTCGTCTGAAATTTAACAAACTTCTTGACTGTAAGTGAGGTTTGTGGTAAAATATTACGGGTGCGTGCGATGAGGCGAATGCCTCCGGAGTAGCTTTTGCACCCCACCGCAGAGGAAAAATCAGTGCTCTGAAAACGAAAAACATACTGAAAATTCATTAAATATTCAAATAACAAGGAGTAGAAACATGGCAACCTACAACAAGAAAAACATTGAAGACGTAGTTGTCAGCGGTAAGACCGTTCTGGTTCGCTGCGACTTTAACGTTCCTATGAAGGACGGCGTGATCACGTCCGATAAGAGAATAGTAGAGGCTCTTCCCACCGTTAAGTACCTTCTCGAGAACGGCGCGAGAGTTATCCTTTGCTCTCATATGGGTAAGCCCCATAATATCCTTACCGAGGGCTTCGGACTCACCAAGAAGGAGAAAAAGGCGGTAGCGGCTCTCCCCGAATCCGAGCAGGCTGCGGCAACTGCGGAATATCTTGAAAAGGCCGTTAAGTCCGACAAGAAAAAGCTTACCTTGAAGCCCGTATGCGACAGAATTAACGAGCTTCTCGGCGAGAAAAAGGTAACCTTCGCAGAGGATATCGTAGGCCCCGACGCAAAGGCAAAGGTAGCCGCTCTCAAGGCAGGCGAGGCAGTGCTTCTCGAGAACACGAGATTCGACGCAAGAGAAGAGAAGAACGGTGCGGACTTCGCGCGTGAGCTTGCTTCATATGCCGATATCTTCGTAAACGACGCATTCGGTGCGGCTCACAGAGCACACGCTTCCACGGCAGGCGTTGCGGATTACATTCCCGCGGTTTGCGGATACCTCATTCAGAAGGAAGTTTCGGTTATGGGTAAGGCTCTCTCCAATCCCGAGCGTCCCTTCGTTGCTATCCTCGGCGGTGCAAAGGTTGCCGACAAGCTTAACGTTATTGATAACCTTCTTACAAAGGTCGATACCCTTATCATCGGCGGCGGTATGGCGTTTACGTTCGCTGCGGCACGCGGTCTTTGCGTAGGTAATTCCTTGCTCGACGAGACGAAGCTCGATTATTGCCGCGAGATGATGGCAAAGGCTAAGGCAAACGGCGTGAACCTTCTTCTTCCCGTAGATAACGCGGTTGCAGACGCATTCCCGAATCCCATTGACGGCCCGATAGACGTCGAGTACGTTGACGCAGATAAGATTCCCGCAGACAAGGAGGGACTTGACATCGGTCCCAAGACGGCAAAGCTCTTCTCCGACGCAGTTCTCTCTGCAAAGACGGTCGTTTGGAACGGTCCTATGGGCGTATTTGAGAACCCCACTCTCGCTAAGGGAACTATCGCAGTTGCAGAGGCTCTCGCAAGCTCGAGCGCAACCACGATAGTCGGCGGCGGTGACTCTGCTGCGGCTTGTGAGCAGCTCGGCTACGCTTCGAGAATCACTCATATTTCCACGGGCGGCGGTGCTTCGCTTGAATTCCTTGAGGGTAAGGATCTCCCCGGCGTTTCCTGCCTTCTTGATAAATAATTCAAAAAAGTAAATCATAGTTTACAATTTACGCGATTTTTAACGAAAAACGTGCCTGCTTCATTGCAGGCACTAAAAACAAATATGCAAAAGTCCGTCGGAAAGTATTGGCAGCGGCACGGCAAAAAAGCAGGTGGGCGCGCCTCGGCGGATAAGTAAAAAGGAGATAAAAATGAGAAGAACTGTTATTGCGGGCAACTGGAAGATGAATATGACTCCCGCACAGACGAAGGCGTTTATTTCGGAGCTTGCGCCTATGGTTGACGGTATGGATAAGTGCGATATCGTGCTTTGCGTTCCGTTCGTTGATATTGCTACCGCGGTAGAGGCTGCCAAGGGAACTAATATACGTATCGGCGCAGAGAACGTGCATTTTGCCGAGAGCGGAGCTTACACCGGCGAGATCAGCGCAGCTATGCTTTCCGAGATAGGTACCGAGTACGTTATAGTCGGACATTCCGAGCGCCGTCAGTACTTCGGAGAGACGGATACTACCGTTAATCTTCGTACCAAGGCGGCTCTTGCGGCAGGACTCAAGGTTATTCTTTGCCTCGGTGAGGTCAAGGACGAGCGTCTTGCGGGCATTACGGACGAGGTCGTTGCTATGCAGACGAAGCTTGACCTTGCCGGTATCGGTAAAGAAGAGCTTGCAAACGTGATCATAGCTTACGAGCCTGTATGGGCGATCGGAACGGGACTCACTGCCACCCCCGAGCAGGCGGACGAAACCTGCGGTGTGATTCGCAGAACGCTTGCGGAGCTTTACGGTGCGGAAGTTGCCGAGAGCGTAACTATCCAGTACGGCGGATCGATGAACGATAAGAATGCGGCAGAGCTGCTCGGAAAGGTTAACGTTGACGGCGGACTTATCGGCGGCGCATCTCTTAAGACCGATAAATTCACGGCAATTGTCAAAGCGGCTAACGCCTGATTAAGTCGGAACTGAGCCTGATCGGCGGCGGAAAAAATGAGAAAGCTGTCGATTTTGATAACAAAGCTTTACAAATAACGCAAAAAGCTTGAAAAAAGCGAGTGGGGTACGATCTTCTTCCGATCGGCTTTGCTTGCTTTTTTGCTTTGTCGAATAAGCAGCCTTGCTTTCGGATTTTCGACTTCATACGGTGCTGCATTGGGTACCCGACTTTGATGATTGACGTTAATTGTCAGCCTTGGAATTTTACTTTTTTGTTATAAGTCTCGGAATTTCCTCGCCCGTTATTCGACTCGAGAAGCGTATGATCGATTTAATTTTTAAGGACGCTTCTCTCGGTTTTTCGGAAAGGCTTGTCTACCGTAGGGGGAGTCGTGATATGTTTCTTTTTGATTTTTCCGCAAATCATTGTATCCGTCGTGCGGCTGTCGGTATACGTTTCTTTTTGATTTTTCCGCAAATCGTTGCATCCATTGGGGCGGCTCTCGGGGTATGCTTTTCGACGGTTTTCTACATTAAATTTTAAAATAAATATTTATAAGCGCAAGATACGGCGATGAGACCGACCTCAAAGCCTCAAAAAACGCCCTACAAGCCCCAAAGGCGCGTTTCCGCGCAAAATCCCACACCGAACGTAATAAACGCCTATATCGGCGAAAATAAGCGGCGTTCAGCGAACGCCTTCGGCAAGAAAAGATCAGCGTCGGCTTCTGTTATCGCTGTCTCCTGCTAAGCTAAAAAAATTCCTCCGAAAGCTTCATTCTTTGGAAAAACAAAAAACTCCCCTCGCTTTTAAAAAAACTCAAAAAGAAACCTTCAAAAAAATAAAAAAATATAGAAAAAATAAAAGTGAATTGCAAAAATTTTCAGTATATTATAAGTGAAAGGGAACGTAACCCCTCCGCAGACGAGAAGTGAAATCTTTAAAGCCTTCCCCGGTTGGGTAGTGAAGCGAAGCGAGAACTTTAAAGCCTTCCCCAGTTGGGTAGTGAAGCGAAGCGAAACGGCGCGAGGGAGTTAGAAAAGGCGAGCCGAGCGTTTTCCCCCCGAGCGTGACCGAGCCGCAGCGAGACAGGGGGACCACGCCAGTGGTGGATGAGGTGGTAAAAAAATACCTTACTATGTTTTTAGTGAAACTAGTTAGGGGCGTTACGGCATTACAAAAAGCGGACGGAGCGTTTTCCCCCGAGTGTGACCGAAGTTTGCACAAGGTAAAAGTGAAGAGTGAAGAGTGAAGAAGTGATAAGGGACCACGTAGCGGTGGATGAGGTGATGATAAGTAAAAAGTAATAGTGAAGAGTGAAAAGGTGAGGGGGAAGGGGAAGTGCGCGAATGGTAGATGAGGTGACCGAAGCTTGCACAAAGTAAAACCCTACACCGTCGATTTAAGCCTCTCTTTATGCCGCTCTTGATATGTTGAAAACTATGTTGAAAAGATGTGGAAAACTACATTGAAAA
>CAZXVF010000025.1:0-15344 GCA_964644445.1 uncultured Ruminococcus sp.
AAACTGAAAAAACTTATAAATTGTGATTGACTTTTCACTCCGACTGTGATATAATAAGTCCTGCGGTCGTGAGAAGCAATCGCAATATAAGCGGACGTGGCGGAATTGGCAGACGCGCTGGTTTCAGGTTCCAGTGAAGCAATTCATGTGGGTTCAAGTCCCGTCGTCCGCACCAAAAATCCTCGGGAGCATCGCGACCGGGGATTTTTATTTTCTCGCTTTTCGCTCTTCACTTAATATGCTCTCGAGAGCGTAACGTAAGAATTACGGTGAAAAATCAGAAAATGAATTTTGCGAGGTGAAATATGGAGCACATAAGGACTTTTTATACAAGCAACAGAGAAGAGCGGAGAGCGTGGCTTGCTGCAAACTTTGAAACCGAAAGCGAAATATGATTTGTATTGATAAGTATTACAAGTAGAAATAAATTACGATTTACGGGTGTACGCGCTTTAAGACGGGGAGCGTGTAAAAATGCTGTAGGAACACGTCAATCTAAGTACGTCCAACTATTTTTAAGAACAGGAAAAAACTGTTTTTAGTCTAGAAATGCCAATAATTATTTACATATTTACACGTTTATCTATAAATATTTGAGAGCGTATTGCAATTTGCCGTGAAATATGTTAAAATTAATCAGACGAATTAGCATGAGGCTTTATATAAATTCTCGCATTGCGAGAGAGATTCTCGACCTTCAGTGTAGACTTCCTTCTCTCGGTACGGTAGAATAATATTGCAAGGAGAACGTTCAGGACTCCCGGCAACTGCCTTGAAGGCAGTATTTCAAGCCGAACGAGGCACTAATAAAAGGAGAAAAACGTATGGAAAAAAGAACGATAGGAAAATTTATCGCCATTTTGCGTAAGGCAAACGGAATGACTCAAAAGGAACTTGGCGACAAGCTTTACGTTTCGGATAAGACTGTGAGCCGCTGGGAGAACGACGAGTCCCTGCCCGACCTTAACCTGATACCTACGATCGCTGAGATTTTCGGCGTTACCACCGATGAATTGCTACGTGGTGAGAGAGCGTACAAGGAGTGCGAGACGGAAGCAGAGGAAAGGGGGAAAATGAGTGCAAGATCGACGAAGCAGATAAAGACCATGATAGGCAAAAATGCACGCAGGTTCAATAATTTCACGCTGATAACCGTCGGGTTGGTATTGCTCGGTATCATAGTAGCCGCAGTGTGCAATTTCGCCTTCTTTAACTGTATTTTGGCAGGCGCACTTGCACTTACGTTTATGATAGCGGCGGCAATTTGTCAAATATGCTTCACCACCTCGCATACGATCGACTGTTCCGAGGAGGATTATGAGACGGCGGCGTCCGAGCATAATATAAGAACGGTTGAGCGTACCGCAAGAGTTTTGATTTTTATTGCCGCAGCTGCGCTCTTCTGTCTGCCGCTGCTCGTATTTCCTATGTTTGTCGGTGCAGGTAAATATTGTCTTAATGCTGACACATGGATCCCGTTCGGTACAGTCGCCGCGATCATCGGAGCGCTTGTTCTTGCAATCCTTTATAAATTCATAATTCGTCCAAAGCTGATCCGTGACGGTATCTTAAATTACAGTGAAGAGGAAAGAGAACGGCTTAACAATTCTAACATATTCGTTCTTAAATTACTTATCAACATCGCAGTACAGTGCTTTATCATGCTCTCCTTATTCGCCCTCAACCTCCTGCTATATAAGTGCGATGCTTACAGTAAGGTGAATAAATTTGAGACCGAAGCGGAGATGGGAGAATTTCTTGAGAAGCAGTACGACGACTGGTTTTACCAATCCTTTGGAACAAGTGTAGAAAAACGCAATGACGGTTCTCCGAAATATTCCGTTCTTGAAAACGCCTCAATGGAAAACGGAAGGTATATATGTCAGAATAATTATTATCTGGATATGACTCTCGTTTATGATAAAGACGGTAACTTCCTATATTATTTCGGTGAGGGCATGTGGTATAAGATGAGCGGCAATGATGCCGACGGCTATGAGTTGATTACTATGGATGACCACGGAGCAGGCGAAGATATCTACGGTACGGTAAATGTTTTCCTGACGGTAATCGGGGTTATCTCGCTTGTAATAATTACGATAATGAGCTTCAAACGCCGCAATGTCGAAAATGCAAAAATCAATAAAAAAGAACGTAAAAAGTAAATAATTATTATCATATAAAATGCTTTTATTTGTAAAAATCATACGCAATCATAAAAGTTAAAATGCAAAAAGGATCCGAAGATATCGCTGAAAAGCCAAGTCCCAAGATCCTTTTTTCTTATATTTTTCACCACGTTATCGTAGATTTTCTCCCTTTATCGTCCCCATCCTTATTTTTTTACCTTGTGTGCAGCTTTCTGTATTCGCCGGGCGACGTGCCAGCGTATTTTTTGAAAACGTTCGTAAAATGGCTGTGAGATGAAAAACCGAGATATGCGGCAATTGCGGTAGCGTGCTTGTCTGTATATCGCAGAAGTCGCTTTGCCTCCTCCACCTTCTCGCGCAGTATAAAGTCCGTAAGCGTCGTTCCGGATTCCTTCTTGAATTTTGCGGCAAGATACGTCCTGCTCAAGAACATGGATTTTGCAAGCAGCTCCACGTTTATCGGCTCGGAGAGATGGTGCTGAACGTAGTTGCCGACGTCAATTACCAGCTTGGTTGGAGCTTTTCCATTCCGTAGCCTTTCGACTCTTTCCGTGTACTCGAAAACCATTTGATATTGAAGATTCGTTATATGGTCGATGCCGGAATATACCTCGCACCTCTGAATGTATTCGTCGGAGAGAGAAAGCGCGTCGTTTGCATCCATACCGCCGCGTATAGCCGCTCTCGATATCAAAGTTGCGGTTACTATAAACGTATTTTTAATTTGCCTTAGCTGATCGGAGGCAAGCGTACCTCCTCTGACTGCGGGTGCATTATTCATCCATTGGCGCAGAGCGGCAACGTCTCCCTTGCTCACTATGTTGACAAGCGTTTGCTCGAGAGAAAGCGTGTTGTGTATTTCGCTCTGAGCCTTGATATTATCTGGAACGGTATCAAATTCGCCGCTTACTCTCGCATCCTCGAGCCTCTTTTTTATATCCTCCTGCTCGTCGGCGTATATCATTACGTCGTTTAACGACAGCTTTTCACCGTTCATAACGTAATTTATAGTGCAAAGTATCTGTATTATGCTGGTAAGCGGCATTTGTACTATGCTTTTCACGGATGAAACGAAAGCCTCGGTGTCACTCGGCGCAACGTCGCATTGAAACGCAAGCTCCCTTATATCCTGCTCGTTCATCTCGGCTTGCCTCGTCGGACCTATGATTACCCTGTACGGTGGGCAGCTTACCGCGCCGTAATAATCAAAGCTCGGCGTAATGAAATATCCTACGTGAGTATCAATGGCAAGGGCACGGTCTATATACGGGGTCAGCGGATCCTGCGGCAGGTCGACTATGGAGTGGAAAAGAATGCGCTCCCCGTTTTTATAAGCACGTATCGGAATACCGGAAAGATTCCCGATTACCGTGCAAAGATAATTATAATCGATATTTTTCATAAGATCCCTCCCAAAACAATACAATTATAAACTATTTCATACAATTTTGCAAGTACTCTCCCGAAAATCGTGATATAATAAAATTGACTAAAACGGAATATACGAAAAAGGAGAGATATATGGATATTAAACAAATTCTCGCTGAGCTTACGCTTGAGGAAAAGGCGGCACTCGTAGCCGGAACCGACTTTATGTATACGAATCCGATACCGAGGCTTAACGTTCCGTCGATCCGTATGTCGGATGGTCCGCACGGACTTCGCGTACAAGCCGAGGGCGGAGATAACGGCGTGAGCGGAAGCGAGCCCGCAACCGCATTCCCGACAGCGGCAACCGTCGCTTCGAGTTGGAATCCCGAAAATACCTACAAAATGGGACTCGCAATCGCCGACGAATGCGCTCATTACGGTATCGACGTCCTGCTCGGCCCGGGAACAAATATAAAGCGCAATCCTTTGGCAGGCAGAAATTTCGAATACTTTTCGGAGGATCCGTTGCTTTCGGGTAAAATGGCGGCGGCAGAGGTAAGAGGAGTGCAGGAGGGCGGAGCAGGCGTTTCGGTCAAGCACTTCGCATTGAACAATACGGAAAACTATCGTTTCATGGGTGACAGCGTCTGTGATATGCGTGCTATACGCGAGATATATCTTAAGCCCTTTGAGATAATAGTGAAGGAGAGCAACCCCGAGTCGCTTATGTGCGCCTACAACAAGATAAACGGTACGTATTCTTGCCAAAACGAATGGCTTTTGACCGACGTTTTGCGAGGCGAATGGGGCTTTTCGGGCTTGGTAATGACCGACTGGGGCGCAACTCACGACAGATTGCAAATGCTTCGCGCCGGACTTGATCTGGAAATGCCAGGTGATACGGTAATATGCCGAAAATGGATAGTAGATGGAATAGCAAACGGAACGCTCTCCGAGTCGGATCTGGACAGAGCAGTGGAGAACGTATTGCGCCTTGTCTCGCGCCATGAAGGGAAGAAGCGCAAGGAAGCCGACTTTGCGGCCCACGACTTATTAGCAGCCGAAATTGCCGCCGACAGTGCCGTGTTATTGAAAAACGACGGCGAGCTTCCGCTTTCAAAGACGGAAAAGTACTGCGTCGTCGGCGAGCTGTTTGAAAGGCCACGTTATCAAGGCTCGGGCAGTTCTATGATAAATCCGACCTCACTTTCGACGCCGCGCTCCGCATTTGACGAAATAGGCGTAAAATATTCGTATGCAAAGGGGTACAGAGAGAACGCCACGTCTTCGGACATCACTCTGATAAACGAGGCAAAGGAGCTGGCAAGCGGCTATGACAGAGTGCTCGTATTTTTGGGACTCACCGATTACGTCGAGAGCGAGGGGGCAGATCGAGAAAATATGCAACTGCCGGAAAATCAGCTTGCACTCGTAGATGCTCTTTTGAAAATGAAAAAAAGAATTACCGTCGTTCTCTTCGGCGGCTCTCCCGCGGAGCTTCCGTTTGCCGACGAGGTAAGTGCCATACTCAATATGTACCTCCCCGGGCAAGGCGGCGGCAGGGCAACGGCAGAGCTTCTCTTCGGCTGTAAAACTCCCTCGGGTAAGCTTGCGGAAACGTGGCAGAAAAGCTATTCCGACGTTCCGTTCGGTACCGATTTCGGAGCCTCGGTAAACGAAGTATATAAAGAAAGCGTCCTCGTCGGTTATCGCTATTATCTGGGTGCAGACAGTGCCGTTCGCTATCCTTTCGGCTACGGACTTTCCTATACGTCGTTCGATTATTCGGATATTGAGGTAAAGCGCGGAGACGGCGGTATCGATATAAGTTGTATTGTGAAAAATATCGGAAAATACGACGGTGCCGAGATAGTACAGCTATACGTCAGAGCACCGCGAACCGACGTTTTTAAGCCGCAAAAGGAGCTCAGAGGATTTACTAAGGTCTATCTCAAGGCGGGCGAGAGCAAGCGTGTCACTATCAATATAAAAGAGGAAGCCTTGCGATATTGGAATATAAAGGAAGACAGATACGTTTTAGAGAGCGGGGAATACGTTTTTGAACTTTGCTCCGACTGCCGTACCGTAAAGCTCGCTTATTCGCTGACCTTGCAGGGGGATGATGCTCCCGCGCCCTACACGAAGGAGATATCGTCAATTTACGAATCCGGAAATCTCGGTGCGGTCAACGACCGCGTATTCGAAGAAATGTCGGGGATTAAAATTCCGCCCGAAAGGCCTAAGCTTCCGATACGTATGGAAAGCCGTTTTACCGATTTGAGTACCGCTTCGCTAATGGGAAAAATCCTTTATAATGCCGTGCTCGGCGTTGCGAAAAAGGATATGAAAAAAGCGAAGAAATTACCCATGGGGGCGGAACGCGACAATAAAATTAAAGGGGCTTTGTTCTTACAGCGCGTACTCGAAAGTAATTCTATCACGACTATGTCAATGTCGGGCGGAAAGGGCTTCCCGTATAATTTTGCCGAGGGCTTCGTGGATCTTGCAAACGGCAGAATACTGAAAGCGATAAAGGACTTTTGTTTCGGGATAAAGGCACCCGCATTGCCAAAGGAAAAGGAGAAAAATAAATGAAAACCGAAAAAATGCTTAACGGCAAATTATTTGACAGTCGCGTATATTCTCAAAACGTAACGGGAAAGGAAAAATGGCTCGGATATCTGATAGGTCCGTGCGGCGCACTTCTTCTGAACGCCGTTTTGGCTACCTATCTCAACGTCTACTATACAGACGTTCTCAATCTGACGGGAGTTTGGAGCGGACTGTTTTTGACTCTTTTCCCGATAGTCTCCAAAATAATAGACGCCATCACCAACGTCCTAATGGGATACATAATAGACAGAACCAAGTCGAAGCAGGGTAAGGCAAGACCGTGGATCATAATTTCCGCACCGTTGATCGCCCTGACGGGAGTTTTGCTATTCCTCGTCCCGAGCGGCAGTATTGGACTTCAGGTAGCGTGGGTAATGATATCCTACAATCTTTTCTATTCCTTTGCCTACACGATATACAATATGAGCCACAATCTTATGGTACCGCTCTCCACGCGCAATACTATACAGAGGGGCGGTCTTTCGGTATTCAATCAGATAGCGACTATCATGATGAGCGGCATACTCGTCGCACTCGTTTTTCCTATGGCAATAATGCCGGCACTGGGGGTAAACCGCTCCGCGTGGATAACCGTTATGAGCCTTCTCAGTATACTTGCCCTTCCTCTCACCCTTCTTGAGTATTACTACACCAAGGAGAGAGTTACCGAGGAAAGGGGTACGGCGGAGGAAAAGAAGCTTCCGTTCTTGCAGAGCCTGAAAATAGTATTCTCCGATAAATACCTTATAATAATCTTCGTTTACTTTTTCATATATACGTTTGCGTCGGGGCTGAAAAACCTCGGTCTCGTATATTATTGCAATTACGTCCTCGGAACGTATAACGACGGTATTACGCAAATGCTCGTTTCCGTCGTCGGCGGAGTTCCCATGGGAATCGGCATATTCCTCATCTGGCCACTTGCAAAGAGATTCGGCAAGCGTAACGTCACCATGTGGGGCTTCGTCCTCTATTCCATAGGAAGTGCGATATGCTGGATTTTCCCAACTAATCTTTACGTAGTGATAGCAGGACAATTCATCAAAAATATGGGCGGCTTGCCCTGCGCATACGTCTTTATGGCACTCTTTGCCGATACGCTTGACCATATCGAATGGAAGAGTGGAGTAAGGTGCGACGGAACTGCAATGTCGGTATACGGTATAATAGCCTGCTGCCTCGGCGGCGTTTCCACCGGCGTATTTAACGCCATGCTCTCCGGCGCGGGATATATTGCACCGAGTATAGTAGCCGGAGTAACGGTTGCGGCGGAGCAGCCCGATGCGGTAAAGAGCGTTATAACGTTTGCATTCGTCGGACTTGAAACGATAACGGGTATCTTGCTTGCCGTTCTTTTGAAATTCCTTAACGTAGAGAAGAACGTTGAGAAAAAGCAGATTATCATCAAGGAGCGCCAAAGAGCCTTGGCGGAGTCACGTGGCGAAAAATGGATATCACCCGAGGAGCAGGCAAGAGCAGATGAGGAAAAATATCTTCTCGATAATGAAAAAGCCTTTGCGGAGCAGCTGCGTATTAAATGCGAAAAGCAGGGCTTGAGCTTTGAGTCCGAGCTTCAAAAGCATGAAGATCTGATTGCGGAAAAGCGAGCGAAGCAGGCGGAAAAGAAACGCTTGGCAGACGAAAAAGCGGCGGTAAAATTAAAGAAAACGGAAGAAAAGAAGGTCGCTAAGCTTGCTAAACTCACACCCGAACAGCTTGCTAAACGCGAAGAAGGTGCAAAAAAACGTCAAGAACGTGACGATGCCGCATGGCAGACCGAGCTTGAAACCGGCGAAGCGTATTACCGTAAAATTCAGGCACAGCTTGCGGCAAAGTCGTAAAAACGAGGTGCACTATGAAAGCAATAAATCTTAAATGCGAATATCTTATTGATCCGATAGGTATAGATATACGAAAGCCGCGTCTTACGTGGAGCTGCGATGGCGGCGTTAAGCAAACTGCGTACAGAATCGTTGCCGTATCGAACGGAAAAACGGAATGGGATAGCGGAAGGGTTGCCTCAGACGTTATGCACGCGGATTATCCGTATGAATTAAGGTCGCGTCAGCGCGTGGAGTGGAGCATTACGCTTTGGGATGAGAACGGTAAAGAGGGAGAAGTCTCCTCCGCATATTTCGAAGCTGGCTTGTTTTGCAGAGATGACTTTGATGCAAAATGGATATCCGGAGACTACAGACCGAAAAGAAACGAACGTTATCCTGTCGACTGCTTCAAAAGGGTATTTTACGCAAATGACGTAGGTCGGGCAAGGCTTTATGCTACTGCTTGCGGCCTTTACGAGTTGGAAATAAACGGTACACGCGTCGGAGACTACATTTTCGCACCCGGCTCTACCGATTACCGCAGACGCATTCAATATCAGACCTATGACGTAAGTACACTAATAAAAGAAGGTGAAAACGTCATTACCGCCTCTCTTGCCGACGGCTGGTACAGAGGCTCGAGCGGAGCGAAGGGACGCACGAATACTTACGGCAATCAAACGAAATTATACGCGCAATTGGAACTCGTCGGCTCGGACGGAAAAATTACCGCCGTATGCACGGATGGAACTTGGTCGTGGAGCAACGACGGTGCAATTGAATTTGCCGACTTAAAGGACGGGGAGCGCGTGAACGCAAATAAAGTGCCGTCGTATAGCGGCAAAGCGAAAGTCGTACAGTTTACGGCGAATCTGACTGCGTCGAATAACGTGCAAGTAAAGGAACGTGAACGTTTTACACCTGTTGAACTCATTACAACACCAACGGGTAAAAGCATACTGAAATTCCCACAAAATCTTTCGGGATATATTTCTTTCAGGCTAAAGGCGCACAAGGGTGATAAAATCCATATCGTTCTTGGCGAAATGTTAGATAAAAGCGGTGAGCTTACGCTTGAAAACATCCAATGCATCCATAAGGGGAAACGCACACCGTTGCAGGAAATAACCTATATTTGTAAGGAGGGCTTGAACGAATATACGACAAAATTTTTCTATGGCGGTTTCACGTATGCAAAGATCGATACGACCGTTCCGTTCGCAAAGGATGATTTTGAAGCGGTAGCGGTGTACAGCGCATTTGAAGAGACGTCGTCGTTCGAGTGCTCACATCCCCTAATCAATCAATTTTATAAAAATACGCTCTGGTCGCTGAAGAGCAATTCAACCGATTTTCCCTCTGATTGCCCCACGCGAGAGAGAATGGGATGGACGGGCGACAGTCAACTGTTCTTCAATACCGCATCGTATCTCGTAGATTACGCCTCCTTTGCAAAAAAGCACGTGAGAGATATTTACGACAGGCAATGGAAGAGCGGGCGTCTGCCGCAGATAGCTCCATTTGCCAACGAGGATTGGTTCATGTGGGTGATGAACGGCTCCGTCGGCTGGGCTTGCGCCGGAGTTTATATCCCTTACGGAATGTACGTAAAATACGGAGACGAGCGGATACTTTCCGAGTACTACGAGGGAATGATCAAATACGCAACCTTTATGATACGACGTGCGGGAAAATGGGGTGGCCCTTACGCCAAACCTCTCTTTATGTCGAGAAAAAACGGGAAATATACCGTTAATGCAGGGCAGTCATACGGTGAATGGGCAGAGCCTAATGACGTTATGGCATTCAAGTGGTACGACTTCGCATCGCCTCATCCCGAGGAATCCACGGCTTATACCTACTTCACGTTAAAGCACGTCCTCATGATTGCCGATATACTTGGCAGATCCGATGACTCACGTCTTTTGCGAATAAAGGAATACTCCGAGGGTGCAAGAGAGGCATACGGAGAGCTTGTAACGAAGGCGGGACACACTCTCGATACCGACAGACAGGCAAAGCTCGTTCGCCCGCTTCATATGGGACTCCTTACGAATGAACGGGAGAAGTATGCAAAGGCACGCCTTGTCAAGGCAATGGACAATTACGGCTGGCGTCTCGGTACGGGCTTTTTATCTACCCCGTTTATCCTTGACACTCTCGCAGATATAAGCGTCGAGTATGCGTATAAGCTGCTTGAGAACGAAGAGTGCCCCGGCTGGCTCTTCATGCCGAAAAACGGTGCGACGACCATTTGGGAATCGTGGGAAGGAAATATGACGAGCGATAGAGGAATCGCCTCGCTCAATCATTACAGTAAAGGCGCGTTGTGCGAATGGTTGATAGGGTCGATGTGCGGTATAAAAATGGGAGATAAGCCTAACGCCTTCGTGATCCGACCGCTTGCAGGCGGAACGCTTACTTACGCAAAAGCAAGCTATAACAGCATTTACGGACTCGTTGAAAGCGGCTGGAAAAGAAAAGAGGGAAAGACCGTTTACACGGTAAAGATCCCTGCTAACTGTACGGCTGAAATAATCCTGCCCGACGGCATTCGTACCGTTTGCAGCGGCGAATACGAGATGACAGTAAACTGATATTCCGTACGTTGCAGGACAAAAAATGCTTTAATTTTTATATAAAATATCGCAGGACAACGTAATCCGAGAAAACAAAAAGGGTAGCCGAGCTTAAGTCTTAGCTACCCGTTTATAAATTAAGCCAAAGCACGTCAGTTGCCGTTACGGAATCTTCAGGCAAAGCTTGTCTTACAGACTGCCACGGTCGATTGCATTATCCTCGGTCGAACCCGCACTCGTCACGTCACTCGTATCAATACTTTTTCCAAAGACGAAGAAGCGGTCGTAAAGAAACTCGGTCGAGAAATTAATAAGCATCGTCAGAACCAAAACGACGTATTCGTTTAAGCCGACGCCCTCGCCCGTGAGCCACGCCGTCCACCAAGTCGAGAGAGGCGTGAATACCGCATAGTATGCGGCGACCTTGAGCATTGCGACAGGAACGTTTGCGGCAGAGCGGAAGGTGTATTTTCTGTTGAGAGTGAAGTTCCAAAGCACCGACAGCACGAGGGCAATAAGATAAGCAAGCCAGTGCGTTAGCTTGACGGCTTCTTCGAGAATGGTGAACGAAAGCACCTGAATTATTCCCGCGCTTGCGGAAAAAAGAGTGAATTTTAATGTTCTGAGCAGTTCCTTGCTTTTCATTTTTTCTTCCTTTTCATGAATAGATGAATGCCGACGCAGACACGCATGAATAAATGCTTATACAGATCCATAAAATGCTCGCACAAATCTGCGATATATAAAAGTCATCCGATTACTTCAAATGTATATCCGAAAGGCTATGAAATCATATAATTCGTATATCCCTTTGGTGTCAATCAGCGTTTAACGCGAATATTCTAGCAGAATTTTTCCGAAAAGTAAATTATATTTACTTAAAAACGAAGCAAATTAAGAATTATTAAGATTTTCGATTGAAAAGGGTTAAAAAAACTTTGAAAATCCGCGATTAATCACCGAAAGCTATTGAAAAAAAACGGATTTTGTGCTAGAATATACTTATCTGCCAGTAGCATAGCTGGATAATGCACAAGACTCCGACTCTTGAGACCGTAGGTTCGAATCCTATCTGGCAGGCCACTACCGACAAGCTCCGGCTTGTCGGTTTTAAAAAAGTATTGTAAATGCACTCGTAAAGACCTCCTCGTCAAAAATCAGCGAAGTCTTGAGAGTGGGGCCTCACCGATAATCGATTTTGCAAGGAGAAATTGATGGAAAACTCATTTATATTTGCTACGAACGCCGTCGCGCCGATTCTTTTAACGGTGCTGTTAGGCTATTTTTTGAAAAAGGGCGGACTTCTCGGAGAGGACGTTGCTAAGGCAATAAATAAGCTCGTTTTTCGTATCCTTTTGCCCGTAATGCTCTTTAATAACGTCTATAAGATCGGCGATTTCGGAAGCTTTGACGCAGGCTATATAGTCTATGCCGTTGTAGCAGTCATCGTCATCTTCTGCCTTGCGCTTCTGTTCGTTATACTGTTTACAAAGGATTCGAAAAAACGCGCCGCATTGCTTCAAAGCACGTTCAGATCGAATTATGCTCTCATAGGAATCCCCTTGGCAGAATCGCTTTTCGGAGCGGAAGGAGTCGCAGTCGCATCAATACTTTCCGCGTTCACCATTCCGACCTTCAATATCCTCGCAGTTATCAGTCTCTCGATCTTCCGTGACGGAGCAGAGAAGCCCAGCATCAAGAAAATATTACTCGGTATTTTAAAAAATCCTCTCATACAAGGTGTCGCCGCAGGAGTCGTCGCATTGCTTATAAGAGGCGTTTTTGTAAACTATGGTATACAATTCAGGCTTACTGATCTTGAACCCGTCTATAAAGTGATAACGTGGATCACAAATATGGCAACGCCCCTTGCCCTCATCGTCCTCGGTGCGCAGTTCGAGTTTTCAGCCGTCGCCTCTCTCAAGCGCGAGATAATAAGCGGCGTCGTTATCCGCAATCTCATCGTTCCGCTCTTCGGTCTCGGAGTAGCATACCTATGCTTTAAGGACTTCGGCGGAGCCGAATTTGCCGCTCTCGTTGCCGTCTTTGCAACTCCCGTAGCGGTAGCCAGCGTCCCCATGGCGCAGGAAATGGATGCCGACGCAACTCTTGCAGGTCAGCTCGTCGTATGGACGACCATTGCCTCTGCCTTCTCGGTATTCTTCTCCTCCATGATACTTTATTCGCTCGGAGTGTTCTCTTGAGTTCGACTATCGTGAGGAGTATTGATGTGCCATTGTTCACAAGTCGCGTTCTCCAATTCGTATTCAAAATGCTGATTCGCTATTGACTATAAGAGCAGAATCGTTCAGACGGTAATGTTGATATGCACGACAAATAAAGGAAGGTGATTATATTGAATAGATTTAAATACGACTATAATAATAAAGTATTTCTTATCAACTTAGTGTTATCTCTCGCGTTCTTAATTCTATCAATTGCGGCGTTTGAAAAAATAGTCGTATTTATTATTTTATTGATAATGTCTGTTATACTGTTATTAAATTCTTTTTTCCTCATCAGAGCACAGGGGATTATACTGAAAAGTAATAAGGATATAATAATAGTAGATCAATTATTCGTTAGAAAATTACGTATTGACGACGTTAGTTACGTATCATTAAAGCCAATACCTAAAGATACAAAAAGCAATATATACGGTTTCTTAAATGAGTTCTTCTATCCTAATACGTATACGTCCCATTGTGATTATGTATATAACCAAGGTAAAGTATATAATATCTATTTTCATTTGAATGACGGAACGGTTGTGGAAAGTTATTTCGGCTGGTTATATCGAGAAAAAGAAAAAACAGTTAATAAGGTCGAAAAGAAATTAACGGAATTTATTGAAAAAATAAATATTTTATGTAAAGAAAATAGGGAAGATTAATAATTACGATAGTTATCGCCTAGCTGCGAACAGCATCGCTTCACCTTTACAGTCGTATAAACAATATACCAAAATTCAAAAAAAGCAAACGTAAAAAACAAACCGCCGCTCTGTAAGTGATCCGCAAAGCGACGGTTTTTGATATTGTTTTTTTGTCTTGATTTTTTGTAAAAAGCAATTGTTTAAGCTTTAATCCAAATCGAAATGGCCGGAAACATTACATCTTTATTAAGCGAATAATCCAAACCAGCAAAAATAAAGTCTTATAGCAATTAGAATAAGTATTGCAAGAAAAGGTGCAAATATAACTGCGCTTACTATTTGATTAATTAATTCATTTGGCGTCATTTCTTCGCAATGCGGACACCTTTTGGCGTTTTGCGATATTTCTGCGTTCTTTGTAAAGTATTGACTTCTTTAAGGAGATGCGATCCAATTTTAGCATAGAGTGAACTTTAACTTAAAAAGAAGGGGCTGCCGCGTTTTTTACACGCGTGGTTCACTCTTTCTTATTTACCTTTTCTTTCAAATCTTTTTTACTTAACGGGGTGACATTTTTGATAAGGTATGGTAGAATAATACCGTCATTGCGGGAAACCGCTCTTTGACACCGAACTTTTGTTCGAAGGAGCGACCAAAAAGGTCGCTTATTTTTTTTGTTGCCATTTTTTCTCTTCTTTCTTGAAATCAGTTGATTTTTAGTTTTTTTGTGTGGTATAATGTTTCATGAAAGTGATTGGGTTCTTTCTGTCAGTTTGTTTGTAGCAAAACTATTCTAACAGATTCCAATCACTTTTTCTATTCTTTTTTTAATTTCAGCCTCACATCAATTGTAACACTACACATTCACATCGTCAAAAATGCGATGCTTTATTGAAAAATTATAGTTTTTGTGTTATAATAGAATAAGTCTAGTATGTTAATACTGGTAGAGTGGATAAGCCGCTTCTACCGGAGGGAGAGAAAACTATGATGGATAATACTAAAATTCCCGGTATGCCGAAAATGATTGATAATGTCAATCTTCGAGTTCGCGATGATTTAGAGGAAACAATTACAAAGAAAAGCAAGCTGCGAATTGCAGCAGCCTGCTTCTCAATCTATGCCTATGAGGAACTGAAAAAGAGTTTATCCGGCATTGAGGATTTGCAGTTTATCTTTACCTCTCCTACATTTACGACCGAAAAAGCTGAGAAATCAAAAAGAGAGTTCTATATTCCCCGTATGACCCGTGAGCAGAATCTTTATGGTACGGAATTTGAAATTCGTCTGCGAAACGAGCTTACACAAAGAGCTATCGCAAAAGAGTGTGCAGAATGGATTAAGCAGAAGGCAACTTTCAAATCCAACACAACGAATCAAGTTATGCAGGGCTTTTTGAATGTTGTATCCGATAAAGAACAGTACACTTATATGCCGTTCAACGAGTTTACGACAGTTGACCTCGGTTGCGAAAGAGGCAATTACGCCTATAACTTTACTCAGAGATTGTCTTATCCGATGAGCAAGAACTATATTGACCTATTTGAACAGCTATGGAATGACAAACAGCACTTCCAGGATGTAACCGACCAGGTGATTGAAAACATTACAACGGTCTATAACGAGAACTCTCCCGAATTTATCTATTTTGTCACGCTCTATAACATTTTCAGCGAGTTTCTCGATGATGTTTCCGAGGACACCTTGCCGAATGAAGCAACCGGTTTTAAGGACAGCAAGGTTTGGAATATGCTGTTCAACTTCCAGCGTGATGCAGCTCTCGCAATCATCAACAAACTTGAAAAATACAACGGCTGTATTCTTGCGGATTCCGTTGGTCTCGGTAAAACCTTTACCGCATTGGCAGTTATCAAATATTACGAATCCCGTAACAAGAGCGTTTTGGTTCTTTGTCCGAAAAAGCTCTCGAACA
>CAZXVF010000026.1:0-8503 GCA_964644445.1 uncultured Ruminococcus sp.
ACCAATCGGCATAGTCCATTAGGTCTTTTATTAAATCGTCTGTAAGCGGTATATCCCTTACGGACGTTTTTGTTTTAGGACTTTTTTCATATATGCCTACAACGACACCACGAAAGGCTATAAAAAACGGAGGCCACTACTATCTCTTACCAGACATAATATCTCGTATTTTTCACATAAAAGTAAGAGATACATCTCTTTTAGTATTGACAAATCTCTTATTTTGGGATATAATATAAGAGATTTTAAGAAGGAGTAAGCGATTATGCGTGAATTTAACTACGATAACCTTAAAAAAAAACAATGGGATAAAGACATATTGGGATATATCGGACTTATCCACGAATATAAGGGGAAACAGCAGCTTTATCTTAAACAAAAGCCTTTTGAGTTAGATAGACTTGTTGAACTTGCAAAAATACAAAGTACAGAAGCTTCTAATGCCATTGAGGGTATCGTTACGACAAATCAACGCCTAAAACAGTTGATGGCGGAAAAGACTTCTCCACGCAATCGTGACGAGCAAGAAATTCTCGGATATAGAGCGGTTTTGGATATGGTTCACGAAAGTTTCGAATATATGCCTATATCCGCAAACGTCATTTTACAACTTCATAAAAAGTTATATTCTTATTTGCCTTCTTCTTTCGGCGGCGTTTTTAAGACTACGGCAAACGAAATAGACGAAATAAGAGCAGACGGTTCTGTTGTGGTTCGTTTCAAACCGCTTGAACCGTTTGAAACACCGGACGCTGTGGATAGACTCTGCAAAGAATATAACAAAATCATTGCTTCAGGCGAAGTTGATCCGTTGGTAGTTATTCCGACGTTTATTCACGATTTTTTGTGTATTCACCCCTTTAACGACGGTAACGGTCGTATGAGCAGAATACTTACAACATTGCTTTTGTATAAGAGCGGTTACGTAGTAGGTAAATATATTTCTCTTGAAAAGAAAATACACGACAACAAGAACGAATATTACGATGCCTTGCGGTCTGCATCGGAAAACTGGCATAACGGCATTAATAACGATACGGCTTTTGTAAAGTATATCCTCGGTATTATTCTTTCTGCTTATAGAGATTTCGAGGAGAGATTGGAAATCGTTTCTACCAAAAAGACTGCGAAAGAAATGGTTCGTGAAGCATTTGGAAAGAAAATCGGAAAAGTAACCAAAAGCGATATAATGGAGTTATGTTCAACGTTGAGCCGTTCTGCCGTTGAAAAAGCCATAAGAGAACTTTGCACCGAAGGCTTTATAACAAAACACGGCAACGGTCCGGCTACGTTCTACGTTGTAAAATAATATTTGTTGGGATAAAGATTGTTATCCCCTTTATGATTTAAGCAAAAACAATTAAATGAAAATTGGTATTGTTTTAATATTATTTTATTTTAAAAATATTTTGAAATCGAAAAAATGCCTCCGAGTACGTTTGATGAAATCGTTGAAAAGCGCGTTGAAATGAACGTGGCGCACCCTTTCAGAGAGGGGAACGACCGTTCAGCTCGCATTTGGCTCGACTATACATTAAAGAGCGAAATCGGAGTGGTTGTGGACTGGAGCCTTGTGGATAAGGAGGATTATCTTTTAGCTATGGAAAGAAGTCCTATCAATGATATTGAAATCAAGCACCTCTTAAAAAATGCTTTGACAAACAAGGTAAACGACCGACTGGTATTTATGAAAGGAATTGACCATAGTTACTACTACGAAGGTTATACAGCCTTTAAAACTGAAAATCTAAAATAATGATTGGGCAGTCAAGTTTGATATACACCCCAAAAGTTGGCTGCCTTTTTTATTTTTGTGGGATAAATGCGATCTTTAGTTTCAACGTTTCCTTGGCTTTAATGCTTTGGGGCGGATTTTTTGTAAATCAATGCTTCACGGACGGTTCAATGTTTTTGGCTCAAAGCTTTCATGAGAATATAACGCTTTGTTGCGCTTTTTTTGAGAGTAAAATTTTAACGAGCAAAGTTTTAACTTAAAAATGCTTGACAAAAAATGCTGGAAGAGGTATACTATTATTTACAAAACAGGGCTTTTTGCCGAGGGAGGACAGTATGATAACAGATTGTTACGACGATAAAACCGAACAGATTATAAGCATAAGGGATTTTTACGGCGAGCCGAGAAATATCGTAGACGTATGCCTGATAATTTTTTCAAGGAAGATATACGAGCACCTTCTGGATACCTTTGAGTGCGAGGAGATAGCGAGGCTGCACGCCTGCAACGGAGAGTATCCTATTTACAAAATGCGCTGCGGCGAGCGTGACGTTGCCTTTTATTTGAGTGCGACGGGAGCGGCTATGGCGGCGGCTATCTGCTACGAGGCAAGCTGGGTAACGGGGGCTAGGAGCTTTATTTCATTCGGCTCATGCGGAAGCCTCGACGGCGAGACAACTAGGGGAAAATTCATAATTCCGACCGAAAGTTATAGAGGCGAGGGCTGCTCGTATTATTTTGCTCCGCCGTCCGATTACTTAAATATCAAAAACCACGAAAGGCTCGAGAAGATCTTTTCCGAGCTTGGTGCGCCGCACGTATCGGGCAGGATATGGACTACCGACTCGATGATCAGAGAGACCGTAGGTCTGGTGAAAAAGCGTCGTGAGGAGGGCTGTATCGCGGTGGAAATGGAGATTGCGGGGATACAGGCATCGTGCGATTTTTGGGGGCTTGAATACTACTGCTTCCTTGAATCCGGCGACGTTCTCGCAGAGAGCGGATACGACAACAGCGGTCTTTCGCCGGCAAATCACGATCTCGGAAAGCTTTATATTGCTTTGGAAATTGCCAAGCGCGTATAAATACAAAAAGGCATAGCTTTGCTGTCGAATATATAAACGTAAAAGCGGCAAGACGCAAAGAATATTTTTTACATTGAAAATCAAATTAAAAACAGCACACGGAAGGTAGACGGCAAGCGTTTATTGCTTCTTTCGTGTGCTTTTTCTTTGTTATTTGACAATATTAGTTTACATTTTTCGGCATTTTTCCCTTTTTGCGGCGTCAGTCAAATTACGGACGCTTTATAGCCTGCTCTTATAATGCGCGCTATTATCACCTCGTCGCCGACATCCGACTCATACGAGACGGTGAGTATCCCCTTTTTCAGGTCGACCGCTCCGCTGACTCCGACGATACCGTTCACGACCTCCTCTACTCTGCCCTTACAGCTTTCGCAATGCATTCCGTCAACCTTGAAGCACTTTTTATACAGCACCTTTTTCAGCCTTTTTCTTTTAGGCTTATAGTTACCGCCTCCGCAACAGCCGCCGTCTCCCTTGAAGTGCTTAATCGTGTAGAATATGCCGAAGCCCAGCCCCAGCGCGACGAGCGCCAAAATAACGTAGTTTCCCATTTTTATACCTCAACTTTCTTTTCTTATACAGATTTATACCGATCAACGCAGAATCGGCTCGGAAAATTCTCTGAACGATGCTTTTTCGGTTAGCCTTCGCTAACCCATTCTCGTTTTTTAGGCTGCCGTCTTAAGGCAGCCCTTGCTTTGTTCATACCTATTATACTCCTGAAATTCAACTTTGTCAATGTATTTTGTTGAATTTTCACCCTAAATCTTGAGAAGAAACTTTTATTTTTTAAGCAAGATTCTATAATGTATTTCAGGAATTACTTGTTTTTTCTTTATAATAAAGGACGTAACTTCTGTTAAGACAAAACGCGCCGCTTTCAAAAACGGAATACGGTATCTCACACCCAGTTGCCGTATCTACGAAAACATATCCTTGATTATAAATGCTCTCAATCGTTATAGAAGATTTATTCGTGTCATTATACGTAATAACCGTTTTATTTGTTAAATATGAATTTCCGGTTCCAACGTACGAGGCGTAAATATTCTTATTGCTTGTGTCGGAAAAAACGGTTTCATCTATAATTTCACCATTAACGCTATATATAGAATTGAATTTATAAATGATCAAATGATATTTTATGTCGTTTTCTTTATACGCGACAGTAGCAGACGACGCAACACCTTCATCATAATTTATCAAGGCAATAAAAGAGTAATGTCCGCTTTTGTTTACGGTTATTTTATTGTCGCTTAGCTTTATAACGTTGGTATCGGTACCTACGGTTCCGGGTTTGGAGTAAGCTGTTCCGTTTTTGCCGTTGTATTTTGATAAATCGTCATCACTAATTACGCCGAGCGTCGAAATATTCGAATTTGAAAACGATAAAATTTGACCTTCATTTAAGAAAACGTTATCTACTACGTAATACAGTGTACCGTCAATTTCCGGTGTAATTCTAAGATCTGCGGTTTTGACGATAGAGCCTCCGTCAGAGCTATGGACATTAAGATAAAAGTCTTCGACCTTCTGAATACCTATGACGTAGTAGCATGTCCACTTATGTCCCGAAACAACGGTTCCCGACAAGACTTCTACATAATTATTTGATTCCTCATATGCTGTCACCGTACTATCCAGACTGCTTGAACCGCTATGCCAAAACGTCAAGTCTATATTATAATAACCGTTTTCAAGTTTCAGAGCATCTAATGCGGTATTATCAAGAATAGTTACCCACGTACCGCTCCAATCGTCAAAATCGAGCTGTATGACAGAGTCGTTATCCAGATAAAAGTTACCCGTATGATAGTTCGGGTTGGTTCTGCTCTCGTTCAATGACTCAATAAACAAACAGGTAGTGTATCTATTTTGCGTGTAATCAATTTCATCTGATTGCTTGCTCGTATAATTCGTACCCGGATTAACTCTGAATTTTACCATAGGAGCAGCGACGGAATCGCCAAACGCCGTGCTATCGTAAAACTTCTTATCGCTTGAGTAATTCTTCTCGGAAAAAACGGGATACAGATAAATGATATGGTCGCCCTTTTCAGAGCCGTCTACGCTTAAAGAATCAAGATATTCGAGAGAGGTCTCGGAAGTGACCTGATCTATAGTTCCCTGTACGCCGAAGTTTCCTATCTCCTCCGCAACGGTACCGCCGCCATAGCCATAGCCTCGCGTATCACATTTGTACAGCCCTAACCCTTTAGAATACCTTACGTATGAGGTCGAGGTTGACGTGCCCGTATCGGTAGCCGTTCCTTCATATACAGTTCTGTAAAATGACGCTTCCTTATCATACGTCCAGCCTATAAATTCCGGTCCGAAGCCCCATGCGTCCTTAAACTCGGTAGCTGCAATAATTCCGGAAAGATAGTCCGACGATATATTACCCTTGAAATCTGCGCAAACGTAAGTATATGTTTGTTCTATCGCAAGTTCTTCATTTGCACGAATATATCCGGTAAAATCACGGACGTTAAAGAATTCCAGATCTCCGTAGTTTCCCGTAAGATATTCAACGTTGTTTTTCTTGTAGGTAACATAGTGATTTCCCGTAACATTGCCGGTGTTTTTATCCTTATAAAAGGCGTTAGAAAAATTTTCTCCCTTACTTGCACCAATAGTACAATACGTATCCGTAGAGTTATTGTACGGGTTAGTCTCGCTATTTGCTATTTGAAGGGGATCTTCTTCTAAGGACGGAGTAGAGCCGCTTCCCGTTGCGTAATACGGTGATGCAAAGAAATATACCTTATAGTAACTGTCATCATCGTCATCAAACGAGGTATTCGACACGTAAATATCGTTAACACCGAGGTTAGCATTCTTAAAATAGTCCGTACCGAATATAAAGAACGCATATCCATCATTTACAAGCATACCAAGTGCAACTATTATTGAAAGAAATGCTATTATGTGTTTTCTTGATCTATTCATTTTCCTCATGAACTACTTTCTACTAATACAAGCTCGAACAAAATTTTAACCTTCGAGTTTTTCTTTGCCTCTGTAATATAATTCGTTGCATTTTCCGCTAAAGATTTGTTTTTATACATCAGTTCCAGACTAAAATTATACTTACCCGTCAGTTCGGTTGCAGTTGCGGAATTCCCCGATTCCGTTAGTGTGGATATTACGTCTGAATCAATGGTACAAGCGTATATCTGACTCTTGGCGGTATCGGATTCATCGTAAATACTAAACGGAACACCGCCCTCACTGAACTTCAATGCTGACGGTGCAAGATAATCTACAATAGAATCTGAATAAATACCGGGATTATACTTGACGCCGCGATCGTCGGTATCGGATACTTCTATGTAACACATAAGAGCAAGCTTATATCCGTCCTGTACTTCCGTTTGATTTACGGTCACAGAGAGTTCAAACGGTGTACTTTGCGTTATATTATCGCTTCTGTAAAGATAGACTGAATTTGAGTCGAAAAATATAGCATAGCTGACGTCATCCGGATCATTAACTACAAGAGTTCCGAGTTGCGGGTTTTCTGCTACGCTCATATCAATTTTTCCCTGATCTTCGCTTTTTGACTGTTCACCGAAGAAAAACAGAGCAAAGCCGCTTCCCACAATAGCAACAAGAGCAACAATTGAAATAAGATATATTATATAGCTTCTTTTAATCACTTTTCATCCTCGCAAACATATGTTTTTGCTATCATTTGTAAATCATTGTTTACACATATCGTATTTTTTGGCTGTTTCGTTTGTTTCGCTTCCCTTTGAAGAAGTCAAAATGATTGTAGTAAAGACAGAGGATAAAAATCTCATCGAACAGATCGTCACGCATTTCCTTATACTTCTTCATACACATAGCATCAATGCTATCAGCCATTATCAAATTAGCAAGCATAACGATAAGTGCAACAGCCAAGGCAAAAATGCCTAACGTGGACTGAAGATAATTAACGATATATCCGAGGATCTGACTCTTGAAGCCGCCGAAGGCTGACGAACTGCAAACTCCGACAATCCTCTCCGCAGGCAATCTGAATTCTCCCGTCATTGTAGATTCGTTAGCGTCTCCGCAGAAGGAATAAAGAATAGAGCCGTCAGCAGAGTGATCTATATCAACAAGTCTATGTACGACGGTAACGGTTTCTCCTTCGGCATTTTTCATCGTGAAGGCGGCAACGTCACCAACCTGAAGACTGTCAATATGGCTTTGCTTTTTAGATACTATAAGGAAGGAATATCTGGATATACGATTATCCTCTCCCGCCTTGCCACACGACTCGAGAAAGGCGACGTTATTCTCATGCACGGTCTCCATTGACTCAGTCTGAATCGTTATCATAGTATAATCTCCGATCCAGATGTGGTCAGAATCGCCGACGTACATATTGGAGACGAATATGAATAGTGCTATTCCCACGACGATAACATATCGAACTGCCATTGCAACATTTTGGAATGCTTTCTTACTCATATCCTTGCGCTCAATATAATCCGCCGCATCCTGTGCATCTTTATAACGTCTGTATACCTGCTTCAGTTCTGTCTTGACTTCCTTATTTATTTTCTCGTCGTCAAGTCCATTCGCTATAATTCTTTTTTGTGATGCATAATATAAAATTGCCAGAGTGATAAATGCTACAGCAACAAATACCACTACAAAAAAACCGACAAGATTATACATTGTAGTTAAATCGTTCATTGTTATATTCCTAGCATAATTGCATTTTACTCCGGCAATTATTTTTCTTTATTTTTTGAAGATAATTTTTTTCGGTTTTTATCGTTTACCGATTGTTAGATTATTTACCGACAACCTCTGCTGTGTATGTTACGGAAATAGAACCATTTTCAACAACTGATTTGAATGCATTATAGTCAGTATAATTAGCGGGTTCGTTTCTATATGAAACAGTTACCTTAGACCAATCGAACTCATTAGCGGAAGTTGAAGTAAAGTAAATAACGTGTGCGGTGGTTTCGTTATCTTTTGTGAATTTAGTATCTTCGGTAGAAAAGTCGATATATTCGTCAAGATCGGCAGAGATAGTAATAGCAACCGTGAACTTAACTGCCATATTATCTTCAACAAATGTAGTATTTGTGGCGTCATATTTTGCAACCTTATTAGTACCGTTAAAGTTGATGGTTATGCCTTTGTGAGTACTATTAAGTGTAGTATTCCAGCCATCAGGATGATTTGTCTGATCAAAATTGATGCTAAAGCTACCGGCTGCGGTAACCTCACCTACGTTTACTGCCTGCTCTACCGAAAGTCCGATCTTAGACTGTTCCGCGGTTGTCTTGTACTGGAATACCCAAAGTGCAAAGCCGGATCCGATAATTGCGATCATGCAAAGCATAGCTATTGCGTTTCCAAAGAATCTTCTTGTTCTCATTTTTTGTACCTCTTTCATTAAAGAATTATTTTAAATTGCTAAGCAATTTTTTATGAAGTTACGTAGGCACTTTTAATAATCGATAATTTTTTAACAAAAAAAGAGCAGAAGTAAACTCTGCTCTAATAATATCGTAGGAAGGGATCAACGGCACTATGTGCTTTCAAATAAATATTTAGTACCGCTTAATATTACCACCCTATAAAAATTAAAAGAGCCAAGGGGTTTCCTCAAGCTCTAAGGGGTTTCCTCAAGCTCTAAGGGGTTTCCTCAAGCTCTAAGGGGTTTCCTCAA
>CAZXVF010000026.1:8603-14633 GCA_964644445.1 uncultured Ruminococcus sp.
GCTCTAAGATTTAGAATACATATCCAGTATATTTATCGTACCACGCCCTTCTTTCTTTGTCAAGTCTTTTTTCAAAAAAAAATGATTTTTTTGTTTTCTTTACTATTTTTTGCTAATTTTTAGATTAAAAAACGTGGATTAAAGATTTTCTGTCTTTTCTTCATCTGTTTTCAAAATCATCTATGCTTTGTAAAAATAATTTAAGAGAATATTTCTATTTTTTTGCGAGGTCAATACATTTTATTTCAGTATCCCAGAGAAATAAACGTCAAAAATGCAAATAATTGTTAACAAAATCTCTATATTACGAATAAATTCCTGCGAGGACGGAAAAGCACGTTTTCATTTTTTCTTGCAGCTGCTCTGCGCTTTCGCTTGCGCCGTTTTCGAGCCATGCGGTGAGCGAGGCGGCAATACAGGCGGTCATAGTTCTCATCAAGTACGACGTCTGGGCTTCATCCATTCGTATATTCGGGAAGAAGAGCTCAATATCCGCTCCGAGATATTTCAGGTGGGAATCGTAGAGGATATCCAAACGGTTACAGTCGGCTATCGCCTCCAAAAGCTCGCGGTTCTCCATCCAGCAGGTGATGAAGCTCAAGGTCATTTTTTTCACGTCGCACTTTTCCCTCTCCCTTTCACGCTCCATCTGCTCAAAAACTCTGTCACAAAGATATGAGAGAACGTCTACGGTGTTATCGAAAAGGCGGTAAAAGGTTGCTCTGCCTACCTCGGCTGCCCTTTGAACGTCGGTCACCGTAATCTCGGTAAAGCTCCTCCCTCTCATGCAGGCAAGCAAACCGTTTCCTATCCTCTCTGCCGAGCGCTCGGCTCTCCTGTCCTTTGAGATATGATACATATTCTTTCTCCTTTGTTTCATTGCCGAAAAGTTCGTTCTGAAACTATTGTATCATAATTTTTGCTGTGTTACAATACGTTTGCGGAGATTTTATCCGAATTTTATTTTTGAAAGGAAAGAAAAATGGAAAAGATTATCAATGCTTGGCTTTCGATATGGCTCTACGTAATGGTGGGAATAGGTATCTTTCTCGGTGCTCTGGTATGGAAAAACCGCAAGAGATGGGACAAGATAAACCTTCTCTGCACACTCGCTATAATAGTTCTGATCCTTCACGTTATCGAGGAGTGGGTGCTTCCGGGCGGGCTTCACTACTCATACAACGTAGCGCACGGCTCGTCGCTTCTCAGCAGATATCCCATGAACCGTCTTACGGATATGATAACTAATTTCGGCGCTGTGGTTCTCGGGTGCGTCGTGCTGAAGCTCTGGGGATTTCGCAAGAGTGCCGGAATTGCCGTAATGATGTTTTCCGCATTTGAGGTGGTTATGCATATTGCAATCGGCATTCAGGATATGAGCATCTTCGGAAAGTACGGAATGAACGTTCTTTATTCACCGGGGCTGGTCACTTCCCTGTTCGGCTTTTTACCCGTCTGCGTAGGGCTTGCGGTATGCTTATTCAAAAGCAAGGGAGAGCGTCCGAGGCTCGTGCAATGGGTTATGGCAATTGCCGCAACGGCACTGCTCGGGGCTTTGCTTATCAATCTGCCGGAGGCACTGCTCGGCAAGGAGGACAGCCCCTACGAGTTTACCGACCGCGGATATTACGAGCAGTTCGGAGAGCAGTTCGAGCGGGACGAGGGCTTTGAATACTTTAAGCCTGACGGCGAGGAGGCAAAATAGATGAAGCAAAAAACGATGATCTCTCACGACAAAAGCGGAAACGAAATGACCGTCAAGGTACGGGATGCATTACCCGTCAATTCACCGTGCGCCAGATATACGGGCTACAAGCCGGAAAGGCTGTTATTGAAAAAAGGATCCGTTCGGTTAAAGGGATATATGCCTCTGCCCTGCGATATAATTCTGGAGCGTGACGTGCCTGTCAAATTACGAGACGGCGTTACTATATACACGGACGTTTTCCGTCCCGACGACGATCTTACGCATCCCGCTATTATGGCGATGAGCCCTTACGGAAAGGAGATAGGCTCTCAGTGGCTTGACGATACGCCGAATCACGCGGGAATACCGATGAAGGCTACCTCGGGCTTACAAAAATTCGAGGGACCGGATCCTGCTTATTGGTGTAATCACGGGTACGCTATCATAAATCCCGACGTCCGAGGCGCATACAATTCCGAGGGTATCATTCTGTTCTTCGGCAGTGATTACGGAAGAGACGGAGCGGATATCGTCGAGTGGGCGGCAAGGCAGCCTTGGAGCAACGGAAGGGTTGGTATGAGCGGTAACTCGTGGCTTGCAATTTCACAGTGGTTTACGGCGGCACAGCGTCCCGAGCATCTGGCGGCAATCGCTCCGTGGGAGGGGTTGTCCGATTGCGGACGCGAGGTCGCTACGCGCGGCGGAGTGCAGATGCCTGAATTCGTCAAGATGCTTTCCGATTCCTTTGCCTCTACGGAAAGCGGAGGTATAGAGGACGTAATCACGATGATGAGCGAGCATCCGACCTCAAACGAATGGTGGCGTGACAAGGAAGCGGAGCTTGAAGCTATTGAAATTCCCGCATATATTGTTGCAAGCTATACGAATCCCATACACACCTACGGCACGCTGGAGGGATACAGACGGATCGCCTCAAAGGAAAAATGGCTCCGAATACATAATACCGGAGAGTGGGACGACTACTATAACCCCGAGCATACCGAGGAGCTGCGAAAATTCTTCGACCGCTATTTAAAAGGGATCGACAACGGCTGGGAGAAAACTCCGAGGGTGCGCGTAAGCGTTCTTAACCCCGGGGGAAAGGATATCGTTGACCGTCCGGAACAGGATTTTCCCATTCCCCGTACACAGTACAAAAAGCTGTATCTTGACGCCAAGGACGGAAGTCTCGGCGCGAGTGAGGTCGTAAATGAGAGTTTCGTGCAATACGATTCCGACAAAAAGGGAATGCGCGCTCGCTTCGATATGAAAATAACGGAGGATACGGAAATTCTCGGATATATGAAGCTGAGGCTTTGGATATCAGCTCCGGACCACGACGATATGGATCTTGCCGTTACCGTAGAAAAGCGGCGTCCGTGCGGTCTGCCGTATAAATTCACTCTCGGCCCGGGTATGGATACGTCGGCAAGGGGATATATCCGCGCGTCTATGCGAGCCTTAGACGAAGAAAGAAGCACGGAGGAAAATCCCCGTCAGTCTATGGAACGGGAGCAGAAGCTCAAGGGAGGAGAAATCGTGCCTGCGGACATTCTTATCTGGCCTATGGGATTAAAATTCAAAAAGGGCGATATTCTACGCGTTACGGTTGCGCCCTACAAAACAAAAAAGATGTGGACAGGTCCTTTTAAGCTGAAAATGGCGAAAATCACACTGCCGAAGGAGGGATTTACCTATATGCCCGACGAAAAGTGCGAAACGTATACCATCGGCGGAGAGGAAATGTTTGCAGGCTCAAGGGTAGATACCGCGGATATGCCGAAGGATCACAATAAAGGCAGACATCGCATTTATACGGGAGGAAAATACCAAAGCTTCCTTTATCTGCCGATAATACCCGAAGAAAATAACGGAGGATTTTGATTTATGTGGATTTGGTTCGTCAAGAGCGGGTGGCTCTATCTGATGGGGGCTATGGGTATTTTCTCGGCGGTGCAGCTTGTCGTAAAACGAAAGGAATGGGATGCGGCGCGAAAGTTGGGTGCCCTGACGGTGATAGTTCTCGTCTTACACGTCATGGAGGAGTGGGTCATACCCGGGGGATTTCATTACTTCTACAACATATCCTCGGAGGCGGTGCTGCGCGACAGATATCCTATGAACGCACTGACTGATATGATCACGAATTTCGGCGGTGCGCTGCTTTGGTTCGCACTGGTGCAGACGGATAAGTACGGGCGAAAAATGAGCTTTGCCGTGATGCTGTTCAGCTTTGCGGAGGTTGCGATTCATCTTTTGGGTGCGGAATCGTCACGCTCGCTTCTGCTTGAGAGCGGAATAGTATCACCCTTCTATACGCCCGGGCTTCTGACCGCACTTCTCTGCTGGCTTCCGCTGGGTATAACGTACGTTACGTACTTCATAAGAACACGTATAAAATTATCCGACGTTATCGGCGGGGTAATTATCCTTGCGGTGCTGAGCGTGCTTCTGATCGTTATGCCCGAGGGGCTTTTAAAGAGCGAGGACACGCCGTACGTTTTCGACGACGCAGGATGGTACGAGCAATTTACAGATGAAAACGGAGAGATAATTTCA
Source organism: uncultured Ruminococcus sp. (assembly GCA_964644445.1). GTDB lineage: Bacteria > Bacillota > Clostridia > Oscillospirales > CAG-272 > UBA1740. Next base: position 12,850 of record CAZXVF010000026.1, read on the forward strand.
CCCGATAGGCAATAGAAGTCAACGCCCGAAAGCAAAACAAAAAACACCCTAAAAAGCAAAACGGCAAATTTAAGATCCGTGCTATATGGGTGTTTTTTGTTCGATTTTGTCAATATTTATTTACATATTATGTATTTTTGCGCTTAATACTTACGGTTGATTTATTTGCAAGGATTAAATAAACGCTGCAAATCATACGTCAGAAGAACGTGCTGATAAATATTTCAAGTCCGATAAGCACGAGAATAATACCGCCGATCACGGTTGCCTTTCCCGCTATGCGGTTACCGAACTTCTTACCTATATTAATACCGGCAAGGCAGATGCCGAAGGTTATGGCGCCGATGATGAGAACCGAGATAATTGCCTCGGGAAGAGTGTGCTCCGCTATCGTAAAGCCGACGGAGAGTGCGTCTATCGAGGTAGCTATTCCCTGCGCAAGCAAGAGCTTCAAGGTGAGGGTGCCGCTATGTGAATCTCCGTCCTCGCCCTTAATCCCCTCATAGATCATCTTACCGCCTATGAAGCCGAGAAGTCCGAGTGCTATCCACGGAATGACGAGTGAAAATCCGCTGAATATTTCGAGGATCGTATGTACGCATATCCAACCGATGAGCGGCATAAGTGCCTGAAATCCGCCGAAGGTGGCTGCTACCTTTACGCCCTTGCTGCTCTCCATATTCGGCTCGGAAAGTCCGTTTGCCAGCGAAACGGTAAATGCGTCTGCCGAGAGTCCGACGCCCAGTGACACAGCGTTAAAGAAGAAAAGAAAGTCGAGATCCATTTTAATTTTTCCTTTACATTATATATATTTATTAATTGCAAGTTATTAATTGCGGTTTATATTTATTTTCGCGCAGTTTTTCGAATTGAGCTTTTCGGTGAGGCTTTCACAAGAGGTGACGGCGAGAGATGAGAAGATCCCCCAAAAAAGAAAAATGTATAGCCTACGCAAAAGCTATACACAAAAAAAGAATCACGTACAGCCCCGAGTCAAGATATGCGTCATATCCGAGCAATACATGAGTCTTGCAATTTAAAACAAGCCAGGTATAAACCAGTATGTTGACTTGCCACGCGGGGTGCGCCTGCTACTCCCTCATTATTTACGTTAATATTGTATCACAGGGAGGCGGATTTGTCAAGCACTTTTTCCAAAAGAGGAAAAAAACGGGGCAAACGGGAGAAAAAATAAAATTAAGGGGCGGAAAACGCGAGTCTCGGCGGAAGATAAAAGCTAAAAGCGGACAAGAGATGATATATGAAAGACAAAGCAACAAGGGAGACGAGCGCATAGATTGCAAAGACAAAGCAAAAGGGGCGGATTTCCGCCCCTGCTACCCCGAAGGGTTATGAGAAATGATCTCTCTTAAATTATGCAAGCTCTGCGAAGTACTTAATGGTTCTTACCATCTGGCTTGTGTAGGAGTTCTCGTTATCGTACCAAGAAACTACCTGAACCTGATAAGTATCGTCGTCGATCTTTGCTACCATCGTCTGTGTGGAATCGAAGAGCGATCCGTAACGGATACCGATAATATCGGAGGAAACGATCTCGTCCGTGTTGTAGCCGAAGGACTCTGTTGCCTGTGCCTTCATTGCGGCGTTGATAGACTCCTTGGTGATGTCCTTACCCTTAACTACTGCAACGAGGATAGTCGTAGAGCCTGTGCAGGTGGGAACTCTCTGTGCAGAGCCGATAAGCTTACCGTTAAGCTCGGGGATTACGAGACCGATAGCCTTTGCAGCACCTGTAGAGTTGGGAACGATGTTCTGAGCACCGG
>CAZXVF010000027.1:0-14421 GCA_964644445.1 uncultured Ruminococcus sp.
AACGTCAACGTATTGGCAAAGCTCCGTCATAGCCTCTCTTGCCTCTGCTCTGGTCCAGAGCTTTCCGCGGTAGTTAAGGTCGCAGGAAATTTTAAGACCGTGAGCCTTTGCCGCACGGCACGCCTCCTTGCAGATCTCGACTACGTTTGCGCCGAGCGCGGGGGTGATACCGGTGAAGTGGAACCAATCTGCGCCCTCGAATATTTCATCCCAGTTAAAGTCAGCCACGGTAGCCTTTGCGATAGCGGAGTTGGCACGGTCGTAAATGCAAACCGATCCTCTCTGCGATGCGCCCTTCTCGTTAAAGCAGATACCTACTCTGTCGCCGCCGCGAACGATCTTAGTCGTATCAACGCCGTATCTGCGAAGAGAGTTTACGGCAGCCTGACCGATAGCGTGCGTAGGGAGCTTCGTTACGTAGGATACGTCCATGCCGTAGTTGGCGAGAGATACCGCAACGTTTGCTTCGCCACCGCCGAAGGTAAATTCAACGTGGTCGCACTGTACGAATCTTTCATAATTGTAGGGCTGAAGACGGAGCATAAGCTCACCAAATGTAATAACCTTCATTTTAAGAAAAAATCCTTTCAGAGTTTATTTTTTTTAGTTTTATTTCGAAATTTCTCCGCATATATTGTAACACAAAGCCTCACTAAAAATCAAGTACCCTGTGTAAACTTTTTTGAAGTGCTGCCCGCTTTAAGCTATACCCGTTAAAAACGGTGACTTTTACGGCGCACGTCGCGCAGAGCATAGGCGGGCACACGCCGCGGATAAATTCATAAAAAAGAGGAAGAGCCGACGCAAGACTGTCTCACGCCGACTCCCGGAATTATTCACGCCGCACTTTTATTTTGCATTACTTATGCTTGATTTCGTAAAGACAAGCTCTGCAGATCTTTTTACCCTTGAACTCGATAATTCCTTCGGTAGAATTGCAGAAGCAGCAATAAGGCTCGTGCTTTTTCAAAATGATCATGTCTCCGTCAACGTAGATTTCGACAGGATCCGTGCTGGCTATACCGAGGTGCTTGCGTATTTCCTTCGGTACGACGATTCTTCCAAGCTCGTCAATGTTTCTGATAACTCCCGTAGATTTCATAGATATCACCCTCTTGATTTCGACGGCATGTTTCCGTCCGCACGTTAATATTACCACATTTTGCCAGACTTGTCAAGGGGTTTTTAAAAAATAATGTCAAAAAATGGAAAAGTTTTGGATAAAACGAGATAAGGAGCGATTTTATGGACAAAATGAAAGAATTTAAGCGGATATTGCCGGATCATCTTGCGCGTGAAATAGAGACTGTGCTGTCGTCCAGAGTAGGCGGTGAATCGGGGTTCGGCGAGCTTCGCCTCAGATGCGGAGGAAAATGCAGTATAGTCCACTACGGTGAGGAGCTGAATCTTATGGGGCGCGTCGGAGACGGGGAGATTCGCGAAATATTGCGTCTCGCCACTCACGGATCGCTCTATACTCACCGGGATACGGTTGCAGAGGGCTTCGTCACCGCGGAGGGCGGAATACGCATCGGAATTTCCGGACGCGCAGCGTACGACGGCGGTGTACCGGTCGGCTTTACGGATATAAGATCGCTGACGTTTCGCGTGCCGCTCGATTATTGCGATTTCGAGGAAAGACTTTTAGCACTTTGCATGCCTAAATTGAAGGGCGGGATACTCATATATTCTCCTCCCGGGGTAGGTAAGACGACCGCACTGCGTGCTTTGTCCGCCGCAATATCCCGCAAAATGCGATTGGCGATAATAGACGAGAGAGGAGAGCTGGAAAGCGAGGGGGCACCGAACGCCGTTGTACTTTCCGGATATAAAAAGCCGCTCGGCATAGAGATAGCCACGAGGAATCATTCCCCCGAAATACTGATGATGGATGAGATATGCTACCGTGACGTCGAGGCTCTGCTGATGAATCTGTGCTGCGGAGTTCCGATAATAGCAACGACTCACGCAGGAGGACTATCCGAGCTTGCGAGAAAGAACGCGATCGCACCGCTTTTGGACGCAGGGGTGTTCTCTACCTTTATAGAAATCGGGCGCAAGTGCGGAAAATATTCGTTGAAGAGATACACGGCGGCGGCGCTGAATAAGCAGAGAGCAAAGGCAAAAACGGTGGCGGAGACCGTGCTCGCAAGCGACAGTAAGGAAAAAACGAGACGGGAGCAAGGCGCGGCGATCACAGACGGAGATCACGTCTATTTTTAAGCCAATAAGTGAAAGTGTTTTGAAAAAAGTCTTGTTTTAATCATTGTTCGGTAACTGCAATAAAAGCAAGAAAAAAGACAACTATACTTTACATATTCGAGCAAAAAAGTTATAACAGAGAGAAAAATATGATATTGAAATATTTAGGATGTGCCGCGCTTTTGGTTGCTGCCGCAGCCGTTTCGAAAGGGTATAAAGCATACGTCGATCAGAAAATATTGCGAACGGAGGAGTTCTTAAAGCTGCTAAGGCATATCAGACAAAGCGTAAAAGCCTCGCTAACACCGCAGAATTTGCTTTACAGGGGCTTTTGCTCCGAAATTTTGGAGAAGGATTTTTTGCCCGCGTACAGAGAGTGTGGAGAGCTTTCCTCGGCTTATTTTAAGACACACGGCAGCGTCGGTCAGGCATCGCACAAAATCCTTTCCGATTACTTTTCCGCATTCGGAGCGGGTGACGGGGAAACGGAAATTTTGCGTGCCGACGAGGCGGTAGCGGCGCTTGAAGAATCTCTTTTGTGCGAAAGGGCAGAGGGCGAAAAGAACGTAAAGCTATTCGGGACTCTTGCCGTATCGCTTGCCGTCGGGCTGATAATTCTTCTGATCTAGCGCTTTATATGAGTACGCATATCATTTATTTTAGCCTCTTGGATGGCGGCTCGTGCGTTCGGCAAATCATAGCACGAAAAGTGCGTTTAACGTATTGCGCGGCGACGAAAAAGCACTTCAAAGCACCTTATGCAGAGCCTGTACGACTGCCCTTTGCGAAGCGTGATGGAAAAATACCAAACGGTAAAAAACGAAAAGGAACGGCGCCGAGCGGCGCGGGAGTGAAAAAATGGATGTTGATTTGATATTAAAGGTCTGCGGTATAGCCATGATAGTGACCGTCGTTTGTCACGTGATGAGCAAGGCGGGGAAGGACGAGCAATCCACCGTGGTTTCTCTGGTCGGCGTCGTGCTCATTCTCCTTCTTCTTGCCGAAAAAATGGGAGAGCTTATCACTACTCTGAAGGAGGTTTTCGGGCTTTGATGCGCGGGACTTGTCTTTACTTCGCTGTGCTGCAAGCTATATAGCTTGGTTAGAAAACGTTGCTTTTGCTTCGGAACGTTTAGTTTGAAAAAAGCGCTTTGAAGAGCTGAAAACGACCGATCTTGAAAAACGGTTTTTAATGCGCGAGAAATGCAGCTCATATAAGATTTTACAAAACACAAGGAGAGAAAAAAATGGTATTAAAGGTAGTAGGCTTCGGAGCTTTGTCTGCGGTGACGGCGTTCGTTTTATCGGAAAGCGGATTCAAGGGAAAACGCGCTTATTCCGCTCTCGCCGTTTGTCTTTTGCTTCTTTATTTCATAGATTCCTTCGGATCTGCCGTGAGCACGCTTTCGTCTCTCTCGATCACCGCCGAGGGGCAGGAGGCACTTGGCTCGTCTCTGAAAATCCTCGGTGCCTCTTACGCATTTTCACTCGGTGCCGCGGTGTCGGAGGAGCTTTCGGAGAAGGGAATAGCCGAGGCGCTTACTCTTGTCTGTCAGGCGGAAATATTGCTCATAGCATTGCCGTATATCATTGACGTGCTTGATTTAGCAAAAACGATATTTAATAGTATTTAAGTATTAAAATGACAAGAATTATTTACAAAATGAATACGTATACGACGGTGGGAACGCAAATCGTGGATTTTCAAAAATATATTTCCGATTTCTTTTCCACAGTTCCCGACAACGTCGGAATTACCGCCGACAATATATCCGATAAGCTTTCGGCACGTGTGTTTCTCTCCGATATTTTCTCGGCACTTCACGGTGAGTCGGGTGAGCTTTCGTCCCTTTTCTGTCTGCTCGTCGCTTGGGTTCTCGTTTCCTGCTCCGCCTCTCATCTCTCGGGACGCATTAATTCGGAGCTTGGCATATCATTCGTCTTCTCACTCCCCGTCCTCGCCTCGCTTGCCTCTCTCGTTGCTTCCGTCGCATCATCCCTGTCGTCGCTGTCCGTATTTTTTACCGCCGCAATACCCGCACTTTGCGCAGTCGAGCTTACGTCGGGGGCTGTCGCATCGTCATCGGTGCACGCGGCGCAAGCGGCTCTTATCGCATCGCTTATAAACGGATTTTGCGTTAAATTTTTGCTCCCCCTCGCAGTCGCAATGCTGGCGCTCTCACCGACCGCCTCTGCGGGAGGATTTTCCGCACCCGTTATTAATGCCCTTCGCACGCTTTACACCAGAGTATTGACGCTTGCCGCCGCCGTTATCTCGATACTCTTTTCGCTTCAAAGCGTTCTTGCCTCCGCGTCCGATACTGCGTCACTCCGTTTGGCAAAGCTCGGCGCACAGACGCTGATTCCCGAGGTCGGAACGGTAGTTTCATCATCGCTCTCGGCGCTTTCCTCGGGTATGTCGTACGTCAGAGGCGTCGTTGGAGCAGGTGCGGTATATACCGTTATCTTCATTCTCCTGATTCCGCTTTTGCGCATGCTTTTGTACCGCCTTGCATTTTCCGTTGCCGCCGCGCTGTCAGACGCACTCGCCGCATCGTCCTCGAGAGTCATATCCCTCATTGCACGTTCTCTCGATTCCGTCATCGCCGTCTATTCCGTCTGCGGCATGCTGTGCCTTCTTGAGACGGTGCTTTTTCTTACCGTTTCGACCGCTTGACACGACTCGCAAGAGCGTCTTTTCCGCGCGATTTTAACAAAACGCACGGGCCTTGATCTCGCGGAAAATCCGAATTGAAGACGGCGGGCAAAGCGCGAAGAAAGTAAATGAAGGCTCGGATAAAATCAATAAACAAAGCTCAAAAACAAAAAGGAAAGAACAAAATGAAAACCTATCTTACCGACGTCCTTGCGCTGTCGCTTATCTTCGGCATTATCTCGGCGCTCGCGTCTCCGCGCTATAAAAAATGCGTCAGCGCCGCCCTCGGACTCATACTATCGGCGCACCTGCTTCTGCCTCTCGGCGATCTCTCGATAAATTTCTCCTCGCCGAGTCTGCCTTGGTCGGACGGCACTTTAGAGGGCGGAGAATATACGGAAGCCGTAAAGCTTGCCTTCGAATCGGGAATATGCAGCTACGTTTCAAGTGAGATGTCGATAGACGAGGATTGTATAGAGGTTGAGGCAATAGGCTTTAATCCTTCTTCAATGCGTGCGGAAAAAATACTCGTAACGCTGAGCGGCGCAGGCGTTCTCGCAAATACGAAAAAGGTAAAAGCTCTCCTTGAGAAGGCGAACCTCGGAGAGGCGGAGGTGAAGATTGAAATCTGAAATTAAGGAATTTTTTCGTTCGGGAAAGCATGGCGGCATAATCCTGCTTGCGGTAACCGTATCGGTTTTGCTGATCGTATTCGGCGGCGGAGAAAAAGAAAAGGAGACCGTCAAGGGGGCGGAGGATGAGCTGTGCGAGGTATGCTCAATGGTAGAGGGCGTCGGCGAGTGCCGCGTAATGATAACCTATAAGGATAACGAGGTCTACGCCGTGGCGGTAATATGCGAGGGGGCGGGCGATCCGAAAACCGAAATGCGTATAGTCGACCTTGTTACCTCTCTCTACGGTATAGGCTCAAACCGCGTAAGCGTAAAGCCACTGTCGAAAAAGGAGTAGACGTCATTCTGCCGCACGAATCACACCTCTGCCGAAAAAGGAGTAAACGTCACTCTGCCGCACGAATCGCAGCCCTGTCGAAAAAGGCATAAAAAACTATTACGAAACCTTGCCGCCGCCTGTAATATAACCGAAACTAACTACATAAATATTAACAGTAACAAAAACGTAAGGAGATACGTATAATGAAACACGAAACAAAAGAAAAAATCAAAAAAGTCTTTACATCATCAGCCGGAAAATCGATAATTATAGCCTCTGCGGCATTGCTGATCGGCGTCGCCGTATACCTCAATTATAATTGGTTTTACGATCCCGATTCCTCGCTCGGCTACGGCGACAACAATATGCAGGATAATTATCAGGATTCGACGAACACCGGCGCCGGAGCAAAGAACGATTACTTCACAGCTACCGCCCTCGACCGTCAGGAAGCAAGAGACGAGGCAATAGACGTTCTGAAACTTATCAGCGAGAGCAGCGAGGCAAGCGCGGAGGCAAAGGCGGAAGCGGCGGAAAAAATCTCTAAGATCGCAATGGATATCCAAAACGAAGCCAACATAGAAACTCTCGTAAAGGCAAAGGGCTTTGAGGAATGCGTCGCGGTAATATCTGAAAATTCAGTAACCGTCATCGTCAGCTCCGACGAGCTTATAGCGAGTCAAACCGCTCAAATTCTAACTATTGTTTACGAAACGACGGGTATTGAGCCCGAAAACGTAAGTATCATAAATAAGGACGCTTGAAAAAGAGGTGTTCGCTAAGGCTCTCCGAAGAGAACGGAGAGCCGCTTTTTTTGTTTTGCTTTCGTGTCTTGCGCTTCGTGCCCTTCCGCCGCGCCGTAGGTCGATCTCGGAAAAATCCGCTCTCCCCCGAAAAAATCACTTGACTAATTATTCCGCGTATGATAAAATAAGGGCAATGAGAGAAATTCATCACCTTATGAAAAAAGCTAATAGGTATGAAGCCCATTTTTTGAGCCGCGAATGTGCGGCAGAACGGAGAACTTAATATGGAAAAATTGAAGGTCGGTATAGTCGGCGCAACGGGTATGGTAGGTCAGCGGTTCGTAACCCTTCTCGCACAGCACACGTATTTTGAAATTTCGGCACTCGTTGCCAGCCCTCGCTCTGCGGGAAAAACCTATGCCGAGGCAGTGGAGGGAAGATGGAAACTCGAGGCGACCTGTCCCGAGAAAATCGGTAAAATGGAGGTGATCTCTTCGTCTGACACGGAAAGGATCGCGGCACTCTGCGACCTCGTATTCTGCGCCGTAAATATGCCTCGCGACGAGGTAATTGCCCTTGAGGAGAGATTGGCAAGAGCGGAGCTTGTAGTCGTCTCGAATAATTCGGCAAACCGTCATACGCCCGACGTCCCGATGATAATTCCCGAGATAAATTCGGAGCATCTTTCGGTAATAGAAAGCCAGCGAGATCGCCTCGGTACAAAGCGGGGATTCATAGCAGTCAAGCCGAATTGCTCGATACAGGGCTACGTTGCCGCACTCACTCCCCTGCTCAAGTACGGAATAAAGAGCGTTGCGGTAACCACCTATCAGGCAATAAGCGGTGCGGGAAAAACGTTCGAGCAGTGGCCGCAAATGAAGGATAACCTCATTCCGTATATCGGCGGCGAGGAGGAAAAGAGCGAGCTTGAGCCTCTGAAAATATGGGGAAGCGTCGAGAACGGAAAAATCGCCCCCGCGAGCGAGCCTCTCATAACCGCACAGTGCCTTCGCGTTCCGATAACCGACGGACATATGGCGGCACTCTTCGTAAGCTTTGAGAATAAGCCCGAGCGCGAGCAGATCATAAAGGATATGAAAGATTTTTACGGTGAACCGCAGGCTCTGCACCTTCCCTCCGCCCCCGAGCACTTTATAACCTATTTCGAAGAAAACGACCGTCCGCAAACGAAGCTTGACCGCGATATTTACGGCGGAATGGGAATATCCGTCGGCAGACTGCGTGAGGATCGTCTGTTTGACTATAAGCTCGTTGCCCTCGCTCATAACACCCTGCGCGGAGCGGCAGGCGGAGCGGTTCTTATTGCCGAGCTGCTTTACAAAAAAGGCTATCTCGATAAAATCTAGTCCGTACACGGCACGCAAATTTCAGTCGCTTACAGCTTCTTGAAAAAACGCACGAATATGGCACAATAAACGCAAAAGCGCTTTTTGATAAAAAGCAAAGCACTCAATTAATAAACCGAAAAAAGCAAGAATACGAAAACAAAAGTTTACAAAAACGGAGAAAAATATGAATATTTCAAAGTATAAGGCATTGCTTGCAGCCGTGGACATGGGCAGCTTTTCAGCCGCGGCAAGCAAGCTCGGATATACGCAATCGGGACTTACTCATATGATGAACGCACTCGAGGACGAGCTTGGCTTTCCCATTCTTCAGCGCGGCTATTGGGGAGTAAAGCTGACGCCCGGAGGAGAGAGGATAATCCCCCGTATAAGAGAGTTGGTCGGCTGCGAGGAGGCACTTCTCAACGAGATAGAGCTTGTAAAATCATACGGTGATAACGTCATTCGTATCGGCGCGTTCTCGAGCCTTGCCGCCAGTATTTTACCCGCTATTGCCGAGCGATTTAACGCGGAGTTTCCGGACGTAACCTTGAATATTCAGATGGGTACGGTTGACGAGCTGTACGGCGGTCTCAGCGACGGTAAATACGATATCTGCTTCGGTACTAAAAACGTCCGTTACGATTTCCGTTGGACGCCTCTTATGCTCGACCGCTACTACGCGATTCTTCCGAAGGATTATCCCGTTTCCGACGACGTCTTCCCGATACAGCATTTTAACGGCACTAAGTTCCTTATGCCCGGTCTCGGCTACGACGACGATATCTCCGAGGTGTTCACGAAGTATAAGGTTCACCCCTTCGTTACCCCGACCTACGTAGACGATCCCGCTATTATATCTATGGTAGAGCATAACCTCGGTATAAGCATGCTCTCAGCCCTCACTATAACGGTTAAACGCGATAATGTCCGTATAGTTCCGATATCTCCCACCGTTGCCCGCAATATATGCGTTTCCGTGACGCCCGACAAGGTTCTTACGCTTCCCATGAAGCGCCTTATTTCCATAGCGAAGGACTTTACTAAGGTTTACGTGCATAAATTATGATATCAATCGCAAAAAATGCGAAAAAATTCCTTACACGTTCCGATTTAGGTAAGATTTTCTTTACGAATAAGAGTCGGATATCACTGAAAAATGTACAAATTTGAGAAATCGGTACAATTTTAGTGCAAATGTACCTAAAAAACCAAAACCGAATAAAAAAATTGTTGAAATCGCCAATAATATATGAATAAATTGTTAACAATTGTTGAAAAAGATTGACAAAACTGTTAACGTATTGTATAGTATTTATGGTAGATATCAATTTAAAAGAGCAAGCTATACCAAGGAATGCAGCCTCTAAACTAAAATTTACGAAAGCGCAACCCAAAGGAACTAGATTGCTTTTTTTAATCGAAACGCCGAAAAAGACAAAAAAGAGGTAAAAACACTATGAAAAAAGCAAAAAAAGCTCCACAGCTTGATGCGAAGGGTTACCCGAAATTCGGTATCCGCGACAAGCTTGCTTATGCTGCAGGTGACTTCGGCTGTAACATGAGCTTTGGTCTTAAGAGTACTGTTCAGACCTTCTGGCTCATCTATATGATGATGGAAACAGGACTTCTTTCGATCCTCCTTCTCATCGTTCAGGTATGGGATGCTATCAACGATCCGCTCGTAGGTATCATGATCGACTCCGATAAGAGAAAGTACAAGCACGGCAAATTCAAGACCTACATAGGAATCGGCGCGTGCGGTCTTATCTTTGGCGGTGCGGCAGTATTCCTTCCTTTCCCCGGCGCTCCTACAGTAGTTAAGGCTATTCTCTTTGTCCTCGGTTACATGATCTGGGATGCGGCTTACACTATGGCAAACGTTCCTTACGGCTCAATGCTTTCCCTTATTACCGAAGATCCCGGCGAGCGCACACAGCTTTCCACGTGGAGATCCATCGGTGCTATGTTCGCAGGAATGATCCCCGGTATCGTTCTTCCTATGCTTATCTGGCAGGACGTTTATGATGAAAACGGCGAGCTTCTCGGTCAGACTCTTAAGGGAACAACAGTATTCGCAGCAGCTCTTGTAATGGGCATCATAGCTTTCATTACATTCGCATTTATGCTCAAGAATACTACCTTCCGTGTTGACGAGTATTCCGTAAAGACATCAGAAGGCGGAGAAAAGTTTAACATCTTCAAGGCATTTGTTAACTTCTTGAAAAACCGTCCCGCAGTCGGTGCGACGCTCTCCGCTATGGGTATGTTCCTCGGTATGCAGTCCGCATCTACCGCAACGTCTATCGTATTCGCAATCTACTTCAAGCAGGCTCAGCTTTCGGGCGTTATTACCATGCTTGCATATCTTCCAATGTTCCTTCTCATGCCCTTCATTAAGAATATAGTTAATAAGTTCGGTAAGAAGGAATCCACAACAGTGGGCGCGATCATTTCAATGGTTGGCGGTCTCCTTATGTTCATCTTCCCCGTAGTTCCTCAGAACATGGCTATGATCTTCTTCCTTATCGCAGCGTGCGTATTCGGTCTCGGTATGGGCGTTAGCTCCTGTGTATCTTGGGCAATGATGGCAGACGCTATCGACTACAACGAGTGGAAGACAGGCAGAAGAGAAGAGGGCACGGTTTATTCGCTTCACTCCTTCTTCAGAAAGCTTGCTCAGGGTATAGGTCCTTCTATAGTTCTTGCTCTTCTCGGCGTTCTCGGTTACAATTCCAAGCTTGACGTTACAGAACAGACCTTTGAGGTTGCTAAGGCTTCCTGCTGGCTTGTTGCGGGACTTTACCTCTTCAGCGCAATTTGCATGTTCATAGGTATCGGACTTATCTACAACCTTGATAAGAAGACTCTTGCTACCATGACGGCAGAGCTTGATGCTCGTCATGCAGGTGAAGCAGGAGAAGCAGATCCCATTACTCCCGAAATCAATACGATAACGATCGAGTAATAGATAAAATTCACGGCGATGTGCCGTCGGAACCCACTCTTTCGGGAGTGGGTTCTCTTAAAAAGAAAAAAGGTCTTGACTTGAAAGGATAAATCAAATCACAGACCGAAAAAATAAGCGAAATCAAAAAACACGGCAAAGGAACGGCAATAACGAATAAACGTCGAGCATTTGCCGATTTTAATATCACTGAGGGTACAAATGTACCTTGAGAAACGGGGAAGAAGAATGTACCGTAACTGTATAACCGAAAAAACGGTGCGCCAGCAGCTTGCCTTGGAAAAGGCACTTATAAAGCTGCTCGAGGAGCGCGACCTTGACAAAATATCAGTGGTGGAGATCTGCGAGAGGGCGGGAATAACGCGCCGTATTTTTTACCGCCTCTATGAAACGAAGCAGGATTGTCTCGTCGCCGCCATCGACCATAAGCTTAAGGGCAGCGGATACTACAAATCCAAAACGGGACATACGGGATTTTACGAGACCTTGGAGTACGTATTAGAGGAGCGCGATTTCTTTACCGCACTTTGCAGAACGAATAATATGGGACTCTTTATGGAGCGCACGGTAGCCTACCTGAATGATTGGAAAAGGCACGAAAGGCATATAAAGGCAGTGTACGGCTCAAACGATCCCGAGCTGCTCCTATTTAACGTCAGCGGCTTTATCGGAGTCATACTTTATTGGGTACATACAAGCTTTGCGCGCAATATATCCGAGATGGCAGACCTTATGAATAAAATGATAAAAACCGCCGATTATGACAACTAAACTTAGCAAAAAAGTATATTTTTGCAGAAAAAACAAAAAACTACGAAAAACCATTTATAAAAAAGGAGAGAAAAATGTCAGCAGCATTCAAACTTAAAGCAAACGGACAAAGAAAGCTTCGCACCTACAACCCGCGTCTTATGTCCTACAATATAGAGATGACCGAGGTAACGGGTGGCACCTTCTGGAAGGCTTATACCGACGCGCAGATAGCAGGCACGGAGCAGTTTCCGAAAATAGACAGTTTCACCGATCACACCGCTCTTGCAGGACTTATGCAGTATTATCCGCCGATAGACCTCTATAACGAAAAGCTTCGTTCGCTCTCTCGCGAGCTTGGACCTGCTTGGGTGAGAGTATCGGGTACTTGGGCAACCAAGACCTACTATGACTTTGACGGCTCGACGGGCGGGATCGCTCCCGCAGGATATCAGAGCGTCCTTACGCGCGACCAGTGGATAGGAGTTCTCGATTTCGTAAAGGCAGTAGGCGCAAAGCTTCTCGTCTCCGTAAGCAACTGTCAGGGTGACCACGACGGCACCGGCCCGATAAGCCTCAAGCAAACGGAAAAGCTCTTTAACCTCTCGCACGAGCACGGTGTTGATATAGACGCCATAGAGTTTATGAACGAGCCGAATATGCTAATGGTCTCCGGCGCGCCTCTCGGCTATACGGCAGAGGACTTCGTGCGCGATCAGGACGCCGTAAATGCGTGGGTAAAGGAGCATTATCCGAGCTGCCTTATAGTCGGCCCCTGTACCACGGGCGGCGCCGCATCCGAAGAGAAGGATTCCGATAAAATCGGTGCAGGAATAGGCAGTATGCTCGGTAAGGTGCTAACGACCGACGATCTTATGCGCAACTCTCGCGTTCCTCTGGACGTTTTCAGCTATCACTATTATAACGGGATCTCCGAGCGTCTGGCGTCTGTTATGCCCGAGGGACACTGGGATGCATCCTTGGCACATACCGATAGATATCTTGCCGTTGCCGCCGATAACTGCCGCGCCAATATTCCCGGCAGAGATAAGTACGTTCCCGAGGGAGAGATGTGGGTAACGGAATCCGGAGACGCAGGCGGAGGCGGAGATACTTGGGCGTCAACCTATCTTGACGTTTTCAGAACGCTGAACGAGCTTGGCAGCTTCGTAACCCTGACGGACGGCGTCATCTTCCATAACACTCTCGCTTCGTCCGATTACGGCTTCCTCCGTCACAGCACCTTTGATCCTCGCCCGAACTACTTTGCCGTTCTCCTCTGGAACAGGCTGATGGGGAATACCGCGTACGAGGCGAACGCCCCCGAAGGAATGCACGTTTATTGTCACTCCCGCGCCGACGGCAAGGAAGGCGTCACCTATCTTATCATCAATAATTCTCTCACCGATCCCGTAAGCGTAACCCTCCCGACGGACGGTACGGTATATCTTCTCTCCGGCAGGGGCGACGTTCGATCTCGCGTAATGTATCTCGGTGACCGTCCTCTCACGCTCGGAGAAGATAATTCGCTTCCCGACCTTTCCGGTGAGATGATCTCCGCAGGTAATTACGATATTCCCGCAGGCGCATGCGCTTTCATCACTCTTTGATCCTCTCTCGGAGAAATGAAGCCGACGGTTGAGATCGGCACTCGGCGTGCAAAATCCGACTCTTCCGCCGTCAATCGTTTCGAAAAACAAAAAGCAAAAGGCTACCGTCGGTAGCCTTTTTAACACCATAAATCATGGTAATTGCTAATAATAGTTTACAAATTGCGCACGAAATCTATCTGGTACAAGAAAAAAATTATTCTTCTTCCTCGTCGTCGATGAAAATATTGCGTGCGTTAAGGTAGTAGCTGTCGCCGATCTCCGAGATGAATCTGTACTCCTCGTCGTCTATATCGTACAGATGCCCGCGCACGTCGAGATCCTTTGCTGCCTTGCAGAATATTTCCAAGAATTCGTCAGTATCGAACTCGTCAATTTCAATTCCGTAATCATCGTTTGAGAGAACGATGCTGCTTTTTTCGTCTGCGCCGGCTGTGTCGAAGCCGTCGTCGTAATTTATATAGTCGTTAGTAACCTCAAAGAAATCGTCAAGCTCGCCGCTTTTTATATAGCTCACGAATCTTTTAAGGTCGCTTTTCTTGCCGGTGAGCGTAATTTCAAAATACAGTTCTTCGTAGAGTATCATACGAAAGATCCTTCCTTGTAAAAGATGATTTATATTTTGCGAAAAAGAGTATAGCATAGCATAAGTTGTTTGTCAATATATTTTGTAAAAAAATATCGTTTTTAATATTTTGCTCCGCGCCGCCTGAATCCGCCCGCATTTTCCGTCCCGTTTTTGCCTTCTCGCCTTTTTCGGTCTCGCCGCCTCCGCCGCATCATGCTTTTCGCCTGCATTCCGTCTCTCGATTTTATCCGGCCGACGAAAAACGCTACATTTATTATTATAATATATAAAGAGCCTCGAGATCGTTCCGCATTTTCCGTAAAAACTCTACCGATTTTTGTAAAAGCGATAAAAACGCAAGCCGACAAGGTAAAATCCGATTGCAGTGCGCCGAATCGGGCATGCTCGTGCGTATATACCGCAGCTTTCGGAGGCGGATTTTACCTCAAAAACTTGCAAAAATAAGAAAAATAAAAAATTTTAAAAAACTTTTAAAAAAGGCTTGACAAGTGAAGAAAATTGATGTATAATAGACAAGCCGATTGTGATTCGGAATGAGTTGCGTCGGTTATTGATCATTGAAAATTGAACAACTGAGAGAAAAGAAAAAAGCACTAAATGTGC
>CAZXVF010000028.1:0-11675 GCA_964644445.1 uncultured Ruminococcus sp.
TTTTTTTCCATTGTCCGTTTTTTATGGACTTGTTCAACTACGCCGAGGCGGCTGTGATAATTATACTTACGATAAGCATACAGGGTATTGGTGAAAATCGTAGCGGATGCAAAAACGCCCCAACCTTTGAAGTGCCACGGATAGTCAAGTCCTATCATGCTGGCGGTTATGAATTTCACCTTTTCAATAAACGGCTGTTCGCCGAAAAAGCCGTACCATGTAACATATACACAGCCGAAAATCGCTCCGACAAGGCAGAATATCTTTGCCGCTCTGCCCGGCTCTTTGCCATAGAGCAACACCTTTATGTAGACAATAAACAGCGCAAGGCACACGCACGAGACAATGACCCAGATGGGATAGAGCCACTCTCTGCCGAGCATACCGCTGATATTTGCATGAGTTATGCCGTCAACCGTTCTCTGCTCTACGGTTGCGTAGTTTTCAAGGATTATCTTTTTCATGAAAGCTATCATCCACACGGCATAGGCCGCAATTATAGCTATCCACATCGCCGCATAGCCCTTAAATCCCGATTGTTTGGTTTGGTTTGACATAACAGCACCCCTTTCTCCCCTATTATAAATTGCGGCGGCATAAATTGTCAACACAAATCGAAAGCCTGCAACATCCTCCGGACATTGCAGGCACAATTTATTCTCTGTTCATGATATAGGAAACTTCTCTGTACGGCTTGCCGGACTTGAAATAAACTCTGGGCACTCGCCTCGCAACATTGCAGACAAACTCATAATTGAAGCTCTCCGACATATTTCCTATCTCCTCGGCACTTATCGTACAGCCGCCGTCAGTACCCATGAGTATGACTTCATCTTCGATATTTATATCACCGCTTACATCGGTCACATCCACCATAAACTGATCCATGCAGACTCTTCCGATTATCGGGGCATACTGACCGTTGATTATAACCCTGCCCTTGGAGGAAAGTGCTCTCGGGTAGCCGTCGGCATAGCCTACGGGAACGGTTGCAATGCGTGTGGTTCTTCGGGTGATAAATGTATGCCCGTAGCTGACTCCGCATCCCTCGGGAACTGTTTTGATATTGACTATCTTCGTCCTAAGCTCCATTGCCGGCACAAGGTCAACGCTCGACTTATCGACCTCATCGGAGGGATAAAGTCCGTAAAGCGAAATACCGAATCGCACCATATCATAGTGCTTTTCAAGCTCTTCTACCGCCGCAGAATTGCTCAGATGCTTGATCGGGATGTTCACGCCTGCTTTTTCGAGCTTATCAACAAAAAGATCGAACCGCTCGCTCTGGAGCAGTGCGGTAGTTTTATTCTTTTCATCCGCACGGGCATAGTGACTGAATATCCCCTCTATTGTAAGATTGGGCAAGGCGGATATTTTCTTGATTATCTCTACGCTTTCATCGTTATCACAGAACCCGACTCTCGACATACCAGTGTCAAGTCCTATGTGGCAGTTGACTGTTTTCTCAAGCTCAACCGCTCTGTCCGACAGGCGTTTTGCCATTTCATAGGTATAGATATTTTGAGTTATACCGTAATTTATAAGGAGATCGTCCTGTGAGGGCGAAGTGTAGCCGAGAATGAGGATAGGATTATCTATCCCCGCTTTGCGCAGCTCCACCGCTTCCTCTATAACTGCAACACCGAAATAATCCGCTTTATCTTCAAGCTGATGTGCAAGCTCGACCGCTCCGTGGCCGTAGCCGTCCGCCTTGATAACGCACAGCACCTTTGTGCCCTCTGGTATGCGGCGGCGACACTCGCTTAAATTATGGATTATTGCATCAATATCGATTTTTGCGTAAATGCGATGATATTGCACCTTTGTCCTTCCTTTCCGAAAGTCAAACTATATCGTTGAGCGGCACTGTTTCTATGCCGTTAGCATAAAGCTCTTCTTTGATACGCCTTGCAAACTCGACTGCCTTTATTCCGTCACCGTGCAGGCAGACCGAATCGGGTTGGAGTTCAACGGTCTTGCCGTTTACGGACTGCACCGTGCCGTTTTTAACCATACCGATAACTCGGCTGACCGCCTCATCCTCATCGGTTATCACAGCACCCGGCTTGCCCCTTGCAACAAGCGAGCCGTCATCCTCATAGGCTCTGTCCGCAAAGACCTCACTTGCCGCTCTCAAGCCCACCTGCTTTGCCGCCCACACCATCTTACTGCCAGAAAGACACAGAAGAATCAGTTCGGGATCGACCTCATAAACAGCCTCACAGACAGCAAGTGCGAGCTTTTCGTCCTTGCCTGCCATATTATAAAGTGCGCCGTGGGGTTTAACATGGCACAGTCTGCATCCTGCCGCAGAGCAGAAGGCGGAAAGTGCGCCTATCTGATACTGCACGATCGCCTTTGCTTCCTCGGCGGAAATGTTGATATTTCTTCTGCCGAAGCCGACAAGATCCTGAAAACCCGGATGTGCGCCGACCGAAACTCCGTTTGCCTTGGCGAGCGCCACTGTTTTTTGCATAACAAGCGGATCGGATGCGTGAAAGCCGCAGGCGATATTCGCAGACGAGATATATTTTATAACCTCATCGTCAAGTCCCAGCTTATAATTGCCGAAGCTCTCACCGAGGTCACAGTTTAAATCTATTTTATTCATTCTGTTCACCTTAGTCAATATTTAAGCTCAACATTTTTTATATCGATTATGAGCATATGCCCGGGAGAATGGGTTATAGCTATTGGCGGCTTAGTGCTCATCAACGCTGACTGCGGAGTTACGCCGCACGGCCAGAACACAGGCACTTCGCCGTCGTTTACCGTGACCGCATCACCGAAATCGGGTTTTGAAATATCCTCGATACCTATAACCGACGGGTCTCCAATATGTATTGGAGCACCGTGAACCCTGGGCATTGCCGCAGTTGCGGCAACGGCGGTGACTATTTTATCATAGGGCATCGGGCGCATACTGACAACCATTTTTCCGTGGAAAATTCCTGCCGGCTCGCACTCGATATTTGTAAGATACATCGGCACATTCCTGCCCTGTTCAATATGCCTTATCGGGACATTTGCGGCGATAAGCTCCGACTCGAAAGAGAAGCTGCATCCGATGAGAAAGCTCACAAAATCGTCTCTCCACAGATGCTCGACGCTTGTGTATTCGCCTGTCATAACGCCGTTTTCATAGACTCTGTACTTTGGAATATCGTTTGCTATATCAGCACCCGGAGCGATTTTTTTCAAGAATCGTGAACCAACATCGCTCACCTCAAGTATAGGACACGGTCTCGGGTTGCGCTGTGCGAAAAGCAGAAAGTCATAAGCGAGGTCTTTCGGAAGCACGCAGAGATTCGCCTGTGCGTAACCGCCGCACATTCCCGAGGTGTTCCGGGTTATCTCGCCCTGTCTGATGAGCTGTCTTACCTGCCTCGGATTCATAGAAGAATAATCCACTTATACTCCTCCTCAAAGTGATTTTATCGCAGTATCGGCTCTGAGTATTCTGTACTGCAATTTTTTGAGCAGCCTGTTTTCCTGCTCGATCCGCTTTTTTGCATATTTAAGGTCTGTCTGTTCAAAACGCAGACTGTCGCCGGGACGAAGCTGAGCGAGCATGGGCAGGTCAGCCGAAATCACCGTGGCTATCTTGGCATAGCCGCCCGTTGTCTGACGGTCTGCAAGCATAATTATCGGCTTGCCGGAGGACGGTATCTGAATCGAGCCTGCGGCTATACCGTCCGATATAATATCAACGCCCGAAACGCTCTCGACAGGTGCGCCGTCAAGCTTTATGCCCATTCTGTCGGAGTCGCCCGTGACTGTGTAAAGCTCGGAATAGAATATATTTTTGCCGATTTGTGAAAAATAATCATCCTGCGGCCCGGGAATCACATGAACTGTCAGAGTGCCTGTATGTCTTTGTATTTCTTCGCTTCGTGCGGACATTCCGTACAGCTTGCTCTGAGGCATACGCAGCGGCAAAGTATCACCGGACTTGAGCTTTCTGCCCTCAAAACCGCCTATTCTGCATTTGAGGTTTGTTGACATACTGCCCATGACTGGTGCAATATCAAAACCACCTGCCACGGCAAGATAACCTCTCATTCCGCTTTTTGCCGTACCGCAATCGAGCACATCACCTTTTTTGATAAACACGGCGGTATTGAGCGGTATTTTTATCTTCTCGCCGCTGTCCGAGCAGGTTACTGTCGGCTCAAATTCGGCACCTGTGAGTGCGATTACATTATCCTCATCGAAATACGCCCTGACACCCGTAACGGTCATTTCAAGCACGCCGTCCGTCTCGCTATTGTCGAGCAATATATTCGCAAGTCTTGCCGAAAATACGTCCATAGCACCGCTTTGGGAGAATCCCGATGCCATATACCCTCTCCTGCCGAGATCCTGAACAGTGGTGAGCATACCCGAAGAAAGTATGTGCATACTCATATCACTCATCCCCCTCGGTAATTTTACACTTATATTCGCCATGGGACACCTGAGCCTCTATGCGGCGGTATTCCTCTGCATCAACTGCGAAGAACCTGATATAGTCCCCTGCCTTATACAGTATCGGATCTTCCCTTGTCGGGTCATAGGGTTTGACGGGAGTTCTGCCGATAAGCTGCCAGCCGCCGGGAGAAGAGAGCGGATATATACCGGTCTGTTCGCCGCCTATGCCGACAGAGCCTGCCGGTATACTCGTTCTCGGGTCAGAGAGTCTCGGCGTATACAGCCGCTCATCCATATCACCGAGATATGCAAATCCCGGCATAAATCCGAGCATAAAGATGAGATAATCTCTGCCGGTGTGAATATCCACGACCTCTTTTTCACTCAGTCCTGCATGGGAAGCAACAAAGGCTATATCCTCGCCGAACTCGCCGCCATAGCATACGGGTATATGAAACACTCTCTTTTTCTCCGAGGAGTTCAAAGAAAGTGACGCTATTCGCCGTTTGAACTTTCTTATCAAAGCTTCGCCACCCGTCTGCAAAGGATCGTAGCAGACAAGCAGGGAGCGGAAGGTGGGAATACATTCCGTCACGCCCTTTATCGGCTTGCGGCTCAAAGAGTCAGACAGGCTGCGTATTTTTTTGTTTATCTCGGGGTCTATAGTCTTGCCGAATTCAACATTTACTGCCGAATCTCCTGCATAAAGAAACAGCGGTTCGTTCATAGCCTTTGCCCCTTTTTGTCTATTCGTTGAAAAATCCTTTATCAATAACCCTGTCAAACCAACTCTTACAGGTGTCCTCAAGTCCCAAAGCGTAGCCGACACATTCACGCATGAGGTTGACAACAGTCATATTCATGCTCTTGCCGAAGCCGTCAATGGCAGGGATGCACCAGCCGTACATATCTATCATACCGTTTCTTGCTGCCGATGTCATCACCTCGCCCTCAAGCTCGGCGGTGTGCATGATCTCAATATTATTTTTAAGATAAGCGAGAGCGGCTATCATGGCATAGCATCCCCAATCGGAGACGGTTGCTGTGATTATATTATCCGTTTTTGTCCTCACGGCTATACCGCCGCCACATCCGCAGCTACACTCGCCCGATGCTGCATACGGAATAAATTTATCAAGCTGATCGGAAATAGTGCCCATACCTATTTCGTTGCCGAGATCGCCTATTGCGATATTCGTCACACCCATAGTCTGAAGCTTTTCAAAAAGGACATCCATCTTTGCCTC
Source organism: uncultured Ruminococcus sp. (assembly GCA_964644445.1). Classification (GTDB taxonomy): domain Bacteria; phylum Bacillota; class Clostridia; order Oscillospirales; family CAG-272; genus UBA1740. Next base: position 5,658 of record CAZXVF010000028.1, read on the forward strand.
AAGGTCTGTGACATCAAAACCTTTTGCATTGTGGTATCTACCGATCGAATTTTCGCCCGGTGCCTCTATGCTTATCACCGCAGAGGGCGTACCGTGAGACAAAATTTCATCGGCGCAGCTTTCTGCCTCCGCTTTGTCCTTGGTAAACGGTAAAACAGCCATTGATATAGGGTACTTTTTAACTTCTTCCACAGTTTCATACAGATGCAGACCCACAACCGCCGCCATAGCTTTGACGGCAGGGATATTCTCATGCTGACAGACTATGACAGGCTTTGCGCCGAAAGCTATGACGAGTGCCCGTGCAAGCAGAACGGAGCTTATTACGCCATCCGTCTCGGCACTTGCATGAGGCGGCAGGACAAATCCCGTCATAATATACACGAGGTCGCCCTCTTTGACGGTTTGACAAAGCTTTTGTGCGGCGTTCACCGACAGCGGTTTGCCCGTAAAACTGCGTGCAGCAGGATAGAGAATACGGCACACGCCATAACCTCTCGGGTCGATGTTTGAAATATTATCAAGGCTGTCTCCGAGATTTAAAAGGGTAAGCTCCTTTTGTGTCACAGTACTCTCCCCCTCAGACGGTAGTTGCGTCTATAAACTCTTTGACAAGGTATTTTTGGAGAATGTCGATAAGCTCGGTAGCCTTACCGCCGACAGGTTTGCCGTCGATTTCATTTGCGACAAGGCAGAACGAGCCCGAGGAGGACACGATGACCTCGTCTGCATCCATAAGCTCGGATACAGTGAACGGAGTCTCATCGACAGGGATATTGTTAGCCTTGCACGCCCTTATAAGGTGCGCTCTCGCAATACCGGGGAGGATATAATGATCTGTAGGAGCGGTCTTGAACACTCCGTCCTTTATGATATGTACATTGCTGTGAGCGCACTCGGTAACTCTGTCGCCACGGTGAAAAACGCTCTCATCACAACCTGCTTCGGCGGTTTTCTGAGCCGCCATAACGCTCGGGATAAGGTTGAGGGTCTTTATATTGCAATGGAGAAATCTTGTATCCTCAAGGGTTATAAGCTTGATTTTCCTGGAGAGATCCTGAACCTCGGCAGGCTTTATCGTGACCCAAATATTTGCCTTGCCCTCTGTGGGGAAAGCGTGATTGCGTATGCCTGTGCCTCTGGTCGCCTGCCAATAGACAAAATTGTTGCCCGAATCAACTCGGCTCACCATATCATTGAGGATGTCTTTCATCTCGTCCTTGGTGCAGGGAAGCTCAATACGGAGCAGACCTGCACTGTTGAAGAAACGGTCGATGTGCTCATCAAGTGCAAAAATCACACCGTTACGGCTGTAGGTTGCGTCATATACGCCATCACCGAAATAGCACACTCTGTCGTTCATCGGAACCATCATTTCCTCAAGAGGGCCGAATTTTCCGTTGTAATAACCCAGATTTTCCATCGAATATCATCCTTCCCCTGCAAAATGCAGGAATAAATTGCAGTTGATTCAAAAATCGCTTTTGCCATTTAAAGCGGCAGCTCGCTGATTTTTAATGTTCACATTATACACACTATTAAATATAAAAGTAAATAGTACAATTGTGATTCAATAAATTTTGTTGAAATGCGAAGTTTTATAAAAAATCTTTCGGTTAAAAGAAACAATATGCGGATAAAAGTCGAGAATTGCAACAAAAAATCAAAAAGCGTTCCGAAAAATCGAAACGCAGATTGACTCATATTTATCAGCTTTGTTTATCGTTTTTCATGCGCTCACGGGTGTCCTCACATATCGACAGGGCATTCGCCAAAATGACCGAAGCCATACCGCCGACTGCAGAAAACGCCAGAATGTCTCCGTCAAGTGCCGAGAGAATGAGTATGACGACACTTGCAAACATATAAACGGCACATCCTGCCGAGCGGAATATCGTACCGAGGTTACCCAAAATAAAAGCAATGAGCTTGAGAAAAATGAATGCGGCAGGCAAAATATAGACAATAAAGCCGAGTATTCCGTAATTAAACAGCACGGTTATCGGATCACAATGAACACGGGCTGCCGCTTTGACAGTATCGGTAGTGTCAAAAAGAGCTGTATACTTCAAGCCGAAAAGCTTGGACTGAAGTCCCGAGGAAGTAAATTGCTTTGCATAGTAAACCGTTCTGTCTATGTTTATTGCACCGACTGTCGGCAATGCAGGACTTCTGAGTGCGCCCATGCCTATTGCGGCGGCAGGTGTCTCTCCTCCGCCCTGCTCGGGAGCATCGGTCTCGGGCGGTGCTACAGTACCGGGTTCTTCGGTATCGGGAGCAGGTTTTGTTGACGGAGAAGTTGTGCTTGAGCTTGGCAAAGACGGAATATACTGCGAAATCTGAGAGAGTATGCTCTCGACATCCGACTGATTCGGCTTTGTCTGCCACCATTTGGTAGTCTCCGTGGCATCCGTTGATTCATCCGTGGAGCTTTCATCGCTCGTGCTCTCGTCGCCGGCAGGCTCGGAATCCGGCTGAGTACCCGAGTCTTCCGTTGAGCCGCCACCAACTGTTGAGTCCGCCTTTGCACTCGTATTTTTGTCTTTATCTTTGTCGTCGTCTTTTTTGTCACTTCCGGGAACATATCCGGAGTCGAGGTTCGGGACATAATCACTGTCGCTGCCCTCGTCATCCTCGTCACCGAAAACAGGTTCGGCATCCCCCTGCTCGCTCGGTGCTATCTGCGGCCCGTTATAGGTGTAAAGCATATCTCTGAAGCTGAATGTGCCGTCAAAGCTACTCTTTACGGGCGACAGCGGCAAAAGTGCCAACACAAGCACGCAGAAGAGCGCACTCGAAATAAACGCCTTGAACATAGGCGGTCGGTTTTCAAGCCTGCCATCTCTCCACGAAAGAAAAGTCCAAATGAACAGTCCTGCCGAGAAAATAACGCTGACAAACAACACGGGTTTTGAATCCGACATCACAGCACCGCAGAGAAGCAATGCTATGCCGACTACCGGCAAAAGCCACGACAAAGCCGTAGGCTCTGCGAAATCGTCGTCACTGTTTTCTCTGCCGATATGCGAGACCAAAAATGCAAGTGCTACGGGAATGAGCAGAGCAAGCACTACCGAAAACGAGGTTGAATAACGGAAATCCGTCTTTTTAAACACATAATTTATAACTATTGTCAGTGCGTAAACCGCAGCCGTAATTGCTATGACTATCGGGTGAACCCTGCGGCCGACTGTCTGGGCAGTCTCAAAAATGAGCATAAACATAAATGCGAAGAAATATGTGTCTGCCATAAGTCCGACGATATAGAAAAACGCCACATGATCGCCCTTGACCGCACCCATCAGGCACATAACAACGAAATAAGCCGCCGCAATTACATTGTATACTTTGAAAGCACGGCTGTATTTACCGTTATAAAAGCCGAGAGTAAAGACCGAAACGGCGATTATAATAAGTGCTCTTACTACGCCCGAAACGCTGATATAATTTGACTTGCCGAGATTTATCATCACCGACGAAAGTATATCCAGCAAGGGCTGCACGGCAACGATGGCACAGGTTATCAGATATATAAGCACACTGCGCTCGCTGCTTGCGGTTTTGACAGTTTTGCTGTTGTTCATTTTTACTGTCCTCCCCGATGTAATTTAACAGGAATATTATATCACACTGCAATAAATATATCAACTCACAGCGTTGTGACCGACATTCCCCTGCTCTGCTTAAACTCAACAAATTCATCGTAGTTGCCGGAATGGTCTATTATGCCGTCATCGCATATTTCAATTATTCTGTTGGCAACGGTATTTACTATCTCATAGTCGTGCGAGCAGAAAAGAACATTGCCCTTGAAATCCGAAAGTCCGTTGTTGACTGCGGTTATCGACTCAAGATCGAGGTGGTTTGTGGGCTGATCGAGAATGAGAACATTCGAGCCGAAAAGCATCATTCTCGAGAGCATACACCTGACTTTCTCGCCGCCCGAAAGGACATTGACAGGCTTTTGAACCGCATCGCCCGAGAAGAGCATACGACCGAGGAAGCCTCTGATATAAGTTTCGGTCTGATCCTTTGAATACTGACGCATCCAGTCAATAAGGTTCAAATCCGTGTTGAAAAATGCTGAATTGTCGGCAGGGAAATACGAGCGTGAAGTGCTCAGACCCCACTTAAAGCTGCCGCTGTCCGGTGTTTCCTCCTCCATGAGGATTTTGAAGAGCAGAGTTATAGCCTGCTCGCTCTTGGCAACAAAGGCAATTTTATCATTCTTATGCACGGTGAAGCTGACATTATTGAGGAGCTTTACGCCGTCAACCTCTTTGGTAAGGCCTTCAACGGTGAGTATATCCTTGCCAACCTCTCTGTCCATATCAAAGCCAACAAACGGATAGCGACGGCTTGATGCGGGGAGTTCTTCAATTGTCAGCTTATCGAGCAGCTTCTTTCTTGAGGTTGCCTGACGGGACTTTGATTTATTCGCAGAGAAACGGGCAATGAACGCCTGAAGTTCCTTTGCCTTTTCCTCGTTCTTCTTGTTCTGTTGTTTGATAAGCTTTTGAATAAGTTGGCTCGATTCATACCAGAACTCATAGTTGCCGACATACATCTTTATCTCCGAGTAGTCTATATCGACTATTCTCGTGCAGACATTGTTGAGGAAATGGCGGTCATGGGAAACGACTATAACCGTACCGAAATACTCGCTCAAAAAGTCCTCAAGCCACTTGACTGCGGCAATGTCGAGGTCGTTGGTCGGCTCATCGAGCAAAATAATATCGGGATTGCCGAAAAGAGCCTGTGCAAGAAGCACCTTGACCTTTTGAGAACCCGAAAGGGATGACATCTTTTCATAAAGTACGCTCTCCTCAAGTCCCAAGCCCTGAATGAGCTTTGATGCATCGGATTCCGCTTCCCAACCGTCAAGCTCGGCAAACTCCTCCTCAAGCACGGCGGCACGCATCCCGTCCTCCTCGCTGAAATCGGGTTTGTCATAGAGTGCGTCCTTCTCTTTCATTATATCGTAAAGACGGCGGTTGCCCATTATTACGGTGTCAAGCACGGTGTATTCGTCAAAGGCGTAGTGATCCTGACGGAGAACCGACATTCTGACTGTGGACGGAATTATGACCGCACCGTGCGAGGGTTCAAGCTCGCCGCAGAGTATCTTCAAAAATGTGGATTTACCTGCTCCGTTTGCACCGATTATACCGTAGCAGTTGCCAGGCGTGAACTTGAGATCAACGCCCTTAAAAAGGGTCTGTGTGCCGAAATTAAAGCTGAGATCTGATACTGTTATCATCTTATTCTCCCGTTTTTTGGTAATAAATAGCTGCGAGCAGTTAAACTTGCCCGCAGTTAAATATAATACCATATATATTGAAAATCTTCAAGTCGAAGCGGCTGTTTTGAGTGCAAAACGAACCACCGCAAATCAAGTTTCGTTAATAAAGCTCTCCAGTGTGTCCTCCACGCGGGCACATGAAGCTTCAAGTCTGGCACGGTCGTGATGTCCGCTCGTCAAAAGCAGACATTCCGAACCTATCGCCTGTGCCACATCGCAGTCATGCAGAAGGTCGCCTATCACCACCGCCCGTTTTGAATCCACGCAATGTTTTTCTATGTAACGCTCGGCACGGTCTATTTTACTGCCTGCCAGAATATCATCTGCGCCGAGCACCGCATCAAAATACTCATATATGCCATAGCTTTTGAGCAATCTTTCGAGCTGGCTCTGCTCACTTGAGGACAAAACTATCTGCGGTATGCCCTGCTCCTTTGCCTTTTTGAGTGCCGAGAGCACGAAATCTGTAAGTCCGCAGTTTTCAACATGGTGTTCATAACCCTGCTGATACTCGATCAGAATATCATTATAATCCTCTTTTTCAAGATCGAGCACCTGCTCATAAAAATGTCTTATCGGAACATCTATATATTCACGGTACTGTGTCAAGTCTATCAAAGCCTTGCCTCTGCGGGTGAGCATATCATTCACCGAATTCAATGCCGCTCCGACATCATCGAGCAGCGTACCGTTAAAATCCCAAATAATAAGCGAAT
>CAZXVF010000029.1:0-11568 GCA_964644445.1 uncultured Ruminococcus sp.
AATACCGCCTTGATAGCGCCGATGAGCTGCTCCTTGGGATCGGAGGGGAAGTCCTGACCGATCTTAGCCTTGTACTCAGCCTTGAACTGATTAGCAAGCACCTTGAGATCCTCTGCCGTAAGGTCGATATCCTGTGTAACGCCCTTTGCTTCCTTCATCTCGTCGATAAGCTGCTCGAAGTATTTTTTGCCGACCTCCATAACGACGTCGGAGTACATCTGAATGAATCTTCTGTAGCAGTCGTATGCCCAACGGGGGTTGCCGGACTTCTTAGCCATAACCTCAACTACGTCCTCGTTAAGACCGAGGTTAAGGATAGTATCCATCATACCGGGCATCGATGCTCTTGCGCCCGAACGAACCGAAACGAGAAGAGGATTCTCGAGGTCGCCGAATTTCTTACCTGTGATTTTTTCCATCTTGGTGATGTTTTCCATGATCTCAGCCATGATGGAGTCGTTGATCTGTCTGCCGTCTTCGTAGTACTGGGTGCAGGCTTCCGTGGTGATGGTGAAGCCCTGAGGAACGGGGAGACCGATGTTGGTCATTTCCGCAAGGTTAGCACCCTTACCGCCGAGAAGGTTACGCATGTCCTTGTTACCCTCGGAGAAGAGATAGACGTACTTCTTGTTACTCATTTGTGTTTCCTCCAAATATAAGTGTTTTTTGAAAAATCCGTTTAATTTTCGATGCGAGAGGGAAGCTCTGCTCTTTGCCGTCCGTACACCGTAGCTTTTCGTCGGGACGCCGCAGAACGCTTTACCGTGATTTGCCGTTATGACATCACAGAGTGCTTCGCCGTGATTTGCCGTTAGGGTACCGCAGAATGCTTCACCGTAACTTTTTCGTCGCTTCGGGCAAAAAAGCCTTCATATCGTTATAAAATTAACGCACACACGCATCGCAACGTATATTATATCATATTTTCATATAAATTGCTAGACCTTTCCCGAAAAAAATTAAAAAAATCACAAAATTCACAATTTCGCAATAAAACCGCCCCTCGCCCGCCTCGCCCTTCGTTAATAATCCACAAAATAAGCGGCAAAAGATAAGTCCGAAGGAAAAGGCTAGTGCAAAATAAGCAGTAAAGAAAAATATCGTAGAGAAAAACGGGCAAACGAATACGAAGCGTACGTAAGCCGAGCGCACGAAAGGGCGCATACGAGAAACCGCATATTAAAGACGGCGTATTTGAAAAAAGAGAATGATCAACCGAGAGAAAATTCAAGAGCAGACACGGCAGAGCGGGGGAGGTACGAGCAAGCAATTTTTGAAAAGCGAATCGCCGATATACGAGAGGGAAGGACGAAAAAAACGCACGGTTCTCGCAAATGACGCAAAACATCTCCCACGGCAAAGCTCCGAAAAACAGACGATTTTGTAAACTCTTATTTTCATTTTTCAATATTTTCCTGCATTTTTCGCTTTATTCCGATTTGACACAAAATGATAAGCTCATAATTCCTCCGGTTTTTCGCGGCTGCGCCCTGCACCCCTCGGGAGCGTTAAAAAAATGATTTTTTGCAAAAAAACGCGCACCGAAGAAGAAAAAACAGTGCCGTACACTATATGACAAAAATTCATACCGATGGTACAATTCGGCAAGCATTCTTGATTTTTTAATAATATAAAGCTATAATATCATCTGGGCATTTGCCCGCGAACAGCGCTGCCGAGGCGGCGAAAATAAAACAAACGGAGTATTTCATTATGAAGAAAACAAAAGAAAACAATCGAAACAGAAAAGAACCGAGAGGCGCAAAGAAGTCCAAGCAATTCAGCATGGGTATGTTCATCGTGCTTTTGATTTTAGGCGGTATCCCCGGACTCATTTACGGCTCGATATATCTCTTTGATTTCCTTGCGTCGCTCGCGTTCAGAAAGAAGGTTATGATCGGAGACGAGAAGGTATACGTCACTAAACCGAGCAGCGGAAACGCATTCAGACTTGTATGGGCAGTCTTGGTTATGCTCACCTCGCTCATAGTCTTTATAACGTATCCGGACGGTATTTTAACCGATTTTTCACTTCTCACGTTCCTATACTACGGCGGAGCTACGACTATATTGACGGCTGTGTTCATCGTCCTCTCCGTCCTTGCGGCAAAGAAGCCCGAGATAAGCCTCCCCTGCTCGATAGCAATGCTGGTGCTTGCCTTACTGTCCATCGTTACGACCTATATGGCACTGATCTACTACCTTGTAGCGGACGTGTTCTTCCTCTTCGTAGGAATCGTCGGTATCGTCCGCGGCTTCAAGTACCCCAAGGCACAGAGAGAGTATCTCGCATATCTTGCAGAGCTTGAGGCAGAAAACGCTGCATTAAATGCAGAGGCACAGCCCGAGTCTCCCGTAGCGGCCGAAGAGCCTGCCGAAGCGTCGGAAGCCCCCGAAGCAGAAGAAGCAACGGAAGAGCCCGAAGCGGAAGAAGCAACCGAAGCGGCAGAGACACCCGAAGCAACGGAAGAGCCTTCAAAATCCCCCTCCGACGAGGAGTAAATAAAGCGTAAAATAAAACAACGAAATAAAGAAACTAGGTAATAAAAATGAAAAAAATAATAATCAGACTTGCAGTCGTCGTTATGCTGATCGTCTCGACGCTCTTGCTTGCAAGCTGCGATGCCTCCGATATTGAGGGGATCTTAGGAAGCCTCGGACAATCCGACACGCAAGCACCTTCCCAAAATCAATGTGATAACGGTCATACGTGGGGCTCGGGATACGTCCTTAGGGAATCGACCTACGATGAGAGCGGACTCGTCATTTTCCCGTGTGAGGTGTGCGGTATCGCCAAGGTCGAGGTTCTCCCCCTTCTTGAGAGACCGTCTTATTCCGAAGGACTTGATTACGAGCTTTCGGGTGAAGAGGATCAGTATCGCGTTGTGGGAATAGGCAGCTGTACGGATTCCGACGTTGTAATTCCTCCCGAGTTTGAAGGGCTTCCCGTTACGGAGGTTGCCGACAGAGCCTTTGAGGGCTGCGATATTCTCATCTCGGTTAAGCTCCCCGACACCGTGCTCAAAATCGGAGAAAAGGCTTTTGCAAATTGTGACGGACTTAAGGATATCGAAATGCCCGACTACGTTGAGATCGGCAAGGATGCGTTCCGCGGAAGTATCAAGATTGAGATCACCGTAACTCACGATCTCGTTTTCGTAGAAGCTAAGGCACCCACGTGTACGGAGCCCGGTAACGTTGCGTATTATTATTGCGAATCCTGCGATCTCTGCTATGCCGATGAGAACGGCGAAAAGAGAATTTATAACGTTACACTTCCGGCAGATCATAATTTTGTAGACGGAGAATGCACTAAATGCCATGCCGTACAGTCGGAGGTTCTCATCGTAAACGTCGAGTGCGTAGATTATCTCGGAAAATTCCCGCTCGGCACGCTTGAAAACGCAATAGGACTCCCCGATGAGATAAACGTTTATACCGAAGACGGAAACGTACATAAGGTAAAGGTCGAGTGGGAGCTGAGTGCATACGATAAGACTCAGTCGGGTACTTACACGATAAGCGGACATATAATCGCACCGGAATTTCATTTTGCAGGCGGCGTTAGCGATACCGTCAGTGCTACGGTAGATATCACCGAGACGATGAAGGGAACTGCCGACGTAGTATTCGTTCTTGATATTTCCGGCTCTATGGGCGAAGAGGTTGCGAACGTGAAAAATAACGTTGTGGCTTTCTCGCAGGCGATAGAAGAAATGGGTATTTCCGCCCGTTGGAGCGCAGTTACGTACAGTGATTTTGCAGACGTTCCCGGTGAGGATTCTACCATAATTATGAACGGTGCATCACAGTGGTTCGTATCTGCCGAGAGCTATAAGGAAGCGATAAACGGTATCAGCCTTATGTACGGCGGCGATACTCCCGAGGCAGCCGTGGACGGACTTCTCCTTGCCAATACTCTCACGACTCGTTCCGATGCCAGAGTATTCTATATTCTTCTTACCGACGCGACGTACAAGAACGATAATAATTACGGCGTTGCCGATATGGATGAAACTATTGATATCCTCGCAAAGAGAGACGTAAACGTCAGCGTAATAACCGAGACCGGACTTTATGGCACCTATGACGGACTTACCTCTGCCACGGGCGGTTTGAAGAGCAATATCAACGGTAACTTCAGTCAGGATCTGATAGATTACCTCGTTCCGATTATTTACGGCGAAGTAATGGATTGATATACTGCTTTTCACGGAAGTCAGAAATCCGGTTGCCGATATTAGCGGTTGAAAAACAGGTGATTTTGTAAACCCAAATTTACATTTTTAAGCAAATAGCGCCCGAGCGAAGCGTGAGTACATCTCGTTATCATTCGGGCGTTTTTCTTTTTTTCGGTGAAAAGCTTTTTTTCTTTGCCCTCCTACGTCGCTTTTTTGGAAATGCCTTTTATAGCTTTTCGTGCTTTTCGCCCTTCGGGAAAAACGTTTTTTCTTTCTTTTTCCCCTCGGCTTTCATTTTCGGGAAAATATTTTATTCACTTTTTAAAATACGGTTTACAAATCAAGCTTTTTGTGGTATAATCCCCTTGGTCGACAGCGAAGATAAGCGTAAAGTAAAAAAACGGTGCGGTCGGCAAACACGATGCTCAAAGCAATTAAAGCATAAAACAGAGGAAAAGACAGTGTACAATCGTTCGGAAAAAATGAGATCGGTTCATTCGGATATCCGCGGACCGCTTTTCGTCGAAGCACAAAAAATGATAAGAGAGGGAATCGACGTTCTCAAGCTCAATACGGGAAATCCCGCGACCTTCGGCTTCCGCGCTCCCGACAGCGTGCGTAACGCTATAATCGAAAATATCGACAGGGCAACCGCTTACTGCGATCCGCAGGGAATGCCCGAGGCACGCGAGGCTATACGTAAATATCATCTCTCCAAGGGTATCACGGGCATAGGCACGGAGGATATCTTCATAGGAAACGGCGTCAGCGAGCTTGTCAGCATGGCAATTACCGCCCTCGTAAACGACGGAGACGAAATACTCGTTCCCGCCCCCTGCTATTCTCTCTGGAGCAACGCGGTTTTGGTGGCAGGCGGTAAGCCCGTTTACTATATCTGCGACGAGCGAAACGAGTGGAACCCCGATACCGACGATATAAGAAGAAAAATCACCTCACGCACGAGAGCGATACTCGTAATAAATCCCAATAATCCGACGGGCGCACTCTATTCGAAGGAGATACTGACGGAAATAGCACAAATAGCGCGCGAGCATAAGCTTATACTATTTTCCGACGAGATATACGACAGACTCGTAATGGACGGGCACGAGCATATTTCCACGGCGACACTTGCCCCCGACCTGCTCTGCATAACGATGAACGGACTCTCGAAATCACACGTCGTCTGCGGCTACCGGTGCGGCTGGATGGTCATCAGCGGAAATAAACGCGGTGCGGAGGATTACCTGAACGGAATTTATCAGCTCGCCGCAATGCGCCTCTGCTCCAATGCGATAACGCAGCTTGCGATAGCCCCCGCCCTTGCCGATCCCGAAAGCACGAGGCAAATGATAGTCGCAGGCGGACGCCTTTTCGAGCAGAGAGAGGCAGCAATGCGGGAGATAGAGAGGATAGACGGACTCAGCTGTGTGAAGAACAAGGCTGCCTTCTACGTCTTCCCGAGGATAGATATCTCAAAATACAAGATAGAGGACGACCGTAAATTCGCAATGGACCTATTGCATAAAAAGCATATTCTTATCGTCCCGGGCAGCGGATTCGAGTGGAAGGCACCGGACCATTTCAGAGTCGTTATGCTCCCCGAGCCGGAAAAGCTTGCCCGTGCGATAGCGGATATAGGCGACTTCTTGCAGGGTAAATAACCCCTCGGTGCAAAAGAGGACGTCGGTCAACCGAAAGCGGCACGCCGTGAAAATCGAAAAAAATCCTGCGAATCAAAAAACATTCCGCAAATCAAAAAAACATTCCGCAAATCAAAAAAATTCCGCAAATCAAAAAAATTCCGCAAATAAAAAGACATATCGGAAATATAAAAAGTTCACCGTAAAAAAAGCGTACAAAAACGCGCAACGAAAAGCACTATTGTAAAAAAGCGTACCGAAAAAACGCGCAACGGAAAGCAATATTGTAAAAAAGCGCACGGAAAAACGGCAAGGAGGACGCAATGCTAAACGAAAAATTCACACTGAAAAGCGGAGTCGAAATACCGGCGATAGCCTTCGGAACGTGGCAGATACCCGACGGAGAAGAGGCGTACGGCGCGGTGCTTTGCGCTCTGCGAGAGGGATACAGACATATCGACACGGCGTATGCCTACGGTAACGAGAAAAGCGTCGGCAGAGCGATAGCGGACAGCGGCATTCCCCGAGAGGAAATTTTCGTCACCACGAAGCTCCCCTCCGACGTCAAGACCTACGACGGCACGCGCAAATGCCTTGAAGCCTCGCTCTCGTCACTCGGGCTTGATTACGTAGACCTCTACCTGATACACGCACCCTGGCCGTGGAGTAACGTCGGGCAGAATTGCGATGCGGGAAACGCCGAGGCTTGGCGGGCTATGACGGAACTGCGCTCCGAGGGTAAAATACGCGCGATAGGCGTCTCGAATTTCCACGTTCGCGATATAGAGAATTTAGTAAGCTGCAGCGGTATCTTTCCCGAGGTAAATCAGATAAGGTACTTCGTCGGAAACACACAGTCCGAGATAACCGAATACTGTCAGGCGCACGGAATACTCGTTGAGGCGTATTCTCCTCTTGCCACGGGTGCTCTCGTCGGCGACGCACATCTTGCGAGCCTTGCCGAAAAGTATAATAAAAGCATACCGAAGCTCTGCATAAGATTCTGTATAGAGAACGGCACTCTCCCGATACCAAAGTCGAAAAGCCCCGAGAGAATAAAGGACAATCTCGACGTAGACTTCCGTATAGAGCGCGAGGATATGGACTACCTAAACTCTCTTTATCACATCGGACCTACGAAGGAAATGCGCAGCTAAACGAAAGACGCAAAAAATCGTCCCGAGCGGAAAATCGAGAAAATGTCACTAATATGTAAATAATTGTTGGCAAAACGCACTGTTTTTTGCCGTTTTCGGCTCTGCTTTATCGGCAGAGCCTTTTTATTTTTTCGGCTTTGTACTGTCGGTATCGCCTTTTCCTTTTGATTGCTTGCTATTCGTTTTTCTCTCTTGCACGCCAGACCTTTTATTCTCGTTTTTCGCTTTTTTCGTCATTTTCCCCTTTTTTATTTTCTTTTTCGTTTGCGTTTTTTATCCTTTGTTTTTCCTCGCGCGTTTTCTCGCCCTTCTCGCTCCTTGACCATTTGTGCCACCCGCTTTCTTTTGCCTTGACATTTACGAAAAAAAGATGTAAAATATAAATAAGGAATTATCCGTCATGCGCACAGGCACTAACGGGCAGTATCGCACGGACACCGCAAAACGCCGACCTCACCGCAAAGCACCGACCTAGCCGCAAGGCATCTATCTCGGCACGGCAGGCAAGCACCGTAAGCTCACCTTCGGCAAGCACGCTCAGATACGGCAGACCTCAACGCGCCGGACGGTAAAAAAGAAAAAATATGAACCCCGAGGAGAAGTATGCTTAATAAGATAATAACCGTAGATTTCGAAAAAAAGAGCGGAAAAATAAAGCCGCTTCTGTGTATGAACGGAGGACCGCGCAGCGGAGGATATAATCTCCCCCTCGATTTCACCGCAGAGTTCTCGGAGCTTTCCGTTCCCATGGTCCGCACTGCCTCGATGGCAGGAGAATACGGACTTAATCAGTTTATAAATATACATTGCATTTTTCCCGATTTCGATGCCGACGAGGAGTGCGAGGAGTCCTATAATTTCCTTCCGACAGACCTCTATCTTTCCTCCGTCAAGGAATGCGGAGCGGACGTATTCTTCCGTCTTGGCGAGAGTCCCGAGCCGTATAAGCATAAGCTCTTTGCAAAGTGCCCGCCCGACAAGGAGAAGTGGGCAAGGATCTGCGAGCATATAATCATGCATTATAACGAGGGCTGGGCAGACGGCTTCAAGCTGGGTATAAAGTACTTTGAGATTTGGAGCGGCGCCGACCGTCAGGAGTGCTTTGCAGATAACCGCGAGGAATTCTTTGAGCTGTACGCCGTGACCGCACTGCACCTGAGAGAAAGATTTCCGAAAATAAAGATCGGCGGCTACGGTATGAGCGGCTTCTACGCACAGAACAGACTCGGCGCGACGGAGGAGCAAAAGACCTTCGTTCCCACGATGCAGAAGTTCTTAACCTATATCAAGGGCAGAGAAGCACCCTTAGATTTCTTCACTTGGACGTGCCATACGCAGAATCCCGAGGAGATCTCCATGCACTCGAAGTATGCGCGAAACTATCTCGATTCTCTCGGATTCCGCAAGACGAGAAGCATTATAGCGGACTACAATACGGCAGAGAATTACGATACTCCCGTAGCCTTCCGCGAGGGCTATCCCGCAGAGCTTTGCGCCGCGCTCGCAGTTGCGCAGCGTTCCCCGATAGATATGATGTTCTACTCGGCGTCGGATATAACCTCGGGCAATAACGGTCTCTTCTCAATGGACGATTACCGCACTCCGCACCGTTACGCCGCATTCCAGACGGCAGCCCTCTTTACCAAGCTATACCGCCTCGGCACTGCCGCAGAAACCACGGGCGATTACCCGAAGGAGATATATTCTCTTGCCGCTTTCAATAAATCCGAGGCAGGTCTCCTCCTCGTCACGCGCGCCCATCAGGGAAGAATAGAGGTACAGCTAAAGGGCTCGGAATACGATACCTGCACCGTCACCAAAATATGCGAGGGCGGAGAACGCGGCAGGGGAGTCGTATACCGCTCCGAGAACGTAAAAATCAATAAGGATCGCCTCATCCTCTCGGTGAAGAAAAACGAGGTGTACTACTTTGAGATGACGAAAAACGATGAAGCGGAGCTTGACGACGTTCAGGAAATTTAAGGTCACACGTACTCAAATCCTCGCGAAAAAGCAAGGGCAGAGAATAGATGACCGCCGATAAAACAAAACGGACGAAAAAACGAAAAAAAGCCAATTGCCGAAAAAAGCGCAAAAAAGTAAATAATTATTTACAAAAAGCAAATAAAAAACAAAAAAACGCATAAGAAGCAAAAAAGGAAGCTCGAAAAACGCAAAAAAGTCAAAGCATATAAAAAGAAAAACCCGAAAATCAGTGCCGAGAATAAATCTTGACCGAATCGGGTTTTTTATTTTTGTTTTATGATTTGCCGTTAGGGCTTACTTATTTCTTGCCTTGCGGAATTTTTCTTGCTCTTTGCCTTCCGCCTCCGTCGGCTCACGCTGCTTGCCGCTTTGCCTTGTGGGCTTTTATCCTTCCTTCTTTATACGGCAGCCCTGCCGTGCGGCCAGCTTTTCCAGCCGTTCCTGTATCGCGGCGATGACCGCACGCTTATCCGCACTCCACTTAGGCGCAAGCAAAAGCCCCTCGGGACAATCTCCCGTTATTCTGTGCACGGTAACTCGGGGATCGAGATGCAAAATTACCTCTATCGCACCTTCTACGTATTCATCAAGCGTCAGCGGCGTGTACCTTCCCGTCTTGTAGAGATCCGCAAGCGCAGTCCCCTCCATAACGTAGAGCGAATGTATCTTGACTCCGAAAAGCTCGAAGCGCGAAAGATATTCCACCGTCTCCGAAACGTCAGTCAGCCCCTCGCTCGGCAGACCGATTATCAGATGAACGACGACCTTGATCCCGTGCCGCCTCAGTATCTCCATTGCCTGCTCGAAGGTCTCGCGGTGATAACCGCGGTTTATTATATCTGCGGTCTTGTCGCTTGCCGTTTGCAGTCCCAGCTCCACCCAGACCTCGCGCTCGCGTCCGTATTCGGCGATAAGCTCCGCGATCTCCTCCGTTATACAATCGGGACGCGTCCCTATGCTGAGCACCTTGATCCGCTCGTCTATAAGCGCCGCGTCGTACCTTTCTCTAAGCGTTTTTACGTCGGCATACGTATTCGTGAAGCTCTGAAAATACGCGATAAAAACGTCGTCCTCGCCGCCTCTCGCAAGCTCGGCGCGCACCTGCTCCTCGATGCTCGCTTTCGCATCTATATGCTCGCCCGCACCGCGCTCGCCGCAATAAATGCAGCCCCCGTATCCGCAGCTTCCGTCACGGTTCGGACAGGAAAATCCGCCGTCAATGCATATTTTTTTTGCTCTGCGCCCGTAAGTGCGCCTAAGATATCCGCTAAGGTTGTTGTATCTCATATCCACCTCGAAAAAAATCGGAACTTACTTCTCATTCGTATTCTATCACAATATCGGGGAAAAATCAATAGTGCATTCGCATTGAAATAAAAAAACGCACGTTTTGATAAAAAAAGATTTTTACCGATTTTAGCTTAAGACTGAAAAGAATGCGAATAATGCAAACAATTATGTACAAAATAGTATCAAAGGCAGAAAAAACGCCTTAACAATAAAAACAGAAAGGCACGAATATGGAAAATAAAAAGGATAAAAGATGCGAAAAGAAGGAAAGGACTGAGGAGTTCCCGACCGCAGATAATTCCGTAAAGCACGAAGCCCCTTCCTCGAGATCGTCAATAAACAACCCCCAGAGAAATCTCCCCGCATACAATCCCCCGATCCCGAACAGAGCATGGACGGAAATGCGCGAGCAGCTTATGAACGGAAACGAGGAGTGCCGCTTTTCCACGATGTCTCCCTCCGAGCGCGCCGAGCTTTATCCCCATCCGAGAAAGTATTGATCCGCCGAGAAGCGCCGACGTTGCGGAGAAGTAAATAGCATCGGAAAAATTCCGTCAGTGAAGAGCACCGATAACAAAAAAATGATATGACCGCACAAGCGAAAAAGAACCCCGTGTGATCATATCATTTATTTTTTGCTTTTTGAAAAGTTCACCCGATCCACGTCACGAGCAAGGCACAATTCAGAGCTACCGCGGCAAACAGCGGAATCCCCCGCACAAACGAACCGACGTGCTTATCGGGATTCTGATAGTGCTTTTTTTCGGGTAGGAAGGAAAAACGGATACGCTTGGTATTGCGCCACCAGAGAAGGTCGATCACAAGCAGATCGAATACGCCGAGACCTTCGCCCAAGGCAAGGAAAAACCAAAATGCCGTTATAAAGTCATTCAGCCCGAGAACGCTTTTCAATGAAAGTCCCAAAACGGAAAATACGACCGTAAAGAGTATCAGATTTCCGATTAGGATAGACGAAAGAGATTTTTCCCTCGGTGCTCTTTTTCCCAAAACGGAGTGCTCCCGTACCGCTCTTTGTACTTCATCGGGATATGAACGCAGTCCCGCAAGGTTCTTCTCGTCCGTCCCCGTGCAAAGAAAGCAGATAAACCAGTAGAGGAGGTAAAACGCAAGAGCAGTTATCATTTTTGCAGTCATCGTATCATCACTCCTCTCTCTTTTTGTATCCGCAGTCGCAGTAGTCGTCGCCGCCCGCAAGGGTACGTTCCCGCACAAAAATTGATGCACCGCCTGCCTCGCTCATGGCGTAGTCCAAGGCGCACATGGCAGGGACAAGATCAAAAAGTCCCAGCT
>CAZXVF010000030.1:0-11566 GCA_964644445.1 uncultured Ruminococcus sp.
GGTGAATACGGTAAACACCTCTTTCCTCGATGCCGTGTGCGCCCTTTTCCTTGCGGAAGCAGGGAGAATAAGACGTAAGCGTGTAGGGAAGCTCCGCCTCGGGAATGATCTGGTCTATGAATTTGCCTATCATCGAATGCTCCGATGTACCGATAAGATAGAGATCCTCGCCCTCGATCTTGTACATCATGGATTCCATCTCGGCAAAGGACATAACGCCCGTAACGACTCCCGCTCTGATCATGTAGGGCGGGATACAATAGGTGAAGCCGCGGTTTATCATAAAATCTCTTGCGTAGGAGATAACGGCAGAGTGCAGTCTTGCAATATCGCCCATAAGATAATAGAATCCGTTGCCGGCAACTCGTCTTGCGCTGTCAAGGTCTATTCCCGCGAACCTTTCCATGATATCGGTGTGATAGGGAATTTCAAAATCGGGCACTAGAGGCTCGCCGAATCTTTCTACCTCGACGTTCTCGGAGTCGTCCTTGCCGATCGGTACCGAGGGGTCGATGATATTGGGGATCACCATCATAATGCTTTTTACCTTTTCGTTAAGCTCGCTTTCCTTTGCTTCACACTCGGCAAGCTCCGCCGCCTGCTCCGCTACGAGCTTCTTTGCCTCCTCTGCCTCGGCAAATTTCTTCTGTCCCATAAGCGCGCCTATGGATTTGGATATCTTGTTTCTGTTGGCACGCAGATCGTCTGCGCGCCTTTTATTCTGGCGCAGCTCCTCGTCAAGTGCTATTACCTCGTCAACGAGAGGAAGCTTCGAATCCTGAAACTTGTTGCGTATGTTCTGCTTGACTATCTCGGGATTTTCTCTCAAAAATTTGATGTCTATCATTTATTTCTCCATTCTGCCATCTCGTGGCACAAAAAATATTATTTTCTGGTTTATAGGCGCTTTCATCGGATTTTGCATACTTTTATTTGCATTTTGTCTTGGTTTTGCGTTGAAAGCATTGAATTATACTTTACTTTACCTGTAAAATTTCTTTAACTTAGCACTTTTTACCGTGGCTTTTCGCTCGGCTTGTACTGCGCCTTGCCGTCGGTAAAAAACAAAAAAGCCACTCCCCAAAAAAGCATGGGACGAATGACTCCGTGATACCACCCAAATTGCAAGGAGACAAGCTCCCGCCACTCAAAAAGGCCTTCTGGCAAGCCGCGCCTCGACTCATCGCCGAATGCTCCCGAAGCGGAAAGCGAACCGATCCATTTGCTCACACCAGCCGCAAATTCTCTGACAGAACCGTAAAACGCATATTCTTCGATCAACGCTACGCGACTATTATATACCAAAAATCCGAAAAAAGCAATAGCTTTCGCAAAAATATTTTCTAAAATCAAGCACTCCCGCTTCCAGAGCTTTCTTGCCGCACCTATAAACGCCCGAAAAATATCGGACTATGCATTCACACCTCGCGACAAAAGGCGTAAGTAAAGGTACGTCGACCTGCCGCCGATTCGCTTCGGCACGAAAAAATCGTTAAAATTTAATCAATTTTGCGTTAGTCTATTGATTTTTTTTCCAACGTAATGTATAATTAAAGACGTAAACGAAAAATAATTTGAAACGGAGAAAATAAAATGTTAGTTTCAGCAAAAGAAATGCTTGAAAAAGCAAGAGCCGAGCACTACGCAGTAGGTCAGTTCAATATTAACAACCTTGAGTGGACAAAGGCGATCCTTCAGACCGCCGAGGAAATGAAGTCTCCCGTAATTCTCGGTGTTTCCGAGGGCGCAGGCAGATATATGTGCGGATACAAGACCATCGTCGGAATGGTTGAAGGCATGATCGAGGGACTCGGAATTACCGTTCCCGTTGCGCTTCATCTTGACCACGGCTCATACGAGGGCGCGTATAAGTGCATTGAGGCGGGCTTCTCGTCCGTAATGTTCGACGGCTCTCATTATCCCATTGAAGAAAATATCGCAAAGACTCGCGAGCTCGTCGGCGTATGCCGCGAAAAGGGACTTTCTCTTGAAGCCGAGGTAGGCGCAATAGGCGGAGAAGAGGACGGAGTTATCGGCGGCGGTGAGGTTGCCGATCCCAAGGAATGTAAGATGATCGCCGATCTCGGCGTTACTATGCTCGCAGCAGGTATCGGTAATATTCACGGCAAGTACCCTGCAAACTGGGCAGGTCTTAACTTCGACGTTCTTGCAGAGATAAGCCGCGAGGTAGGCGAGGATATGCCTCTCGTTCTTCACGGCGGTACGGGTATTCCCGCAGATATGATAAAGAAGGCTATTTCTCTCGGCGTTTCCAAGATTAACGTTAATACGGAGTGTCAGCTTGCCTTTGCAGCCGCTACGCGTAAGTACATAGAGGAAGGCAAGGATCTTCAGGGCAAGGGCTTTGATCCCAGAAAGGTTCTCGCTCCCGGCGTCGAGGCTATTAAGGCTACCGTTCGTGAGAAGATCGAGCTTTTCGGCTCCGCAAACAGAGCGTAAGACGAAGCTTTGAGCATAGAGCTTAAGTCGTATATATGATTTTAAGTATTGAGCTTGAATCTCGGGCTTAACCTTGAACGTCAGCTTGACGAAAGCTTTCGAATAATAACTTGATTTAGGCCTTTTTCGGGCTGAGTGTCACCACTCGGCCCTTTTTATTTGCCGAAGTCTCTTTTTCACGGGGAGAATATAAAAGGAATGCCTCCGAAGACCGCTGATGCAAAACACCGAGGCTTGCTCATTAAAGGCGCAGCAGGCGGCATTACTTGTGACAAGGTGTATATCGTTTTTTGCTTTTGGCAACATATTTTCACACCGAATGTCATAAAATCCTCTTGAAAGAACTTTTCGGAGGAAAAAATATGAATCAGAATTCCATATACGCAGATATTGCCAAGCGCACGGGAGGAGATATTTACATAGGCGTCGTCGGCCCTGTCAGAACCGGAAAATCTACCTTTATACGCAACTTCCTTGACAGCGTGGTGCTTCCAAACATCGAAAACGAGTACGACAGACGGCGCACGGAGGACGAGATACCGCAGAGCGCATCCGGCAAGACGGTAATGACTACCGAGCCGAAGTTCGTTCCCGATGAATCCGTCAGAATAAAAACGCCGGACGGAGCGGAGCTGAACGTGAAAATGGTCGATTGCGTAGGTTATATGGTCGGCGGTGCGCTGGGCGGTGAGGAAAACGGTGAGAGCCGCATGGTTATGACGCCGTGGTCGGACGAGGAGATGCCGTTTGAGAGGGCTGCCGAAATGGGTACGGAAAAGGTAATACGCGAGCATTCCACGATAGCGATAGTCGTGACCGCAGACGGAAGCATTACGGATATCGAGAGGGGAAATTACGTCGGCGCGGAGGAGAGAATAGTCGCAGAGCTGAAGGCGGCGTCAAAGCCCTTTGCCCTGATACTTAATTCGAGAAATCCCGATTCGGAGGAGTCACGTAGTCTTGCACACAGCCTTGAAGAAAAATACGACGTGCCGGTTGCACTTCTTTCCTGTGCCGATATAAACGGTGACGACGTGCGTGAGATACTGTCAATGGTGCTGGGCGAGTTCCCGATACGCTCTATGACGTTTGATATGCCGCTTTGGTGTGCCGCACTTCCCGATGATCACCCCCTGCGCCAAGGCAACGTCGAGATGATCTCCGAGATAGCGGATAGGATAGAGCGCTTTTCAGACGTTAAGGAGGTCGGGGCCGAGTACCCGTCTTTAGTGCTTGACGGACTTGATGCCGCTTGCGGTACTGCAAAATTTTCGATACCGCTTGAGGGCGAGGTGTTCTATCGCACTCTATGCGAGCTTACCGGCCTTGACGTCGGAGACGAGTGCAGTCTTATGCGGACGGTGCGCGAGCTTGCGAAAATGAGGGAAAAGTATCTGAAGGTCGAGGGAGCACTGAAGAGCGTCGAGGAAAAGGGCTACGGAATCGTTATGCCGTCGGCGGAGGATCTGAAATTCGACGAGCCGGAGCTGGTAAAGCAGCAAGGAGGCTTCGGAGTCAAGGTCTCGGCGCATGCCGATTCGATACATATGATAAGAACGGGAATAAAGGCGGAGCTTTGCCCCGTAGTCGGCGGCGAGGAGCAAACGGCAGAGGTGGTAAGATGTCTTTCCGATGAGCTGCGCACAAATCCCGAGCGAGTCTGGGAATACAATATGTTCGGTAAAACCCTTTACGATATGGTAAACGACGGAATGAGTGCAAAGCTCGCTCATATGCCGGACGAATCGCGCGAGAAGCTCGGAGAAACCCTCGGTAAGATCATAAACGAGGGCGCGGGCGGACTAATATGTATTCTGCTGTAAAAAATTCGATGGGACTCATACGTAATCCTTCGCATATAATTTTTGCGGTTTATACGTATTTCGTTGCAGATGAATCGAAAGATTTATAGGAGTTCCATCGCAGATGATTCGGGTGACTTGTAATTATTCTGCTATATTTCAATAAAAAATAAGAGGACGCACTTTTTGGGCGTCCTCTCTGCCGTCTGCAAGCATGGGAAATTCTCATTTTTCAAAAGCCGCATTTGCGTTTCGTGCCTGCGTTTTTTTGAGAATTATTCGTGCTTTTCACGGTGAAATTGATTAAGATTATACTACTAATTATAAAAAAGCAAGTAAACAAAAGTCAATCAAAAAAATCGTGAAAGGTACTGGAAATGTAAATAAATATTGTCAAAACCGTATGTTTTTTACTTTGGCAGCTTTGCGCACCTTTCGGGGGTTACGAGTTTCCATATTCCTTTTAGCGGTTTGTTGTTCGCAATATCGAGGAGTCCCTCTGCCATACGGTGCGAGAGCAGACCTTCACTTGCATAGGAGAGCGAACGCAGACTCATTGCCTGTATCGTTTTCATTCCGAAGTATGCGTTTTTGATTTTCGTTTCTCTGTTCGCGTCCTTTTTACCGAGAGAAATGAATTTGAGTCTGGTTTTGAAAACGAAGCCTATCAGTCCGAAAAGAAATCTTCCGCCGGCACTCTCGTATTCTCGCATCGGAGTATTCAGATCGTATGGACGTTCGGTGCGCTTCAAGGTTATCGGTCTGCCTACGACCTGCTCGAAATCTCCGTCGGTAATCGCAAGCATTCTTTCTCGGTCGGTATATAACGAGCGCAGAGCCTCGTCGGTCGCAAGCTCCTCTCCGTCCGTTATCTCTATTATCTGCTCGACAATTTCGGTGTTTGCATCACGGCAGAGCTGTATGCGATATACGCCGTTTTCAAGGCACCATTTTCCGTCGTGATAGTATTTCATATCCTCTATCGGAACGGTCAGGGTGATCTCCTTTTCCTCGCCTGCGTCAAGATAGACCTTTTCAAAAGCGCGAAGCTCGCGTAGCGGCTTGATAAATTCTGTTTTTGGCGCTTCAACAAACAGCTCCGCTACCTCGCTGCCCGCCCTCTGTCCGACGTTCTTGATTTTAACCTTTACGCGTATCTCGTCTCCGATTCGCTCGGCACTCATATCCAGATACTCGAAGTCGGTATAGGAAAGTCCGAAGCCGAAGGGGAATCTCACGGGAACTCCGAAGGTCGTGTAGTATCTGTAGCCGACGAAAATGCTTTCCTTGTATAGGTCGTTCGTGGCCTTTGCCAGCTCACCGCCGAAGGGGACGTCGGAATACTTATAGGGCCAGCTCTCGCATAGACGTCCGCTCGGATTTGATTTGCCGAAGAGAAGATCGTAGGTGGAGCGTCCGCCCTCCTGCCCGGGGAGATACATATTCAGTATTGCATCGGCATTATCCATTGCATCAAGCTCGATTGGACTTCCGCCGTAAAGC
This sequence comes from uncultured Ruminococcus sp., assembly GCA_964644445.1. GTDB lineage: Bacteria > Bacillota > Clostridia > Oscillospirales > CAG-272 > UBA1740. The sequence goes on from CAZXVF010000030.1 coordinate 5,766, forward strand.
ACCAGCACGGTTTTCTTTCCCATAGCGCATATGCGCCCTATCAGCTCCTCTTGATTTTTCGGCAGGAGCATATTTTCTCTGTCAAATCCCTCCGACTCGGCGTATTCGGTAAGTCCCGCAAAGATAAGCACCGTGTCGGCTGATTCTGCCTTTTTTACGGCACGGGCAAAAAGCTCCTCGGATATTTCATCCGTGTTGGAATCATAGCCGCGCTCGTAGTCGTAGTCGACGTGATTTTCATCAAAGGCATCCTTCGGGCTGATAAGCTTGTACGGACGTATCAGGGAAGAGCCTGCACCTTGGTATCTCATATTCTCGAACATATCGCCGATAACGAGATATCGCTCGCCGCCTCTGAGAGGAAGCACGCCACCGTCGTTTTTGAGCAGAACGGCACCCTCGCGGCTTATGTCGCAGGAAAGCTTTGAATCCTCCTCGAGACAGTCGCCCTGTACTCGCTCCTCGGAAATGCCTCGGTCTATCATTTTGAGAACTCTTCTGACGGAGGTATTCAGCGTTTCCTCGGTTATTCTGCCGTCTCTGACGGCGTCGATTATCATTTGCCTGTTGTGCGATATATCTCCCGGCATTTCGAGGTCGAGTCCCGCATTGAGTCCAGCGATTCTGTCGTTTACCGCGCCCCAATCCGACATGATAAGTCCGTCAAAGCCCCATTCGCCTCTCGGAATATCCGTAAGCAGCTGTTTGTTCTCGGAGGCGTAGGTTCCGTTTACCTTATTATAAGCGCACATAAGAGTCGACGGCTTGCCTTTTTTGACGATATGCTCGAAGCCCTTGAGATATATCTCACGAAATGCTCGCTCGTCCACGATGGAATCTCCGAAGTAGCGGTTCGCCTCGTTGTTGTTGCAGGCGTAATGCTTTACAGACGTTCCGACACCGCGCTCCTCGATTCCCCTCGTGAGAGCGGCACCCATAAGTCCTGCGATAAGAGGATCCTCGCTGAAGTACTCGAAGCTTCTGCCGCAGAGCGGGTTTCGCTTGATATTGACTGCAGGGCCGAGAATAACGTGAACTCCGTAATGGTTGCACTCCTTGCCCATGGCTTCGCCCATTTTATAGAGAAGCTCCTTGTTCCACGTTGAACCGGAGGTGGCGGCGGTAGGGAATGCGGTGGAGATCTCCGTTTGTCCGAGTCCCGTCTCCTTAGAGTCCTCGCGTTTTTTTCTCAGTCCGTGCGGACCGTCGGTTATAAAGATTGAAGGAATGTCAAGTCGCGATATTTTGTTCGTATGCCAAGACTTGTGACCGCCGAGAAGGGCGGCCTTTTCCTCGAGAGTAAGCTGTTCGATAAGCTTGTCGATATTCAGCATTGTCAGATCTCGCTTTCGTTTCGTTTGCCACGCCCACAGGCTGCGGCATTTCTTTTTTGTCAGTACCACGCTTTTGGAAGCACTGATCAGTTTTAAGAGCAACCGTTTTTGTCTGTCGCGATTGCTCTTTTTCGTTTTGTTATTAAAAAACGGATTTTGTAAAGTTTTATTTATATTATTCGCCGTTTAAAGGTAAAAAAGCCGTTTCGGATTTTTCGTGCAAATTACGCAAATGCATTAACACTTTTTATCCGCACTTGATTTTTTACTTTTCCGACTGCTCAAAATGCTTTTTGATTACCCTGACGGTGAAGGAGTCGTCACCGAACTTGTAGCTTCCGTTGTTACTTCCGTCGTCGGTGTATTGGTTAGACCAAGCCTCCATAATTTCATCAAAGCTTGCGTCACGCAGGTCGAGCTTCAATTTGTAGTCCTCCTCGGGAGTACCCGCGGGATTTTGAATATTCATTCTGTACACGGACATACCCCACGAGCTGTCCCACCAGCCGACGGAGACTATCTTATAGCTCCAAACAGTCCAGCCGAGTCCCGTGTCCTCGTAGACGTCGAGATATTCGAGCCATGCATCCTCGTTGTCGAAGAAGTTAAACTCACCGACGAATTTCGGCACGTCGTAATCGCTGAAGGAGAGAAGCGCGTACATGAAATCGTAGAACATCCAGTTAGGCGTGAGGCTGTTTGTCCAGTTGTAGAAGTGATACTGATAGAGTACGTTTTCCCAGCCGTATCTCTCGGGATTGGGGACGGAGCAGAAGAGCCAAACGCCCTCAATGGAGATAACGTGCTCGGTGTCGACCTCGCGAATTGCGTCGTACATTCTGTCCATAACTCTCCACTGCTTCGGGCCGGTGCCTATCTCGTTGCGGTTCGTCGGCTCGTTTACGAGGTCGTATGCGAGGATAGTGGATGCCAAGTCGGGACGATCGTTTTTATAATGTAGAGCTATGCTGCGCCAGAGATTGCACATAAATTCTATGTAGTCCTCGTTATCCCAGAAGTCGATATCGCGCGTTCCGCAATGCTCAAATCCGCTTTGTCCGCCCATAACGCCGTGCATATCGATCATAACTCTGAGGTCGTACTTTTGTGCCATCTCGAGGAATGCATCGAGCTTTTCAAAGTTAAGCGTAATATCCTCGAAGTCCATAGCACAAAGCTCCTCGTCACTCGTTCTGTATCTGTCGTGTGTCGTGAGGAAATTGCGGTAGTACATGGGAAGACGTATCGTATTGAGTCCGAGATCCTTGATATTGATGAAGTCCTGCTCGGTGCAGTAGGATGAGAAGTATGCGTCGTTAAGTGCCTCAAGCTGCTCGTCGGTAAAGCGAGATGCCAAAAGCTCGTCCATCTCCTCCTGATATATCTCCTCGTATTCTTCGACGATACCGTCCTCGTTTACCTTTGCGAAGGTGCCGTCGTCGTTGCAGAGCGGTCCGATGGAGTTTACGGTCATCCAGCCCTCCGCGATAAAGAGGTTGCCGAAGTTTACGCCCTTGATCTCAAAGAGGTTGCCGTCCTCGTCGTAGAGAGCCTTGCCGCTTGCGATTACCGTGCTTGCACCCGCCTCTCTCGTTATAGATTCCGGTACGTCGTATTCATAGCTTGAGCGGTAGTGACGTCCCCAGCACAGCACGGCGGCAAATATCACCAGAGCCGCAACGACTATGATAATAATAATCGTTAAAATTGTTTTAAGCATGTTTTTCACTTTAATTCCTCCTCGGATAAAAATATATGTAATTGCTAATTAAAGTTTACTTTTTATCATTTTTTGATATGGTTTTCAGATATTCCGGTCGTTTTCCTTTTTCGAATCTGTGAAGATTATCTTGAAAACGAAGAAGAAAACTATCATGGAAACCGTGCTGGTAACGCAGTTCTTCAGGAATGCCGTAAGTGCGTTCGGCAGTGCCCAATGAATACAAAATACGTTGATAAAGCCCCAGAGTGCGTTCGTGAAAAGCGAGATAAGAACCCAGCCGATAAAGTACCATAGCCCCTGATAATACGGATTTCCGTGCGACTTGAAGGTTATGTTGCGCTGGAGCGGGAAGTTAATGCATTGCGCGGTAAAAACGGCTATTTCAAACGCTATAAGGTTGCCGAGACCTCCGCCGATTCTGACGTTGCCGAGAGCGTCGTAAAGCACCGGCTCGTTGAAAATTCCGAATATTGCCTCGCTTCCGTCAGCCCACCTCCAAAGCACTATCTCGGGCCAGACGAAAGGCACTCCAGCGAGGTTTCCGAATGCGTAGGGAAGAAACAGCATAACGAGATATTGCCACAGCGTAACGCTCAGGCTGAAGGCTAGGAAGTTCATAAATTGCCCGATAAGCTCCGCTGCCTTCGGGTGAAATTCCTTAAAGCACCGCCACCGTGCGACAAGAGCCACGGAAATACTCCACTCCCGCACGTCTTGTAAAAGCTCCTTTGCGCGTCTTCGTTTGCCATCCGTCTCGCTTTCTAATTCTTGCCGCCGCTCTGCGTTTTCGGCAATCGCCGCCGCTTCGTATTCCTTGTATTTTTCCTTCATTTTATTCCTCGATTACCGTGCCTTCGGCTTGATTTTTCTTCCTTTGCCTCAGCGACTCCCTTACGGCGAGAACGATCGGCTTGGCGTAGCAGATGCTGACACAAAAAACGACCAGTGAAGCGTAGTGAATCATATAAACGAGCCAGCCGTGATTCTTATTGAGGAAGGGAAGTCCCTCCATCGGCGGTGACACTACGTACATAAAGTTTATGCTGCTGACTCCGTCGTAAAGCATGCTGTTTATGTAAATTGCGAAGAACATTACTCCAACCAGAGCCTTCAGACAGTTGAAATAGTCCTTCAGCTTGAGATTTATTTCCTTAGAAGTACAGATATTCAGCGCGTAAACCGTTATGGCTATATGATAGAGATTATATTGCAGTGTGATCGGAAGATAGTTCAGCGAGGATGACGTCGGAATAAGTAACGCGGCAATACCTCCGAAAAGGCAGCTCGGGTACATAAAGGCAAGTATGAACCTTTTCAGCTTCTCGTTTGATGAGAACGTGACTATCGCAACGAGTATTATTTGTATAGAGCAGAGATGAAAGGGGAGGTCCGTCTTAGGCAAAACGCCGCCGTATTTGTCCTCGTTCTGTATAATGTAGAAGAATACCTTGACCGTTTCGCTGGCAAGTCCGACGTAGAAGAGAAGTCTCCCGAGACGCTCAAACGGAATTTTTCTGCTGAACCAAAACAGTACCGCCGTCAAAGCGGCTGATACGATAAGTATAACGATATGCTTGTCCGAAAACATAAGTCCATCCTTCGTTTGATTTTTAGATTGATTATAATGCTGTTAATAAATTATTGCATGGATAAAGCGACTATTTGTAAATCTTTGTTTGCATATTCACACATTCCCGTGCTGATTTGCCGATTTTCATGCTTAACCGTCTTTTAAAAAGTCGCGCGATAAACGCAAGTGATTATTGTCAAACCGAGCTTGTGCTTTTAAGTCTTACCGTGCATTTTGCGAGCTTTTGGCTGATGCTTTTTGTCATTGCTTTCGCTTAAGTGCTTTCGCCCTCGGTCTGAATGAATGCTTATCCGTAAAGCATTATAGCACAAAATCGCCTGTTTTTCAATATCAATCGCATCATTTCTCCTTCGTTTTTTATCCGACTTGTTTTCTTCTCTCACGCAAAAAGCCCCGCAAAAGCACCGAGAGGCACAATTGCAAGAGCGACTTCTTGCCGTGAAATTTAAGAGAATACCAATCGGAGTATTAAGAGTCAAGGATGAAAGGTGCGTAGCGAAGAGGTAATAAGTAAAAACCCCCGAGCACGAGGCTTTCGGGGGGATGGAGCAAGCGACGGGAATCGAACCCGCACGGTCAGCTTGGGAAGCTGAAGTTCTGCCACTAAACTACGCCTGCGTTTATTATGCTTTTGTTAATGCGCAGCGAAATTGCCGCGCATATGGTCGGTTGCGCTTTTTATTATTGTAAGGGTGCGTGCCGAAAAAAACACACAGCCCCAAAGGCGCGTTATATCAGTTCGATCCTTATACCGATCACGCCGTATTTTTTCTGCTCCTCCTCGGAATAATATTCGTTCATATCGTCGGGCGACGCCGTCTCGATATCGTTTTCAGTATATCCGCATTCCAAAAGCGGCAGAGAAGCGTAGAGAGTCTTGAATGAATCAAAAACGTGAAGATCGACTACCCTTGCTCGAAGGATCATATCTGCATTCTCCGTGTTTGTGAATTCTACGGTGTCGCCGATACGGATAGATCTCCTTTTTTCGTCAAAGAGACGCAGCTCTACGGTTTTTTCGCCTGATCTTATCATTTCAAACGGCGCCGGAGTGAGCCGCATGGTATGTATCATTTAAAAGTCTCCTTTTATCGTCCTTCATTCTAACTGTTCTTTAATTATATCACGTTTTTCCGAAAAAATCCATAGTTAA
>CAZXVF010000031.1:0-11435 GCA_964644445.1 uncultured Ruminococcus sp.
TGCCGAACGGCACGTACGGTGGTGTGAGAGGTGGACTAATCTCTACCTACTCGATCAAAAAAACTTATAAATGTAAATAATTATTGTCAAAATTCCACATTTTACTTGATGAAAATAACTCACAAGTTATATGCGCTTTTAAAATAATCAGGTGTCGTAAATAAAATCCTCGCCGCAAATTGCCTTCAAAAGCTCGTCAAGATCCTCATTATCTTCGTAAGAGATAGTTACGGTCTTCTTTCTTCCCTTCTCCTCTATCTTGACGCGCCTGCCGAGATGGGACTGAACCTTAAGCTCAAGCTCGCGGAAATAATCGACGACGGGCAGCTCCTTTTCTTTAACCGGCTTCGGTGGCTTATTTACTCTCTTGACCTCTTCTTCAAGCTGGCGGACGGAAAGTCCTGCCTCAAACGCTCTCTCTGCGAGAAGCACCATGTTTTCGCGTGATTTTACGCCCAGAAGAGTTCTAGCATGTCCTGCAGACAGATCACCTGAGGCAACCATTGTAAGTATTTCGTCGGGGAGATCGAGAAGCCTCAGAGTATTAGCAATCGCACTGCGGCTTTTTCCGACCTTGACTGATATTTCCTCCTGCGTCATATCGTATTCGTCTGCGAGAGATTTATATCCGAGGGCCTCTTCTACGGGATTAAGATCCTCTCTTTGCACGTTTTCTATAAGTGCGATCTGCGCGGATTTTTTATCGTCACGCTCGAGAATTATAGCGGGAATTTCGGTCAGCCCCGCAAGCTTAGACGCTCTGAAGCGGCGTTCACCGGCTATGATCTGATAACGTCCGTCACCGTATTCGCGTACTAGGATGGGCTGTAAAAGTCCGTTCTCCATTATCGACGCGGCAAGCTGCTCGAGTGCCTCCTTATCGAAATATTTTCTGGGCTGATCTCCCTTCGGATCGATTTGCGAGAGTTTGAGATGTGAGACCAAATTTTCGTTTTGTTCCCTTTCCTCGTTCAGCGCGTTTTCAAGGAAGATAGCGTTTAAGCCCCTGCCAAGGCCGCTGTTTTTCTTCTTTGCCATATTGTACTCCTTTCGCCGATTGCTTGGCTGTACTGATTTATCTTGTATGTATTTTTGTCAAAAAAGGATAACGTGTTAAATGCTTGTATATAACGAACGTCGTTATGCTTAAATGCTTGTGAATAATAATCGCCGGTACAGTTAAAGATTGGTGTAGCTTTAATGACTGCTGATTTTTTTCGTTGTTGTGAGTTAAACGTCCGTATAAGGAAAAATAAATGTGATTTTTGCGTTTATATAAGTTAGATAAGCGTTTTCTTTATTACGCTTTGAATTGTTGTTAAAAACGGAAAAGTGTAATTTTGCTTTTGCAGTGGAAAGACCTTAAAAAAGCACTTTAAAAAGGGAAATATAACCAATATTACGGAAAAATATGATAATTTTAACTTCTTAAATGTTGAAAAGTTATTAAGAAAGACTTGATTTTATTTATAAAAAGTTATATAAAAACACAAAATTCACAGGTTTTCAACATTTCAAAAAATCAAAATACCCCAATTTTACCGAAGTTTCTAACATTTTCAACACACTAAATGTTGATAACTATTTTCCACACAAAGTTTTCCACATATGCGATGTTGAAAATGTTGAAAACTTTTTAAATGAAGGAAAATTGCAAAGAATTAATACAAATTTCTCAAAACAATTCGATGTGGAAAAATATGGAAATAAAGGAAAAGTATAATTATTGCCGATTTTATCGTGCTGATGATGCGATTGAAAACTTCAGAAAAATGACAAATGTCAATTATTTTTAATTACATAAATGCTGTCAAAATCGATACGTATTGCGTATTCCGTCTAAATAGTCCAAAACACAAGAAGTCGGTAATTTGTCATATAAATGGAATTTGCATATTATTTTGATTTTATTTTCGATTCATGAGTAAGCTCTTTAGATGATTCAAGAACAAAGAATAATAACTTAAATCGGATAAATGCAAAAAAGCACGAAGAGCTTTACAGAACTTAATAAAACTACAGATTTTTACGAATATAACGTAATCGGCAAAAGCTGCAGAACTTAAGAAAAACCACTGAAATTAACGATTTCAACGTAGAATTACGTTAAATTTTATAAAATCGGTGCAAATATTGACCGAAAATACTAAAAAACTCTAAAACTGTTCAAAGTGCCTTATATTCTCATCATCAATTCTTTTGCTACAGCTGCATACTCAAGAGAGCCTTTTCCGTACGGATCGTGATAGCATATCGGCTCACCGTATCCCGGAGCCTCGGAAATTCGCACGGTTCTGGAAATGGGAACCTTAAAAAGTATATCCTCATAATATTTTTTAAGCTCTGCAACGACTTGACCGGTCAAAGTAAGCCTTCCGTTATACATTGTAAGCAGCATTCCGACGATTTGAAGGTTAGGATTGTAGAGCTGACGAATCTTTTTTACTGTATTAAGTAGCTGTGACATACCTTCAAGCGAGTAAAATTCACATTGCATCGGAATAACAATGCCGTCAGATATCGAAAGTGCCTTTACCGTAAGCATTCCAAGCGAGGGCGGACAGTCGATAAATATGTAATCGTAGTCCTTTTTTACGGAATCAAGAGCAATTTTTGTAAAGTTTTCCGCTTCTTCTTCAAGGTCGTATAGCTCAAGCTCGGCACCTGCAAGGTCAATTGTTGCCGGAACTACCGATAGATTCTTGAATTTCGTCTTAATAATTGCGTCTTTAATGTCACATCTGCCTATAATGACGTCGTAAATCGTCTTTTTTATCTTAGATTTAGGAAGTCCGAGACCGCTAGTGGCATTTCCCTGCGGATCCATATCGATCATAAGAACCTTTTTACCCTTATTAGCGATCTGGGCAGAGATATTTACACAGGACGTGGTCTTTCCGACTCCTCCCTTTTGGTTAGAAAATGATACAACTTTTGTCATAAAAACTCCGTTTAAGCCCAAAAATAGCGTTATAAGGGGATAGAACAGCGCTAAAAGCAAGTAAAAAAAGTATAAAAGCAAGGTAAAAAGATTAAAGAATGTACGTTAAAAAGTGAAAAATGCTTTTACATAAATAACGCTTTCGGGCAATAAGTATTTGTTGCTATTTATTGTTATTTTTATACAAATATATTATACAATATTATTTATTTAAAGTCAATAAATGTTTGCAATTTAAAAGAAGAAATGTTTATAAAGCATAGGTGCTAAAAGCTTGATGATAAGTAGTATAAATGCTTGCAATTCAAAGTGAAAACGTACTGATGATTCAAAAAAAGTAATATTAATCTAAGTTTATCAATCTAAATAAACTGCACACGAGTAAAAAAACGAAGGAGTTCTTAAATAACAAGGAAAAAACTTAGTAAAAACAAGAAATAAAGAAATAAAAGCTTTTTTGACCGATTATTATGTCGAAAATTTGCTTTTCAGGTGACCTCAGCTGCCAAAATAATAGGCGTTTACCCAGAGGACGCGCAAAATTCGTAAAAAACGCATTAACAAGTGTATTTGTTTGCTTTTAGGCGACGGTTAAATCCGACCAAAGTAACCTATAAGCAAAGCAAAAACTTCAACGTACCGATTTCGGATAAGACAAAATGGACAAAACGTGCAAAACAGGATGACAGATTAGAAAATGTTTCACGTGAAACATAAAAAGGTATCATTTTAAATAAAGAAACGGCAAAACAACTAAAAATGTTCCACGTGAAACAAAAATGACAGTAATTACTATAAAATAACAAATAATTTGCCGCAAAAATGTTTCACGTGAAACAAACGATTTAAAAAAATAATAGTTTAAATGCAAATAAACCATGCTTTTTATGTGTTATTTCCTATTTGTCAAGACGAAAAAACTAAAATAAGCGTTTAAATATGTGATTTTTTGCGAATTATTATGAAAATACAGAAATATATTCCATAAATTACATTCGGCAATACGCTGTGGACTTGTATACTTGCGTTTAAAAAGCGTTTCAAGACGCCGAAATTCATACATTTATGTACTGTTACTATATTTTTATCTAAATATATACGATTTTCGGACACCAAATAGCTCTTTTTAGCGTTGAAATATCAAATTTGCTTTATAAATATTGAATAATTCAGCATAAAACAAATGAAAACGTACAAATAAGTACTGTTTTGATTAAAAAAACCTGCCCAAAAAGACTTTTTAGAACGTTATATAACGCGAAAAATGATTTTGTAAAAGCTTTGAAACACAACACACTCGCAAATATATAGCAAAAAACTAGTTAATTTTGCAAAAAAATACCCGAAACAGCTCAAAATTAAGTAAAAATTTGAATTTATTACGGAAAAATAGTGTAAAATCACTAATCAATACGTACAAAAACGAAGAAAAGCTGCAAAAAATATGTTTTATTGCATTAAAAAGCGTTTATAACTGTTAAAATCGGTGAAAAAAAGATGCTGTTTTTATATATAATTACTTGAAATTGTACTTATACAGTTTTCTTTTTGCTGTTTTTTTGCTTATTTTGATCCGAAAGTGGTATTCGTATAAGCTTGTATAAAAACTAATGCATTATTTTTGTTCAACTTTTCATTGTTTTGATAAAAAGCGCCTAAAACATTGCAAAAATTGCCACAATGTACATATTTATTGCAAAAATTTATATAAGAAATTTTGTTCGGGTGATTTATGCAGTATTTTTTGGACTTTTGAATAAATAAATAGTAAAAAGTGCGAATGCTTGTTTTTACATGCGGATTTTGAGTCAAAAAAGCAAATTATTATTTACTTAAAATGAGGGCTGTGACATTGAAATTCGTAATAAATTTCCGAAAAATATGCGCTAGAAAATGCATAAAAATGCATTATACAAAATTTAAAATGTGCTTAAAAAAATTGCAATGAAACACATTTTTGTCTCTTGTTTCGCTTTTGCTTTGTTTTTGCGCATTGGTTGTTTTTGTTAAAGCTATCTTGCACTTTTTTGCTTTTTATTCGCTTGTTTTGCACCTGATTATTTGATCTGATTATGTTTTTGGATCCTATCGGAGCTACCGCTTTTTTGACGTTCTTTTTTTGTTCTTGTTTTTTTAATTTTGCTTTATATGCCCTATCATTTTATTTATTAAAGTCCTTTTTTTTGCAAATTTGGCACGATTTTGCACTTTTAATTGAGATCTTTGCCCGCAACTGCATAGAGTATAAAGCGCTTTTACACTGCCTGGATCGAAGAGCACGTGCTGAGGCTATAAGAGCTTACTTTGCTTTTTATGTGCTGCTTTTGCAATATCTGCTTTTGCAACTGTTGCTTTTTCACAGCTGTTGCTTTTTTGCAAGTACTTTTTTTATCTTTTTGCTTTTTCTGAATTTCTTAAAAACGCTGCGATTTTTCTACCGGATATTCTGTTTCTGCACACGAGATTTGAAACTTTAATTATCGCTTATCTATGAAGAAAAACGAATAAAAATGCAAGCAATATGCATTAATTGTGCTACGCTTGCTTTTGCGTCGTTGCATTGTATGTTCCAAAAATAATATTAGCATTAAAATAATAATTAATAAATTATACCGCTCTCGATCCCGCTATAGCTATTGCAAAAGCCTTGGAAAAATGGTATAATAGTATTGTAAGTAATTGCTTTCGCAGGCTTTTATTAGGGGTTCTTGGTGCCATAATATAAAAAAGTAAGCAATCAAGTGAACGAAAAGCGGATTTTAATCAATCAAAACGCGTTGTAATCAGTTAAACCGTGCCGTTATCAATCGAGCCGCGCCGTGATCAATCAAGCCGTGCAGTTATCGATCAAATCGTGACTGAACGTCTCCTACTAAAATGCGCTTTAACCAAAGCTGCATTCAGATAATTCGCGAAAAGCCCCACGGCGTAAATAAAACTACCGTAATGACGTGTAAGCAAATAGACTCGGCGGGGAAAAGCAGGCAACGGAAAGCGGCACAAAAGCCTCGGTTTTTTCGTGAAAGAAAATAAAAAGGAATAATAAATCGTGAAAAATCATTGGGAAAAAATAGAGAATTATGACGTTGAAAAGCTCACTAAAGTCATTTTGATCAGACATGGAGAGAGCCTCGGAAATCTGAACAATATTATGCTCGGGCATACGGATATCGACCTTGCTCCGAGAGGCTATTTACAGGCGGAAGCGTGCGCGGAATACTTAAAAAACGAGCGTATCGACGCTATCTATTCGAGCGACCTTATAAGAGCTTATCACACCGCAGAGCCGCACGCAAGAATGCGAGGATTGCCTATAACAACGTCGAAGGAATTGCGAGAATGCAACGTAGGCGATTGGGAAAACGTGCCGTTAGAGGAAATAGTAGAGAAAGATCACAGCCTGTTTTACGACGGTTGGAGAGACGGCTTCGGTACGTTTGAGATACCCGGCGGTGAGAGCGTTCCGCACGCGGCAGAGAGATTTTATCGCGAGGTGCTTGATATAGCGAAGAGGAACGTCGGTAAAACCGTGCTGATTGCCGCACATGCGGCGGTGATTCGCGCATTTTGGGGAAAGATAACGAAAACCCCACCCGAAAAGCTCGCAAGCACTTATCTCTATCCGACAAACGCCTCGTGTAGCTTCCTTTATTTTGACGGAGAAGAGATTTTACCGATCGAGTACTCCGTAGACGAGCATCTCTCAGAAATCGGAACTATAGTTTTTAAGTTCTAAAAAAGCAAGTATAACGGAAAACGACTTGAAATATCAGGCTATGTAAACAATCATTTACATATTCAAGCAATTGACGCTTGAATTTAACAAAATGACAAAACGGATAATGAAAAAAATCTAAAAATACATGCGATATGAGGAGGGGAAAATGACGAAAATGAAAAAGTACGGGCTGTTCAAGATAATAGCGAATTTGCCACCGCTGGCCCTTGCACTTTATATTTTGTGGCAATTAAAAAACGACACGCTCGAGGGCGTGTTAGAATCATTAGTAACGCCGGATTACGTCGATACAGCGTACGCGGAGCTTATCTACCTCTTTATATTTTCGGTGGTTGCACTGGCATGGCTGATGTTAATAGCGTCGGCGTTTATAGCCGCGGTGAGCTTTGCGGTTCAGACCGTTCTCGGAGCTTCAACTATGATTTTACAGAGGCGAGGCTTTGCCGTCGTGTTCCTGATTTGCGATCTCTTCTACGGATTTTTATGCATTTTGGGTTCAGCATACAGCATCTCCTACGTGCTTTCGGGAAATTATACAGCGACGCTCATTATGCTTGCGCTTGAGATTTTTTGTATGGCGTCTGTAATCCTGGACGCAAGAATGATTGGGGGGAATAAAAAAGATGCGAAAGAGAATGCCGAAATCGTCGCATAATGACAAGTATGGTTTACAAAAACGAAAAATATTGTTAAATAATCAAGGAGGGACAAATGAGTAGAATAAAGAAATACGGACTTTTTAAGCTTATAACGAACCTTTTACTTTCTGCTGTCGGGTTGTGCTTCTGGCTGTTTTTGCGTGCTGCGATCAAAGGAGACGGACTCTTCGATAACGTCGGGCAGGGAGAAGGGGGAGACGTTGCCTTAGCGGTGTTGCTTTCGATAGCCCTTTTCGGAATTGCTGTGCTTATGATAATAGCCATTTTTTTGACGGTAACGTGCGCAGTGGAAGCGCTTTTCGGCTTATTGACTCTCGTAACCGGCTGGAGAGGAATGATTGTACCGTGCCTGCTGATAGATCTTCTGCTGGGAACGCTCTCGCTCGTGATCATGATATCTACGGTACAAGGAGCTTTATACGGTCAATATGCGCCGTTTTTGGTGTCGGCGGCGGTCGTTATCTGCCTCGTAGTGTCGGTGATATTCGATTTTATAATGATAGCAAAGGGCGATTCAAGGGGGCAAAAAGAAGCCGCAATATAGAATTGCTGCGGGGAGGCGGAAGCTCAAAGGCGTTCCAAGATATGATGTAAGTATAAAATTGCCAAAGAGTATATTTTGTGTTCTAGACCTCAATAAATGCTAAAAAATACGCAATAAACATAAGACGTGTTTTCACAATCGTCCGATTGTCACGTAAAAAGCCCAAATAAGCAAACTATAATTTACATTTTTGCACAAAACGAAGGAGGAAATAAAATGAGCGGTTCTAAAAAATATTCTGTGTTTTCACTTGTAATAAGTCTTTTGATGCTTCTTGCTTCTCTCGCATTTCTCATTTACGTAAACGTGGAGATCTCGTCAATCGAGTCAAACGGAGGAGATTTTTCAGGGCTTGCAATAGCAGTGCTGATGATATTTGCGATTCCCGTAGCGTTTTACGGCGCGATCTCGCTTTTGGCATCGATCTTAAAGCTGCTCGGCACCTGCCTTGACGCTTGGGGCTTTGCCGTTCCTGCTCTTCTGCTGGATCTTGCACTGACGGCTGTCGGAGGTTATTTTACTTATTCCGTTTTAACAAATTCGGCAGAGACGGCGGAGCTTTTGATTTCCGCATTACTGATTCTGATTCCCGCGGCGGCGCTTCTGTCGGACTGCATATGGATAGCAAAGCGCGACGAGTAATCACGCGCCGAAAGCACGGCAAGCACCCGAAAACAGAACGTGACGGGAAGTAAAGTAATGCCGGTTAAGGCTTGAGGTGTGAGCAGGTGTCCTGACGGATCAAAAACGAAAAATATCACGAATTTCAAAGGTGACAAAAGAGTTGATCGTCAAAATCACAGTTACCGTAAAATTACAATTACCGCAAATCAAAAGGCAAGTCCGAAAAACGCAAATTGACAATTGTAAATGCCGCTGATTTAACAAGCGTACCGAATGAAAAGGCGATCGGTCGGCAAAAAATAATTTTAAATATTAAAAAGTCGGTTCTGCTTTCCGAGGGGTCTGCATTGCCGACTTTATTTTTCGTTCTTTTTTCAATTTAATTGAAGAGCTTCTTGAACCATTTGCTCCTGCCCTTGTTGTTGCTCTCGCCGAGAGATTTTGCAAAGTCGCCGAGCATCTTTTTCTGATCCGAATTCAGATTACGCGGAGTTTCGACCACGACTGTGATGATGAGATTGCCCTTGCGTCCTGTATTAATGTCCGGGATACCCTTGCCGCGAAGCGTGAACGACGTTCCGGTCTGAGTTCCCTCGGGAATGGTATATTTCTCCGTGCCTCCGCCGAGAATCGGAATATCTATCTCCGCGCCGAGTGCCGCTTCCGCAAACGAGATCGGTACCTCGCAGAGAATGTCGTTACCGTTACGGTCGAATATCTTGTCGTCTGCGACTCTTACTTCGATTATAAGATCACCGTTCGGACCGCCGTTTCTTCCGACGGAGCCTTGACCGCGCTTGACGATCCTTTGCATGTTGTCGATGCCTGCTGGGATCGTTATTTCAAACTTCTTTCTCAGCTTGACGTAGCCCTTGCCGTTACAGTTCTTGCAAGGGGATTTGATTATCTTGCCCGTTCCCTTACATGGCGTACAGGGCTTCTGCGTCTGCATAAATCCGAGCATCGTCTGCTGCTTTACCGTAATGCGTCCCGTACCGTGACAAACCGCACAGGTCTCGGTTGACGTGCCCTTTTCCGCACCCGTAGCACCGCAATCGGGGCATTCCTCTATTCTTGAAAATTCGACGTCCTTTTTACATCCGAATGCCGCCTCCTCAAAGGTGAGGTTCACGTATGTTCCGACGTCGTCGCCCTCGATAGGCGCTTTTCTGCCGGATCTTGACGATTGCGATGACGAGCCGCCGAAGAAGGACGAGAAGATGTCGCCGAAATCAAAGTCGGAGGAGAATCCGCCAAAGCCGCCGAAGCCCGAACCGCCAGAGGAGGGATCAAACGCCGCGTGTCCGTATCTGTCGTACTTGTCTCTCTTCTCGGAGTCGGAGAGCACCTCGTATGCCTCGTTTGCTTCCTTGAATTTCTTTTCCGCCTCGGCATCTCCCGGGTTTAGATCGGGGTGATATTTTTTGGCAAGCGCTCTGTACGCCTTCTTTATTTCATCGTCGGATGCATTCTTTGAAACGCCGAGCACTTCATAATAATCTCTTTTGTTGTCTGCCATAATTCTGCCTTTTTTCGTTTAATGTGGGTTAAAAGTAAATAATTGTTGGCAAAAACCATAGTTTTTGATTTTCTTTTTTACATTAGTAGTAGGGCAACAAGCCGTTGCCCTACGTTTTTTCACTGTGCTGTTAGCACTTTATCAGTTGCCTGTCTTATCCTCAAAGCCTGCGTCGTAATAGGTGTTGTCATCGCCGCCGTTGCCTGCATCTGTGCCTGCACCCTGAGCGTTTGCCTGTGCCTGATAGAGCTTTTCTGCGATGGGATAGAACGCCTTCTGAAGAGCCTCGGTGTCAGCCTTGATAGCCTCCGTGTTGCCGCTCTTAACCGTTTCGCGGAGCTTTGCAATAGCGTCGTTTACAGGTGCCTTTTCGGAATCCGTTACCTTGTCGCCAAGCTCTCCGAGAGTCTTTTCGGTCTGGAAGATCGTGTTTTCGGCCGTGTTCTTGACCTCGACTGCTTCCTTCTGCTTCTTATCCTCTTCGGCAAATCTCTCTGCCTCGTGAACTGCCTTTTCGATATCCTCCTTGGACATATTAGTGCTGGAGGTAATGGTGATGTGCTGCTCCTTGCCGGTGCCCTTGTCGCAAGCCGTTACGTTTACGATGCCGTTAGCGTCGATATCAAAGGTGACCTCAATCTGGGGAACTCCTCTGGGCGCTGCGGGGATGCCGTCAAGAATGAATCTGCCGAGAGTAGTGTTGCCTGCCGCCATCTCACGCTCGCCCTGAAGCACGTGAATTTCAACCGACGTCTGACCGTCTGCGGCTGTGGAATATACCTGACTCTTCTTTACGGGAATAGTGGTGTTACGGTCGATGATCTTATTGAATACACCGCCGAGAGTTTCAATACCGAGTGAAAGGGGAGTAACGTCAAGAAGAAGAACGTCCTTAACGTCGCCGCCGAGAACGCCGCCCTGAATTGCGGCACCGATTGCTACGCACTCGTCGGGGTTAATGCCCTTGAAGGGCTCCTTGCCCATGAACTTCTTTACTGCGTCCTGAACTGCGGGGATTCTCGTAGAGCCGCCGACGAGAAGAACCTTGGAAACCTCCGATGCGGAAAGACCTGCGTCGCGAAGAACCTTCTCCGTGGGAACCATAGTAGCCTGAACGAGATCGTGTGTAAGCTCGTCGAACTTAGCTCTGGTGAGAGTTGCCTCGAAGTGCTTGGGGCCTGTTGCGTCTGCCGTGATGAAGGGAAGAGAGATGTTGGAGGTCATTACGCCGGAAAGCTCAATCTTTGCCTTTTCCGCTGCATCCTTGAGACGCTGGTGAGCCATCTTATCCTGACGGAGATCTATGCCGCCGTTTTCTTTTGCGAACGTGTCTGCCATCCAGTTTACGATTCTTTCGTCGAAGTCGTCGCCGCCGAGCTTGTTATTACCTGCCGTTGCAAGAACCTCAA
>CAZXVF010000032.1:0-10736 GCA_964644445.1 uncultured Ruminococcus sp.
TTCCATAGCGACAGAGGATTTCAATATACAAACAAGGTATTTCACCAAAAACTTGAGGCGGGGATGATCCAAAGTATGTCCCGTGTCGGCAGATGCCTTGATAATGCTCTGATGGAAGGCCGGTGGGGCATCCTAAAGTCCGAAATGTATTATCTGAAAAAGTTCACGAGTCGCGAAGCTCTTGTTTCTGATATTGAGAATTACATGCACTTTTACAACACTCGCCGATACCAGAATCGTTTGAATTGCATGATACCGTGTGAGTATTTTCTCGCCGCTGTCGCGTGACGAAAAATCTCCCCCTGCTGCGCAGCAGGGGGAGATGAAAGAATCTAATCATTTTGTTAATTCTTTTGTTTTTTGGTCTGTCTACTTGACAGGGAGGCACATTAATCTAAGGTTCGTTTTATTATATGTTTTTGTCGATAAAAGTGAAAATTTTACCGCATATTCGTACTTAAAAAGTTACAATTTAAAAGCAATCGGGCAAGCTTATTCCAAACGCTAACGGGAAAATTTTACTTGTCTTTTTAAATGATGGTAACGGATTATTAATTGCTAAACGTAAGAATTCATTTTTGTTCATACCGTATACATCGCTATCTTCACACTCAACGCTCACTTGACCATTGTTAATCATTATATTGTAAATCTTGTTTTCAACCAAAATGCTTTCTTTTATATCATCTTCAACCAAAATGCCTTTTTGAAGATTGAGTTCGATAAGCATTTTTATAAACAAAGCAAGATCATAAACCCTTACTTGAAGATCATCGCTAATAATCCCTTCTTCGCATATGGCATCTAAATTGCTACGCAATGCAATGTTAACGGGATTTACATACACACTAAAATTTGTAACCTGCTCAAAGTCAAAAATTGCACGCATAACTCCGCTACAAAGACTATAATCGCTAATCGCAAATTCAGGAACGTATAATTTTTTTCTTTTGCAAAACGTATAATAGCCTACAATATTTCCCTTATATTCTATTAATCTTAGTGTAGAGCGCGACATGCCGAGACAGGGTAAAAGTTCCTCCTTTGAGCGTAAAATCAGTGGTTGTGTCGATAGATAAAGTTCGTAAAGCTTGTCTATTTCACCATTGTATTGGCGAATTGTTATATCTTCGTTTTTTTGTGTATGCTTTGCAAAGTACTCGTCAAACAAAAAGTAACATCCGCTATACAACTTGGTATATCCGTAGCGAGAATATCTGCTTCTTGCGCCGGTAAGCAATGAAAAAACCTTTCTGTTTTTTATATCATCGGCTTCAATGGCTTGCATAAGTATACGCATATATCCTTTTTTTGCATGCTGCGGAAGCGTTGCTACGCTACCCAAAAATGAGTATGTATAATTGAATTTATTTAACGAAATAACCCCGGGGATATTTCCTGCCGCCGCAACGTCGATACCGTTATCGCAAAGTATATAATGATATTTTAGCAAGCTTGAGTTTTCACTGTATGCTTTCGGCATTATGTATCTAAAATCAAAGCCTTCTTCTCTTACAACGCTAAAAGTCGGATTTATTATATTTAGTATTCTGTTTAAATCTTCAATTCCGCTTAAAATATTCATTCGCTTTTTCCTATGTCTTCAATTATCTTTTGTAAAAGGTTTGTGGCGGCCGTAGATGATTCTGGCGTTCTGAAAACGGAGATTCCCTCGTTATTATCGTTTTCAAACTGCGAAAGTATCGGTAAATCTCTTGAAAACAGAACTGCATTTATATGCTTTGTTGTTGATATAAGGTTTTCAAAGTATTCATCGGCTTCCGCGGCGGTTTTATCCATAATTTTATTGTATTCAGTCATTCCGATAAGCATAATGTTAAAGTCACGATTGGAATATTTTATATTGTTGGAAAGAGTAATATCTCTAGCCACCGCTATATTCTCATATTTTTTGCCAAGCGTTCCTTCGCGTACAATCTCAATGCCTTTAGATAAAAAATCTTCAACAGTTAACGGGCGTTGAACTGGTTCTTTAATAATTTTCTCTGTTGCATTCTCGTTAAAGGTTTCTAACAAATATGAGGGACCGTTATTGTTTATTATCACGTTATCGTTCGTGGATAGAAGTATATATTTGCCAAGTTCTGTTACTTCTTCAAAGTCCTCGAATTGCAAAACTTCTAATGCATTAGTGTCTGCAAAAGCGTAGTCTTCAATTTTCGTAACACTTTTAGGCACGCATATCTTTTTTGTTTTTCTACAACAGGAAATTGAATCGCTGCCGATCACCTCTACGCCTTCCGGTATTTCCACGTCATTTTCTGTACCGCTCGGTACCCTAAACAGGGTTTTCTTATCCTTGGTGTACATATATCCCTTTTTGTCAGAAAAATATTTTTTGTTATTAGAAGCAACACGTATTTTTTTAAGAGAATCGCAAAAGTCTGAAAAATTAGTGGCGACTTCCTCTACACTTGCAGGTATCACATATTCTGTAACATGTTTAAGATATGCAAGACAATTGTTTTCAAGATGAGTTATGCCTCCTGGAATTTTAACCTTATCTTTCAGTGCGTTTGTTGCCAAAAACAAATGCTTCTCATCCTTCGACACCAGCATTGCTCTTTCTTGAAGAGTTGTAAAACTTTGATTATTTTTATCAACAACAAGATTTTCCAATTTATCGCATCTGCTCACAAGAGGTTGGTTGTATTGCTTGTAGTTTTCGGGCAAGCGTATTTCTTTAAGTTCCGGACAATTGATAATTGCCCATGGCTTTATTATAAGCTCGTCCGAACTAAATTTACTTTTAGTCTCCGGCGCAAAGTAGATGCATTTGAGATTAGGCATATTTGAAAATGCTGCGCGTCCCACCACTTTAACGCTCGATG
Source organism: uncultured Ruminococcus sp. (assembly GCA_964644445.1). Classification (GTDB taxonomy): domain Bacteria; phylum Bacillota; class Clostridia; order Oscillospirales; family CAG-272; genus UBA1740. Next base: position 2,853 of record CAZXVF010000032.1, read on the forward strand.
GAATAGTTATTTTGAAAATGTTTTCCGCACCCATAAAAAATTTATCTGGTATTACTTCAATTTGGGCGTTTTTCAAAAATACTTTTTTAAGCGGAACTGAGTCATAATACTGTATTATCTTAAGCAAAGCGAGAGCAATGCTTTTATATTGCTCGTCTTGCTTGTCTGAAAGCAGTTTTTTTAAGTTTTCGATACCTATGTATGAAAGGATATCGAGATTTTTCAAATATTCAAGCACGGAATATTCTTTTTCGACACCTTTCAGAAGCTCCGCCAGTTTATGAAGATCGTCGGGATCCTTTTCGATACAATCAACAATATATGATGCCGAAAGATAACTTCTTATATCTTCATTCGAGAAAGAGTATGCCTGATTATCCGTATCCATTTTGAGAATCTCATAATAGTAATGATCTCGGAAACGTAACGAGTGATCTTGAATTTTGATGTTGCTTTGTTTTTCTTTCGAATTATAAGCAATTTCTTTTAAGCAGTCAAGTTCTTTAATCACTTGCTCTATTATGATGTCCTTGATGTCCACATTCAAATTTTCAGTAGCGTCTTTGAAGCGCAAAGATATTTTTTTAGGAATAGAATAATCGTTATCGCATTCAAAAATGCTTTGATAAACCATAATTCGGGAATTAAACTTGTATTTTATGTCAGACAATAAATTTGACACTGAATCGGACCACAAAAGCGAAAACTCGTTTTTAATGATTTGCGCAAGCAAATTTATCTTGGTAAAACTATCAAAGATTTCAAAAATACTATCGTTTTCTTTGAGGTTTTCAAATTCTTTCGCAATTTTTGCAATTTCTTTGCGGCCAAGTTTTTCTTGGTCAAGCTTATATTGGATATATGATACAAAACGTTCTTTGTCAAGCTTTGCAATGCTATATTTTTCGTAACATTCCAGCATATTTTGCCCTGGTTTAAGTGCAAGCTTGCCGTCTACGTTTGCGTTTGAAGATACGAATACTATATTGAATGCGTTACCATAACTTTCTATCTCGGAAATAACGTGGTTTTTGTTTCCTTCCGAAAGCAAATCGAAATTATCGATAAGCAACGTAATCTTATTGCTATTAATACTATAGGGAAGGAGAGCGACAAGACTAAGACTAAGTCTATATGAAAGCGAATTATCGCTGCCAAGACAGTTTTCAAGTATAGTCTTATTATCCTTATAATTGTAGTTAGCAAGGTTGATGTAGAGACTGTTTTCGTCTTCCTCGAAATATCCTCTAAGTAGACTTGAAGTTCCACTTCCGTGGGTAGTGTGTATAAAAATCTTGCTTTCGCCGTTTTGTACTCTGCCTTTGAGTTCTTTATAAGTAATCGAGTTGTTATCTTGATTAATAAGCTTGGGGATGCACTCTTTACAATTTTTTGAATCGCCAAAACATAACATACGAGCAACTTCGATTACGGCATCGGTTACTTTATATTCAATTTTTGAATTAAATAATGATTCAAGAAATCTTCTTGCATAACTGACATTCTCAAGTTCGTCCGCAAGTGTATGAATGTCACCGCTATTCTCACCCTCATTACAAAAATTATTGTACGCAGCTTCAACTTTATCTTTTAGATGCTTTAGATGCTTGTAAATTTCATTTTTTGGATTATTGTTAACTTTGTCCGCATGATCCACACCATCTTTGTCATCACTTGCTTTAAGAATTTTATCTATTATTTTTTTTACAAATTCAGTCGTATTACTCTCACCTTTTGTAAAAGTGGAATCCGCCTCGCCCGGCAAGTAGAATTTCACACGTCCTTTTTCCCATCCGACTTGGGGAGTTTTGGCTTTCGTTGATATATATTTGTCACAACTTTCGTCTTCCGCTACTTTCCTTAGAAACTCTATCAGTGGTTCAAGTATTCTATAATTGGATGCTTTATGGTGCTGATTTTCGATAAAAAGATCAAAATCAAGTGAATTATCAAGTATTTCGTAGTCAGTACTTATAAAACAATTATCGAGGTAATGGTCTTTAATCAATTGATTGGAAAGTTTAAGTTCAATATCAGTTTTTCCATTTTCCGATAAGTCATTTACTTTAATTTGTTGGCTAGGTGACAATACCCTCTTACCGTCTTTGTCAAAAATTTGTTCTTGAATCTTTTCAGGAACTTTCAAAGCAACAGGTATAATTGTCTTTCGTAAGTCAATTGCTGCGAGTAGTTCTTTTTTGCAATATTCACTCTGTTGATAGTTGTCAGAATTGAAACACAAGAATACGTCAGAATTATTAATTCCATACTTAATACTAAGTTCCCAATCGTACCCACCTTTGATGGATCTTTTGTCAAACCAATATAAAATTCTCTTTTTCTTAAGAATTTCTACAAACTTAATAATATCTATAGCGGCCCCCTCTTTAGGACGTTCATTACCGTCGTAGAAGTCTTTATGACAATAACTTATAAATACTCTGCCCATGATTTTCCTCCACTCTAATGGAAATGCTATACGACTAAAAATAGCGCCAAACCATTATTTGCATTTTTTCACTATTATACCACAAATTCCTGTTCTTTACAATATATTATTCCAAATATTGACGCATTTTTTGTGGATTTTTGTAGAATTATGACAAGCATTTGGGGAAAACATAGTTTTTTATTAAAAGGTCAAATTTTGATAAACGTGATACGTATATATATTTCAAAGACAGAAAACGTAGAGGGAAATGGCACTATAAGAAAAAAATAAAAACCAATATTAAATTACAAATAGGTAAAATATTAATGGTGCGTAAAGACTATGTAAAAAAACAAAGTATGTCCGCAAAAAACCAAAAGAAAAAAAGTCTGACACTTTTTGTATCAAACCCGTGTTTTTAGACGTTTGCAATTGATAAAAAGGATAAATTCAGAACAAGATTTCATTCACCAGCGGTGGATTTATTCCGCATATATCGGATTTAATTAAAAAAACGACAAGCCGAAACCTGTCGTTTTGCTGGTGCGGGAGACGGGACTTGAACCCGTACGTTGGAAAACACACGCCCCTCAAACGTGCGCGTCTGCCGATTCCGCCACTCCCGCGAAAGCCTTATCAGTATACAACATTTTTCGCACTTTGTCAATAGCTTTTTCAAAAGTTTTCATAAGTTTTTTAAAAAACAAAGCTAAGTAAGTTGCCAAAGTAAAATCCGTTTTTAAAAGTTGTAGTTGCGGAATAGCATTTTACCACTTGACATGCAAGAGTGTGATGTGCTATTATAATTTAAAAATGTAAGAATTATGACGGAATAGCATATTTTATTTAGCGAGAGAACGCGCATCGGCTTTGACTGAACTTTCTACAGGCATTCTTGAAATGATTAGTCAACAAGATGCTTTTTGCACGAAAATGACGTCAATTGTTTACATATAATCGCAAAAAAAACGACAAGATCGTCAATGCGATATTAACATATATTGAAAAAATAATTTGAAAAGCACTATAGCAACAGTTGCTTTATCGATGTTTTAACCGATAGAATGACAAAAACGTTAATACTTGTAATTTTTAACCTTTACGAAAGAGGAAAAATAAATGAAGAAAATTTGTTGTGTAAATGATATGCCCGGCGTAGGTAAGATTGCCTTAGCTGCAATGGTTCCGATAATTTTCGCAGAGGGCATAGAAGTATCGACCTTGCCGACCGCATTGGTGTCAAACACCTTGGATTTCGGAAAATTCGATATCCTTGATACGACCGATTATATGGAAAATACCGTGAAAATTTGGGAAGAGCTCGGATTTAAGTTCGATTGTATTTCGACCGGGTTTATGGTAAATCCGAGGCAGGTTGATATCGTTAAAAAGCTGATCGAAAATTCCGAGTCTAAGTCTCCGACGGTTATCGTAGATCCTATCATGGGCGATGAGGGAAAGCTCTATAAAGGTATGTCCGACCTAAACGTAAAGATAATGCGCTCACTTGCAGCATACGCCGATATTTTGATTCCGAATTATACCGAGGCTTGCTTTTTGACTGATACCGAATACTGTGAAAGCATAAGCATGACGGACGGGGAAGAGCTGATATCCCGCTTACGCAAACTCGGAGCTAAGTCCGTGGTAATTACAAGCGCAAAAGTAGACGGCGACGATTGCGTTATCGGTTACGACAGCGTAAAAAATAAAGGATTTAAAATCGATTTTGAAATGATAAATGCGCGCTTTCCGGGAACCGGAGATATCTTTTCCGCTGTTCTTATCGGCAAAGTCATGAACGGAAAAGAACTTGAAGAAAGCGTAAAATGCTCGATGAATACAGTACGTGAGCTTATCGCTCTCAGCCTGCACAAAAAAGAGCGATTTTTCGGAGTTGATATTGAAAAGTACATAGCGAGGAATATATGAAAATTAAAATTACCTTGATAGACCGTAAGGGCGAATGCCCATGTCACCGCGGCCATAATATCGGAGATTCCTTTGATTTTGACAAGGACCGCGGCAAGCTTTGCCCCATGGCGATGCACACTCTCTTTCCCATGATAGATATATTGCGTTACGGCGGCGAGCTGCCAAGTGACAAATTTTGCTGTCCCGATGCAAATACTATAAACGTCTTTAAAATAGAAAAAGTCGATTAATTGTAAACCAAAGCTATACAAACAAGGACGGAAAGTCCGTTTTTTCGACAATAAGCCTTTTAATGTTTTTCCAAGAAATACGTTTTTGCGGTGACGAAATTTCGGATTTTTCAAAAAAAGACAGCCGATTTTCCGCCGGGTAAAAAATATTAAATTTTTTCAAAAAACCTCTTGCAATTTGTAAAATAATATGATACAATTATGCAGTATTTTTTATGTGCCGCCCCAAAACGGGTTAAGGCAGCTATAATTCTATTATCAGAGGAGGTAAATGAAATGCAGAAGATTATTTGCAAAAAGGTATACGATACCGACGCTTCTACCGTTGTGAAGAAGAACACATACGGTTACTTTGGCGATCCTCAGGGATACGAAGAAACTCTCTACGTTACAGCAGAAGGAAATTACTTCATTTATACAAACGGCGGAGCAGAGTCCAAGTATCAGGGCGAGAGCATCAAGCGCGTATCCGAGAAGAATGCAAAGGCTTGGCTTGAGCAGAACTGATTCGGATAAATCAGCTAAGAAAAAAGAGTCATTACCGATAAACGGCAGCGGCTCTTTTTTTATTTATCGGTCTTTATACCGGTAAGACCGTTACACTTGTTTTTCGGAAAAACATTTTTATTTATTCGTTTTTCGTGCGGCAGTCTTCCGAGCTTTTTGATATTTCGGAGTGAAGGTATGCCATAGCCTCCTTAATACCTCCCACCTCGTCGATCAGTCCGCACTTACACGCCTCGTAGCCGTTTATCAGACTGCCTATATCGTTCGCAAGCATCTTCGTCTCCGCCATAAGCGCTCTGAAATGCTCCTCGCTAACGCCCGAATGACCTACGACGAAGTTGACTATTCTGTCCTGCATTTTAGTAAGATAATCAAATGCCTGCGGTACTCCGAGAACAAGCCCACTCGTTCTTACAGGGTGTATAGTCATGGTCGCACTCGGAACTATAAACGATCTTTTCGCACTTACCGCCAGAGGTACTCCGATAGAATGCCCTCCGCCGAGAACGATGCTGGCTGTCGGCTTCTTAAGACTTGCTATAACCTCCGCGATTGCAAGGCCCGCCTCCACGTCTCCTCCGAGCGTGTTGATAAGAATAAGGATTCCCCCGATCTCGTCGCGCTGCTCCAGCTCCGCCAGCGTCGGAATTATATGATCGTATTTCGTCGTCTTTTGCCCTTGCTCGAGAGAGTAGTGCCCCTCGATCTGACCGATCACCGTAAGGCAGAAGACCGACGGCACCTTTTTCTCTTCATCTGCCGCTTTATTTATATCCGTTTTGCTTTCGCCCATTTCCATATCGATACCGTTTCCCGCCGTTTGACGTAATCTAACGTTTTTCATTATTTTTAATTATTTTTTTCAATATTCTTTAAATTTATACATTGATTTTCAAGAGAATATATGATATAATATATCTTGGACTTGTGTGTGCAAGCCTGCGAAGATATTAAGGTAATAAAACCAAAAATAAAGGAGTTTTTCTGAAATGAAGAAAATTTTAGTAGAAACATCTGCAAGACACATTCATCTTTCCAGAGAAGCAGTGGATGCGCTCTTCGGCGAGGGCTACGAGCTTACGAAAAAGAAGGATCTCAGCCAGCCCGGTCAGTATGCCTGTGCCGAGAAGCTTACGGTAGTCGGACCGAAGGGAACTATTAAGGCGTCTATCCTCGGCCCCACCCGTTCCGCAAGCCAGGTCGAGCTCTCTCTTACCGATGCCCGTTCGATCGGCGTAACCGCACTTATCCGCGAGAGCGGCGATATTGCAGGAACTCAGGGCTGTAAGCTCGTTAATCCCGATAACGGAGCAGAGTATACGCTTACCGAGGGCGTCATAGCCGCAAAGCGTCATATACATCTCACTCCCGAGACCGCTGCCGAATTCGGTGTTGCCGATAAGGAGATAGTTTCCGTTAGGATCGATTCCGACCGTTCCGCAGTTCTCGGCGACGTAGTTATCAGAGTAAGCGATAAGTTTGCTCCCGCTATGCATATAGATACGGATGAGGCTAACGCTACCTGCGCCTTCGGCGAAATTTACGGTGAGATCGTAAAGTAATAAGCATATAATTTTTTAAGGAGATATAAAAATGAGCAAAGTTAGTGAATGCCCGTACGCACAGAGCCTTGAGGTTCAGAATATGTGCGTAGTTACAAAGGGCTGCGATCATGGTCCTGCTCCCATTCCCGAAGAAGGAAAGTGGATACAGGCAAAACAAATTACGGACATTTCCGCATATACGCACGGTGTGGGCTGGTGTGCTCCTCAGCAGGGTGCCTGCAAGCTCTCGCTTAACGTAAAGAACGGTATCATAGAGGAAGCTCTCGTCGAGACTATCGGTTGCTCGGGTATGACTCATTCCGCCGCTATGGCAGCAGAGATACTCCCCGGCAAAACTCTTCTTGAGGCTCTTAATACGGACCTCGTTTGCGATGCTATCAATACCGCAATGAGAGAGCTCTTCCTTCAGATAGTTTACGGTCGTTCTCAGTCTGCATTCTCCGAGGGCGGTCTCGTAATCGGCGCAGGTATGGAGGATCTCGGTAAGGGCGAGCGTTCCATGGTAGGTACTATGTACGGTACGAAGGCAAAGGGCGTAAGATACCTTGAAATGACAGAGGGCTACTGCACCAGAATGGCTCTCGATGAAAACAATGAAGTTATCGGCTATGAATTCGTTTCTCTCGGCAAAATGACCGACTTTATCAAGAAGGGTATGGAGCCTAACGAAGCGTATGAAAAGGCTAAGGGTACATACGGTAGATTCAATGATGCTGCAAAGTACATTGACCCCCGTAAAGAGTAATAAGGAGGTAGTGTATAATGGCTAAATTTGAAGGTTACGAGAGAAGAGAAGCGAAAATACTCGCCGCTCTCAAGGAATACGGTATCAATTCAACTGACGAATGTAAGGAGATCTGCGACAGTTATGGCATCGATCCTTACAAAATAGTAGAAGAAACACAGCCCATCTGCTTTGAGAACGCAAAATGGGCGTACACGGTAGGCGCAGCTATCGCAATTAAGAAGGGCTGCACAAAGGCTGCCGACGCCGCTGCCGCAATCGGTATCGGACTTCAGGCATTCTGTATCCCCGGCTCCGTTGCAGAAAACCGTAAGGTTGGTCTCGGACACGGAAATCTCGGCGCAATGCTCCTCTCCGACAGCACGGAGTGCTTCTGCTTCCTCGCAGGACACGAGTCGTTTGCAGCCGCAGAGGGCGCAATTAAGATCGCTCTTAATGCAAATAAGGTAAGAAATAAGCCCCTCCGCGTTA
>CAZXVF010000033.1:0-9116 GCA_964644445.1 uncultured Ruminococcus sp.
AGTTCAAACTTCACGATAGCTTCTGCCTGTGCCTTGCAAGCGTTCATCTGCCGCATCCATTCCATTTGGTTTTCGGCTTTCAGTTGCTCGGCGCGCCGTACTGTTTTACGGCCACCCAGCTTTTTCGGGAGTTTTGTTATTTTTATGAAATGCATTCGTAATGATGTACTTTTAACTATTTACGCTTAATACCATGAGGGCTGATCAACTTATATCTATAATTGTTGTATTACTATATTTGATTTAGCGAAAAATCAAGCATTTGGATTTTTATATTTATCACATTCGAGGTAATACGTTGCTTCGCTATCTGCGACGGAAAGTGCAAATGCCAACGGGAAAAGCTCAAAGGCGGAAGAAACGTTCCTCGTATCCTCGGTGGATGAATATCCCATATGATAGCGAATTGCAAACGCTTCTTCTCTGGTCAGGCGCATAAATCCGGAAATAATATAGACGCTCTTCTCACCGTGACCGTAAGGAAGCTTATCCTCGTATTCAAAGGTATCTATTCTCTGCCATACGCCCTTTTCGTCCTTGACGTTTCGGAAGCCCTTTTTGTAAACTCCTATTTTACACAGGTCGTGCAGGAGGGATACTATTGCTATGCTTTCATCGCTGTATTCAAATCCGAATATCTCCTTTATACGCGGAGATTTCAAATACGAATCAAGGCACTCGTAAACGTTTACGGAATGCTCGCAAAGGCCACCCTCGTACGAGGAATGAAATCTGGCACTTGCGGGAGCTGTAAAGAAATCGCATTGCGGGGACATCAAATACTCAAGAAGCTTATCCGCTCCTTCTCGCTTTATATGCTTATTATATATTTCTATAAATTTTTCTTTGGATGTCATATCGATAGTTCCTTTCGGCTTATTTTTATTTATTTTAGCACAAAAATTTATTTCAGTCAATAGAAAACACGCCTTTTGATGCAAGGTGTATGGTTTACAATTAAATGCGAAGGGAAAAACTTCGCATTTTTCTGTTTTTCTGGATATTTTTGGAAGAATGTAATTGAGCAATCATCCTCTGGCTTGTGTTTTTTACCTTCAAAATAGTTTTCATTCCGGAAATTCTTTATATCACCTCCTGAAAGAAAAGGCTTGCAGCAATTCCGTTCCTGATGCGAGCTTCGCCCTAAACGACGGCGGATATAGTCGTTTCCCCGATTGATGCAATGGCGTTTAGCCTTGTAAATAAATTTTTATGGCGTATAGCCGAAAGGAGCCAATTATGACAGTAACACTATTTAAGAAGACGGGAACTTATTTCAGCGAAAAGGATAAGCAGGACAAGCCGTTCACTAACTTTTATATTCAGTGTAACGATCAATTAATCCCGGTTGAGGTTAAGTATTTTCCCAATCCCAAGTTTGATAACAGAGATCCTGGATATCAGGGACGTTTCCAAGTATTATCTGCGTTTGCAGAGCTTCTTCCCGAAAAGGAACAGAAAAGCGCCGAAGTCAAGAAGCATAATCCTCATAAGATCAACTGCCCGGAATGCGGAAAATTTATGCGAGTAGATGATCAAGACGGCGAGAATTATTACCTTGCTTGCGATGATTGTAACGTTGCGGGATTTCTCAATGTTAAAACCGAAGCACTGAGCTTTGACAAAGACGGTGTGGATCTCCCGTTCTGATGCTGATTTCGGAACATCCGAGGATTGATTTCCAAACTAAAAAACGGTAGGAGCAGTTCAGAGCATTTCCGCAGAAATGTTGGAATGTTGGAAACTCCGTCCGCTAAGTATACGGCATTTACATACGTCGGCGGAGTTTTCAATATTTCAATTTTCAATGTTGGAAGCATTGCTTTCAATGTTGAAAACTCTACTTTCCATACGTAGATTTTAAAATACGGGCAAAAGGTGGAAAAGGTGGAAAAAACCTTATCATTTCAAATCCGTCAAAAGTGCTTATCAATTATTTTAAATATTTGACAAATACTTACGGCGCTGAGGGCTTGTCCAGCGCCGTAGGCAAAAGGTGGAAAAACGAGGGTAAAAGGTGGAAAAATTCCACCTTCCCGAAGTATTTTCCTCATTTTGACAAGCGATTACAATATCAAAAATAAGTATTTGCCTTTATTTCACGGGGGAATAATATGAAATTAAAGCAGTACGAGGTTACATCCCGAGTCGAATTTTTTACTGAACCGATCGGAGATATATTAAGGCGATATAGGACTATCAAGAAATATGCATATATCCTTCACGACAAGGATCCCGATACCGCTCCGCATTATCACATATATCTCAATTTTGGCAGGTCCGGTGTTGACAGCAAGATCGTAGCTCAGTGGTTCGGGCTTCAGGAATCTCAAGTAAACAGGATCCAAGGCCGTGCAACAGATATGCTTCAATATCTTACACACAGCAACGATTCTCAAAAAAACAAGCATCAATACTCACCGTCTGAGGTTATTGCGAATTTCGACTTTGAGGAAGAGATCAGAAAATCCAAGATCCTCGGCAACTTCAAGGAATATTCGTATGCTCAGCAGCTTGAATACGTTGATTCGCTACCCGTAGCTGAGAAGGCTACTGCATTCAATAAATTGAAAAAGTTGTGGGAGCTTCGCTGCGAGGTTCTTATGCTGAATCCGGAGCGTGATATAGAAGTTCTTTTCATTCACGGAAAAACAGGTACAGGAAAGACGTACAACGCTAAGCAGTTTGCTAAAAGCCGTGGTTTAGACTTCTACATATCTTCTTCGAGCAACGATCCTCTGCAGGATTACAGAGGTCAGAAATGCATAATCCTTGACGATGCACGAGATACGACCTTTGAATTTGATGATTACTTAAAGCTAACGGATAACAACACAGCTTCGAGTGTTAAGTCAAAATATTACAACAAGGTGCTTATGTGTAATCTTATTATAATTACGTCATCGGTACCGCTCTCCTTTTGGTTCAGGCATATGATGTACGGAACTAAAATGGAGGATCTTAAACAATTTTACCGAAGGATATCTGCATACGTCGAGATCACGGAGGAGGAAGTATTTCTATACAACTCTATAGATGAGCATGGAAGGCCGTATGAGCTGTCAGCTGTTTATAAAAACAAGGTTCGCGATCTGAAGGCAACTCATAGTACACGTAAAAAAACAGATTTTGCAAAGGCTTTCGGTAGTATTTGCGAGGAAATACCGTTTGAGGAATTTTTGGATTATCTTGCTAAAAGAAAATAACCGCCCTTTCGGACGGTTAAACGGTGGGTCTCGCCTTTCAGCCATGACGTCCTCACTCAGTCAACGCGCATCAGCCGTTGCTTTACCACTTTGGGCTATTCCTCTTGGAATATTGGCAAGTTTATTATAGCATAGGAGAAAAGTAATGTCAAGTGTAAAGGAGCGTTGTTATGAACAATTATGAATTATCATTCAGAGTCAATGATACGTCTATAACGCATATAGTCTTACTATTAAAAACTGACTGCATAAAGCAAGTAATTAATACGGCTATCAGAAGATTAGAAAAACAAGGATATATCGTTTGTGAATTAGTTTATATAAGAAAAAACGGACAGCGTGTTCCAGTGTAAAAAAACAACCGCCCTTTCGGACGGTTAAGTAGAGAGTCTACGCATTTCAGCCAAACGTTCTCTCTTGGTATCGCAGAGTTCCTCGATACTAACCTATTCAGGTCAATTGGCAAGTATATTTTAGCATAGGAGAAAAGAAATGTCAAGTGTAAATTATGATTTAAAACAAAAAGGCGTTCGTTTAATAAGTGCTGAAGAGGCTTGGATAAAAGGAAAGAATGGAAAAATGAAGCTCAATCCTAAATATAAATTCCTCGGGAAAATTAACACTAAAACTCCACATATTATTATCACTGCAAAAGACAATTGCCAACCTAGTTATAAGGGAGATTTTGTATCGTTAAATAATATAGCAAAAAAGCAAACTGTGAAGCATTTCTATGACGAAAAAGGCAAGCGCAACAAGAAAACGGTAGCGTACTTTGGAATAAAAAAAGAAAAGTGAGGAGAAAAGAATGAAAAAAGTAATCAAGATCATCCTTTTATTGATGTGTCTGGCAGGCATAGTGGGCATAGGAATATCTGTGGCAAACTCCTTTGAAAAGGACGACGCAACGCAGGGACACGTACATAAATACGAGGATGTGGTCGTTGAAGCTACTTGCACGACTGACGGATATTCCGTTAAAGAATGTTCCTGCGGCAAATCCATTGGCGAAAAAACCGTAATAAAAGCTACAGGTCATAGTTATGCGGACGAAATAACACCAGCGACTTGTACGGAGCAAGGATATACACTTCATAATTGCGAGGCTTGCGGATATTCTTACATAAGTGATTATGTTACCGCAACAGGTCACCGCTACGGCGAATGGTATTCAGTAACAGCTCCTACGTGTACGTCGAGTGTGGAACGTAGGGATTGTGAGAATTGTAGCTACTTTGAAACCAGAGATGGAGAGTTAGCAGCTCATACGTATAACGAATGGTATATAACAACTACTCCTACTTGTACTGCAGAAGGTGTAGCACGCAGGGATTGTACAGAATGCAATCATTTTGAAACTCGCGAAGTAGTGGCAACAGGTCACAATTATGTTATTACAGAGGAGTATGAAGCTACTTGCACAGAAGCAGGCTATAAGATTTATACATGCTCTAAATGTGTAAAAAGTTATGCAGTATCTGATAATGATGCTCTTGGTCATAATTTTAAAAATGGAATTTGTACAGTTTGTGGTGCAAAAGATGCTACATATTTTACATTTTCATTGAATAAAGATGCAGAATCTTATACGTTATATGATGTTGGCGGTTGTACCGATACAGAAATTGTTATTCCTGCAACTTATTGCAATTTGCCTGTAACGGTTATTGGCGATTCTGCATTTAAGGACTGTTCAGATATTACTAGTATTGTTGTTCCCGACACTGTAACTCTGATCGAGACTTGCGCATTTTACAATTGTACAAGCCTTGAAAGTGTAACTATACCCGATAGTGTTACTTCGATTAAGCTTTATGCATTCTATAATTGTTCAAGCTTAAAAACTGTAAGAATTCCTGAATATTGTACTCGCATTGAGGAGTGTACTTTCCAAAATTGCACAAGTTTAGAGGCTGTAACAATGTCTGTTTATATTACTGAAATTGAAGATTATGCATTCTATAACTGCACTTCATTGACTGATGTTTATTATACCGGTTGTAACGATGATTGGTATTCTATTATTCATGAAGTTGGAAATGACTCTCTCTTTGGTGCTACTACGCATTATTTGTCTCACAGCTATTTATCTATAGTAACAGCTCCAACATGTACAGAACAGGGGTTTACAACTCATACATGTTCTGAATGCGGAAATTCATATGTAGACAGTTATTTAAAAGCAACAGGTCATACCGAAAGCGATTGGATCATAGACAAAGCTGCAACCTGCACTAAGTCGGGATTAAAGCATAAAGCGTGCACGGTATGCGGTGTAACAACAGCAACCGAAGGGATTGAGGCAAACGATCATTCTTATATAGTGACAACAACGTCTCCGACTTGTACAGAACAAGGATATACAACTTATACTTGTGAGGCTTGCGGATATTCTTTTGTAAGTAATTACGTTACCGCAGCAGGTCATACCGAAAGCTCGTGGATTGTCGATGCTTTCCCAACATGTACTAGTACCGGCTCGAAGCATAAAGAGTGTACCGTTTGCGGCGAGGTTCTGGAAAAAGCAACAATTGAAAAAGAGTCGCATGTTTATGGAACATACGAAGTAGATCCTACATGTACCGAGGATGGATATATTGAGTATATATGCGAAGAGTGTCTGGATAGTTATATCGGAGAAACTCTCCCGGCAACAGGACATTCCGAAAGCGATTGGATCATCGACGAAGAAGCAACGTGTATTACGACAGGCTCAAAGCATAAAGAGTGCAACGATTGTGAAACGGTTCTTGTTACCGAAAGCATTCCTACGGTCGATCACGATTGGGACGTAGAGTATCTTGAATACGTAGCTCCTACGTGCTGTACCGAAGGATATTATCTTCGTCAATGTAACAATTGCGTAGCAACGACTAAGGAAATAATAGCTAAAACCGACGAGCACAACTTTGATGGTTGTATAACGGAACCGTCAACCTGCCAGACAAAGGGATATGAACAATATTACTGTTCCGTTTGTAACGAACACGGAATAACAACTTATGGTAAAAAAGTAGAGCTTGAATTAGCTGATTGTGCATATGATGCAACCTCTGAAGCCGGAGTCTATAAATGTCGGTGGTGTGACAGTATCGTTTATGATATCGATATCAATTTCCTATACGCCACTTATAAGCTTCCCGGCGGTGGACAAACAGTTAATCGAGCTGTGGGGTCTGTATCAGTTGCAAGTAGCGTGCTGGAGTATGCTTCCGACGGTGAAACATATGAGATTGAGGTCTCAGCTAATCAGTATCTGAACGGCAGTACGGTGTCGTATATAGCATTACGAGTCAACACCGCTAAAAATTGCACTGCAACGTTGTCTGCAATCAATAACTACGGAAAATATACATTGACCATAACAAACATAACCGGCCCGGTAGAAATACTTATAGACAACGTGTCGACTTTAATCTAAGTGAAAAACAAGGCAAGTCCGCCTTAAAGGACAGAAAGGAAAAATATGAAGAAAATGAAGTACAAAACTAAAAAGACTTTTAAGTCAGTCTTATCGGTCGTATTGCTGGCATTGGTAGCCTTCGGTTCGGCGGTAGGAATATCCTCTTTGGTAAAATACCGTGCGAGCGATACAAAAGAGATCAACCCGTCATTCAGCGTTGGTGCACTTGATTCCTCGGGCGAATACGTCAAGTCTGATGAATCGATCTATACAAAAAAGTCCTTTGCTTGCAGAGGTCTTAGCATCGAATTAGATGAAGAGTTTGAAGGATCTTATCAGGTGTATTTCTACGATGAGGACGATGAATTTGTGAAAGCAAGCGGAGAGTATACAAAGTCTCACGATTTTGCAAAAGAACTTCCCGGTGAAGCAACGCATGCCAGACTTCTCGTAACGCCCAAACTTGAGAAGGGTGAAGAGCTCAATTGGTATAAGGCAGTTAAGTACGCACGCAAACTTACCGTATCCGTCCTTAAGGATCAGGATACTGAAGTAATTGAAAGCGTAGCCTTGTTCAGTGGCTTAACTGAGCAGTATAGCGTTATATCAATGAAAGATGCGACGGCAAATTTATCTCCCTTTGTCTGGAGCAACACAACTTACCTCGCCGGTAAAAGAATTACAAGAATCGGCGTTCCCGTACTGAAGCTTAAAGATTGCACGCAGGATCAAGTAATGACTCTTACGCTTTTCGATATCTCTAACGGACTTAACTCCAGAACCGAAGTAAAGACCATTCCTCTTACCATCGAGGCAAACACTTATACTTCGAATACAATAAATGACTGGGTTTACTTTGACGTGGATATCGAAGTCGGCGCAAATCAGACTATCGGATTTATGAAAGAAACCGATAGCATAGTATTTGCTTATCCTACCGTATCAGATTCAAGATTCACATTCTACAATAATGAAAATGCGTTAACCACTAATGCATCAATCGTTTTCGATATCTACGTAGAAAAGTAATAAGGTGACGATGTGAAAAAACGAAAAATTCAAGGAAAAATTACGTTTGACAAGGTAATATCTACTGCATGGATCGTGCTTATAGCGTTACTTTGCGCATCGTTGCTAGCTGTATTCACCAATAGCGTTTTCGATATCTTCCCCGAAAAAGAGCAAGAAGAGCAAAAGGAAACGCTTGAGGGAAAATACATATCCTTCTTCGGCGACAGTATAACCACGTATGCCGGTTGGAGCAACAACACAAGCTATAACACTACGATAGGCAGTAATGCCGTACATACAACGTATTATACCGGCGGAGCGCTTGCTACCGTAGACGAAACCTATTGGAAGAGAACGGTAGATAACCTCGGGCTTAATCTGTGTGTTAATAATGCATGGGCGGGTTCCAGAGTCACCGGAAACGGCGTAGTACGAGCAACGGAGTTGCATAACAACGTAAAGAACATCGATCCTGATATTATCGTCGTATACTTCGGTATAAATGACTTTAACGGCGGTGTAGCTTGTGGAAGCTTTACCTCGGTAGACGATATATATAACGAAAGCACAAAAACGTATACGGCAAATCTCAATATATTTGCAAATGCATATGCAACGATGGTACACAAGATGAAAATGAGATATCCCGATGCGGATATATATCTTTGCACTCTTGATTATTGCCGAAGCGGACTTGAAGACTACAACGGTCAAATAAAGAAGATCGCCGAAGCAATGGATTGCAACCTTGTGGACTTCTACAATGATACTCCGATGAATCTCACAAACATATCTACATATACACCGGATAAGCTTCATCCGAATGCGCTTGGAATGGAAGAAATGTATAAATGTCTTAAAGCAGCGTTGCAGAAAAATTATAACTAAAAAACAGGGCTGCTCTAGGGTAGCCCTGTAAAAAGATATACGTAGGTATAGGAAGGAAGTGGATATAATCGGAAAACGTCTAACAATTAAAAAGAACTCTAAGAGTAAAGCTTCTGAAAGCGGAAAAACAGAAAAAAGTCAGAAGGATCTTGTGCCGGTTCTCCTAAAGCGTCACAAGGATTTGCAAGGAAACCATCATCACATTATTCTTGGAAACATTGATGATTGCCATATATCTGTAGGTACATCATCAAAGGCTAAAAAGGGCAAAAATTCTACTAACTATAAATGTGAAAACGATATAGTAGGAAACGGTATGCATACATATCTTCGGCGACAAGGTACGGTAGATAGGAAAAGCAATTATTCTAATCCAAGTCAAGGTCGCATGACGCAAAAGGATTATGCACAGGCACAAGTCTACGGACAACGAGCAAAAGAAAAATATTTGACACAAAAAAAGAAAAAGTAACGACGGGTGCCAAACAATCTTCATAAAGAAGCATCAGCCAGGATTTCAAAAGAAATCGGTCGTTACCGATGGTTATTATACCACACCAAAAACAAAAAGTCAACCAATTTTAAGAAAAAAGGAGAAGAAGAAAATG
>CAZXVF010000034.1:0-8971 GCA_964644445.1 uncultured Ruminococcus sp.
GCGATCTCACCTTTTCACCGTAACTTGCGCAAATAATACCTTAAATGATACTACTTTTTCACTCTTCAC
Organism: uncultured Ruminococcus sp.; assembly: GCA_964644445.1. Lineage (GTDB taxonomy): Bacteria > Bacillota > Clostridia > Oscillospirales > CAG-272 > UBA1740. Next base: position 70 of record CAZXVF010000034.1, read on the forward strand.
TTTTACCTATTACTTGGCACTTATGGCGCTTGCGCCGTTGTGCTTTTCCATCGCAGCCTTGATAGCCTCAAAGGACTCGTCGCTTATATCGTGCTCTATCTTGCAGGCGTCCTGTGCCGCTATCTCCTCGTCGACTCCGATCCAGATAAAGAACTTCGTCAGAATATGATGGCGCGTGTATATCTTCACTCCGACCTCAAGTCCCGTCTCGGTCAGCGTTATGTAGCCGTCCTTGTCCACGTTGATGAAGCCGCCGTTCTTTAAGACTCCCACCGCACGGCTGACGCTCGGCTTGGAAAAGCCCATATAATCGCAAATGTCGATTGAACGCACGTTTGCCTTTTCCTTTGAAAGAGTATAGATGGTTTCGAGATACATCTCTCCGGATTCCTGTAAATGCATAATATACCTCCGTGCCGTGCCGACCTCTTGAGTCTGGCAGGTAATTTTTGATAGGTCGTGTGACCTCAGCTTTTATATTCAGCCGCACCCTGCGGCGGTTTTGCCGTTTTTCTAGCAGTCTTGCCGCACTCCGCGGTTTTCGTTTGTTTTCCTCGTAATCTTGTCGTGCTCTGTATTTTTTCGTTTGTTTTTTAGTAGCCCTGCGCCCGTACTGCGGCTTTCCGCTTGTTTTTAGTAGCTTTTTGCCGCACTCTGCGGACTTTTGCTTGCTTTTTCGTGGTTACGCCGCGCCTCTGCAAAACGAAAAAAGACGAATCTTAAACAATTATAGCATAGCACACTTTAGCAAAAAAATCAAGACGTTTTAAAATATTTAAGCACGCCCCCACCCGCGCGTGGAAAACGAAGATGAATAAGCACGCACGCAAGCAAACGGACAAAGCCAGTCGACCGTACACGCAAGCAAACGGGCAAATGCAAATGAACCGCCGTACCAATCCGTAATTCTAAAACCGCTAACGCAAAAAAATCCGTATGCGTAATGAAAAACCGTATGCGTTTGCACCGTCAAAAAACGTTTTCCCAAAACGCAGGCCACACCCTAAAATTCGAAATCCGCAAATGCAAAAAAACTGACACTGCCCCCGCCTGCTTAAAATCGGCATTTTCAAAATCGCACGTAAAAATACCGCCGTCAATTCCATAACGCACGAATCCTAAAAGGCTCTGCACCGTCACGGAACATCCGGCGGAAATCTTGTTAATTTTTAATCGTCTTGCTTTTTGCAAAATCCTGTTTTTTATCCAAAAAGTCCTAAAAAAAGACTACAATAATTTACATTTTTGCGACTTTTTCGGTTCAAAATCGGTTACTGTGAAAAAATCAAACTTTAAAAAGCACTCTTGACCGTCTCTCGCAAATTGCTTTTCGTCTTTGCAAATTAACAGCAAGGCTCCACGACCTTTTCAAGCTCACTTACCAAACGCCTTATCGCCGTCTTCGTTTCCAACAATTCAAACCATGAAATGCGTGCCGTCATAGTATCGTTCTTGAAAATAACGACTCGGTCTCCTTGCTGCAAAACGTAATCCATTTCCACGCCTTTGCCGTTGACTTCAGCTCTCTCGTAGTGGCTTCCCACCTTCGAATTTAAGATAAACGCAAAGTCTAAGACCGTTGCACCCTTTTCAATATCCATCGGATCGCCGTCACGGGTTATAACTCGGATATTCTTGTCGTTCGGATCGTAAATCGCTTGATTGGGCCTCGTCTGCTTGCATTCGGTGATGGCGTTCATATATCGCTCGTAGTCGTTTGAGACGTAGATCAAAAAGCGGATTTTGTTGTTATGATTGTCCAAAAGCTCTACGTAGGGAATACGTTTTGCATGAGGCAGATCCTCTTCGCAGATGATATCGAAATTCTTGTGAAATATACTCGCGCAAATGATTCTGAAAAATTGACTGGGTAAAGGCTTTTCGTTGGGTTCGAGGAGCTTAAACGTGACCTCGACGTACGGCTTGATTCCGTAATACACGAAGGAATCTTTTTTCGCAAGATCAAGATTGACGTTATGACGTAGCCTATGAGCCTCTTTTATGATTTTTCCGGGGCAGGGGATCGAATATGTTTTTCCGACCTCGGCTTGCCCCTCTGCTAAAGCAGCTATGTACTGTATAGAGGCGAGAATACTGTCGTGAGAGGTATTTACGTAGGACTTCATCTGCGCTCGGACACTCTCGTATGCTTGTGGGCGCGAAAGTCTTGTGCATACGTCCTCCAGCTGGTTTGCGATAAGGTTGCATTCTATCATACGTGCCATCGGCACGAAAAGCTCACGCGTTTTCCTTACGAGCTTTCTGGTATCCTCGCCGCTCGTATGATCGTAGCCGTCAAGCTCCAGATAGTGCTCCGCCAGAACTATATAAAAAGCGGTGCGAGTCTTAAGATCGGGCGTGCATACCCGTTTTTGCAGCTTGTCCAGAGCGTGCTTTTCGTTTTTGCCGATCTCCGCTTTGAATTTGACAAAAAGCTCAACGTACCCTTTTACGTCCTCGCCCATTTCCTCTCCGAGCCGTTCTATAGTATAGTCGGTTTGAGCTGTCGTATCGTGCAGGAGAGCCGCCGCAAGAACGTTATGATCCGTAAAGCCGTCGAAAAGCATTTTTTTACAGAGTGCAAACGGATGGTATATATAAAGTTCCTGCGATTCGCGCAATTGATTTCCGTGCCAGAATCTTGCGATCTTATACGCCTTTGTCACGGTGCCTGAATCAATATTGCTCGGTAGCCTTGAGATGAACGTATCAAAATCGGCGTCTACCGTACAGAATGCTCTTTGCTGTTCAAAAGACAGCTCTTCGTAATCATAATATGACATATTAGCTCCTCCTTGCCGTTGTTTAATGTAATAATATATTGCTTCAAAAAATCTCCGACGTTAATCCGGACTTATAAAATCGTAAATATGCTTGTCGTATTCGTTAAGCAGATAAAACAGATGATAGGATGCACGCTCAAGCTCCGCGTTGAATTGACGCTCTACGTGTGCGCGCAAAATGATTTCCTTATCCTCCTCGCTGTAAAATTCGTTGTTCTTCAATGCGTTGTATCTTAACATGATATCGTCTATTGCGACGGTTGGGGCGTTGATTCTCGCGTTATTAAGAAGCTCGTCTCGGATCACCTCCGGCTTTTCGGTCAGGGTGCGGCGGGAGAGAACCGTTATTTGCGAGCACGGCGTTTTCATATTACCGCGCGAGAGGGACGTGGACAGAACGGCTCCGCCGAGATAAGAGGTGATATTCGTATTGTCTGGGTTAAAGCCAATAAAAAGAATAGTGTCGTTGATCTTTTTCGCCTTTTTTTCATCGTCGTCACCGTCGCTGACGGAATATCCGGTCATACTGACGGAGTAGTACTTGCTGTTTTGTATCAGCTCGAATTTTCCCTCGCAATAGCGGTCTCTTGAGGTAAACGCCTCCGCAACGCCACGCAGGTCGCTTGCTTTCATTTTCTCCTCGGCAAGCCTCTTGAGCGCGGCCGCCTCGTCTCTGTCCTTGAAAAAGCATGCGTACGACTTGTAATTGTTGTTGCGGTCGTTGTCTGCGTCCTTGACTATTGCAAGAGTGCCGAAGCGCACCTCCGAATTTTTGTTGAAGTCCTTACGCCTTTGCGGGGAATCGCTGATTTTACTGGTGGTGAGATAGTACAGCTCGTAGACGCCCGCAAACTTTTTATACTCGTTTACTATCGGATCGCATAAGCCGTAAACCTTCGTAGGCGAGAAGTCCGGAGACAGGAACTCGTCAATCGATATTCCGAAGTATTCCTTTAATCTGTAAAGCGAAAGCGTACTCGGTATGTTGTCTGAGTCCTTATTCAGATAATAGGATATCGTAGACTTGCTCGTGATACCCAATATGTCCTTCAGCTCGTTTTGCTTGATGCCGAGCGTGCTTACGAGTTTTATCAGATTGTTCGTTACGATTTGCTGGATGCGCGCATCCGATACGTGTTCTTCATGCTTTTTCATAATATAGTTTCCTTTCTACACTTCGATTTTAGCAGGTTATATACGTCGTGTCAATAGGTTTTTTCGAATTAATTTCAGGCATTTTTATCGATTTGTTAGTATTAACCAAAAAATAAAATGGCTTTTGGCGAATTTAACTAACGAAAAAGTTCATAAAAAACTATCGAAGGTTCGAAAAAAAGCGAGAAAGTTCGTTGACTTTGCGTATCGTCAGGGCTTATAATATAAGTGCGCAAGGGATGCGGGACGTTCGTTAGCCGCAATAGGATACGAAAAAGAAAAAAGGACGGGCACCGTCCGGAGCCTATGGCTGAAAACGCCGCTACCGTTTGAGACGGCGATCCCTCCCGAGCCGCCTGTCTTGCTCTCGAGCAAGACGCATTTATTCGCAATTCGGTCAACGACAGAGAAAGGAGAACGACGTGAAACGAAATAACAATCAAAGCATTTATAATCGCTATTACAAAACCACCGTGGGTAAATTTTTCTCCGACGAGCAATGCCGCAAAATATTGAGGATATTAATTCTTACCTCCGGTATAGAGGAAGGCTCAAAGGAATATGCTTCTATAGTCTCCGCGGTCAGAACACTTGACGATGAAAACATAACCAACTATAACGAGAGTAAAAACTACAGCATAATGAACGGAATTTATTCCGACGACTCGGAAAAGAAGCAGGCGATCAACGCACTCGTTGCTACCTATAAATACGTATCCGAGGGCAGAAGCGAGGTATACGACGATATGATCAGCTGGATAGTAGCCCTGCGCAGAGCAACGTCGGATCAGATCGATACGAAAATGGAGCTTGCGCTTTTCGAGTATTCCCGCGGCAACGTAGACGAGGCAACGACTGAATTAAAGAAGCTTGCAAACGACGGAGCTTTATACGCAATTGAGCTATTGGCTTGTATCCGATTAGAAGCAGAGGACGCCGAGGGCGCAGCCTATTACTACGCCGTTATGAAAAAAATATACGAGACGGAGCTGCACACGTCTCTTCCGGCGGCAATATACGACCGCATAAACGATTTGAAAACGAAAATTTCACCCCAAAGCTCCGCCGAGATAGCAAAAACGGTAGAAGCTCTGCCGAAGTATTTCGGTGCCGGCACGGCAAGCGGCAAGTCTATAGGCTTTATGGGTGACGAGGACAGGGGGTTCACTATATGAACGTTGAAAAAATAACCGAAACCACCTTAATAAACGCTAATAAGGACTATCACGAATCATACGCCTGCCCTACCTGCGAAAACGGGAGCAAAATAAAAAACGCGATATGGACGAGCCGCGAAAATATGAAGGAGCTCACCTGCGCGGGACTGGCTCAATATTACAAGGACGAGAACGTGATGATGATTCCGTATTCGCACGCACTCGTTATGGGAAGCACGGGAACCGGCAAAACCGAGGTTTTTTATAAAAATCAGTTAAAGCTTTTCGCCGAGCTGCCCGATGACGTAAAGCCGTCTGTCGAAATTACCGACGTCAAGGGCGAGATGTACGACTGGGCAGCACCCTACCTTGAGGCACACGGATACGAGACCAGAGTTTTCGATATGCGCAGAGCGTACAGAACGGCACGGTACAATTTTTTAACTATAATATACGACGAGTACGAAGCTGCCGAAAAGATACGCAAGGCACTTGAGAAAAACACTGTCGGATGTACGTTCGAGGGCGAAAAATACGATTCGGTCGAAGCCGCGAGAATGGCTGCCGAGGCAAAAATGTCCATTCATCTCGACAACGCGGAGAGATATATCACGGAGATCGCGTACATAATCGTTCCGTTTCAGCCGGAGGCAAAGGAGCTTACGTGGAGCGACGGGGCGAGAACTATGCTCAAGGCAATACTTTGGACTATGCTCAAAAGGAGCGGCGATAAAAAGAACAGGGTAACTCGAAATAAATTCACCATAGCCAACGTTTGCCGAGTTGCGTTTTCCACCGGAGACGAGTGCGAGACCATTATAAGCTGGCTTTCAAAGGCGGAGGATATACTGTGCGTAAAAAACGCGATAAGCGGTAACTACAACATAAGGGCAAAGGTCACGCGCGACGGATTTATCAGCACGCTGAATACCGCTCTGTCCAATTATTCCTCCAGAGCGATAGGTGCACTCACCCAGACCTCCGACGAGCTGAATCTCAAAACCATAGCAAACGGAAAAAAGCCGTACGCAATCTTCGTTATCACGGACGATAGACAGAAGACCACGAACGATATCTGCCTTCTCTTTATCAACAACCTTATAAACGAGCTTATAAACGAAGCCGATAAAAGCCCCACGCACGCCCTTCCTAGAGATTTCGTTATTCTTGCGGATGAGTTTGCGAATATGCCGCCGCTTCCCAACGTGACCAACAAGATCACTACTCTGAGATCCAGAAGAATATGGATGGTTATGGCGATACAGTCTATTCAGCAGCTTGATGCGGCGTACGGCAAGGGAGAGAGCGAAATCATTCAGGATAACTGCGACACGCATATCTTCCTAGGCTGTAACAACGATGAAACCAAGGTAAAATTCGCAAATGCCATGGGCACGAGAATCGGAGTCAAAACGTCAATAAGTATTTCCAACGACGGAGCAGTATCGATCTCTAAAATAACGGAAAACGTTCCCGTCGTGCGCAAAAGCGATATGGACAATCTTGAGTTGGGAGAATTTTACGTCAGATCCAGAACGTCCAAGAACTTTAAGACCTATATGACCCCTCATTTCCGGCAGACCGAGAGTCAACGTCTGAAGCCCGAGGAGCCTCCGTTCAGAAGCTATGATCCGAGCAAGGACGTATACGATATCTTTAAGGTAGTAGAAGACGAAACGCCGAAGAGCAAGCCCTACGGTTGGGATTTTTAATAAACGGTGTCGCTGCCGATAATCCGGAGCTTCGGGATTATTTACTGATTAAAAAGCAAGCGTATGAAATAGCAGAAAAAAACGGAGTGCTTGCTAAATTAGGATCGTTGAAAAACCGTCACGACAGCTGACGGCGAGGTACGGCACCGTAAAGCAAAAGCAATTTTTTACAGAAAGAAAAATCACGGCAAAAAATACGGAAGGGAGGTTATTTATATGTCAATATTGGCGGTCTCCGATACGCACGGATACTTCAGAGAAACCGTTACCGCACTAAACGAACGTGGGCTGGCAGACGGTAAAAGCACGGTTCTCCTGAACGGCGACGCCTTGGACAGAGGAGGGGACGCGGTAAAGCTTGCGGACTTTTTGATAGAGCTGCAGAGAGAGGGAAGACTCATATACGTTCGCGGAAACCACGAGGACTTGATGGAAAGAGCGATAGCCGAGATTGAACGAGGCGGAATATGGAACGTCGCGACTTGCTCTCCGCACGCGGTAAACGGCACCTTCGATACCCTTCTGCAGCTTGCGGATATGACGATAAGAGACGCAATAGTGTATCCTGACGTTTTGGTCGCGCGCGTCAAGGAATCTCCGTTTTACAGCGTACTTCTGCCTACCGCGCTGGATTACTACGAGACGAATAATTACGTATTCACGCACGGATGGATCCCGTGTAACTCCGAGGGCTTCGGCAGCGATAAAAAATATCTCTACGATCCGAATTGGAGAACTGCAACCGCGGAGCAATGGCGGAGCGCAAGGTGGAGTAACGGAATGCAGATGGCAGTGGAGCATAAAATTACGGTGCCGAACAAAACCGTCGTTTGCGGTCATTATCATACTTCGTACGGCCACGCACGTTATGAAAAGATATGTACCGAGTTCGGTGAGGATGCCGACCTCACTCCCTTTTATTCCGAGGGAATTATTGCAATCGACGGATGCGTTGCCCACAGCGGCACGGTGAACTGTATCGTAATAGACGATTGAACGCTTGGAAAAAAAGCAAAACATAAGGCTGATTCAGCTTGCCGAAAAGGCATAAAATCAACAGGAAGCGCTCCCGTTATCAAAAAGTAAAATCAACGGTCTGCACTTGCCTTTCCCTAAAGTATAAAGTCGGCAGTCGCACTTACCATTCTTAAAAAAGCGAAAAGCCTACGAAACCAAAAAACGTCAAAATGTAAACAAAGATTGACATATTGAAGAAAAATACACTTGGAATCGTTTTTTGCAATAACTTGTTTACAGATGATAAATGCACAAAAAACGCTGCATAAGCAGTGCGAAATACGTTGACCTTTATTTGCGGCGAGCGTGCAAAAAACAAATAAAAAAAGCAGCCGAAGCTGTTGACAAAGTAACGGTCGGTATGCTATAATACGTACACGCTATATGCGTCGTCGAGCTACTCCTTTTTGCGAGGATGCGGCAAAATACTAACACTCTTGTATGAAGCGTGACTGTGCTTCTTAACGCCATTGCTCGAGGGCTTACCCTTAAAGTTTAACACAGGTTGGTGCGTTTGTAAGCTTGACACCGTAACGCCTGAGCCAAAATCAGTCAAGATAGGGAACGTGACACGAAAGTGCATCACGATACGCAGCCTGTATGTAAATGTTAGTCTAAGACAGGTGACGAAATGTTTAAATGACGTGAACGGAGCTTACATCCCCGAGCCGTGAGGCTTGGGGGCTTTTTATTTTCTCGGGAACGCTTTGATTTTTCGGAGGGGCGCACCGCGCCCCCATCACCCTTTGCCTGTTCTTCGTAATTGATCGGGCACTGCAAGCTTTTCGCAATCGGTTGTCCGAAATCTGCTCTTGCACAAATCGTAACGCAAAAAATCACGGCTGTAGCAGGCGTCATGCAAACCTCCTCGAAAATAAAAATCAGTACTCAAAATTTGATACGCAGTAAGCAAAGAAAAAGCTCGTCTCGATCATTTCCATCATCAATGCGCAAAATATCAGTTCAAATATCGATAAAAGGATCGCGTTGCGTAATCCGGAGATTGGAATAGCTGCAAAAAATTTAGATAAAGCTGGATTTTTGCTTGATTTATTCAGAAATCTGTGGTATAATGTAA
>CAZXVF010000035.1:0-8196 GCA_964644445.1 uncultured Ruminococcus sp.
ACAGAGGCAGACCGCGAAAAGACGGAACCGGATTGCCGCCATCAATACAGCAATTGAGCAAACTTACGCAATCAATTTTCGAATATCCTCATCTTTTAAAGTATCTATTTTAATTTTTTCAGGTTTTTCATAATCCAAAATCTTTTTAAGAACTTCTTGCTGCGCATAATCTCTAACAGTAACAATAATTTTAGAAATTCTCTTACTGTTATTACTTTAAAGGTATTCCAATACAAATTGTAATCCTGCCAATTCATTAGCATTATCAATAAGGGCTACATATTTTTATCAGGTTCAATGGCAGAAATGAGGTCATCATAAATCTCTAATCCATTACTCTCAATACAGATTGTTTTGTATCCTTGCTTTTCTTCAAGCTCTTAGTAAAATTATACTATTAAAGTGCCAAATGAATGCTCTGCAAGCCTTTGGAAGATCCTAACAGAAAACTTCAATGTTATTCTTACAAAAAGACAACACTCTGCTGACAGTGAAATATTGTACCTGCTTCTACACAACGAGTTGCAAAGGTGTGGCGTAATGAATGAAAATTAGCATCTTCTATACCGCAATCTATTAAATATCTTTTAAAACGATTTTGCATTGTGCGGGGTTCAATATAATATTTGCTCTCACCACTCAACAGATAAGCGTTTTGTTTTCTCTGATAAGGCTTAATAGCGTCAACTACAAAATCAGGAATTGGGATCACCCGAACGGATGCGAAGCTTTTAGGTTCGGTAATGATAACTCTCGTCTTTTGTGTATCATTAGAATCATTGCTTTTTAGCCGCTGCATTGTTTGTTCAATTTTAGTTGTCTTATTCTCAATAGATATGTTCTTCCATTTTATATCTTAATTTTAGCATAGGTAGTCTCCTATAAAACGCACTCTAACGAGTTGAAAACGAAAAATGTCAATTAAGAATAAATTTTACTTGACAAAATATTCGATGAAATATTTGTACATTATCAGATTAAAGCAAAAAGTGCGTTTTAATACTAATAATACGCAAAAATCGATGAAAATGAAATTAAAACGAATAATCAACTTGATTTTAAAGTAAAATTATACTATAATAACACAAAATGGAGGTACGTATTATGAAAGTGATTAGTTTATCCGTTGGAGGATTTAAAAATCTAGATTATACTACATTAAATTTAGACGGAATGGCCGCGATTGTTTCTCCAAACAATTATGGAAAATCAAATTTTTTAGAAGCTCTTTCGTTTGCTACTGATTTTATTTCATCGGGAACAAAAACTAGAAAACAGATGATGGGGTGGACAAAAGGGATTCCACTTACAAAAAATCTTGATACGAAAGACTTTAAATTTCAAGTTGAATTTTATGATACGAATTTGGGCGATTATGCATACGTTCGTTACGGTTTTACTTTTTCTTGGTTTAAGGACAATCAATCTGGACAAAGAATAACTAACGAGTGGATAGATTTACATTCTGCGGAAAGTAATAGATATACTAGTTATCTAAAGAGACAAGAAGGTAAGTATAGAAAAGGTAATTCCACTACTGCGTTTAGAAAATTGAATTTTGATGATTCACAATTAGCTATTGATGTGTTGGCTTCAGTAACCGATCTTGAATATGCCAATGTCATTCAGGCCATTCAAACATTTGAGTATAGAATATGTTCATCGTTAGATCTTCAAAATAGATTCCAATCCCCCCCTATTGAAGTTGTTGGTGCTCATTGTGATACTATTAAGTTTGATGACGAAGATGTTCCAAGAGCTTTATTTTTCTTAAAAGATAAATATCCGGATAAATATTTGTTGTTTAAAGAATCTATTTTCACTCTTTTTCCAGAATTTGTTGATTTTGATGTTCAAGCTTATGAGCCGAAGAAAGGTGACATTCATTTAATTGCCACCAACGGCGAAAATTTCAAGGAAATGGATCAAGGTGATATCCCTTTTCAGGTGAGGGATGAGATGTACAGGCTTGTAATACAAAGTTCCACATTAAATCAACCTATTAATATCTCGATGATGTCTACCGGTACAAAAAGATTGTTTTGGTTACTTGCTAATGTATTTATCTCTAGTTGTACAAATGTTTCATGCATAGGTATTGAAGAACTTGAAACAAGTATTCATCCTAAAATGATGAAAAATTTACTTGAGATATTATCCGAAGCTTTAGAAGATACTCAATTAATTATCTCTAGTCATTCTCCTTATTTGATTCAATACTTGAAATCGAATCAAATATTTGTTGGTGTTCCATCTACAAACGGCGTAGCTGTTTTCAAAAAAATTCTTCCAAGTAAAGTAAAACAACTAATTTCGGCTTCTCGTGATTATGGTATGTCGTTTGGTGAGTATATCTTCGAATTATTGTCAGGTGACGAAAACTCTTACAGTATAGTCCAAAGATACTTGGGAGGAGATTGTTATGAAGGAAAGTTATAATAAAGGGCTTGCTTTTATTTTTGAAGGTGATACAGAAAAATACTTTTATATTAATTTTCTTGAGTTTCTTTGCAAAAAACATTCCGGATGGTCTTTGCATGAAATCAATTTAGATTTTGGTGGAACATATATTATTGAAAATCAAAATTTTAAAATCATTGTTTGCACAAACACCGTTGGAACCATTACTCAAGTAGTACATTCAGGCAATTGGTTTAACAACGCTTGTGCAGATAAATATTCATCGAAAACACCTTGGAATGTGTTCCTTTGTTACGATACAGATTCTCATGAGAACGATATCACAAAATTTCAAGTTGGTGATTGGAAGGTGTTACGTTCACAAATAACAAGACGGGGTAATGTTAAAATAATAGATATTGCAGCGAGTGCGGATATTGAAGATGTGTTCCTAAAAGATTTGAAGTCTATTTCTAAGTTTTTAGAATTGGAAATGCCATTAACAGAAAAAGATATTCCTAATGGTAGAAAAGGTAAAACTAGATTAAAAGCTTTGTTTAGAAAGTATCGTAAAATTTATCATGAAGGAATTCGTGCGATACCATTAATTGAAGCATTAGATAAGCAAAAATTAATTGACAGCGAAATCTTACCTTTAAAGGATATCGAGAACTCAATATTTCAAAGCTAAATGAAAAACAACTTTTCGGGTCTGGAAAGTTGTTTTTTGTATACAATTCGTTGCATTATGATCAATTTTTGTTGTGACGAAGCACTTGAAAGTGCATTTCTCTGTAATTATGCACCAATACAAATTATAATGGTAAGTACTCTAGGCAGGTTTATCTATATGTACAGAAAAATGAAATTTTGTTGATGCTAATGGGGCTGTCAGAGAGACCATTCGATAGAACTGAGATCTTAATGAACTTGAAAGTTGTGGACTAATAAAAGATCGCAATTATAAACATCAAGTTTTCGCAACAGCTCATATCGGATATAAGATTGCTGTTGAGGTAAAAAATAAATTAGAAATCGACCTCAACAATTCACCTGATAAATACTTATTAGGAAATCAACTTCATTCAAGGAGAGTATAAAAAAGTAATCTCCGCAGATACCGTACACATATACTTCAAAGACGGTTCAATGAAAGAAGCGAAACTATGAAAAACACAGTGAAATTTCAAACACATACAAAAATTTCTCACCGGCATCTATTCAACTGCCTGTTGACAAACAGTATAAATCCGAACCTTTTCATAGTTGGAGATGGGTTCGGATTTATTGCTTTCAAAGAGTATCCTAATTTTAACCAAAAGAAAAACAAGCAATAAATTAACGAGGCAAGGAAAATTCCTTTGCCTCGTTAATTTATTTCAATCTATCATATGTGTAAGAGATAGTTTTCACATCATAAACTGATACTCCAGTGCACTTGAACTTTGACTTATCGAAAATCGCCAAGTTCACACCGCTTGGACACATTGTGCTCACATACTCAATACCGTCATACTTTTTGCTACGAATATAATCACTGATATATTGCGTTGGCAGATAATCCAAAGAATTATCATTTCGTAATGGTTTTGCGATTTCCTGCCCAATCATTTTTAAATGCTCGATATTAATAGCATATTGAGTGAAGTCAAATCCATATTGAACACCAATGAATGGACTGATCTTATCAATGCCAGCCAAATTAATAACATCAATATCCTTGCATAGAACAAAGCGACCCACAGTAACGTAATCGTAAACACCTGCTCGGATTTCGTACAATGTTGTTTCTTGCAAATTAGACAAGTAAAGAACTTGTATGCCTGTTGGATTTACTCTGCCGCTGCTTGATTTACCGTCTGGCGGAGGGCCCATTTCTTTCTTGGTATAACCGTTTTCATCAGGGCAAATCCTTGCTCTAAAAAACACTTTCCTTGCTTTATACGATTTGCTTGCGCATCGTAAAAAAGTAAATAGCATATCCGTATTAATATAATTACTATGAAAACGGTTTCTAAATTTTATTTCCTCTACGAAATCATCCCAGCAGTGATTTTTTAAAATAGAATTACTTTCAAGGTACTCATAATCTTGACTTTGAGGTATGCCTACCGGACTATCAAAAAGTTCCGATTCCTCGGCATATCTATCAGCACAGATTGCTGTTATTAATTTATAAATACCATCAGATTCTAAATTGAATATGTGCCATTTATAACAGAGAATATTTTTGATTAAATCCGTTGATTCTTTTGGAAAATCATCTGGAAGATTGGATACAGGCATGTATGTATCCAGCAATCCATCAAACATATCCGAAAGTGTTTGATCTTGCCCTATTTCATAAACATTAGCGTTTTTAGACCCGCAAAAATCACAATTTCCAATTTTTTTATTACCATCAATTATGGCTTTAATTTCCGAATCGCAGAAACAATTGCTACAACAATACATATTATTTGCCCTCACCCAAATGTTTGCTCATCAATTCCAAATGATGCATTAAGGCTAATTTTTTTACAGTTCCTAAACCAGGATATGTTTGGTTATCGTAATGATCCAAAAATGCTTTAAGACCAAAAGTCATTTCGATATTTGGTTTTTCGTTTCTGTACCATTTTGCTAATTTTTCAACAGCCTGATAAAATTTCAAAGCTGGGTTTGAAATATCATCATTTGAGTCAGAAACAAAATGCTTCACTCTTAAAGTTTTATCGTCTGCAAAATAAACAATATGAATCGCAACAGCATATGGTGCAAAACCAGAATCAGAATATTCATCGCCTATAATCGAATAATCTGAAAAACCAACAAATCCGTCATCAATATAGTAAATGTGATCATCCGAAAAAAATTCGTCAGTTACATCTTGATAATCAGCGTTACGCTCCTGCTTTTTGAACTTATCATCAAGTAGTACCTTATTTCTTCTTATTTTCCTTCTAAAGGCACTCTCATCTGGTATTAAAGCAAATTTAGGATATTCAGATTCAAAATATTTTTCGTACAACCAAAGCCAATCACGATTTGTTGCAATAACTAAAATATCTTGCTTATTTACAATATCGTACTCTCCCCAATAATTAAGCAATTCGTGGCAACCATTCTGAATAATAACGGATTTTATTACATTGGAATCTTTGTATTGTTCTTCGAATTTATCCCTGTATGTTGCTTCTTTTGAATCTTGCTTGACTTTTTGATAATCAGACAAAAAAGTCCCTACAGCAGGATTTCTAATAATAGAAATAGGATGATTGGCTTTTATAAACTCCGCCATCATATTTACTAATGTGGGAGATAATTTAACTGGTTCAACAATAGGAACTATATTTTTACCCAAAAGATTATTGGCAACAAGTTCGCGCAAGGCAAGTAGTTCATATTGACGTCCTCTTACATACGGAAAATACATTTATATGCCTCCCCATTTATGAGTATTAATAAGAAATTGATTTATGGTTTCCCAATCTTTATCTCTTGGTCTTAAAAAATATATTAAAGACTTTAGTTCATATGGAATTTTATTTAGATTGCAAATTTTAATTTTATTTCTTTTCTTTAATTCTTTTAAGAACATCGTATATGCATCAGCAATCGGTATTTGTGAAAATCGTCTTAAACACTCTCCATAATAAAACACCTGTGATACCTTAGGCAGCTCTCCGTAATATTGGTTAATAATATTCTCAAATTCCGATTTATGCAAAATCTTAAACATTGTTGTATGATCCAGTTGTGAATTATCAGCAATTGGCTCTTTTCTTTTTGTCATACTAAAAGTTTCTTGTGATGTCAAACAATAGACACCAACATTTGTATCTTTAAGTATCTCACATGCCTGTTCAAATTGTTGTTCGGAAGTCACGACACAAACATGATTAAAAGCTTTATAATAATCTCTAACTTGAGTATTTAATCGCTCAAAAGTATCTAAAGCTGTTTTAATTTCATAAACTACTGCTTTACCGTTTATAAGTATAAAGTCAGCTTTGGATTTGCTTATTGGTATTTGAGTTAAAGCAGTTGTTGTATTAACGCTGTGTTTACCAAGTAAAAGCTTATTAAGCAATGTATTCTGATAAAAATATTCGTTGCGATATTCATTAGACATATAGCTATAAATTTCACTTATTAGGGTTCCGTTGCTTTTATCTTCAGGATCATTTATATATCTTTTTATTACAGCATCAAAAATTGATGTATCGTCAAAATGAATCATATTTGAAAAAGCATTTTGTGTGAAGAGGCGGTTTAAAATTATATTGTTCTCTGCCATTTTAGTCCTCCTTCACATTGTTATAACTATACATACTAATTATAACACATAAGCTGTTTTTTGCAAGTAGTAGCTTGAATTTGTTCGTGTATTAAGAACATTTTTAATATTTTTATAAAGTATACAAGGGCAGGGAGCTTTTACTCCCTGCCCTTGCTTGTGTTTTAAGCCGTTCTATCGGCTTTTGGCGGCGCTTTCTGTTCTTTTTTCGCCTTGTACTCTTTGCTATATTCTTTGCCTTATTCGGTGGCAAAGAAGTCTTGAATATCGGCAAAAAGCATTTTACTATTGCTTATAGTTGTAAAAGATTGCAACCGTGCGTTAAAGCTTTATAGTGATATGTTTGGGTTTCAACTGATTCAAGACAACGACGGAAATATGGAATTGACAAACAACTTGTATTTACAGCAATCGAGTTACTGGGAACAATTTACGAAAAGAAAAATCATTGCGAATAGTAATCATTCCGAATTATATTTTGAAGAATCCGATATAAAAAACTTGTAACACGACTTGAGGCGCTCTACCCGAAACCGAATATGTAAATCGTCTAATGACACACAATTGGGGGACAAAAGGTAGTCAGATTCTATGACCCTGACGGTAATTTGATTGAAGTCGGAACACCTGTTTAATTCGGCTCAACAGATTTCGGTTTGACGAACGAAACAGCATAATTGCACTTCTACCGCTATAGTTTCATTTTAAGTGAAACCAAACGAAACTATTTGAAACCGTATCATTTCTATTAACTGTTGCCAAAAAGCACTTGCGAGAGCAAGTGCTTTTTCGTGTGGCAAAGCCTGCCCTCATCCTTCGGTTTATTTCCCGCTTAGTAACGTTTCTAACAAAACGTCTAACAACAAAGAGTCTCGAGTTACAAGGAGATGAGAGTAGAAAAGCATTTGGATTTGCCCTGTGAATTTCCCCCTCCAAACGGTTGACTAAGCGAAGAAATTGCAATATAATTGAAAGGATAACAAACCTTGGGGGGATCACAATGAAAACCGTGAAAAAATATTTTAAAAGGTACTTTGTTGATGCGATGAGCGCTATGGCACTCGGACTTTTTTCGTCGCTGATAGTCGGACTTATAATAAGCCAGCTTGCGAAAATACCGCATCTTGACTTTCTGTCGAATTTCACCGAGGTGCTTTCGGCTTCGTCTCCCGTTGTCGGCGGTGCGATAGGCTGTGCCGTGGCGTGGGGGCTAAAGCATAAGCCGCTGGTGATTTTCTCCTGCGTTGCTGTCGGTGCTTACGGCTACGCATTGGGCGGCCCTGTGGGTGCGTTCTTAGCGACAGTCGTAGCGTCGGAAATAGCGGGACTTATCGCAGGAAAAACGAAGATAGATATAGTTTTAACGCCGATAGTATCAATAGTCGTCGGCGGTGTTGTAAGTAAGTTCGTCGGCCCCGGTGTGTCGTCTGTAATGAACGGCATAGGCGAAGCTATTATGAAGGCTACCGAAATGCACCCGTTCCCGATGGGAATTACCGTTTCGGTCATAGTCGGAC
>CAZXVF010000036.1:0-8166 GCA_964644445.1 uncultured Ruminococcus sp.
GACTGTAAATCTGCCAGCTCCGCTTTCGGTGGTTCGAATCCACCCCCGTCCACCAACAAAGGTAATCGAAATTCGGTTGCCTTTTGTTTTTGTTCGTTTTAATAAGTAAGTAAAATAAAAACGAGTTAACACTTACTGCATATTAAAAGTCGTACACTTTTAAATGCTCATTAGTTTAACTCGCTTTTTTATTCTTTTGTGACTGCAATTATAACGACTAAAAACGACAAAATTTGGTTTGTGTATGGTTTAAGAATAAATTTGAAACGTTTTGAAAAAAAATGCAAATCTATGACGTTTTTGTGCTTGCTATTTTACATGTTATATGTTAAACTATCAATAGCACATAACGATGTAATAAAAAATGTTTATATTGAACGACATTAACGAGCTTTAGACAAGAAAAAAGCTCTTCGGTTGTCGAAGAGCAGATCGCCAATGCGAATAAGTGATTAGAATAAATTTTTATTTGAACTCGTCTTGTTATTCCATATAAACATTATAATTTAAAAAAAATACTTATGTCAAGTGAATAGGAGGCATAAAATGGAAAAATTTTATTTGGGTGTGGATATTGGAACCGATTCTGTTGGTATGGCGTGTACAGATGAAAATTATAACCTTCTTAGAGCCAAAGGAAAAGATATGTGGGCAGTACGATTGTTCGATGAAGCAAAAGATGCTTCGGAACGACGTTTAAAACGTACGGCGCGAAGAAGGCTACAACGACGAAGACAAAGAATAGATTTTTTACAGGGCGTTTTTGCTCCGTTCATGGAAGATAATAAATTTTTCCTTAGGTTAAACAACAGTGCCTTTTACGAAGAAGACAAGTCTTCGGAATTAAAAACAAAATTTTCTTTATTTGCTGATGAAAATTACACGGACATTGATTTTTATTCTCAATATCCTACGATATTTCATTTGCGCAACGAACTTATAAAAAGACCGCATGAAGATTTAAGATTATATTATCTTGCGCTGCATCACATTGTAAAGTATCGAGGACACTTTTTGTTTGAAGGTGAAACTGAAAATAGCGGACGTGATTTATATATACTATTCGACGATTTTAACGCCGCAGCTGGGCAAATTGATGGAGCAAATATTGTTTTACATTCGCAAAATCAAAACTCCGTTGACGAATTTAAGGCGTTATTGTTATCTTCTGCATCATTAAATGAAAAGAAGAAAAAGATGTCTGATATTTTTGATTTAAAGACTGTGGAGCAAAAAGAAGTTGTTGCTTTAATAATCGGCGCAACTGCAAAAACCGGAATTATCTTTGGTGAAGAATACAAAGAAAAATATAAGGATGAAAAGCTTTCATTTAAAGGTTTGACCGAAGAAGCATTTGAAGAAAAACGTGAAATTTTTGATGACGAACATTTTGCGGTAATTGAATGCGCAAGAGCGATATATAATTACATTACTTTTGAAAAAGTTCTTAATGGCAAAGAATATATATCTGAATCCATGATTGAGTTATATAAAAAGCATGGAAAAGATTTAAGATTACTGAAAGTTTTTATAAAAAATAACTACGATAAGGATGCTTATAAAAAAGTATTTAGAAGCATCAATGAAAAGGCAAACTACGTTAATTATATTGGGCACGTAAAGAAAAATAATGAAAAGTGTTTTGTAAAGAAATGTAACGACGTTAATGAATTTTATAAATTCATTAAAGCTATAGTAAATACATGCAAAACAGATAGCGAAGAAAAAAATTATATTCTTTCTGAAATTGAAAACGGAACGTTTCTACCGAAAATTTTAAATTCAGATAACGGACTTTTCCCTCATCAGATTAATGGAATCGAACTTGATGCTATTCTTAGTATGCTATGTAGGTCGCATCCGGAGTTTGCAATAAAAGACGAAAGTGGATTTTCTCCTGCGGAAAAAATCAAAAAAATATTCTTATTCAAGATTCCTTATTATGTCGGACCGTTAAATACGTTTCATTCTAACGAAAAAAACGGCAACAGCTGGATGGTAAGGAAAGCGCAAGGCAAAATAACGCCGTGGAATTTTGACGATATGGTCGATAAATCGGCGAGCAACGAGAAATTTATTAGGCGAATGACTAATAAATGTACTTATTTACATAATCAGGACGTAATTCCTAAAGGTTCGATGTACTATCAAGCATTTGATACGTTAAATCAAATCAACAAATTAACTATAGGAAGCGTGCCCATTTCTGTCGAAATTAAAAAAGAAATATTTAATAACGTTTATCTTGCAAATAAAAAAGTTACCGCTAAACAAATTAAAGACTATCTTGTTTGTAGCGGAAAATATACTGTTGCCGAGATGAAAGATTTGCCTTTAGGCGGTTTTGATGCCGTGGCTGGCTTAAAAGCAAACATGAGTTCGTATTTTACGTTTAAAAGCAAGTTTGGAAACCTTGTGGATAAACGTCCCGAAATTTTCGAGGATATAATCCTTTGGCATACTTTAAATACAGATAAGAGTATTGTAGAAGAGTCGATACTGAATAAGTACGGCAACGTCGACGTAATACGGGAAAATATTAAATTTTTAAAAGGGATGACGGCTTTTAAGGATTTTGGCAATTTTTCTAAAAAGTTTTTGTGTGGCATCAGCGGCGGAATTGAAAACGGCACAGGCAAAATTTATACGATTTTAGAGCGCCTTTATCATACTAACTATAACTTAAATCAGGTTTTAAATTTAGGCGAGTATACTTTTAATGAAGCAATTAAAAACGAAAACGGATATGAGGAAAACGAAGAAATAACTTATGATGACGTTGCCGAACTGTACATTGCTCCTATGGTCCGTCGTGGTGTTTGGCAGACTTTAAAAATGATAAATGAATATGTTGACGCAATTGGCCGCGCCCCTGATAAAATTTTTATAGAAGTTACTAGACATGACGGTAAAAAAGGCGAGCGTAAAGAGTCACGTAAAACAAAAATATTAGATCTTTATAATGGAATCGGGAACGATTGCGCCGATATTGACAAACTATTGTTCGAATTAAATCAAAAGTCCGATGCTAATTTACGTCAAGAGAGGTTGTATTTATATTTCTTACAACTTGGAAGATGTGCTTACACCGGCGAAAGGATATCTTTAGAAAATCTTTCAACTGATTTGTATGACGTCGATCATATAGTTCCACAATCAATAATAAAAGACGATAGCTTAGATAATAAGGTATTGGTTAAGCGAGAAAAGAACAAAGAAAAGACCGATATATATCCGCTTCCATATGGTTTTACGAATCAACAAAGCTTTTGGAAATTACTAAAAAGCAAGGGACTTATAAGCGATAGCAAATATGCAAAGTTAATGCGCACTAAGGAACTAGGTGTTGACGATTTTAACGACTTTGTAAACAGACAGCTTGTAGTTACAAATCAAAGCGTAAAAGCAGTAGCAAATTTGCTCGAACGTAAATATAAATCGCAAGGCACCAAAGTTGTATATAGTAAGGCTAAAAACGTTGATGACTTTAAGCAGAACAATAAAATTTACAAGTGTCGTGAGACAAACGATTTGCACCACGCTCGAGACGCATATTTTAATATTGTAGTCGGCAACGTTTATGATACAAAATTTACAAACGCATTTGCTTATTTTAAAAAGAAACCCGATGATTTTTGGCGTAGGTATAGTTTAAAATTTCTTTTCAATCATCCTATCGAAGGGGCTTGGAAAGGAAGAGAAGACATAGACAGAATAAAAAAGATTGCAGCAAAAACAAGTATGAGCGTTACCAGATTTTCGTACGTTAACAAGGGTAAGTTCTATGATGAAACCGTATACGGAAAGGGCGATTCAGGTATTGTTGCGCCGCGAAAAGATTCATTCCCGTATAACGAAATTCAAAAGTATGGCGGCTTTAGTTCGCTTACTACGGCATATTTTGCCATCGTGCAATCGTTAGATAAAAAAGGGAGAACAATAAAAACGATTGAAGCAATTCCTGTTCTTATTGATTATAAAGCTAAAAACGATAATCAAAAAATTCTTGATTACCTTACTAATAAAGGATTGGTTCAACCGCAGATTATCGTGCCTAAACTTAAAGTTAAATCGCTCGTTTCTATCAACGGTTTCAAAGTTTGGCTTGCGGGAGTATTTGGAGACAGAATACTAATTCATAATGCTCAGCAGTGGTTTACAAATCAGGATATGGATTTATACGTTAAAAACTTAGCAAAGCTTTGCGAATGGGAACGTAACGGAAAAATATCGTTAGAGAATAGAGAAAAAGAGTCTTTTGACATGGTAAGCAATAAAAACGAAACTACGTTAACTATTACTAAAGAAAAAAATATAGATACGTATAATGCTTTACTTGAACAGTTGCGTAAACCTATGTATTCCGAGTTATCTGCAGCAAAAACTTTTGCAAATACGATAGAGAAACAAAAAAATAAATTTGAAGAATGTAGTACGTTAAATCAAGCAAAAGTATTGTTACAGATAATTCGCTTCTTAAAATGCAATGCAGAAAATGCAGATTTATCCATTTTAAATGCGGGCGCAACGTGTGGGAAACTGAATATTGGTAAAAAAATTACTGATGTTGAGTTTTGTATAATTCATCAGTCTCCGTGCGGACTTACCGAGCGTATTCAAAAATTATAGCTATGGGGTTTAGGACTGTCGTTATAAAAAATCGTGCAAAGTTGGAAACCCGATTAAATTATCTTGTCGTGCGAGGCGAACAAGAAAATAAAGTATTAATCGACGAAATTAATACTTTAATCATTCAAACTACCGCAGTTTCTTTAACCGCTGCCTTGCTTAACGAGCTTATAAAAAACAATATTAAAGTAATTTTTTGCGACGAAAAGCATAATCCGCATTCCGAATTGGTTGCATACTATGGTGCGCATAATACGCCTAAGAAGTATAAAGAGCAAATTGCTTGGAATAAAAGCATTAAACAAAAGGTTTGGCGAGAAATAATTAAATATAAAATATTATCTCAAGCCGCTCATTTATTTGAACTTGGGTTTGTGCCTCAATCCGAAATGCTTAACGATTACGCTTCTCAAGTAACGGACGGTGATTTGACAAATCGCGAAGGACATGCTGCAAAAGTCTACTTTAATTGTTTGCTCGGACCGAATAATTCTCGACAAGGCGACGGCTTTATTAACGGTTGTCTTAATTATGGATATGCGATTATACTTTCAGCATTTAATCGTGAAATAGTTTCTTCGGGCTATTTAACGCAATTGGGCATTTGGCACGATAACGAATTTAATGAATTTAACCTAGCGTGTGACTTAATGGAACCGTTTAGATGTGTTATAGACAGAACGAGTATGTCGCTGAATGAAGATGATAAAGATTACAAAATAAGATTAATTAACGTTTTAAATTACAAAACAATCATTGATGGAAAGCATACAACGCTGGATTTGGCAATAAGACAATTTGCTAGAAGTGCGTTTAATGCGCTTAGCGAAAACGATGAAAATTTACTCGTTTTTCCGGAAAAGATTTTGCAAGATGAATTTTAGATTTATGCGATTAATGGTTTTTTTTGATTTGCCGATGCTTACCGACAAAGATAGACGAGAATATAATCGTTTTCACAAATTTTTACTTAAAAACGGTTTTATTATGATGCAAAAATCTGTGTATACAAAACTTGTTATTAACAACGTTACAAGTCTTGCCGTACATCAAAGGGTTCGTGCTAATTTACCGCCGGAAGGGCTTGTGGAACTTCTTGAAATTACCGAAAATCAATTTTCTAAAATTGAATATTTAGTCGGTAAGGAACAAAGTTTAGTTATAGATTCAACTGATAGGTTGGTGGAATTATGAAATCACCTGTTAAAATTACTCACGTCCATTTAGAAACTCCTCTTATCGTTTCTGACGAGTTTGTACAGCTTTTGATAATTGAAAATCCTAGCGAATTTTACTCTATGGTGCTTGATTTATCGGACCAATTCAATGGGGACGAGGGAACGTTTGTTTTTTCTTGTGAAAATCAAATTATTTCGGCAAGCAAACGTGGTACAATAGTAGGGGATTTGTTTAACTTTGATTTAAACGACAAAAAAGTCCTTAACTTGTTGTATAAGCAAATAGAATCTGTCGTTATGAAAAAAAACGTCGTTTTTTTAAATGAGCTAAGTGCAAAACTTGTATCATTAATGGATGAAATTTCTTATGACTTTCCGTTTGCGTTGGAATATTCCGAACCTCAAACGCTTGATTATATAAAAATTGCCAACGTAAAATTTTCTAAAAATTACGATTCGCTACAAGAAAAAATCGTTTGTTACATAAATGCGCTTATTGAACTTAAAAAATGTGATTTTTTTGTTTTTGTAAATCTAAAAAGTGTTTTAGACGATGATAAGTTGTTGCAAGTATATTCTCATTGTAAAAATGAAGGTGTGGGATTGTTATTAGTAGAAAGTATGAACAAAAGAAAAATTCTTAATGACGAAAAAGCCGTAATAATTACCGAAGATCTGTGCGAAATACTTGCAAATTATCAATAAGTTTGATATAATAAATAATATAAAGCTTCTTATAGATGACCACATTGTCAATGTGCGACATTCACGCCAATATGAATTTGAGGTTTGAGAGTCTTGTTATTCTATAAGTAAGTAAAACCGCGCTTTTCAAATACTCTTTCACCTCGTCGTTTGAGAGTCTTGTTATTCTATAAGTAAGTAAAACTAGTCTGTGCGGCGTATGATAACGAGCATTGTTTGAGAGTCTTGTTATTCTATAAGTAAGTAAAACGAATACCGTATGAAGTGGTACAACGAGGACGTTTGAGAGTCTTGTTATTCTATAAGTAAGTAAAACAAGAAAAGGGCAATGCAACCGACGAAGAAGGTTTGAGAGTCTTGTTATTCTATAAGTAAGTAAAACCAGCGTTAATTCCGAGATGTTCCGCAACCTGTTTGAGAGTCTTGTTATTCTATAAGTAAGTAAAACATCAATTGCCGTTGCCGTCTGGTCGTATTCGTTTGAGAGTCTTGTTATTCTATAAGTAAGTAAAACCAAGACGCAAGAACAAGAGGAAGCCACGCCGTTTGAGAGTCTTGTTATTCTATAAGTAAGTAAAACTGCGTTTATAAATATACGCTTCTTTCCTAAGTTTGAGAGTCTTGTTATTCTATAAGTAAGTAAAACCGACCAAAACGGCAGTATGGAGGCGGACTAGTTTGAGAGTCTTGTTATTCTATAAGTAAGTAAAACCCCGTCTTTGTGCAACTTGCACAATTTGAGGTTTGAGAGTCTTGTTATTCTATAAGTAAGTAAAACTTTGCTTACCGTCGTCGGCTTCGGGCAAGGGTTTGAGAGTCTTGTTATTCTATAAGTAAGTAAAACGTTGGAAAGCCACGCAAGACGCAAGGACACGTTTGAGAGTCTTGTTATTCTATAAGTAAGTAAAACATTAACTGCCGTTGCCGTCTGTTCGTCTTTGTTTGAGAGTCTTGTTATTCTATAAGTAAGTAAAACTATGAAAGAAATACAATTCCCTGTACTTAAGTTTGAGAGTCTTGTTATTCTATAAGTAAGTAAAACTGCTTTCGGCTGTTTTCGACGGCGTAATATGTTTGAGAGTCTTGTTATTCTATAAGTAAGTAAAACTTTCGACATTCCCGTGCTTGTCAATCCACTGTTTGAGAGTCTTGTTATTCTATAAGTAAGTAAAACGTATAAAACAATGAATAAACTTAAAGACTTGTTTGAGAGTCTTGTTATTCTATAAGTAAGTAAAACAACAACGACTAATATATTAGATGATTTACTGTTTGAGAGTCTTGTTATTCTATAAGTAAGTAAAACTACTTCGGCAAGAGTGTTAACGCTTTCGGTGTTTGAGAGTCTTGTTATTCTATAAGTAAGTAAAACCAACGACAAAAAATAAAAGGCGGTAAGGGTGTTTGAGAGTCTTGTTATTCTATAAGTAAGTAAAACTCGTCTGTTGTGTATTTGCCTATATTTTGTGTTTGAGAGTCTTGTTATTCTATAAGTAAGTAAAACAAGTTCCCACGAGTTACCGTATTCGTCATTGTTTGAGAGTCTTGTTATTCTATAAGTAAGTAAAACTATATCTTCACGATAACCGCATTTGTATTTGTTTGAGAGTCTTGTTATTCTATAAGTAAGTAAAACTTGGGTTGAAAAATTATC
>CAZXVF010000037.1:0-8149 GCA_964644445.1 uncultured Ruminococcus sp.
TAACTAGTGTGATTATAGCTTATAAATAGGGGAATTTCAATGATTTTTTCGTTTGATCAGGCTATGGCTTATGCAAAGCAGTGACTATACAAATTTTCTTGATATCCTGCCACTTTATACTCTGCGATCCGCCTTGCTACCGGAATCAGTTTTTC
This sequence comes from uncultured Ruminococcus sp., assembly GCA_964644445.1. Taxonomy (GTDB): domain Bacteria; phylum Bacillota; class Clostridia; order Oscillospirales; family CAG-272; genus UBA1740. The sequence continues at coordinate 156 of CAZXVF010000037.1, forward strand.
ATCAGTAATCTTTTCTAACATTTTGATCCTTTTTTCTGAAAGCTGCTCTTTTGATCTGCATTTTTCATAACATTCTTCTGACATCTGCCAAAAATGAAACTCTCCCGGATAATATTCCGCTAACTTTTGTGCGATCAAAAGCCCTTCCGGATCCAGATCCCCCGCATAATAAATAATCGTTCCTGACTTTGCCAACAGATCCAACGCCATAATTCCAGCAAGCCTCGGCTGACCATTCATACACATACAAGAAATTTTCTTTTCGCAACTACCGGACATAGTTTCTCCACATAGTAATGCAAAAACAGATGGATTTTCCACAATATAAATTTCCTGTTCCACACATCGCAATTCTGACCAGGTTGCAATAACCGCAAGCGGGACTTGAATCATCTCTTTTTCTGCACAAAATCCTTTCATGCCAGGATGTAATTCTCCATTTTTCTTCAATGCCTGCACCTGATAAAACAGTGCATAATTCGACATATCATCTATTAGGATTCCTGCTGCTAAATAACTTTTTTGTCTTTTATATGCCGGAAAAATGTTTGTTTCCTCAATTTCGATGTTTCTCTGTTTCAAATCCCACTCTACTAATTTATACAAAAATGTTCCCTCTGTTGTCCCCCAGTCAAAAGCGTGGGGATTTCCAGTCAAAGATGCTGCAAATACCGCAAGATAACAATAATTTTCCATGCGATACGGTAAATGATTGATAATCTCAGCTCCAAATCTCAACTGTTGTTCCCACTCTGCCAGAGTCTGTGACCTGCTCTTTTCGCCAGACATTTTCATATCCATTAACCACTTTTTTGCCGGCATTCCCTCCTGTTCTTTTAATACACGTGAAAGAATTTTGTCTTTTTTCGATTCCTGATTTTGCTTTTCTTCCTGTTTTCCAACTAATAGTTCCTGAAAAAATTCCTCCAATAATTTTTCCGGCAGAATCTCCCAATACCGGCTATTTTCCAAAGTTTTCCGAAACAACTCTGCTGAAATAGAAATACTCTTTTTTCCATGATAATTTTTTCCAAAAAATCCTTCCAAAACCTCTATTTCCGAATTCGATAGATTTTTCAATGTAACACAACCTGCAAAATGTCCATAAGAATAATACTTCTTTCTAAATTCCTTAAACAAATGCTCCCATATTTGTGCTTCCCTGAAATACTCCAGACATTCTTGCATTTTCTGATCGCTCAATTTCAATTCCTCTTTCTTCTACACCTTGTTCATCTTCAAGTAATTCTTTACTTCTTCCATTCCACAAATACGGCATGACTGTAACAAATTTTGCATTTTCCGGCCGGATTAACTGATAAATTGCAAGTGCATCTAATGTATCACAATCTCCCCAGAGTACTTGCGAGTTGATGATAAAGTCAAATTGGAATTTTGTCATCAATCGGAACATATCCCTAATATTTCGATTATCAACTCCTGCAAATGCTTCATCTAGTGAGATTAGCTTTGGTGCATCTTCTCTTCCACCCTGATATTTTGCTACAACTGCTGAAAAAAGTGGCACATACATCGCCATCGCCTTTTCTCCTCCACTGAATGTTCCAAACACACTGTTTGTCAATTCTTTCAGACGTTCTCCATTCTTTTGAGAAAATAATTGAAATTCAAACCATTTCCTATAATCCAGTGTCTCTTTCATGATCTGATAGAAAGAGATCATTCCTGCACTATCTTGTGCATTTCGTCTGGCAATCGCAACCTTCGACCGAAAATGAGCTGAAAGCCGTTCTGCTTCCTCTTCACTCATAGAACGATAATCTCTTTTCAATAATTCTACCAATTCTTTTGTATCTAACTGTTCTTCCTGTTCTGCTGTCTTACTTCGCCACTTCAGACTGAGACGCAGTCCGCTTGACGTATCCATCGCATTCATCAAACGATTCATGTTTTCTACCCATAGATTCGAAGCATTGATTTTTCCACGAATTTTACGACTAACCGTATTTGCAAGAATATCTTCAAATAACTCCCGATCTCCATCTTTGATCAGAGTTTCCAATTCTCTAATATCTTCTTCCAAATGTTCCAACAAACTGATAAAAGTAATCTTCACCCCTTTATAACGGGCAGAAAAATCCAGACGCTCTGCTGAAACCACACCTTTCATCGCTGGAATCTCTGATTCCGTAAACAGATTATTCTGCATTAATTTGTAATCTGCCAGAAATCCTCGATTTTCAAAATATACCTCATTCAGATTAAGAAGAATACTGTCCTTATTCCACATTTTTGCTTCTGATTCGAGATATCTGCAAACATTCTCCGCTTCTTTTCCCAACTGTTCCGGAAGTTCCACATACTTTAAACTCCATTCATTTTCATAACAATCCGTATAATAAACATACTGTGCTTTATATTCTGCAAATTTTTCTGCTTTCTCGAGCAATTGCTGTTTCAGAAGCTGGATTTCATTTTCTCTGCTTAATTTTTTACCGGTATACTCCTGAAACATCTGCGGATAAGAACTTAACCACGAAATACACGCATCTAACCGATTCTTTATTGCAACGTAATCCGTCAATTCCAACTGTTTCCGTATAGAACTTAGTTCCTCATTTTTTCGATTCCACATCCGCCGATTGTTTGAAATATCACCTCTGATCTCATCCAAATCTATATCCAGATCTTCTCGTCTTCTTTCTAAATCTTTCTTTTGCTGCACATAATTTAAATAGATTTCATGGTCAGCCTTCAATGCGATTAAATTCTTTTCATATAATTCTGCTGCTTTTTTCGCCGCTTCAAACACTTCATAAGAACATTGCAAATATAGTCCTTCTGCAATTTCAAAAACTATTTTTTTCTTTTCTTTTAATTTTTCTAAACAATATTTCACTTCTGTCTCTAAATTTTGATATTCTTTTTGTAATTGTGCATGTTCCCTCTCTGTCGTAAAAAGCATTTGAAGAGCTGTCCTAATGTCTGTATCCGTCGGCAATTCCTGATATTCTTGATCAAGTAATTTTTTCCGTTCTTCCAGTATCTGTGTTTCCTGTTTTAAAACAGTAAGTTTCTTCTCTAATATTTGCAAACTTTCCCGACACTCTCTGATATTTTCCTGTCTTCGCCTTTCCCTGGCCTTCACGCCTAAAAATCCTGCTTTATATTCTCCCGTAATCGTTCCGGCAAGAACTCCCATTTGATAAGTTCCATCTTCATTAATTGCCAATATTCCTGAATCGCCATAAGAAATACTGCTTAAAATCCGACATATCTTTTGATTCGTAAAAATGTCATTACACTCATCATTTAATTCTAAAAGTTCTAAAAGACTTCGATCTGCCGCTCCATTTGCTGCAAATAGATAATGATCTTCACACCCTTTTGAAAAACACAAAACTTGTTCTTTATATTGCTCATCTACCACAAGTGCATCTAAAATCCCCATCTGCATCAATGCCTCTTCCAGTCGATCGCAAACTTTTTCTTCTAAATGTTCTCCAAATTCTAACAGTTTATAAAATTCCTGATAAGGAATCTTCTCTTTTTCCAATCTCTGACGATTTCGAAGAACTGCTTCACTTCTCGGCGGCTCTGGCTCTTTCATTTTTTCCCATGCCGATAATTCTTCCTTTACACTCAGATATTCTGCTGTTAATTCCTCTATTAAATTTTCATTGAGATTTCGTTTGGTTTCCAACTGATTTTTCGCTTCAATCCAAACCTTCGCAACCCTCTCCTTAATATAGGCATAATCCGTGGATCCATCATATGCATCGATAAATTCACAAAATGTTCTAAGCTGCTCCTTTTCTAAATGTAATTCTTGATTTTTCCCATCCCAACTATATAATGATTCTTTCCACTCATTTTGCATTTGTATTAACAAAGCCTCTGCTTCATTTATTTTTTTCTGCAGAGCATCTAATTCTCGAATCTGTCTTTCTCTTTTTTGCTGTAATTCCTCCTTTTGATGTTCCATTTGTTTTACTTCCCTTAACAGTATCGTTCCTTGAAAAATTTTTTCCTTCACATTAAAAAACTGTTGTTCATGGAGTTCAAATTGATAATATTCCGTTAAATGTGCAAGCAACTCTTCCTGCATAAAGCCATACTCTTCAAAAGACATTTCTTCTGCTTCTTCCTGCATAAGTTCCAGACGTTCACGAAGCTCTTTTTCTTTTTCATAACTTTTATTTTCATTGATTTTTATCTTTTTTTCATTATCCTGATATTGTTCCTGTTTTTCATCAAGAAATTTTTCTTTTACTCTTATCACATCCTGATAAGTTTCAATTTCTGATTCCAGTTGATTTTCTTTCATTTTCAGGGCAACAGCATCACTTTTATTCAGACTCTCTTTTTCATTCTCCATAGAAAGTCTTTTGTCTTCTATTTTCTGCAGCCGCTGTTCTAATTCTGCAATTTCCTCTTCATATGATTGTATCCTGATACGACAGTCTTTTTCAGATTTTTGAACATCTTCCAATTTCTTTTTCGCTTCCGCACAGCGAGCTGCCTTCTCATAAAGAATCTTTTGATTATATTTTTTCCAAACCACCGCAATTTTTTCTGCTGCAAGTTTTGCTTCTTTCCTAGCCTTAAGATTCATATTCATAGCATCCATATTTTCAATAGCTTCTGCCATCGGTCTTAAATCCTCATCTGAAAGCGGCTGAAGAGAATCGCTTAATATTTCGTTTATGACCGAAGGCTTAAAATCTTTTGATAATTTAGGTGTTCGAAGCTGGATCAGCAGATCGATCATTTCTTTATATTCTTCTGTCGTTTCAAATCCAAAAATCAAACGGTTTACATATTCCATATAATCTGCCTGCCGTTCGATAACCCGACCTCCATTTCCAATTCGATTTTCCAGTTCTTTTTTTGATAATGTGACTTTTTCTCCAATCTGTTTATATAGGAAAAAATCTTTCCCAATCCTTCTTCCATCCGTTAAGGAGAAATACCATTTATCCAAAGATTTTCCACGTCTGGCACGAATTCCCATTCCAATCGTAAGATAAGTTTCACTATTCTGTCTTTTAAATTCCAGATACAAATATCCTGTACGTTCTTCTCTCCCGTCATTTTCCTCCAAAAGATAACTGCTCATTTTACGATCTCTTGAACCAAATGGATCCAAGCGTTCCGGACTCATATTTCCATCTAACAACAACGGAACTACACTCTGCATTGTAACTGATTTCCCAGAACCATTAGAACCGCGCAAAAGCATTCTTCCCTTCACAAAAGGAAATTCCTGTTCATCATAATACCAAAAATCAATTAATCCAATCTTATTGGCCTGCCATCTACTGTTCATTCCTGCTTCCTCCTACATAATCATCAGGATAATGCCCTCTTAATTTTCCAACCGCCGGACAAATTTTAACTTCCTGAAAATCATCTTTTCCCAAAAACATCCAGCGTTCCATTTCTTCCAGGATAATTTTCACAAATTCACCTTCCGGCATTTCTCGATACATCTTTGCAAAACCAGAACCAAACTCTCTTTTTATTTCTTTCAGCAAATCTTCCAATTCTATCTGGCTGACTTTACACATTTCATCTTTCTGTAACTTCCAGATTCCTTTTTCCATCCGTTCTCTGATCTTCCCAAAACATAATAATAAAATATCCGAAACAGAATTGTTTCCCGGAAAATCTGCTCCCATTCTGCAGTTTTCTCCAAGCAGTACAAATGCACTTCCTTTATGGATATGAACATGACAATCAAACATATTTTCTAACTCTTCCGTCAGTCGCCTTCCATAATATTTCAGATATTCAAAATCCTCTTCTGATCCATCTTCCCGATACATTCCCGGACAGAACAATAATCTTTTATATACACGATGCCTTCTTGCCATTCCATGATTTTCATCCATCTCAAACCAGTCACTTTTCTTGAAATCTTCTGATTTTGTATATTTCATGATATCCCTCGAAAAATCACGCATAAAATATCTAGAGGCACCTGTATTTTCATAAAGAACTTCTCCCGAAATATTTTCCATAAATCCTTCATCACTGCCATCTGTAACCATTAAAATTCCTTGTTCCACAGCATATCGCATCACACGAATCAATTTTCTCCGATTACTATAAACTGTCCAATCCGTCACCTCTCCCGGCATCACACTTGAAAGATATTCTGTAAGCTGTGAAAGTACAAATTGTTCCTGAGCATCTCTATCTTCAAGAAACATTAAAAGAACACATAGATATGCATACTCTTCTTTCGAAGAAAATTGTTGGATCCCCATAAATATTTCTGGTACGACCGGTATCTTTTCCATTTTGATCATCAGAGAATTATCTATGATCTGACACCCAAGTTTTTCCATACTGAACTTTCGCATTTCACCCAGTCTGTCTCGCAATCTATAATATAATTCTTTTTGATCCGATTTTAAGATCCATCTGTTATTTAAAAGAATCTCTAATTCTTTCATCTATTTTCCTCCTGAAATACGATTGCCAATCTTGGCATCGTAAAATTTCCATCTTCGCAATGTACAATGCACCGTTCTTCGGATTTGCTTCGATCCAGAGTATACGTTCTCCCATCATCTGTTTTCGCCGTAAAGTCTGCATCTTCCATTGCATCAGAAAGCCATTTCAAAAGAATTTTCCGACTTCTTATATCTAATATTGGTAAATTTGAAAAATCAATCCGACCATTTTTTTCTAATAAACGAATTTTCTCCATCTCTTCTTTCTGCTGCACAAGTAATTTCTGTCTTATTTCCTGTTTTTCTTTCCATGATTCGCGAATTGCACTTCGCATCATTTTTTCCCTGTAAGTACGCACTCTCGGTTTTAAATTGATTTCCAATGGTTCTTCTTCATAAACACCATGATTCATGCTGTCAGTCTCACGAACAAAATCCCCCTTTAAATGAAAAGACCTTTCAATTCCAAATACCATTGCTGACATTTTATGTGCTTCCTTTACATCTCGGCATTGTAAAAAAATTTCTGCTACCTTTTTATATTCTTCTTTCCGATTAGCTCCCAAAGCATTTTTTTCACTTAATCTTGCTGCATATCTTGTAATTTTCCGAATAATATCATTGGTTGCATCAAATAATTTTGCTGCTTCATTTTCTCTTCCTTCAGTAGCTACAAACCATTCATAAATACTTTGAAATCGTCCTATCGTCTTTTGTTCAATCAATTCTCTTGAAACTTCCACTTCTATACGCGGAATCAACAATTCATATTCTATGACCTTTTCAAATACTTTTTCTCGTACTTTAGGATCGAGCTGTCGCAAACGTTCTTCAATTACTCCCACATTACGCTGCAGACCTTTGACAAAATTTCGCAAATATTCAATCAAGCGATCTTTAAACACTAAAAATTCTTTCGTATACATCATTTCTTCTGCACGAATACTGTTCAGATCACGAATATAATCCTGATAATTTTGATTCAAACGTACAAAATCATTATTCAGATCAGTCCACCAGGTATACACCTCATTTTTATCTTTTTCTGCCATTTCCGTAAAACGTTCCATTTCTCTTCTCAAACGTTCCAACAACGTCGGTTCTAAGGAAGCACCTTCTATAAACAGATTTTCCAACCGTATCACAAGTCGTTCAATTTCTACACTATATTCTGACATTTGGTAACGATATTTTTTGTTTTTAAATTCTTCTATCGTTCCTACTTTCCTTGTATCTTGAATCGTATTCAAATTTTTCCACTCTGTCAGCATTGTCAGATCCTGCTGACATTGTTCTACACGATACTCAGCAAAAAACGGAGCTTTTTTCATTTCTTCGTAAACATCTTCTAAATATAACCAGTATTTTAACTTTTCGTAATTTTCAAAAAAAATGCGCATAATGCAGCGATATCTGCTTACATTATCCGCATTTAAATATTTCACTTCTGTCAATGATTTTGTCAATTTATCTGTTACCTGCACGTTCCATTCTCCTTCACAAACTATCCTTTACAACATTCTGCGATAATCATAACATGAAGCATCTAAGAATACTAGGGAGTTTATTTTT
>CAZXVF010000038.1:0-7131 GCA_964644445.1 uncultured Ruminococcus sp.
TAGAGGCACTTTTCTGTATCTTGCAAAAAGCGGAACAACCAAACTTTTACGCTATCACGCAAAAATCCGTCAAAGAAAATTTGTTGTTTTTCAGAAATCATAAAAAATGGGTTGTAAAAATGCCCGAAAAATTATGTTAAGTAGAGAGATAAATTTTTGATGGTTGCTAAAACCGCAGAAAATCGGCGTTAAGTGAAAGAAGTTTTTTCGGACAGGGTGCAAAAATTGCAATTTTTGTACGGTAAGTGAAAACACTTTTTGAATTTTTTCAAAAACACCCTTAAAAAACGGCTGAAAAAAGGCGGTATATAGAGGAACTTCTCAAAACAGGGGGCTAAAACGCTCTCAAAAAATATGGTAAGTGAAAGGAATTTACGCCTATGCCAAAAACGTACAACACACCCAAGCGCACTTTCGTAGTCAAGACACGCTTGACCGAAGAAGAACACAGCTTCTTTATGGAGCGAATGAAAAATTACGAAATGAGCCAATCCGAATTTATACGGCAAGCCATTGACGGCGCGGTTGTCAAACCGATTATCCGCGTCAATCCTGTCAACGATGAAGTGCTTGCCACGCTCGGAAGGCTCGTTGCCGAGTACGGCAAGATCGGCAGCAACATCAATCAGATAGCGCGGACGCTGAACGAATGGCAAAGCCCGTACCCACAGCTTGCCGACGAGATAACCACCGCCGCTTCAGATCTCGCCGCGCTGAAATATGAAGTCTTGCAAAAGGTAGGTGAACTGAATGGCTACGTTCAAACATATCAGCTCTAAAAATGCTGATTACGGTGCAGCCGAAAAATATCTGACCTTTGCCCACGATGAGTTTTCTATGAAGCCAACGCTTGATGAAAACGGAAGACTTGTTCCAAGAGAGGATTACCGCATTTCCACTTTGAATTGTGGCGAGGAAGATTTCGCTATTGCCTGTATGCGGGCTAATCTCCGCTACGGCCAAAACCAAAAACGCGAAGATGTGAAAAGCCACCACTACATCATTTCCTTTGACCCACGGGACGGCACAGACAATGGACTCACCGTTGATCGCGCACAGCAGTTAGGCGAGGAATTTTGCAAAACCCATTTTCGCGGACACCAAGCCCTTGTCTGTACCCACCCCGATGGTCATAACCATAGTGGCAATATCCACGTTCACATCGTTATCAATTCTCTGCGGATAGAGGAAGTCCCTTTGCTCCCGTACATGGATAGACCCGCCGATACACGGCAGGGGTGCAAGCACCGGTGTACGGACGCGGCTATGGAATATTTCAAATCCGAAGTGATGGAAATGTGCCACCGCGAAAACCTCTATCAGATTGATCTGCTCCACGGAAGCGCCAACCGTGTTACCGAGCGTGAGTATTGGGCGCAGAAAAAGGGACAAGCCGAGCTTGACGAGCGAAACGCAAAAATCACCGCCGATGGGTTGACACCGCGCACCACAAAATTTGAAACTGATAAAGAGAAGCTACGGCAAAAGCTACGGGCGGCACTTGATACCTCCACCACCTTTGAACAGTTTTCCGCTTTGCTTTTGCGGCAAGGGATAACCGTCAAGGAAAGCCGAGGGCGTTTGTCCTACCTCACCCCCGACCGAACAAAAGCTATCACGGCAAGAAAACTCGGTGATGATTTTGACCGCGCCGCCGTTCTTGCTCGTTTGGAGCAGAACGCGCACAGGGTTGTCGAGGAACGTGCCGCAGCACTCAAAAACGAAAAGTCACAGCCCACACCGCAACAGCCGCGCAGCGTGATCGGACGTTTGAGAGAAGCCGAAAAAGTCGCCAAACAGACGAAGATCAGTACCAACCTAAAGCGAATGATCGACATTGACGCTCTTATTGAAGAAGGCAAAAGCAATGCGCTGATTCAATGGGCGAAGGTGCAGAACCTCAAACAAATGGCAATCGCTCACAATCTCTACCACGAGGGTTATCTCTCTCTTGATGAATTGGATAATGCCGTAGAAACGGCGCAGACCGCTATGCAGAAAAGCTCTGCCGCGCATAGAGCCTTTAAGCCGAAAATTGATGAAAAGAAAGAATTACGGGAATGGATACTCAAATATGCCAAAACGCGGGACGTGCGAAACGAATACAAGGCACAAAAGACCGATAAGAAGAAAGCCGCCTACCGCGCCGCGCACGAAGATGATTTTGTGATAGCCGATGCTTGCACCCGTTTCTTCAAAGCCCACGGCATTACAAAATTGCCGTCCCGTGAGACACTACAGAACGAAATTTATGCGCTGACCTCACAGGAGAACGAAGCCTACAATGTCTATCGCGCCGATAAAGCACGTTTCGATGAACTCAATACAATGCGAAAAACAATAACGGAGATATTGAGCACACCGAAGCAAGAGAAAACGAAAAAGAAAGAACAGGAGCTTGAATGATGGAACTGAAAATTGATTATGAATTTCAAAGCAAAATCCCACCCTTGACCGCCGATGAACTGTTTCGGCTGCAAGAAAGCATTTTAGCCGAGGGACGGCTCATCAATCCTATAGTTGTTTGGAATGGCATCATTGTGGACGGTCATAACCGCTATAAATTTATCAGCCAACACCCCGAAATCAAGTATGACATTTATGAAAAGCACTTTGATGACCGCAACGAAGCAATCGCATGGATTTGTAAAAATCAGCTTGGGCGAAGAAATCTGACACCCGAACAAAAGAAATATCTCATTGGTAAGCAGTATGAAGCAGAAAAAGCATCTCACGGAGCGAAAGACGGTTTCAGAGGGAATCAATACTCCGATTTGGTAAAAGGTCAAAATGACCACTTACCAAAAATGACAACGCGAGAACGAATAGCCAAAGAAACGAACACAAGCGATAGTTACGTTCGACGCGCGGAGGAATACGCCAATGCTGTTGACCTCGCAGATGAAGCCGTCCCCGGTATCAAGAACGAAATACTGTCGGGTTCGCTTTCTGCCACCAACGATGAAATCGTCAAATTTGCGAAAACCGCTCCCGAACAAAGAGCCGCCTATGCTGAAAAACTCCGTGAGCCGAAAGTGCGTAACAACCGAGCCACAGGAACATTCCAAGACTTAAACATTCCGACAACGCCTAAAAGCTCAAAATCCGAACGTCCCACCATAGAGGACGAGATATACGAAATCCTCGGTGCGCTTGATGAGCTTATGGTGCGATGGGGAGAAGTGTTGGTACACAATGAAGACCGATACCAAGATACCGAGTTTGTTGAAGGAATGACCGAAGCTATTGAAGAACTAACCGATTATATCAAGATGGTAGAAAGTAAGCTCAAATAATATGTGTTCAAAACCATACTGTAACGCCTTTTATGCTCCAAACAGCATATACCCTACCTCTCATACCACCGACAAGAAAAACGGGGTGTACAAAGGGATATATGCCCCAAAATCCACCCTAATTCATACACTTTTCAAGCCGCCAGACAGATGGGGACGGAATAAACCGTTACACACACCACAGAAACGAGGTGATCGCCTATTGCTGACTATATGAACGGACAGACAAAATTACCGCCGTATCTGCCATATCCGCGTTTTCTGCTCGGTATGGATTTAACACACACTGCAAAGCTGTTGTATGCCTTACTGCTTGACCGCGCCAATCTCTCACGGGCGAACGATTGGGTGGACGAGCAAGGCAGAACGTATCTGATCTTTCCCATAGAGAAGATTTCCGAAACTCTTGATAAAAGCCGTATGACCGTCAAGAACGCTCTGAACGAGCTTTCGGCGGCGGGGCTGATCGAAAGACAGCGGCAGGGATTTTCTTCTCCGAACCGCATTTACGTTCTCATACCCGATGGACAGGAACTTGTCCTTATGAGGGATAAAAAACTGTCCCTCATAAGGAAAGAAAACTGTCCTACTGATGGACAGAAAATTGTCCCTATGACGGACAGAAAACTGTCCCCTAATAACTTGAGTAGTAATAACTTGAATAAGAATAACTTGAGTAGAGAGAGTACGCCGCGCACCGCCTACGGCAGATATGGGAATGTATTTCTAACGGAAACGGAGCTTAACGAACTGAAAGCCGAACTGCCCGACAAGTGGAATTATTATGTCGAGCGCTTATCGGAGTATATCGCGTCCAAAGGCGCGAAATACGCAAGCCACGCCGTTACCATCCGAAAATGGGCGGCAGAAGATAACGCCAAGAGCGAACAAAACAAATTAACCACACTAACCTGCAAGGAGGGTACAAGCCTATGAGTAATGTTTATCAAGAATTTGCCGTGAAGATGGCAGAAGCTACACCACAGCCCGAAGATTACACGGGCGAGGACGGTCTGCTGTATTGCGGCAAGTGCCGCACACCGAAACAACGATATTTTCCTGAAGGTCTGAAAACCTTGGGGATTGACCGCCACCGCATAGACTGTGAGTGCGAAAAACAAAAGCGTTTGGAGCGCGAAGCGGCTGAACAGCGAAGAAAACACCTTGATACCGTCGAAGACCTCAAACGCCGCTGTTTCTCCACCGAGCGAATGACAACGTGGAATTTTGAAAACGACAACGGCAATACACCGCAAATGGAATACGCCCGCCGATACGTTGAGAATTGGGACAAGGTAAAAGCGGATAACATCGGCTACTACTTATGGGGAGATACCGACAGCGGAAAAAGCTATCTCGCCGCCTGTATTGCCAACGGTCTGATCGAGAAAGAAATCTCCGTCCGTATGACTAATTTTACCACAATACTGAATGACCTCGGCGCGAGCTTTGAGAGGCGAAACGAATACATCGAGCGTTTGTGCCGTTTCCCTCTGCTCATCATTGACGATCTCGGAACGGAGCGAGGAACGGAATACGCCCTGGAACACGTTTACAACGTCATCGACAGCCGATACCGAAGCGGCAAGCCCTTGATACTCACCGCCAACATCAGCCCCGATGTGCTGAACAATCCACCCGATATAGCCCACGCCCGTATCTACAGCCGTATTCTTGAAATGTGCGTCCCGATACACGTTACGGGCATACAGAACCGCAAGCAAACAGCACAGCGCAAAATGGAAACGCTGAAAAATATGATGAACGATTGACAAACAAAGAAAGGATATTTGCCTATGGTAGAAAACAAGAACGCGAACGCTACTTACGAAAACAATGCAACTACATCCCACAATAAGGTTGAATGGATTTCCAAAGAGCCTATCCCGCATTTCCGTTACGGCGGCAAGGAATTTTATATGCTGAACGAAATGATCGAGGTTGTCATAGACGGTGTACTCTACCGCGTCAAGAGCATTTACAGCGACAGCGCATTTATGGGGGACGTGCTTGATTCGCTGACAGCGGAGAAAATCAATCGAACGACCGCATAAGTTCACAGAATCGTCTGGAAATTTTACAAAAAACGTGGTATAATGGTGATAAGGTAAAATCTACTGCCATTATACTGCGCTCTTGGGAGGTTAAATTTAAGAGATGCAGGAAATGACAACTTATAGTGTAGGTATCTACGCAAGGCTCAGCCGCGACGATGAAAGAACCGGCGAGAGCGTATCCATCGAGAATCAAAAGGAAATGCTGGCTCGGTACGTCCGTGAACAGGGTTGGACGCTCTATTCGTACTACTGTGATGACGGCGTAAGCGGCACGACCTTTGACAGAAACGGATTTAACAAGCTGATGGAGGACGCGGCGGCGGGTAAGATCAATTTGATTCTGACCAAAGACCTCAGCCGTCTCGGACGTGATTATATCGAGTGCGGAAAGTACACTGATTATGTATTTCCGTCCCTCGGCTGCCGTTTCATTGCACTCAATGATGGTGTTGATACTCTGCACAAAAACAATGAAATGATCGTAATTCTGAAAAACGTCATGAACGATCTGTACGCACGGGACACAAGCAACAAGATCAAGGCTGTCAAGCGTTCTACGTTCTTATCGGGAAAATATGTAGGCTGTTATGCGCCCATCGGGTATATGAAAAGCCCGGAGGACAAGCACGTTCTGATTCCCGACCCGACCACAGCACCCATCGTCAAGCGTTTGTTCGATCTCCGCTGTCAAGGGCACAGCTACCGAAAGATAGCCACCACCTTTAACGAGGAACACATACCCACACCCAGCGATTTCTACTATATGAAGCAAGGCAAGCCGAATGCTCGCAAGGATGGGTACTATTGGACGGGTACAACGGTCAAGTCCATTCTTCGCAACGAGGTGTATCTCGGACACATGGTGCAGAACAAAACGGGCAACGTATCCTACAAGATACACAAGCAGGTGGAGAAACCGAAAGACGAGTGGATTCGTGTGGAGAACACCCACGAGCCGCTGATCTCACAGGAAACTTGGGATTTCGTCTGCAAGCTGGACGAAAAGAACGTAAAGAATCGCACTAACAACAGCGGAACAACGGCATTGTTTTCGGGACTGCTGTACTGTGCGGACTGCGGAAGTCAGATGCGCTTCTACAAGGACGGCAGAAAGCGAAAGGACGGAACACCGTCCGAGTACAAAAGCTATGCCTGCGGACGCTATGCAACGGCAGGAAAGACGGTATGTACGGCGCACATTCTCAATCAGCGCGTGATCTCCGATATAGTGATATTGGATATACGTCTAAAAGCTATATGGGCGCAGAACAATCCCGAAGGCTTGAAAGAGAAAATCCGCAGACAGAAAAACTCTGCCAACGCCGAACAGCTTCGCTCTTTGCAAACAACGCTGACCGCCACGGAAAAACGGCTGACAGAGCTTGAAAAGCTGGTACAGAGCGTTTATGAGGATAAGGTCAAGGGTACGATTCCCGAAGCGTTCTGTGTTCAGCTTATGCAGAAGTATGAAAACGAGCGCGTGGAGAAATTAGCTCTAAAGGCTGACCTTGCCGCGAAGATCGAAGCCGTGAAGCTGTCCGAGTGCGGAACAGACGAATGGATTTCCATGATACAGGATTACTCAAAATTGGAAACACTTGACCGTCCCACCCTCTTGAAGCTCATACAGAAAATCGAAGTCGGTGAGCGCAAGGTTGTGGACGGACAGGAAGAACGTGAAATCAAGATTTATTATAACTTTGTCGGGTTTGTTGAAGTGTGATTGACCTCGTTAGGCAGCCTTGTGTATTGATACTTCTTTATGCAAGGTTGTCTAA
>CAZXVF010000039.1:0-7087 GCA_964644445.1 uncultured Ruminococcus sp.
CTACATTCATCTCAAATTGTCAACCCCTTTTTTAAACTTTTTTCGGTTTTTTTGATTTTTTATATTTTGTGCATTTTTTATGAGTGAAAACGTCGGATTTTGTATATATTGTACTATTCACACCATATTAACAACTTGTTTACAAATTATAGCATATTTCGGTATTGACTTTTCCAAATAGCGGTGATATAATAGCATTAGCACTCAAAGACATAGAGTGCTAACAAACCGAAGGGACACAAACTACTTCCGTTCGGCGCAGAATCGGCGGAATGCGCAAGATAGCTGCTTATTTGCTGTACGCACCGGCTGAGACGATGCACAGATGTCCGACAACGAAAAAATCATTAACAAAAAGGAGTATATATAATTAATGAAGAAAAAACAATTCAAAACCGAATCGAAGAAGCTTTTGGATATGATGATCAACTCCATTTATACGCACAAGGAGATCTTCCTGCGAGAGCTTATATCCAACGCAAGTGACGCACTCGACAAGCTTTATTTCAGATCGCTGACCGACGAAAGCGTGGTACAGTCCAGAGCAGATTATAAAATCGAAATAAATGCAAACAAGAATGCGAGAACTCTTACGATATCAGACAACGGCTGCGGAATGAGCGCAGAGGAGCTGGAAAACAATCTCGGCACTATCGCAAGAAGCGGTTCCTTCGATTTCAAAAACGAAAACACTGCAGACGAGGTGGATATTATCGGGCAATTCGGAGTAGGCTTTTATTCCGCATTTATGGTTGCCGACAAGATAACGGTTTACTCAAAGCCGTACGGCGAGGAGACGGGGCACGTTTGGGAATCGTCCGGACTTGACGGATACAGCATTAGTGACGCTGAGGTTAAAAACAGCGGAACTACCATTGTTTTGCAAATAAAAGTTGACACAGAGGACGAAAATTACTCAGATTTCCTCGAAGAGTATAAAATACGCTCACTTGTAAAGAAGTATTCGGATTATATCAGATATCCCATCATGATGCCCGTGACTAAGAGCAGAAAGAAGAGCGAGGACGGTGATGAATACGAGGAGTACACGGAGATCGAGACGCTCAACAGCATGATACCTATCTGGAAAAAGTCCGCCTCCGAGGTAAGCGAGGACGAGTACGCAAGTTTCTACAGAGATAGATTCTACGACTATGAGAAGCCGGCAAGAGTCATTACTCAAAAATCGGAAGGAAACGCAACCTACAATGCACTCCTCTTCGTTCCTCAGCACGCACCGTACAACTACTACACCAAGGAATACGAAAAGGGACTTGAGCTTTATTCGAGCGGAGTGCTTATTATGGAAAAATGCTCGGAACTTTTGCCGGATTATTTCGGATTCGTTAAGGGACTCGTGGATTCCGCGGATCTGTCACTCAACATTTCCCGCGAAACGCTGCAGCACGACAGACAGCTGAAGATAATTGCAAAGGCAATCGAGAAAAAAATCAAAGGCGAGCTTGAAAAAATGCTGGCATCCGACAGGAGCAAATACGAAAAGCTCTTCGACGAATTCGGTATTCAGCTCAAGTTCGGCGTCTACTCCGACTACGGAATGCACAAGGATACGCTACAGGATCTTTTGATGTTCCACACCTCAAACGAAGGAAAGTACGCAACTCTCAAGGAATACACGGCGGCAATGAAGGACGAGCAAAAATTCATTTACTACGCAACGGGCGAAAGCATCGCAAAGATAGAAATGCTCCCACAGGTCGACGCCGTAAGATCTCTCGGATACGAGGTACTTTATCTGACCGACGAGGTAGACGAATTTGCGCTTAAGGTTCTCGGAAAATACGATGAAAAAGAATTCAAAAACGTAACCGCAGAAGCACTTGATATAGCAAGCGAGGAGCAAAAGGAGCTTGCCACAAAGGCGAATGATGAAAACAAGGAGCTGCTCGACTTTATCAAGGAGTCCGTCGAAAAGATCAGCTCCGCAAGATTCACCGCTTCTCTGTCTAAGCATCCGGCGTGCCTGTCAAGCGAGGGCGAGCTTTCTCTCGGCATGGAAAAGGTACTCTCCAAGATGCCCGGCGGAAGCGGCGCGCCTAAGGCACAGCTGGTAATGGAGATCAATTTGAATCATCCGATATTCGAAAAGCTCAAGTCGTTATTCGAAAGCGATAAGGATACGCTCAAAAAATACGCAAAGCTGCTCTATCACGAAAGCTGCCTGATTGCAGGCGTTACTCCCGAGGATACCGGCGAGTTCTGCACGCTTATTTCCGAGCTTATGCTGAAATAATTTCAAAAAGGGCTTGCAAGGTGCGGAAGAATATGATATACTACTTAAAACACATCTGAAGGAGTAAATATG
The DNA here is from genome assembly GCA_964644445.1 of uncultured Ruminococcus sp. Lineage (GTDB taxonomy): Bacteria > Bacillota > Clostridia > Oscillospirales > CAG-272 > UBA1740. The sequence continues at coordinate 2,327 of CAZXVF010000039.1, forward strand.
TTATACGAAACCACACCCGAAATCGAGACTGTGGCGGAGGCAATTGCGGAGTTTCCTATAGCTCTTATCGCAATTCTGCTCTTCACCGCACTCGCCTTTTACAGCTATTCGCTTTTTAAGAAATCCGTAGAGCTTGCGGGAGCAATATCACTCGGTGCTCTCGGATACTACTTATCCGACTTCATAATTTTCGGTGCTGAGACAAAGGCAGCCGACAGCGAGATCAACGTTTGCGCACTGATCGGATTAGGCTGTGCGATCATCGGAGCGATAGTCGCTCACTCGGTTTACAAGCTTGCGATATTTGCATCCGGATCGGCTATCGGTTACGCGCTCGGAAGCGTTATTTTGACCGAGATAGGTAAATACGTAGAGTCGGACGCACTTTCAAATTCCGCTATCGTTGCCACGTTTTCAACCGTTGCGGCATTGGTTTTGGGTGCACTGTTTCTAGTCGCCTTCAAGCCGCTCTACATTTTCACGACCTCCCTCGGAGGAATGATTGCTGCAAGCTACGTTCTGATATCTACGGTATTCATTACCGAAACACAAGCAAGAGATATCACTACTATAATCGTAGGCTTGGTAATCGGTGCGATTGCGGTTATCTATCAGTATAAAAACGACGATGATAAGCATTCGACCGCAAAACGTCGTAAAAAGTAAATAATTGATTACATATCAGACACTTTTTTGCTATTTTGAAGTAAAAGACCGTGTATCATTTGATGCAGTCGTCTTAGTGCAGTAACGATTTTTTCGTTATTTTGAGTTCTGCTCTCGGACGCTGTATTATCGGGTACACGGTCTTTTGTTTTGCTTTTTTTAGCGCGCAGATACGAAAGTTTTATAAATTTCTCGTAATTTTTCGCCTTTGAAATTTAATCGAGAGCTGTTCATTTTAATAGATGGGGAACTATTGCATCAGCCTGCGTAATTTATCCACAGCCGCCTTTTCAAGCCTTGATACCTGTGCTTGACTTATCCCAATTTCCTCTGCGATTTCCATTTGAGTTCTCCCCTTGTAAAAGCGCTTATCTATTATACTCATCTCACGCGGATTAAGTCTTTTTATCGCCTCGTTTAGCGATATGGTTTCTATCCAAGCGTCGTCACCGCCATCGTCGTCCGATAGCTTGTCTATAAGATATACCGAGTCTTCTCCCTCACCGAAAACCGAATCGAAAATGGAAACAGGCTCTATTATCGCCTCCATAGCTTCTCCGATCGCCTTCTCGCTCACCGACAGCTTAACTGCTATCTCGGATATCGTTGCTTCTCTTTGCTCCTCACGCGATATAGCGTCCTTGATTTGCAGAGCACGGTATGCAAGATCACGCATGCTTCGCGATACTCTGAGATAATTATTGTCGCGCTGATATCGCCTTATTTCTCCTATTATCATCGGCACGGCGTAGGTCGAAAAACGAACGTTTAACTCTAAATTAAAATTATCTATCGCCTTAATAAGACCTATACACCCAACCTGAAACAGATCGTCGCCCGTCTCCTTCTTCGGAGTGAATTTTCCGATTACCGACAGCACGAGACGCAAGTTGCCTAAGATCAGAGTGTCTCTCGCCTCCTTTCTTTCCGCTTCGCTGCCGTTTTTCACAATTGCAAGCAGACGTCTTTTTTCTTCTTCACAGAGAGTTGCGAGCATTGAAGTGTCCAAGCCGCATATTTCTACCTTTTTATCCCGCATTTCTTATTCCTCCCACAAGGGTTAGTATTACCTAAAATGGGAAAAATAAGCGCATTCGAGAAATAATTAATCGAATTAAAACGCAAAAAATGCTTATATATGTAAATTATTATTTGCAAAATCGGATATTAATGGCAAAAAAATAACTGCAAGAAAATCTTGCAGTTAAAAGAAAATGTTAAATTGGGTTTCCTTCACCGTCGAAGAGCGGAAGCTTCTCAAGATAGATTATATCGTCTCTTCCGATAGCGTCTCCCTCTGCCAGAACGGTCATTTTTCCGACGATTTCTCCGCCCGCCTGTCTGACGAGATTTTCAAGAGATTCGAGCGAGCCGCCGGTCGAAATAACGTCGTCAACTATAAGAACTCTCTTCCCCTTCATATATTCTGCATCCGCACCGTCTACGTAAAGCGTCTGCACGTGACCTGTGGTTATCGACTTGGTTTCGCATGCAATAACGTCGCTCATATAGAGCTTCACGGACTTACGAGCCAAGACATATCTGTTTTTACCGGAGAGGCGGCACATTGCGTGAATAAGCGGAATACCCTTACTCTCTGCGGTTATCATTACGTCATGCTCAGGTGCTCTCTTATAAAGCTCCTCTGCGCATCTCTCGGTAAGCTCAATATCTCCGAAGAGGATAAACGCTCCTATATTTAGATTTTCTCCAATCGGGCAGAGCTTCAAATCGCGCTCTACTCCTGCGACCTTCATTCTGTAAACCATACCGTTTTTCCTCCTATTATCCAAAATGGAAATACAGATACAGTATACTACAAACTGCGCTGATTTGCAAGAGGTAAAAGCATTTTTTTCGTATTTTTTAGAAAGTTTTTTCGGGATTTCATAATCGTTTTAATACGATTGGCGCATAGCATTACGACGCTTCGCACCTCAAAGAAAATCAGATTTTACGTAAAGGCGAAACAATTTAACACTCAAGCGTAAAAATCGTGCTTACCGATGGAAAACATATAGGTTCTGGCACTGGGTATCCATGACGACGTAGAAATTTCCGGATGCAAAAAGAACAGTGCGCCATCGGAGATATCGAACCCCTCGAGGCATATTTTAGCCGCAAGCGTTGACTCGTAGGATGGAGTATTGTAAATAGTTCCGTTTAGTATCGGGCTGAACTGAACACCGTATTTGCGATCGAAAATTACGCCGTAGATCGTATTCGGATATTCATTGCTTCTTACTCTGTTAAGCACGACGTTGCCGACGGATATTTTACCGATCAACGTCTCACCGGAGCTTTCCGCATGGATTATCCTTGAAAGCCAGAGAATGGCGTCCGTATCGTAGTACTTTGAAGCGTGTAACATTACAGATGGCGTGCCTGTCAGGGAAATCGTTTCCGCCGATATACTTGCATTCATACCGACTGCCTTTGCAAACGAATCAAGCGGTAAATACATTCTGCCGTCGCTCATTATAACCACGGGAGAAAGTGAAAACAGCGGTCTGTCGCTTGAATAGATCGTATAACACCCGTCGGTGGCAACGAGTGAGGCTCCGCTTTTACTCATATAAGAGGTTCGCGTGGTGGAATCGTAGGTATATGAAAAGCCCAATGCATTTGCTAAGGCACGGAAGGGTATGTAGTAGCTTTCGCGCGAATAGAAGCCCTTTGCAGAAACAGACTTTCCGTTAATTTTAATTTGCAAGGTTCGGTAGTTTCCCATCCTTTTACTTTTTATGGTGTTTAATGTTTTTTCCCTTCTATTAACCGTGCGGGCTGTCAGTGACTCATTTTTCGTACCGCTATTATTCGCCCGATTCGTCATCTCATAGGATTTTTGCGCTTCATCGGATTGTACGGCAGATGACGGTAGATATGAGACAGATGCTATCACCACTGTAAGAAGTGCGACCAATATAGCTCGTGCCGTTTCTTTTTTATTCATATTCTTTTCCTTTCCTATTTATGGCGCGTGAGCTCGCCCGAAGAAATTATATCATATTTTACGTACCGTATGCAATTAATAATTATTAGAAAAAGCTCTAAAAAGTACCAGAAATGAAGCGGTTTTATCATCACGGTCTTTGTTTATTACCATTTTTGGAATAACTTTCGTATATCAGGCCGCATACTGAACGTCTCTTATAGGAAGCCGATTTACGTTATTTTGAAGTGTATTTCGTATATCGTGTTACATTTTCGGATATTTTCCGTACTTACTCGTTTTTTGAAAAAGCTCCGCTTCAGATGGTAAAATACGTCTACCCGATCGGCAAAAGAGCATCTCAATCAGCTTAACGAACAACTTATTCTGAAGCAGTAAAATCAGCAAAAGGAAAAAGCCGACGGACAATGCCGTCGGCTGAAAATCAATCGGTTTTGCAAAAGATTAATACAGATTACTTAGATTCCGTTTCAGTCTCAACCTTTACGGGTGTGAGCTTAACGATAGCAACCTCTGCACCGTCTCCGCGGCGGGGGCCCATCTTGTAGATCTGTGTATAACCACCGTTTACACCTGCATAAGCGGGAGCAATTACGGTGAAGAGCTTCTTTGCTACGTCTTCCTTGGTGATGTAAGCAAGAGCCGCACGGTATGCAGCGAGGTCACCCTTTTTACCGAGAGTGATCATCTCGTCTACCTTAGCGGAAACTTCCTGTGCTCTAGTGTAGGTAGTTTCAATCTTGCCGTTTTCAAGGAGAAGAGTAACCATGCCTCTAAGCATAGCCTTACGCTGTGCAGTAGTTCTGCCAAGCTTTCTCATATTTGTGTCCTCCTAAATTATTCTTCGTCTTTCTTAAGAGCAAGACCCAGAGATGCAAGCTTCTGGATAACTTCTTCAAGAGATTTGCGACCGAGGTTACGAACCTTGATCATATCTCCCTCAGAGCGATTAGTCAGATCCTCGACAGTATCAATGCCTGCGCGCTTCAAGCAGTTAAAGCTACGAACAGACAGATCAAGTTCCTCAATGGTCATCTCGAGTACTTTTCCTTTTTCAGCTTCTGAGCTTTCAACGAGTATATCTCCGCGGTCTGCCACGTCAGACATATCGATGAAGAGCTTGAGGTGCTCGTTGAGAACCT
>CAZXVF010000040.1:0-5048 GCA_964644445.1 uncultured Ruminococcus sp.
GTATTTCTTTTGTTAAAAGCATACACCATTTGGGGAAGGAATATCAATTTGTTTTGATATTTTGGTTGAAATGATGATTTACTGTTCTAAAATAGGGCAGATAGTGTTGTGACTACCTGCCCCGGAATAGTATGTATAAAATTTTATCTTTGTATATTTGATATTTAAGAAAATCTTTTATGAAGCACTTCTATCCAAAAACAATTGTTTCAATTTCCTGACTCATCTTCTCCAGTTCTTCAAGCATCGCTTCATATTCATTACGTTTACAAGAATCTTTTTCCAGCCCTTTCAGTAACATATTCTTTACTGAAGATTTTGCACCATAAATAGCCGTTAATGTATCTTTCTTTCCAGACTCAAAATACGCTATAGGACTGCCATCTAATCGCCATTTTATCATACAAAATTTATTATATTCTTCTTTAGCACATTCATATTTTTTTCTAGTTTCCATTGCATAATTTAATATTGTTCCCATTTTTATACTCCTTTAAATATATTTTTATTATCTTAACTTCTCACGAAGTTGTGCTTTAAGTTTCTTTGAAATCGGATATTTTTCTATCTTTTTTAAAATAGATTCCTTACTTTCACCATTCTTATACAATTCCTGAACAACTGCATTAAAAATAGTATCGAATCCCCATTCAGTTAATGCTCCTGCAATAATTCCAACAACTCCCAGAGTCGCAATTCCGCCAATCATTCCGCCTGGACCAAGTGCTGCAAGTGCCGCTGTGATAGCTGCACCACCAACTAATCCTGTTGCATCAATTGCAACAACCAAAATTAATCCTGGAACTCCCAACGCTGCAACTTTTTCAATAATTTCATCCATTTTTTATCTCCTTTGTTATTTATTTTTTAGATACTCTAAGCGGTACCCATTGCTGTCTCTGTCATAAACAAGATAATTGATCACTCCTGTTTCCACAGATTCTTTATCAAGAAAATCCCGGATCGCATCAAAATCTCTTTGGATCGTCCGTTCATTTACTTTATATTTTAATGACAATTCCTTTTTATTGACTGTTTTTCCATTTAGAAGCTTCGCATAAATTTCCAATACGCGTCTGCTTTTGTCTGTTGATGCCCTCATGCATTCTACCTCATTCATACGTATTTCCAGATATTTCTTATCCCGAATCCTATACGCATTATATAGCTTTATACAGACATCATTTGTCATCTTGGGAAAAATCGGGAAAATATTTTTAATTTATTTCAGTTCTTCTAAGTTACTCCCCTTTATTTTTTTAATCTCAGACAAAACTTACCTCCAACTCCCATTTCCACGTTATAATCATTTAGAATCGCAAAAATTACTGTACCAAACACAAGAACTAAGCCCAACACACCCAGAATTCCTTGGATAGAAACACCAGCTGCCACACCTTCAACTACAAGTACCGGTGATAATGCGGCAAGTGACAAGCCCCCCGTAGGTATCGCTGCTGCGGCAGCAACAATTGCTGCCGCACCTGTTCCTGCGATCCAAGGAAGGATTTTCGACATTTCTTTTTGCAATTTCAAAATTGGTTTCAACTGTTCAGCTGCTTTACCGCTTACAATAATTTCTGAATCTTTTCGTTCAATCGCTGCCTTTAATTCTTCTTTTGTTGTTACATAACTCATACTTAATTCCTCCTAAACGTTTATCATTTCTCCGTTGTTCATTACATATCCTTTTTTCACACGATCATATTCTATGTTTTTGAAATCTGCTTCCAACATACCCCGATCATCTAAAAAAATTCTAATATCATCAATATCTCTTTGAATGGAACGTTCATCAACACAAAATCTTTGAGCTTCTTCCGCTTTATTTATGATTTTTCCCTCACACAATCTGACATATATATCTAATACTCGATAATTTTTCGGTTGTTTTTCCTTTTCTGTTCCCATCTTTATCCTCTTTTGTTCAGAGTCTCTTTATTTTTTAAGAGACTCTGATTTTAACTGTTTACCAATCTTCATCTGATGGTGTTTCTGTGGTACAATCCAGTACCCCATCTTCCGTATACCAATCTGTAGTTCCGGTTTCTTCATCATCGTAACCATAAAGAATCTGTCCATCAGATTCGTTTTCTTCCCATCTGTCGTATCCTGTAGGTTCCATTTTCGTTCTCCTTTCTGTAAATTTTGTTAACATATCGTATGTTTTATATAGAAATCCACTTTTTTAGTGATCTATATTACTTCTATTAATCGGAACATTTATAATGAATCCGAGCGATCCATTTCTGATCCGATTTTATTTCCAATCAATAAAGATATCAGCCCCAATGTCACTGCACATGGAATACTTCCAGAAACAGCTCCTCCTCCAATAGCAATTCCTATATGAGAACCCATCTTTTCACCTGCAACGCTTCCCAATACAGCTCCTGCAACACTTCCAATTCCTTCATTTTTTCTTTTCATTTGCTTTTCTCCTTTTTCATGTATTTCTTAAAATATTTTCTTCAGGCTTATTTGTTTCCTCCTGATGATGCTATCTTACAATAAAACTTTCCACCTTTAATCCACTCCCAGTAGACTTCTCATAGACTCAAAAATATTTCTCAAACCACTTTTTCCGTACACCAAATCCATACAGCATTTATTCAAATACCTTTTCCATAATTTCCATAAGATCTGTTTTGGAATTTAAGAAATATCTCCAAACTGCATCTTCATAATTTTTTACATATAACGGTGCATGACCATTTATTTTTAATAATGTATTTGTTTCATCCACATCTGCACCAATAGAATAAGCCAGCATTAAAGTTTCTCTTCTATTCATATCTGAATTTTCACAAACAGAATCTATCACTTTTTCAAAACTTTCAAGATTCATAAAATAACTAGGGATATGTTTATACATCATTTTTTTGACATATGTTTTTAACGCTTTTTTCTCCATTTCAAATTCTCCTTAAAAAGTATTCTCATTTTTTAATGCAGTGCACTACATCACCTCTGTGAACTCCACACATTCCCATAAAGATACATTGCTGTAATCTTGTCTTTCGTATCAGAATCATACGCATAGACTGTTTTTATTTCATAAAATTCCTTTGGTTTCCGAATTACGAGCACCATCTCTGGTTCCTGTTTAATCTCATTTTCTATATAAAAAGGCATAAACCAAGAAATGCTTTTTTCTTTTGCAGAATAACTTGCCTTCACAAAAGACGAATCTCTCATCTGCATTTTCAGACCTCTTTCCAATCCCTGCTTTAAACGGAACAGCATTTGCTCCGGTGATTCTTTTTGAACATACTCAGGAAAACGATCTCGACGTTCCTCAATTACATGTTTTAATGTCTGAGGTGTAAAATCAAAATCTTCCAAAGTTGCTGCATCAAAAAATTCTTCATTACTATCCCAGAAACTAATCGGCTTGATGCTTTCCATATCCTTTGTAGAAAATCCCTGTTCAATACAATCTTGTTTGCTGGATATAATGTCATCTGCTATATAAGTATTCTTTTTCACATGATATTTATAAAGAAGCAAATAATCTCGACCATACGTATCCATTAATCCAGTATTCACAATCACAGAACGAATCTGGTTTTTGACAAAAAATTCTTTTTTATCTTTTTCGATAAGCTGTTCGATCCGTGTTCCGATGATTTTTATATAGCGATCCAAACCGTTGATGCTCTGCCAATTAGGAAACAACAAATTGTCATAAATCTTCTGTGTTACAGGAGTTAAATTTTTCTCGTTATCTCCAAATGATTCTTCTATTGCAGGTTGATTTGTTACAGATAACCTATTTTCGATATTTTGCTCATTCAAAATCTCAACTCCAAAAACTTTATTTATATTTTCCAGTGTAATTTTCTCGCTTTGAATACGATTTCTATTATGCTTTTTACTTTTTTGAATATATTTTTTCAAACAGCATAAAGCATTTTTCTGTATCTTCGATTTGTTTTTCCCATAGTTGCCAGCAATTCCGTTTGCCAAGAAACTTGCTGTTCCAACATAATGTCCAGCAAATATCTCATCATACTTCACTAACGACAAAAATACGGGATCTCCTTCTGAGCCATATCCGGAATCCAGCCATGCATATTTGACATCTTTTGAATTCAGACTACAAATTTTAAGCTCTGCATCTAAATACAAAACAGTATCTTCATCAGAATCAACAAATTCTTTTATTCTGGCAAAATCAACTTTTTCAATTTGCTTCAGATAGCTTTTTATATTTTTTTCTACCATTTCCATTTCATCAATTATAAGATTTTGAGTAATTTCAAATTCCATTTTCTTTCCTCCTTGTTATTTGGTATGATGAAATTATGTCATAAACAAACATTAAAATATTCTTCTCTCAGTAGACTTTTCGACAGCATCTTCAACACCTTTATCTGTCTTTCCACACATTCCTTTGCATTCGGAATTCTTCGTAACAAAAAATAGGGACGAATTCATAATCGAATTCATCCCTATTTTTTATTACCCACTAATCCAAGTAAAACTACTTTAATGGAAATTCTTTAATTGTATCAGTAGCTAAATCATAAATCCAGATTTTCTCTTTTGCTACACACCAATTTCCAATCTCGATTTGAGAATAATACTTATAATCATCAAGACAAGTAATCTTTGAGATCTGTTGACCATCAAATCCATAAACATTTTGTTTTCCGTCACAAGTCCCCATAAAATAAAACATTCTATCATTTTGATATACAGGTATTTCGCTCGAAGACTGTGTTTTTATATCATCCGGAATTTGTAATCCTTGAACTATTTCACCCGAACTATCTACTTTTCGAATATACCTATATTGCTCCGCTGATGGATCAAGACAAATACTATACTCACAATCGCTGATAACGGCATCATATTCTTCCGAATCACCAACTACCATCCAAGTATTCGTATCTATCAACGGTACATTAGGTGCTATCTTTACAACACCATCCGAATAAAACTGTACACTTCGAAGTCCAAGATTTTTTTGCCAATCCGCATTTGGAACATATCGAACGGATGCCAATTCCTCATAAGCCAACTCTTCATTAATCAAATACACA
>CAZXVF010000040.1:5148-6757 GCA_964644445.1 uncultured Ruminococcus sp.
ACTTCAGATTTAGCTTCTGCACTGCTAATTTCTTCTTTGTTTGCTTCTTTTTGTTTTTGAGCAGATTTTTCATTCAAAGAATTTTGTTTTTTTGTTTCTTCTGAATTGTCTTTGGAAGCAAGCAAATTTCCTGATTGCTGTACAATGCCCACTTCATCCGATTGCCGTGTTTCATTTTCTAACTCCACGATTGCAGATAAAAGACCACCTATGAGCAACAAAAAACAAAGAACAATCGCAGTAATAAGAATCTTTTTTAATCTGTTTGCAAACTTCTTTTTAAGTGCTTTCTTCAACTCTGTTACTGAAGAATATCGATTTTTCGAATCAACTTCCGTACACTTTTTAATAATTTTTTTAAGTCTTCCTTTATACGTAATCTTATGCTGACTATCTAATTGTTCTCCAGTCAGCATTTCATGCATAGTGACACCCAAAGAATAAATATCTGTTCTCGGTTCCGACTGCTTATATCCATAATGTTCCGGAGCCGCATACTCTTCCGTTCCAAATAATCGGGTATTTTTTGATACTCCTTCTTTATATGTACGGGAAATATCAAAATCAAATATTTTTACACTATTATCATTTCGGATGATAATGTTAGAAGGATTAATATCATTATGCACGATCGGAGGTTTTCTTCGATGAAGAACCTCTAAACCATCACATATTTCACACATAATACGAACGGTTTCTTTTTCAGAAAAACATCCGTTTTGTAAAAGCAAATCTTTGAGTGTTGAACCTTCAATGTATTCTTCAATAATATATGTATTGCCATCAGCATATAAATAGTCATATACAACCGCAACATTTGGATGCCGAATCGTTTTTAGTCCTTCACAAACATCGGAAAGATTACGATTTTTACAAACTTTAAATATACAAGGTCCCTGAACACCTTCATACATTACCAGACTGATTTTAATTTTTTCATTTTCTTTTATATCTCGAATAATTTCAATCTGCGACATAAAAAAATCATATTGAAAATTTGACATCTTTGTTATTCCTTATCAAGCAATGTTAATTTTGATCCTCGTCTTTTTAATTCTTCATCAATTTCATAAATCGAATACTTATTTTTTAATCCGAATAATATGATCGCATCTTCTATATTTTTCGGATATAATTCCTTATGTCCTGCCAACTTTAGCATTTCATTCAATTCTTCAACGCTCACGCCCAAATGAATCCCTATCGACAAAACGGTTGCCTTACTAGCTTTTTTCTCACCACTCAATATCCCATAGAAATGTGCTTTTGAAATTGGAGTATTTACCTGTAATCGACTCTTCGTGATTTTATATTTATCACAAAGTTCGCAAATAAAATCACCTAAAGTACGTTTTCCGATTCTATTTTCTTTTAAAATATTTTGAAGTTCATTCCAAGAATTAGCTTTATCAATTTCATTTGCAATCTCTACCGTTGATTTTTGTTCTCCTGCCATATATTTACCCTCGATCCTTTTACTTTAAAAGATTATGATGTGCATAACAAAACTTAGAATTTTGATACGTACAACACCATCTATTGATTTTCTAATTTTAAGAATATTAAATTCTGAATCTAATGTCAATTAATTACCAGCATTTGTTTCCAA
>CAZXVF010000041.1:0-6724 GCA_964644445.1 uncultured Ruminococcus sp.
AAAATGGTCGAATTAAAGCGACTTTATGTGGCTAATTTCACCCGACGCTAACACCCCTGATTTTGAAATGCTAATTAGACTTTCAGATTTATTCGATGTACACACCGATTACCTTCTCGGCAAATCCGATGACAACTCATCCATACAACTTACTGATGAAGACATAAATCAACTCGGAAGATGGGAATTAGAGGATACATTTACTGACATATTTAAAATGTACCTTTCTCTTGATTCCTTTGGCAAATCTACCGTTGAGAGCCTCATAAAATCCGAGCGTCTCCGCTGCCATAAGCAAAGCACTCTTGAAGATACATCTAAAATCAAAATCAGTATCACAATCGAAAAATAATAACAAAACGAACTAAGGCTGGAAGTTAATCAACACTTCCAGCCTTTCTGTTATATAAAAAACATAATAAAAATAATTAAAATCAATGCATTTTTCATGTAAAAAACAGCCAAAAACGATACTTTTTCACGAAACTTTATGTCCGGAAATGCCATAATTCAAGGTGCTTCCACCATTGAAACTCCAGTTTGTATATCCCCCTGTTAAATTTCGCGAAAATTCGTGTATGAGGGGGCGCCGTTCTTTAGATGGAAAGCTTGTAGAGATTTGACCTTCCCCACAACATTCTTTATCCTATATTATCAAATTATTCATTAATAATATTGTGTTTATCAAATCTTTCAGTATATACTGCTACAATATCCTTTGCAAACGATTCAAATCCTAAGTCCGCATACTCAATCGGAAACTTATCTGAAATAAGTCCATCTCTCTTTAATTCTGCGCTACTTGTATATAATTTCGGCTGTTTCTTTCTAAAATCTACAATTAACAATGCACATCGCTCATATAAGTATGCATTTTGGATATTCTCCAACTCACCTTCTAAGCCTTCTTTAGTTGAAAGTGTTCTTCCATTAATTGCAGAAAAAAAACTAATATACTTTTCAAGTTTTACCTGCTTCTTCTTAAATCCTATCTTTTTTTCTTTTGCCACCTTATCATCATATTCATAAGCAGGTATTAAATACACCTCTCCCAATACCATATCGGGATATCGTACGTGTAAATTTTGTGCTTCTGCTATTGTTCTCTCAAACAGTGTATCGAAATTTTTTGCCAAACTACTAATTTGACTCCGGACATTAATAACCAAAATATTATTTGAATACTTATATCCATATTCATCTTCATCACTTAAATATGCCAACGGTCCCCAATCAATACGCACTTCTTCTTTTTCAATATTTCTTGGCATAACACAGACATCTTGATCCTTTTTCTTAATATGGCCAGCTACTCTAATTTCAGGTCCACATTCACCTAGTCTTGGACATATTAAAGTTGGTTCTACCTTTTGCTTAATTAATTCTTTTTTTACAGCATCATGAATAAGATTAATAGGCCTTGACGATCTAATCATCTTATTCTTTCCTTCTGTACCATCTTTCAAAATCGCTTGGTCTATTAAATTTTTAAACTTTTTCAACTGTTTATCTATATAGGACATTTCTACAAGCTCCTATCTCAATATGTTATTAATGTCATATCTAGATGCATAGACACCCAAAATATCTTCAACAAAGGTATCAAATCCCAGTGTAGCATACTCAATCTGAAAGTTACGCGAAATAATACCCGCTTCCTTCAATTCCGCACTATTTCTAAATAATCTAGGTTGCCTTCTACTAAAATCCACGACCAATAGCGTACACCTTTCATACATGTACGCTGCACCATCTTTCTCTCTTCCATTTATAGAATCAAAAAAGCTAATATATTTTTCTACATCTGTTGTGTTATTCTTAAATGCAACTCTACGATTAACAACCTCTGTATCATCATATTCATTCACCGGAATCAAATACACTTCACCCAAAACCATATCCGGGTATCTCATATGTAAATTCTGGGCTTCCGCAAATGTTCTTTCAAATAAAGTATCCGAGTTTTTCGCTAAACTGCTCATCTGACTGCGAACATTAATTACAAGACTATTATCCGAATAATCAAATCCATATGGATCTCTTTTTTTCTGAAATGCCATTGGCCCCCAGTCTATTATTAATGGTTGCTGTCTAATACCTCTTGGAACCACACAAACATCTTGGTCTTTTTGTTTTAAAAAACCTGCCAATTTTATCTCCGGTTTAGTTTCTCCAAAATGTGGATAAATTTGATTAGGTGCCACCCCATGTACCTGTAATTCATATTTTACTGCATCATGAATCAAATTAATCAATTGAGATGACCTTATCATAGATTCCTTGCCTCTTGCACCACCCTCGATAATTGATTCTTCAATCATTTCTTTAAAAACCAAAAGTTGTTCATCAATATATGCCATACCATGAGCCTCCTCAAAATATTATCGCATATATTCTATCAAATTTTTTCAAAAATGTACATATTTCGACATTGACTCTACAATTAAAAATATTTATTCTATAATAGAATGCATAGGGGCTATGCAACGTCTATCGCTCCATGTGTAATTTCTTTTACATCAAATCAATAAAAACTATATATTAGTAATACAAAAGCCGGAACACTAAACATTCCGGCTTTTCAACTACATAGCCAATCCATACTTTTCTATCAAAAATGCATCTAAATCCTCCTTGCTCATTTGAATAATCTGCGTTTTTTCGTTATCAGTAAAATACGGCAAAGAGAATTTTTCAATATATTTTTTTTGATAACAATAATAGCCACCTTCAATTGCATAACTTGTGCTATTGACATAATATTGCATAATTATCGAATTCAAAATTCTTCTAAGTACTTCTAAATCAATATAGTCATTTTCAAACACTGCATATCCATTACAAAACAAAGCATACTCATCTTCAACCATTGTAAATCTAGGAGCACTGGCAAAAGTGGGAAATAACAATTTATTACCAAATTTGTTTAACCCTTGTGTTCTACCGTAAGCATACCACGAAACATTATTAGGTTTCCCCTTATCTCTACCATCCAATTCATCTTTTCTGACAAGTAAATATTTATATGTCAACGGATTTTTTTCCACCAATTCATCTTCTGGTATTATTTCAAATCCAGTCTTACTTTTTCTATACGGAAAAATGATATATCTACATGCTGAACTTATGTTATCACATTGCTTCAATTCCGGAATCTTATAAAGTCTTTTTACAAGGTTACTTTCTACTATATATCTGTTACCATCTACTTCCTTGTAATAATTCTCACCATCATACTCCACCATATAAACTTCATCTCTCAATGTTGCAATTCCGGTTCTCACAAAGTCTTTTATACTGCGAAATTGACCTTCTATTTTTATAATATTGGCTCTTGTCTTTTTATCTACCAATTGCCAACCATTTGAATCCAATCTGTTAAGTGGCATCTTATCCATATTAATCGTTTTTAAAGCTAGCGGAATATCATCCGTTTTCGCCATCACACAATAATCAAATTCTTCTTTTTCATTGTTGCTTAATTGAATTATACAATTATATGTTCTTATAGGCTTAAACACCATATTGTCAGCAAAATCAACAATCTTCTCAATCCACCTATTATAAACCAGCAATTCTCTCAAATCCTTTGCTGATTTAATGGTCAAAAAATTATTTGGAACTATATAACTGAGTTTTCCGTTTGTTCCAAGAAAACACATCCCATATTCAACAAAAGCATAAAATATGTTATATACTCCTGTTTTTGTTGTTTTAAAGGTTTTCTTCAAAAACAACGCAGTTTCTTTGCTCATATCATGCGTATTCACGTATGGCGGATTTCCTATAATACAATCAAAATATTCAATATCAAAGACTTTTTTCCAATCTGCTTTCAAGCTATCGCTACATACAATATTTAATTTCAATGCATGATTATTTCCATCATGCATTATGGCTAACAGATTTAATACTATTTTACATCTTCTTACATTATCCGCATCAATATCCATACCATATATATTTTCCTGTAATATTTCAGCAACGCTCTTTCCTACTTTTTCTTTTATCTTTTCCACCGCTGAAACCAAAAAAATACCACATCCACATCCCGGATCAATTAACTTTACACCATTACATTCCATATCCTTCAAGACGCAATCGTTAATATAATCAGCTATATACTTAGGGGTAAAAACTATTCCATTTTCCTCAATATTTTCTCTTTCTAATAAAGCTTCAAAAAATTCAATCACAAACTCTATATCAATTGGAAAATCAATATTTTTAAATAATGCCAATAAATTTTTGTCTGCCTTACCTTCTAAAACTACAAGTTCTTCCTGATAAATAAATTGTTTCCCTATTTTTTCACAAACATATTCGATTACACTAGCCTCTACAACTTGATTCGCATAATTTTTCACAAGTGCTATTGCTTTTGTGACATTTTGCAAATTACTACCTGTCATTCTTCATTTCTCCCTTATTTATGTCATCGTATAATAGCTCTAAATAACAAAATAATCAACTCATTTTTTCCATTATTAAAACTATCTGCATAAAGTTATCGCGCTTTTTATCCCAAAACAGGACTCCGTTGCACTATTTCAATTCGGCTTCAATCTCACTACCATTTGCTTCATCTACTATCATATTTATTGCATCTCTAATCACTTCTGACTTTTGCTTTTTCAATAATTTACAATAAGCCTCTAGTTTCTTCATAGTACGCTCATCCATACGAATTGTGCATACACAATCTTTATTATTATCACCCTTAGGTCTACCCATCTTCTTCATAAGAATACTCCTTCCACCTAAATCTATTTTACTTTTTGTATTACAAAATGTCAAGTGCTTTTTTGTATTACAAAAAAGCCAAACAGCCACCCTTCGTAGTAGATTACTACTAACAAAAAGCGGCTGTTTATTTGTTTATATTCCCTCTCCATTTCAACCCTTAGTAGTCTAAATCGTAGTATTTATACGGATTTTTAATGCATTATGCCCAGTCTGCGAAGGTGTGCATTCAGAAACAATCGATGTAACAGCACACTAACGGTTCCGTTCATTATGAATTGTTATAAATCTATCAACATATGTTCCCATGCTTCTAATTCCCATTTTTCCACTGGATTGTTTTTGAATATCTCTTCGTATTCGCTCGTCCTAACAGGAAAAATCTCTTCAAAATATTCAAACAATTTATCATAAGCGGTAAATGTTAGTCCATCAACTACTATATCCTCTTCAGATATATTAGTTTTTAGATTTTAACACGTTATATATACACTAATACTTTTTTCGTTCAATTTTTTATATTCTTCTCTTTCTTCTTCGGAAAGCCTTTCAAATGGTACATCTAAAAAATCCGTATAAACTGAAAGTGGATTAGCAATTCTTTTAATTCTAAGTAATTGCTTTTCTATTTGAAATTTTTCTTTTATTTTTGGAATTTGCTCTATTAACTTTCGTATTTTATTAATATCCGCCGGTAACCATTGCACTTCATACAATGTATCTTTTGTAAGCCATTTCACATCTTCTGCTTCTAAAAGCTTTAACTATCCGTCAATAGACTTCACACCAAAAAACAATCCATCGATAAATGAAAGGTCAGATAATTATATTCTTTTCGTATCAATCAAGTCTCCTACTTTTATCGTCATATCCAATTCTTTTTTTATTTCCCAGATGATAGCCCTGCTGCGATATTTCCCCTTCTTCTATTTTTCCTCTTGGGAACTCCCACTGCCCTTTAAATTCACCATATCCTCTAGCTGTAGCAAATATCTATTTCTTTTCTTCCATAAGAATTATAAATTACGCAGCAACTACTTTAACAGTCTTCATCACTACCTCATTTCACAAGAATAAACCTTAAATACTCTAAATTGACGACTTCTGGATTTTTCTTAGCAATTTCCTGAATAAAAAACGCTGCTAAGTTCTGATTAAGATAAAATAGGTATCCCATATTTCCGTTACCATCTTTATCAAATGGCGCATACTTCACATTACAATATTCCAGAATCTTCTCTTTATAAATTCCATGCTTTAATGGTGTTTCTAGTACGTAATAATCACAATCTACTCTGCGACCATCTTTTTCCCAATTGGCCCAATCCCCTGCACTTGAATCTGGTCTTGCACTATCTTCACATGCAGCTTTTACTCTACTAACTGCCTGGATATATCCATCGGAACAATGGAAAATAACATCGCCTTCACGAAGATCAGTCAATCTTTCCCAATGGTGTATCGTTCTACCATCTTTTGTAAACTTAGGTGCCCAGATAAATTGTCCTGTTCTCTCTTCATTATAAGTATCTCCCTGAAAAACAAGATATGTTAAGGCTTGTCCAGCCATACGTTTTACTGGCTTATACGATTTTGTTGCGCTCGCCTTTCTTCCAAATGTTACACTTTGATTTCTTAATGCTTCTAACCTAGCCGCTTCTACAGCTTCCCTCTTAGCAATTTCAGCTTCTTTGGCTGCTATTTCCGCCGCTTTAATCGCTGCAAGTTCATCAATAATAGCCTCCTGAATATCAGCCTCTACTGCTACAAGAAATTTTTCAAAAGCCGCTGGATATGCAAACTTACTAGTTCTTGTACTAAATTCTACCGTTATATGTTTTTCATCTTGTTCAATAACAACGCCTATACCTAATGCCCCCGTATGTTCTACCTGCTTATTTATTAAACTT
Organism: uncultured Ruminococcus sp.; assembly: GCA_964644445.1. Taxonomy (GTDB): domain Bacteria; phylum Bacillota; class Clostridia; order Oscillospirales; family CAG-272; genus UBA1740. The sequence goes on from CAZXVF010000041.1 coordinate 6,654, forward strand.
ATCATGCAACTTCTCCTTCATATATTTCCCACTCTGCTTTCTGGTTGTCGTTTTCCGTACCATCTAAAACA
>CAZXVF010000042.1:0-6314 GCA_964644445.1 uncultured Ruminococcus sp.
TGCATTAAGTCAAGGCTCTTCTTGCGATTTTTTAAAAATATTTATATTTGTACCGCGAAAAACATAAAAGTACAATTTTAAAAACCTTTTGACGAAAATTCGACCGGGAAAATCAGTCGGGAAAATTATGGGGATAAAATTTACCGGTTTTTAAAAGTACGCAGTTTGTATTAAAAGGGCATAAAGTTGTAATTTAGTCAGATACGATTTGCATAATCGTATCTGACTAAACCGTGGGGGTGTGATATACTTTATCTGCTTTGGAATATGTATTTAAGTTATCCGAGAAAGAACGCCTGATTCTTGCGATTGACGAATATCCGTATGTTGCCCGTTCTTCGAAGAGTCTCGCTTCTACCTTACAGCTGCTGATTGACAAATACAAGGATTCATCCAAGCTCATGCTAATTCTTTGCGGCTCTTCAATGTCTTATATGAAAGATAAGGCAGCGGAAATGGGTAATGTTACGCTTGTCTGCTACGAGGATATGGTCAGATAAAAAGCACGCCGAAGCGTGCGGGAAGTTTGGATATTTGATTTGTAAATTATTAATTAAATACCAAATACCGGAAAACAAAATCAATATCAAATTGAAAATTAAGTGAAATCGTGGCAAAGCCACGGTGAAATCCTTGCAAAGCAAGGATGAAATCTTCAGCCTTCGGCTTCAGATGAAATTAAATCCGCCTAACTTCCGACGAAGTCGGATTTCATCGCGAAGCGATTTCATCCACCGAAGGTGGATTTCACCCGCCGCAAGGCGGATTTAGTTGAAAAAAGCACGCCGAAGCGTGCTTTTTTCTGGTCGGAGTGAGGTGATTCGAACACCCGACCTCTTGGTCCCGAAGCCATCTGAAAGCCTCTTGTTTAGCCGTCTTTGGCGGTTTATAAGGCTTTTCGCTCAGTCAAAATATCGTCTTCTGGCATCTTTTCTCCACTGTTTCCGCCTACTCCATTTCGGTCTGTGGGATGGAATGTGGTCGTAAAAACAGGATTAATTTTCAAAGATGCCACCCAATACCATGCTAATATTTATGTGGTCGCAAAACCAACCAACTTCGATTGTGCTAATAGTATACCTTACTTCCGTCGTAAATGCAAGTGGGTAAAAATTACTACGCATTAACCAAAGAAAAAGATGCCCTCGAAAAGTTACTTCTCATAAGGATGTTTGGAATATCCTATGAAATAAGCCGATTGATGAGTGCTAACTAATAGCCGACAAATAATTGCTGGTCGGCTATTAGTATATAACAACATACACGCATAAAGGTAGAAAAAGGTAAAATTATATGTTATAATAAGAAAAAACAAATAATTTTAATGCAAAAAGGAGTTTATATGAAAGAATATATATTATTAGGATTAATTGCCCTTTGGACTTTAGCCAACATTGTTTACTCAATAATTTTGCTTGTCAAAGATTTTAAGGAACAATTAGATTCTATTAAAGTTTTAAGAGTGACATCCTTTATTATAATTTTTTCGCCAGTTTTTACCTATGTTTTAGTGATTATAGCAAAATTTTTAAAGAGTAATCATCTTATGGATGCAATAGGTACAGCTGATGCTTGGATAGGTTTTGCGGGTTCAATTATTGGCGGTTCAATAACTATGTTTGCACTGTATTTGACTTTTAAACACGAAAGCAAAGTCAGAGAGAAAAATCACATTGATTCAATAAAACCATATATATCTTGTCGCATCGCTAATTATAAAGATGACGAGAGAAAAATAAATATAGGTGAATGTGTTAGTGAATATGGACACATTGAGTGTATAATGAGAAACATTTCAAATAATATTGGCAATATAAAATTCAAAGATGAGTTTATAAGCGTAGAAACTAAAAAAGACCATTTTGAAAAAGTTGATAATTTAAAGCAATTTGGAATTTCTATATATACAGTTCAATTTGATAATGGATTTTTTCTTGCTCCGCAAGAAACATATAAATGGAATACTAACTTTGGATTAGAAGTTGATGATGACGGCAACTATAAATTTAACGACAATGCATTTTCTTTTATGCACACGATATTATTTGAAATTACTGATGTGTCAAATACCGATAAATATACTTTTAGATTTGATTTTGAAATCAATATTAATATTGATGTAAATAATAAACCGATATTATTTTTAGAAAAGCAAAATAATTCTATATTACAGAATTAAAACGATTATTTAAAACAGGAGTGTTATTATGCTTGAATTTTTAAAAGAAGAGTGGCTAACCATATTATCAATTCTTTTATCCGGTGCAATATCTTGGGTAATTTCCGCCATCTATTTTCACAAAGGAAATAGAGTTAACCTTCAGTCTGCGGTTATAATTCCATTGTTAAACATTACTAAAGAACCCGTTTCAAGAAATAATTACGCCGAAATAAAAGAAATTTCTCAAAACCCTCTAACAAGATTTTTTCATAAAGACGAGAAAAAGAAATTTATTAAACTTATTACCGAATATCGTTTTGTTTGTTCATATAACGAAAATTCAGCTAATGCCACAGCGGTAGTATCGGACGTGGAGTACCGTTTAAAAGAGATGGGTATAAAGCCAAGATGTATACCTATCGAACGAGAAGATGGTAGTTACGAATATGTTTATCCCGATGAAATAAGCTATTTACATAATGATATCGAAAGAGTGTTTGAAAAATATTGTTGGAAAACAGAAACCGAGGAATGCACACAACAAATTCTTTTGTTAATAAAGAGTTTCGCTAAGAAAGTTTATACAAGTAATGTTATTGATTTATGCAAAGATTACGATCTTAAAGTAATAATTGAAAGTGCTGAAATAACAGATAAATGGAATTGGAAATTTGACAAATATCATAATGCAAAAGCAGAATTCGAATCATTGCGAATAGCCGAAAAATCAATGCAATTTTTGGAATATTAAAAAACGGCGGTAAGGAATAGTCTCCTTGCCGCCGTTAATGTTATAGAATTATTGTTGTTTTAATTCAAAAACTGAGGGCTCAGCAATTTCAATGTGCTGACCATTTTCAATAGTCATGGTTTCTGATTTATCAACATCCAATAATTTCACAGCTCCTGTTGATTTGGGTTCTTCCCAACCGTCCTCATTGATTACAGTCTCATCGCTATATACATTAATTTGGCTCATATACTCGCCTTTGTTAGTTACTGTATAAGTGCCTGCGGGAACATAATAAGCATAAAATGTTTCCTCAAATTCAGTTCCTTTATTGTATGTAACAAGTTTTCCATATTCTCCGGCTTCACCTGCTGTAAGCGTAAAAGAAAGCTTTGTGATTTCCGGCTCTGATGTTTCATCTTGTTCAGTGCTAATGTCAGATTGAGAAGATTCTATCGACGATGCGTTATCATCGTTTAAATCGTTATTTGTCGTTTCTGTTCCACAAGCTGTTAATGCAAATATCAGCATAAGACTCATTACCATAATTAAAATTTTTTTCATTTTTAAATCCTCCATAAATTTAGTAATTTTTTGTATTTTTATTTTAAAGGTTGGTTGGTGGCACGGGTGGCATTTGATTAACAAATAAAACTTTTAATTCATCAACCATATCGGCACGACTCCACTCAGACATTCCATTCTTCCATACTAATGTTGCAGCTGTTAATTGTCCTGTTGACACCATCTGTGTTAATGTGTTCATATCGAACGGACCACTTGTTTGACCATTAATTGCAATATGATAAGAAACAACAGGTATTGGTGGCGGTGCCATATTAACTGCTTGTTGTGGCTGATTCATACCTGCCATCATATTGTTCATAGAACCTGCTATGTTTTGACCGACCGCACCACCTACGGCCATACCTGCCATCATTGCAGCCGGATTAAACCCTGCATTTCCGCCCAAATCAACACCACCTGCACCATTTGCACCCATTTGTCCTAAAGCATTTGCACCAGCAATACCAACCTCGGCTTGTTTCTCAACTTGGAAAGCACCAATGTTCGCTGTTTGCGTCTGCTTATGCATCGCATATTGACCTTCTTCACGTTGGATGCGTAATCTTTCAATATAGTCATCGGTTTCGGCTTGCATTTTAACCGTAGTTATATCCTTTGTCACAGCCATCAATTGACGGTATCCATCACTTGATTTATCTATTTCTATAGCACCGATATCTACACCCGAAACAGTAACGCCAAATGTATCTTTTAATCTTTCTCCGATATTATATTCTACTGCATCATTGATCTGTGATGTTTTGCTTTCAAGTTGAATTACTGGTATGTTGTTTGTGGCAGGTGCATTTGTAACGGTATCTTTTACATAACGACTTACAGCATCACGGATTTGCCGTTGGAAATCATCTAAATTAAACGTATTCAACCTATGCAGTTTTATAAACTCTTTATAATCGCTAATTTTAAAACTAATAGTACCTCTAACAGCAACGGGCACTCCAAAATCCAAAAATCTTGGATCGTATACATCGAAAAATGGAACACCAAATTTAACTTGTATAATGTTTGCCAGATTTATAAAATATACTTCTGCTTGAAAAGGTGTCCCCCCGGCATAAGCCAAACCAACGATACTTGCAAGAACGGGGAAGTTGTTGGTCTCAATTTTTTTATCAAATGGCCCTTCAATAAAATCTTGCATAGTGCCGTCTTTTTGCTTATAGACAAAAACAGCAACTTCACCATCTTTAACTCTTAATGAAGAACCCCAACGAATAGCGTTCTCTCTGTTGTTATCGCCTTGCTCTGAACCTACAGGATGCCATTTCCAAATCAAATATGACGGTTCATCACAGCGAATTTCATCCATAAATCCGCCTGCTTTTGGTTTTCCAAAAAGCGTCATAATACTCACTCACTTTCTTTTATTTAATTTTGATTTTTAATTCCTTTGCTTTATCCAAATATAATTTTTGAATTTTTGCAAAAGCAGGATCATTTGGAAAGGATAATTCTGCTCGTTGATAAGTCTGCATCATTTTAGACACCCAAGCATTGATAATTGTTCTTTTAATCGTATATGATGTCTCTGTTGCAGGTGCTCGTTTGTCCCATTTTCCTTTCGACAGACCAACATCAATATTAGCAATTGCAAGAAGCATAAACTCAATAATATCATCTACCGAATTGGGAATAGGAAAGTTTTGAATTAAGGTTATTTTTTTCTTATCAACAGGATCAACCATTGTGGTATTACCTAAAATAAGACCTTTAATGCCGCTCATTCTCATATTTTCCAAATTCATTAGTTCTTCTTTAAAAGATTGAACTGAGTGGACAACCGATTTTCCAGATATATGTACACCACAATCAGGACAAACAGCTGTTGTTTCGGTAATCGGGCTGCCACAATTTGGACATTTTAATATTTTACCACTATACTCCTGTTGGCGCTCAGTATGATTTACTTGTGGTGGTATAGGCGGTGTAATTGGCGTTGATACTTGATTTGGTGCGCCTATCGTAGAACCACAGCCATGGCAGAACTTTGCACCGTCATTCAGTTTTGTTCCACAGTTTGAACAGAATCGATTTTGAGTCGGCACTTGTTCAAAATCGGAATTTGTTGAATGTTCGGCTTCAGGAGACAAAAAATCAGAAGTTGCTTTCTGTATTTTCTCGAAAATACCGTTCATACCATTTTTATCTAATAACCCCATAAATTTTCCTCCTATGGTTTTTAGTACAATATTTCTTCTGTGTTTACAACATCACAAATATCACCAATATTGCAATTAAGATATTCGCAAATCCTTAATAAAACCGAAAGGGCAACTTCTTCGTTTTTACGCAATTTTGTCATAGTCCCTGTTGCAATATTTAGATCCTTTCGCAATGTGGCAGGTGATATGTCTTTTTCGATTAGTAATATCCAAAGTTTTTTATAACTTATTTTCATCATTCACTCATCTACCTAAGAACCTATCATTTTAATATAACTTTTAACAAGCGGTTTCCCATTACTTGCTACAACCTAAAACAAAATTCGCAACTTCTTGAGAGTAGAAGGCCAAAAGAAAAACCGTATTTTCTAACGGTAAAATAGGCCTTTATGTACCTAATGGAAAACGAAACATAATCAGTATTATGTTTCACTTTGCCGCAAAAAAAGAGTGCCCGCGATCAACACGTGAACACAAACAACAAAAAATAGGCATAAAAAGCCAAGCCTTTTCATTGTTAAGTTTGAGAAGGCTTATTTGCGCTGTATAAAAATGACAATTCTCTTGTAAATCACACTTTTCTCACCAAAACATATTGCAAATTTTTTGTAGTTGTGATATAATCCCATCTTTGACAGTTGCAAGGAAGAAAACTCCTCGCAAACCGCATAAC
>CAZXVF010000043.1:0-5952 GCA_964644445.1 uncultured Ruminococcus sp.
GCGGATTGCCACACCAGCGACTTCGGTCACTGGTTCGCAATGACGCTTTTTTGACGCGCTGAACTTCCGCAGAACGCCAGACGTTCTGCGGAAGTTTCGGGCTGTCGAAGAACCCCGTCATTCCGAGGCAGTGCGCACACTGCCTCGGGAATCCGTAACTCCATACGGCAAAATGATTCGGAATTTTTGCAAAAGAGCGGATTGCCACACCAGCGACTTCGGTCACTGGTTCGCAATGACGCTTTTTTGACGCGCTGAACTTCCGCAGAACGCCAGACGTTCTGCGGAAGTTTTTTGCTTCAATTCCGGTATTGCGTTTCAAACTGTCCAAATTTCATCGTCAGGTACGCGTTATTTGCATAGCCGCTCCCGCCGTAAAGCGCAAGCGTGTCGGCAAGGCCTGCGTCCGCCAGCGCATCGGCAAGTGCTGATGCAAAGGCATCGCTGTTGACAATGTCGTCCGCCTCGCTCACGGCCACCGCCTCGCTGTGCAGCACACCGCTTGCGATCGCGTCCTCCGGTGCGCCCTCCTCAGGCACAAAGGGCGTGACGTAAAGGTCGTAGGCCACGTCATTCAACGCGTAGTTCCCGTCCGCGTCCCATGCCGGGTGCGTGATGTTCAGCTCATCGGCATCGTGCCCGTCAAAATACGCGGCAAGATACGCCTCAAGCCACGTCTCCGCCGCATCGCCGCCGAGAAGGCACCACGATGCGTCCGCAAGCTGCTCCCACGTCAGCGTGCCGTCAAGCGCCGCCGCGTGAATGCTTTGCGCGGTCGATGTGCCGCCGCAGGTGAGCGCTATGCCCGTGCCCGGCAGCCCCACGCCCACAAGGCGCAGTGCGTCTTCGTGCGCAAGACACAGCTCGGTCGGCAAAAAGCCCACCTGTACGCTGCCCGCGCGCAGAGCCTCGGCCGTGGCCTCCGCGCTTGCGCCGAAGGTGACATGTACCGTGCCCACGGACACCCCCTGCGCGGCCAACGCGTCGATCAGCAGCGCGGGAAAGCTTTTTTGCAGCGCGGCAAGGTCGTCCACGCTGCGCTCGCCGATGACAAATTCCACGTCCAGCTGCGCAAGCGTGATCGCGTCCTCCTGCGGCGGCGTCTCCGGCGTGGGAGAAACGTCCGGAGAGGGGTCGAGCGGGTCGGGCTGCTTTTCGCAGGCGCACAGCAGCAGCGCCAGCGCCAACAGCAACGGTAAGAACCTGCGTTTCATGGGCGATTCCTCCTTTTCAAGTAGCTATCTTCAGTATACCATGCTTTTCGCAAAAAAGATATTACAAATCTGTTACATTTTTCTTGACTTTTCGCTCGCGTGCGCGTATGATTTGAAAACGATAATCATTTTCAAATTTATTTCCATTCGGAGGGCTTTATGGCTTCCTATTTTACCAGACAGCAAAAGGCCGTGCTCGACTGCGTGGCCGCGTACGAAGGGGAGGTGCTCACCGCCGCCGATGTGTGCGAGGCCCTGCGTCGGCGCGGCGAACGCGTGGGACAGGCCACGGTGTATCGTCAGCTCGACCGCCTCTCGCGCGAAGGTTGGCTGCACCGCGTGGTCACGGAGGAGGGCGCGTGCTATCGGCGCTGCGACCACGGCGACACCGGCAGCTGCTTTTTGCTCAAGTGCGAGCAGTGCGGCCGCATCGAACACGTGGATTGCTCCCACCTCGCTCCGCTTTACGCGCACCTGGCGCAGGAACACGGCTTTGCCGTCGACCCGCGGCGCACGATGCTCTACGGGCTGTGCCGCGCGTGTCGGGAGGCGCAGACATGAGGCGGCGCGCTTTGGCACTTTTGTGCATGCTGACGCTGATGCTGTGCGGCTGTGCCGCGCGCGAAACGCCGACGGACGATGGACGGCTGCGCGTGGTGACCACGCTCTACCCCTATTACGACTTTGCCCGGCAAATCGCGGGCGAGCACGCGGACGTCACGCTGCTGCTCTCCCCCGGACGCGAGGCGCACAGCTTCGAGCCCACGCCGCTTGACGCGGTAAGCATCGCACGCGCGGACGTGTTTTTATACAACGGCGGCGAGAGTGAGGTGTGGGCGGACGACATGCTGGACGCCGCGGGTGAGGACATCGCCGTGACCCGCGCACTGATGCCCTATGCCGACGCGCTGGAAGAGGAATACACCGAGGGCATGCAGGGTGCGCACGACGAGCACGAACACGAGCATGACGAGCACGAAGATCACGAAGAGCACGAAGAGCTTGAATACGACGAGCACGTGTGGACGTCACCGCAAAACGCCAAAAAGCTCTGCGCCGCCATCTGCGAGGCACTGTGCGAGGCGGATGAGGCGCACGCCGACGACTATCATGCCAATCTGGACGCGTACACCGCGCAGCTCGACGCGCTGGACGCGCGCTTTTGCGCCCTGCGTGAGCATGCTGTGCGCGACACGCTGATCGTGGCCGACCGATTTCCGCTACTGTACCTGTGCAGAGAATACGATCTGGATTACCGCGCGGCGTTTCACGGCTGCGCAAGCGACACCGAGCCCTCGCTTGCCACCATCAAGTATCTCATCGACCGCGTAAAAGACGAAAATATCCCCGTGGTGTACGCCGTGGATTTGAGCAGCGGTAGCATTGCCGACGTGGTGGCGGAAAGCACAGGCGCGGAGGTTGCGTATCTGTGGTCTGGGCAAACGGTGTCGCGCGCGGATTTCGACGCACAGATCGGCTATCTCGGCCTGATGGAGCGCAACCTCGACGCGCTTGCGTTGGGACTGAACTGAGGAGAGGATAGAATGGAAGAATTGTTGACCTGTCGGGACGTGAGTCTCGGCTATGAGGGCAAGCCCCTGCTGGAGCATCTCAGCTTTTCCGTGCAGGAGGGCGACTATCTTTGCATCGTGGGCGAAAACGGAAGCGGAAAATCGACGCTTCTCAAAACGCTGCTGGGGCTTACGCCGCCGCTGGCGGGGACGATCCTCTGCCCCGCGCGTGCGGCGGGTGCGCTGGGCTATCTGCCGCAGCAGACCGCCGCGCAAAAGGACTTTCCCGCCACGGTGGAGGAGGTCGTGCGCTCGGGCTTTTTGAACCGCCGCAAACACCGCTTTTTCTACACGGCGGAGGAAAAAAGCGCCGCCGTGCAGAACATGGGCAAGCTTGGCGTGCTGGAGCTGCAAAAGCGCTGCTACCGCGAGCTTTCCGGCGGGCAGCAGCAGCGCGTGCTGCTTGCACGCGCACTGTGCGCGGCCGACCGTCTGTTGATTCTGGACGAACCGGTCACGGGGCTTGACCCCGCCGCCGCGCAGGAGCTTTATAAAACCCTGCGCTATCTCAACAACAAAGAGCGTATGGCCATTGTGATGGTCACGCACGACCTGGAAAGTGCCCTGCGCGAGGCGCACACCGTGCTGCACATCGGGCAGCGCGGGCATTTCTGCGGCACGGCAGCGGAGTATCTTGCCTCGCCGCAGGGCAGGCGCTTTGCGCACAGAAACGGAGGGGAGAGCAAATGAGCCTTGTTTTGGAAATGCTGCGCTACCCTTTCATCGTGCGGGCGTTTGCCGTGGGCATTCTGGTGGCACTGTGTGCCGCGCTTCTGGGCGTGCCGCTGGTGCTCAAGCGCTATTCAATGATCGGTGACGGCTTGAGCCACGTGAGCTTTGGCGCACTGGCTGTGGCCATGGCCTGCGGGTTTTCACCGCTGTGGTTCTCCATCCCGGTGGTAACGCTGTGCGCCTTTCTGCTTTTGCGCCTCACCGGGCGCAGCGGTATCAATGCCGATGCCGCCATTGCCGTGCTCAGCGCATCGGCGCTGGCGGTTGGCGTGGTGGTCACCTCGCTCACCACGGGCATGACCACGGATGTGGATGCCTACATGTTTGGCAGCATCCTCGCCATGAGCCGCAGCGATGTGGCGCTTTCCGTCACGCTGGCCGTGGCGGTGCTGGCGCTTTATGCGTTTTTTTATCACCGTCTCTTCGCCGTCACCTTTGACGAGGGTTTTGCCCGCGCCACGGGCGTGCATGCGGGGCTTTACAACTCGTTGCTTGCCGTGCTCACAGCGCTCACCGTGGTGCTGGGCATGCGCATGATGGGCGCGATGCTCATCTCAAGCCTCATCATCTTCCCTGCGCTGAGCGCCATGCGCGTGTTTCGCAGTTTTCGCAGCGTGGTGCTGTTTGCGGGGGCGCTGAGCGTGGTGTGCTTCTGCGCGGGGCTGCTGGGATCCTACCTGCTGTCCACGCCCGTGGGTGCAACGGTGGTGCTGTGTGATCTGAGCGCGTTTCTGCTCTGCTGCCTTGCCGGGCATCTGCGATGCCGCTGACAAAGTTTTTCTTCATTGCGTCCGCATGTTTATGCATATTTCCAGCAAAAATTCCGCAAAAAGTCCTTGACAAATCTTCATCCATGCGTTATGCTTGCCGTGTCCTGTACCGCAGGAACAAAAAAGGAAGGGAGAATGCCCCATGACCAGAACGTCCGCCGCCATGATGATGGAGATGCGCATGTGCAAGCACATGGGCATGCGCTGTGCTGCGCTTTTTCCGATGCGTTCTCCTGAGATCCTGCGCTGAAGCTCTTGGCGCAATTACGCGGTCTTGCCGGGAAACTCCATCGGAGTTTCCCGGCTTTTGATTTTTATCCCCGGAGGAGGTTCAATATGAAAAACCGCTTTGTCGCCTATATCCGGGCGAATCTCTGCAGCGGACGAATGTGGCGGCGGCTGCTTTTTTGATGACCAACAGAAAATATTTTACTGATCTTAATTTTGAAAGGATGTCACATCTTATGAAAAAGCTTCTCTCTGCCATTCTGGCGCTCACCCTTGTTCTTGCCCTGTTCTCCGGCTGCGGCAGCAAAAACAACACCATCCAGATCGCCGTGCCCAACGACACCACCAACGAAGCCCGCGCACTGCTGCTTTTGCAGGCCAACGGCATCATCACTCTCAAAGAAGGCGCAGGCATCACCGCCACCAAAAATGACATCGCCGAAAACCCCTATAACGTGGAGATCGTTGAGGCCGAAGCTGCACAGCTGCCCAACATCCTGCAGGACGTTGACTACGCCGTGATCAACTCCAACTATGCCATCAACGCCGGGCTCAACCCCGTGGCCGACTCGCTGACCATCGAAGGCTCTTCCTCCGCCTATGCCAACATCCTTGCCGTGAAGGAGGGCAACGAAGCCTCTGATAAGACTCTCGCTCTTGTGGCCGCGCTGGAAAGCAGGGACGTGGCCGACTTCATCTCCACGCAGTATGGCGGCTCGGTGGTGAGCACGGTGGAAAACCCCGGCGATGGCTATAACACCTCCGTGGACTATGCTGCGCTGGCCGGTCAAACCATCTCTGTGGCCGCCTCTCCCACGCCGCACGCCGAAATCCTCGCCATTGCAAAAGACATTCTTGCCGCTAAGGACATCACCCTTGACATTCAGGTCTACACCGACTACGTTGTGCCCAACACCGTGGTGGAGGACGGCACCGTGGATGCCAACTACTTCCAGCATGTGCCCTATCTGGACGACTTCAACACCGAAAACAACACCCACATCGTCTCCGTTTCCGCCGTGCATGTGGAGCCCATGGGGCTTTACGGCGGCAAGCAGAGCACACTGGACGCACTGAAGTAACAAGCGAAGGGAGGCGGCGGCCTTGATCGAGCTCAGGCACGTCACAAAAACATTTGAAACCGCCTCCGGGCGGGTGGAAGCGCTCAAGGACGTTTCGCTCACCGTGCCCAACGGCGAGGTATACGGCATCATTGGCATGAGCGGCGCGGGCAAGAGCACGCTGGTGCGCTGCATCAACATGCTTGAACGCCCCACCTCCGGCGAGGTGATCGTAAACGGCAGACGGCTGGACACGATGAACGCCGCACAGCTGCGTGCGGCACGGCGTGAGATCACCATGATCTTCCAGCGCTTCAATCTGCTCATGCAGCGCAACTGTCTGGATAACGTGTGCTTCCCCATGGAGCTCTCCGGG
>CAZXVF010000044.1:0-5812 GCA_964644445.1 uncultured Ruminococcus sp.
TGACCTTGTATACAACGTCTTCGTAGTCTGTTGTTTTTTCAACAGTGATTTCCTGCCCATCCCGCTCCCGGATAAAGTGATAAATCTCCTGGTCCTGGCTGTCCTCCCCGGAAAACTGATATCCATGTAGGGCCACAAAACTATCTTTTCCATGGTACAACGCCTGTAATTGGTTTTCAAAATGTCCCTGAACCAGTTCTATGCTCTGGTCTGTCGTCCCGGTTTGCTCATCCTGATAGATATCAAGGGGCACATATGCCACGATCGGAGTGATATTTTCCGGTTCAACAAGCACCACATCACCGTTGATGATTATGACAGCAACATCATCAAAACTCACATCCGGTTCAGCTCCATAGGACAGCGACATTGTTCTTATCTCGTTGCAGGAAGTGTCGATAATGCTCCACTGGCCATCCTTTTTGGCATAAAATACCGGTGAGCGTCCGGATTTCGGGTCTGTATCCATGACCAACACGTCGTAGTCCATGGGTATAACCAGTTGGAGGGCAGAATTCACCAAACCATACCGGCCATCACAGCTCACAATGCTCAGTTCACCGTAAAAGCTGCTCATATGCGAATAAGGCAACGTCTTCCCCTGGTCATCGGCATACGCCCATTTTCCATCTATAAATTTCTTTGATATTCCAAAGTCCGAAATATCATTCTGAACATACTCTGATGGTGGGTCATAGTCAAAAAAGCTAATGGCATAGTCGATTCCCGTGGCACTTGGCTCCACCTCATGGGCTGAACAGGCCGTGAGCCAAAGAAGCAGGACGAGCACCCCAACGATCAGTCTTTTCAAGCTCTCACCTCCATCTGAGGACAGTTATCCCCGCTAGTTTTCCTTCCCTGGCTGAAACAACATCAAAAAGTCGCTGATTTCCCGTTTCTGGCCGTTTTTGACAGTATAGGCCACAGTTTTTTCGTACACCACATTGTTCTCGGCCATATCTATGACCAAAACCCCATCTCCTATCCGGCTTCTCATTTGCCGTGGGATAAGCCCGACCCCCAACCCGGCACTTACCATGACCCGCAGAGACTCCATGCTGCCCACGGTCACGGCAGGGCTTTGAAGCCTGCTGTCTATCATAAGCTTTGTCCTGTGGTCGCTTATGGGATCAGGCATGGAGGAATAGATAAACACATTTTCTTCGTCAATATCTTCCCAGCTCAGGGGCGATCTGTCTTTCCATTCGCCGCTCCGGGGAACCACCACAGAAAGCAGATTTGACGGCTCTGAGCCAATGACCGTTTCGACATAGTTTCTGTCGTCACTGTGGGTATCCTGACTGGTTATGACTATGTCACAGCTGTTTGAACTGAGAGTTTCAAACAGTCGGCTTACCATATCTACCATGACCTGAATACGCACATTGGAATGCTTATGAGAGTACTCCCTGATAACAGGCACAATAGCGTCCACGTTGATCTGCTGGTCGATGCCGACTTTCAAAGTGGTAACGCCCTTGTCCTTCGTGCGCTTCAGGCTGCTGATGGTGTCGTCCAGCTTGATGACCAGAGGCTTGATCTCGTCGTAAAAAGCTCTTCCGGCATCCGTAAGCTTGACCCGCCTTGTGGTTCGAAAGAACAGCTGGACGCCCAGCTCCCGCTCCAGCGAGCTTATCTGCTGGCTCATGGATGTCTGAACGATATAGTGGATCGCTGCGGCTTTGGTAAAGCTGCCGGTATCTGCCACTGTAACAAAATAATGAAGCTGCTTCAAATACATTCTGCCACCTCCATATTAAGTGGTAATAATGCTTAATCAAACACTAATAACTATTTATTTCTCATAAAATACTGTGGTAAAATTATATCACAGGATATGAATCGTGACAATCAAGTGAGGTAAAACATATGGAAAGAAGATATGCAAATCTGCTGTCCCCCATAAGAGTTCGAAATTTTGTTCTGAAAAACAGGATGATCAATTCCCAAAGCATTTCCCAGGAGCTTCAGGGCCCCCAGATCTGGCCCGGCGAGGCTTATCAGCGCTATACTCAGGATTATGCCAAAAACGGCGCAGCCATGGTCAACATCACCATCGGCTCCTGGCCCGATGCCAACGGCAACCACGGCCCCATGGACCAGTTCTATATGGAAGACCGCAAGGTGCTCAACGAATACGCCAAGCAGATCGACCGCATCCACGCATTCAGCTCTCTGGTCAGCGGCAGCATCACCTTCGACGCCGGAAGAAACGGCCAGCTTTCCAAGCTTCGTGACCCCTCGGTGGTCACCCGCCGGGGCGATTACGGCGGCCATGGCTTTTTCGACGACGATCTGCCCGAATACACTAAGGAGCAGTTCGATGCCGCCATTGCCAAAGCCGTGTCCAGAGCCTCTGACATCTGCACCATGGGCGTTGACTGCGTAAATGTTTATATGTCCTATCGTGGCAGTGTGCTTTGCAACGCCATTTCCCCTGCCCTGAACCAGCGGGTCGACGAATATGGCGGAAGCTTGGAAAACCGATGCCGCTTGCCTCTGGATTTCTTTAAGGCTCTCCGGGATGCCATTGGCCCCAACAAGCTCATTATGTGCCAGATATCCGGAATCGAGGAGCCCCCCTATGGCTATACCGTTGATGACTTTTTATATTTCTGCGAAAAAGCCGCAGAATATGTAGATATTTTCCAGATCCGGGGATGGGACGGCTCCACCAGCCACACCAGCACATACAATTTCAGCGAGCACGAGCCCTATTGCCTGCAATTCGCCGAAGCCTTCAAAAAACGGGGCATCAAGGCCCTGTGCGCCCCTATCGGCGGCTTCCAGAATCCGGACGACATGGATCGCTTTATCGCCGAGGGAAAAACCGACCTTATTTGCATGGCCCGGGCCTTTATCTGCGACCCCGAATTCAACAAAAAGCTGGTTCAGGGTCGTGGCGAGGATATCGTCCCCTGCATCCGCTGCGACCGCTGCCATGGCGCTGTATGCTCGGTAAATCCACGAGTTGGGCTTTCCCACGTGTTTGACACCCTTTACGATGCTCCCGACGGTGTCAAAAAGGTGGCGGTCATCGGCGGCGGCCCTGCCGGCATGAAGGCTGCCCTCACCGCTGCGGAACGGGGCCATAAGGTCACCCTGTTTGAAAAGAGCGACCACCTGGGCGGTCAGCTGATACACGCTGACGAGATGTCCTTTAAGGTCCCCCTTCGCCGCTATAAGGAATACCTCATCAAGCAGGTGGGCAAGGCCGGAGTTGAGGTAAAGCTCAATTGCGAGGCTACCACCGCCATGATAGCCTCCGGCGGCTTTGATGCCGTTATCGCCGCCTGCGGCGCTGTTCCCAACAAGCTGGATATTCCCGGGATGGACAATGACTGGGTCATTCCTCCCATCCAGGTCTTTGGCAATGAAGACAAGCTTGGTGAAACCGTTGTGGTCATCGGCGGTGCCCTTACCGGCACCGAAACCGCCTGTCATCTGGCTCAGCGGGGCAAGAAGGTCACCCTGGTCACCCGACAGAAACGTCCCTGCGACGATTATGAAAGCCATTCCGAGCGGGTGTTCCGGGAGCTTATCGCCGACAGCGGCATAGCCATCCAGCCCCTGAGCAATGTGGAAAAGATCGAAGACGGCAAGGTGTATTGCGTTACCCAGTCCGGTGAAAAGGTGGTCCTGAAGGCCGACACCGTGGTAGTATCTGCCGGTGTTTCTGCCAATGTGGACGAATGTATGAAGTTTGCAGGCATCACCGACCAGTTCTTCATTGTGGGCGACAGCGATGTTAAGGTCTGCGAGCTGTTCAATGTCCACTTCGTCGGTCCCAACGGACTGAACGACGGCAAAATGAAGACCTACGAGCCCAATGTGCGTCACGCCACCTTCTCAGCTTATACTGCCGCCAGCCAGATTTAATTTTGTGTCCAACAGCCACCCGCTGATGAACAGATAGGTAACCACTGATTTGATCGTCGGTTACATAGTATTTCAGACATAAGAAAGGAGACAAACATGAAAAAGAAGATCGCATTGTTACTGGCAGTGGTTCTGGTATTTTCTCTCCTTGCAGGCTGCAGCTCATCCCCAAAGGCTGATGATACTGCGGAGCCTGCTGTCGAAGAAGGCCAGGCAGAACAGACCGAACAGGTGACAGAACAGACCGAAGAACCGGAACAGGTCGAAGAGGCTGAGGCGGTCCAGGAGGAGCCCGAAGAAGCAGCCGACAGCATTCCTGTTCATTCCCTGCCGCTGACTGAGGAAAAGAAGACCCTTTCCATTTACTCAACGGCCGTAAATACTCCCCCCACCCTGTCATCCATGAACGTTACGACCCACGACCAGCTTGCAGCTGTAGCTGTGGCCGAAGAACGGCTGAACGTCCATATCGACTGGCTTGAGGTAAACTTCTTTACCTATCTTGAGCAGTTCAATGTCCACATGGCCGGCGGCGAATACACCGACATGATACTGGGCGCCAACATTTATTCCGGCGGCTGGACAGCAGCCTACGAGGACGAGGTGCTCATTGACCTGGCGCCTTACCTGGAATCCTGCGCCCCCTGCTACAACTACTACATGAATGAACGCCCTTCGGTGTACAAGACTCTGCTCACCGATGACGGCCAGCTGATGGCTTTTTACACCCTTTATGACGAGAACATTTCCGCCACCGGTCTTGCTGTCAACACCGAATATTACCAGCAGTGGGGCAAGGACCTGCCTGAGACCTACGACGAAATGCGGGACTATATGCTCTTTTCCAAAGACAGTATGGGTTGCGACATTGGCTTCTACATGACCAGCAAATGCTTCGACGACACTCTCAGCCGTGGCTATGACGTTGAGCCCTTCGAGGTCGGTTCCTCCACCATGCCCATGTATGTTGAAGAAGGAGTCGTGAAATGCGGCCTTACCGCCGACGGCTATAAGCAGTATCTGCAAACCATGAACCAGTGGTATAACGACGGCATCATGAATCCCGAGTTCATCACCACCGAATGGAACCCCAACGACAGCTCTGTTGATGAGCTTCTGTATGCCGGTGCCCTTTCCCTGTATGTAGGCACCGTCAGGGGTATCGGCACCCAGCTGGATAATGTGGATCTGACTCCCGTACCTGAGCTGAACGCCGAAAAGGGCGTGTATAACCACATCACTCCCGTGACTGAGATCGGCGACTCCTGCATTTCAGTTTCCACTCAGGCGGAAGACCCAGAGCTTTGCGTAAAATGGATGGACTACTGGTTCTCCGAGGAAGGCGCTCTGCTGCAAAACTACGGCGTTGAGGGTGTCAACTTCAACTACGTGGAAGGCCAACCGGTTTACAACGACGAAGGCGCCAACGTGGACTACGGCGTTAACATGTATACCTATATGAAGGTGGTCACCATTGCCGGTATCCCCTATATGGAATCCAACGCTGCCGCCTTCCAGACCTACACCGACGAGGTCAAGAACTTCCTTACCGTATGGAACAGCAGAAACAGTGACAATTCCAACTATTACCCTGACGGCGCATCCCTGTCTCCCCTGGAGAATGAGGAAGCCTCGGTGCTGGCAAGCGATATTGGCACCTTTGCCTCTGAACAGATACCTCAGTTCATCCTGGGAGATCTGAACTTCGAAGAGGATTGGGACGCTTACGTTTCCACCATCGAAGGTCTGAACATAGGCAGAGTTATCGAGCTTTATCAGGCCGCCTACGACAGGTACGCAACACGATAAAACATCTGATACGATGTGATAGGGACTGCAAAAAAGTCTGCAAAGACTTTTTTGCAGTCCCTTCCTTATTATCTTGAAACTGCAACGCCTTGGCTTTTCTGCAACTTTATTCCATGCCGCCGCC
>CAZXVF010000045.1:0-5741 GCA_964644445.1 uncultured Ruminococcus sp.
ATTAAGTGCGATTTTATAATAATGTCTGTCACCGGTTGCGACTGTTATAAAGCCTCTGGTTGGCATAACTTCATTCGCCCCTTTTTAAAAATCTTTTTAATGCACCGTATTTTTCATCGCCCAAAAGCTTTATTAACATACGGTTGGGCGTTTTTAAAATATATCTGCGTTTTTCTTCTTTCCAACGCTTGAGCTGATTTTCCTTCCATGATTTTTCGAACCACGAAGCGTCGTAATGGTGTATCGAATATGTGTTTTTGGTTTTAACAGTAATTCCCGAGCGCTCGTCTTTGGGACTTAAATATTCCGGTGGGTACAGTTTCAGTCCCGCACTTTCGGCTATGCCGTTGCTGTCGGTATTTATTCCGTGTGCCGAAAGAAGCTCGGTTGTGATAAAAGGGCAGGCGCGAAGTGTACCGAAATCGGTAAGTGCTTCATAATACCGCATATTTTCTTCTATAAACGGGTGACCGGCTTCCGCGGCGAAGCCGAGACCGGTGGAAACAAGTTCTTCATCCTGAAAGCCCATATACGCGCCGTTTTCGAGAAGCTTGTCAAGCGACTTTAAAAGCTCGACATCCGTATCGAGGTAAACGCCGCCGTTTTCGTAAACCACCTTAAGCCTTACGTAATCCGTGAGAAATGCCCATTTTTTATTTTCGTATACGAATTTACAGTATTCGTTGCAATTTACATCGAAATTTTCTTCGTCCCAGCGAACGATTTTATAATCCGGGCAATACTTCTTCCAGCTTTTTATGCATTTTTCCGCGGATTTCGGCAACGGATTTTTCCCGAACCAGCAATAATGTATAACCTTAGGTATGTTCATGAGCCTCTCCTTAACAATTTTGACTTAAATATACTTGCAAAACGGTAAAGCTTCATAATCGCGGGATAAGCCATCTCGTAAGAGTACGACATATTGCGAATGTTAAATAGATCTTTATATTCTCTTAGATATCCTCTTAAATCGGAACGTATTTGTTTGAGTATCGCTTTATTCTTATTCAGGTCGGTTTTGTTTGCTTTGATTCTCGCTATTTGGTAAGCGTGGTGATGAACGAACAGTTCGAGTTCTTTTTTATACGCCTTTTCATATCCGTTTTTTTTGTAAAAATCAAGCTGTTCCTTCATACCGTCCAAAACGACAAGCTCGCTTTTTTTCCACGGCGAACGCGTTATGCCTTCTTCGTTTCTAAAGTAACAGTAAAGCGGTTCGTCTGAAAAAGCAAGCTTTTCGCATTTGTAAAGAGCTTTATAGGTCGTAAAAACGTCCTCGAAATTTTTCCCCTCGGGAAAACGAACATCACAAAAAAGATTTTTTCGGTAAATTTTGCCCCAAGCGTAATTATAATTCCAGGTGTGGTTTATAAGGAGGTCTTCGGGGGTTACAAGTTCACTTGATATGTTTTCGCACGGCGAAAAATCAAATGATAAAATGTCGTCGGTGCGTTCGAAGCCGCAAATCGAAATATCTGCGTTTTTTTCCGATATCGCCCTTAACATAAGCTCCAAAAAACGCGGATGAACTCGGTCGTCACTGTCTATAAAGGTGACGTATTCCGAGCTTCCTTTAAAGGCGTGCTCCAGCCCCGCGTTTCTCGCGGAGGAAAGCCCGCCGTTTTCTTTGTGTATAACGGTAATTCTGTCATCCTTTTGTGCATATTCATCGCACATTTTTCCGCAATTGTCGGGAGAGCCGTCGTCAACAAGGATAAGCTCGAAATCGGAATACGTTTGATTAAGAATGCTTTCTGTACATTTTGAAAGATATTTCTCAACACCGTAAACCGGAACTATTACCGATATCATTTTTTCGTTCCTCCGAAAAATATTTTGAGTTTTCTGTTGACTCTCGTAACAAAAAACATGAATTTATTTGTTCTTTCGTAAATAAAAAGCTTTTGCTCTGTTGTAAGACTGTATTTTCCGTGATAGGTTGTTTTTATGCGTTTTTTATCGGCTTTGATTTTTTTTATAAATTCTTCACCGCCCTCATGCTTTGCGCGATAATACATAACTGCGGAAATTTCAAAATATCTCGCTAAAATATGTGAGGTCATTTTTTTATAATTCAAGGTATTGTAAAATTTTATTTGTTCTGAAAATGCCCACAAGACATCAAGCAGCTTTTCGTTAAAAGTTTTTTTGGTTGTTCCGTTGTTGTTTATAAAATAAAAATATAACGGTGAATCTATAATAGCAATTTTTTCTGCTTCATAAAGCCATTTGCACACAACAGCATTATCTTCGAAGATTCTGCCCTCGGTGAAGGGGTATTTTAAAAGTATCGATTTATGAATCAGCTTGCCCCATACAACCCAATAATAATACTTTTCATTAGCGCATAAGTTAAAAATGCTTTGTTCATCGGTTTCCGACACAACTGTTTGGATTTTTTTATCGTTGTAAAAGTCCGAAGGCTCACACTCACCTTCGAATGCCGTACAGCTACTGAGCCTTACGTTATTCAGAATTACCGCATCGTAAAGCGCCTTAAGCAGCTGCGAATTAACCGAGTCATCGCTGTCGATGAATGCAATCCATTCACCTTTTGCCGCTTTTACACCATTGTTTCGCGCCGCCGCCTGACCGGCATTTTTTTGATGAATTACTTTTATGCGTGAATCCTTTAAAGCATATTCTTCACAAATATTTTCGCTGCCGTCTGTTGAGCCGTCATCTACAAGAATCAGCTCAAAATTCGAAAAACTTTGATTTAATATGCTGTCAATACAACGGTTTATATAGTTTTTTACATTATATACCGGAACAATAACACTTATTATCGGGGTGCTTTCCATTGGCATTCTCCGTCCTTAAGCTGTAGCATTTTTCGTAAAAATCTTGTAAAATAAGATGGATTAAAGCAATTGTTGGCAAGCTTTTCAAAATCGGTTTTCCCGAGTCTGTTGAAAAAATATTGTCTGAAGTTGTGCTTTGAAACCGAATTTGTTATACACGGGTTGTGTTGTATCAAGTTTTTTATTTCTACATCGTCGATTTTGCAGTCTCTTTTAATTGAATTTAAAAGCTTGTGGCCTTTCGGAGATTGAACCAAAACAAGGGAAACACCGTCAATTGCGTTTAATTCCGGTCTCACCTTATCTATTCCCCAGCAATCGGCTATAGTAATGTCGCTTTTACGCCCGAGAGCCTTAAACTTACAGTCATAGCAACTCTCGCGCAAAGAAATGTTTGACAAAAATGCTTTCATATACAAATCTTCTCCGAATTGCTTTAAATACATTTCACCGTTTTCAAAGTCAATACGAATACAGTAGTTTTGCCAGCCGTAGGTTTTATCTCTGAAGCTCATAGCGGTAATGTTGGAATTGTACTGCTTTTTGCGGTAATTTAAATATTCGTTAAATGCTTTCGGCGACGGTATTCCGTGGCACACAAAATCCACTGTAATCAGCCCTTCGTACGGCTGCTTTAAAAAGGATAATAGTCCTTCTACCTGACACGGCGTGCCGCAAAACAAGACACTTTTGTCCTCTTCGAGATATTTTTTTACTCTTTTAAAAGAGTCTTTTAAATCACTTTGAACATACTTGGAACATTTAAGCTTATCCAATTCGGAGATTTGTACAGCTTCGGTGTGCTCAACCGAAAAATCTTCTGAAAAAGCCGCGCCGAAAACAACGCCGCCGTTTTTAATTACACTTTCGGCGATAAGCGTAAAAACACCTCCGGAAGAGCTGTCTTTTTTAATTTTTACATCTAATGCTTGTACCGCATAAGATTCGGGTGTGTGTTCCGATGATTTACGAACGGAAGCATTTGTAACATTTAAAACAGGACAAACTTTTTCACAAATACCGCACTGTACACAGAGGGTTGTATTTATCCGAGGAACAAGAAAGCCGTTTTTGTCCGCAACCATTTTTATACAGCTCTTGGGGCATATTGTCATACATGCGCTACAACCGCTACATTCTTTTTCAGGTAACATAAATTCTCTCCGAATTATAATAATCTTAAAGCTTCAAGACCGTTTTCAATTCTGTTTTTGTATTCGGGCATTTTCGATTCAAGTGTTTGCTTTATGTTCGCTTCATTACTTAAAAGCCACTTAAAAGCATCTGTAAGCTCGTTTTCATTCGCAAGCTTTTGTGCCTGTAAAACATAATTTTCTTCCGTGCCGAACAAATCACGTGCAATGCCGCGTGCTTTCACGGAATAGCCCACAACAAGAGTCGGAACGCAGGTTGAATATGCCGCTATTGTGGCGTGCGTTCTTGCTCCTATAAAAAATCTGCATTGGGATATATATCCCTTTAAAGCTTCGCAGTCGGAGTCTTCGACAAAATAAATGCGTCCGCTCGACTTGTACTTTTCGTAAAAATCGCCGAGGATTTTCCGGTCATCAACAGCCTCCCACACAACATGGGGAATTAACGCTATGTTAAAATCGGTATTGTTTAATATGTATTCTATGAGTTTTTCGTAATTTTGTCTTATGGAGTTTTTTTCGCCTTCGCATTCTTCCACGAGAGGGCTTGCATTAATACCAACAAATCCGTTTTTTGCAAATCCGTCCGGAAAGCTTACCTTCTTTTTCGAAAGCAAAAACGCGGAATCGCAAACCAATACCGTATTGGGGTTAATTTTTTTTAATGCTTCGTACGAGATACTTTCACGCGCTGTTATTAAATCAAAACCTTTAATATCTTTCGCAATAACCGGGTCATTCAAAAGCTTCGGTTCTATAGAACAACCCCAAAAAACAGTCTTTAGACCTGCGAATCTGTATTGCTTGTGTGTGCGTATAAGCACATCCGTGAAGTCGTAACAATATGTATCGCCGCCTATTGAAAGCGCAATATCTCCGCGACTCACCAAATCGGCAACGCGACTTGTATGATAATTTATATATGCAAAATTTTTCCTTAATTTTAAAAACAAGTACGCTTTGAAAAAATTAATACTTTTTCTGTTAAGCGGTCTTTGTGCGGTTTTGTCAATAACCGTACATATTTTGTCAAGCCCGTATTTTTCATCCTGTTTCGGTCTTGTCGACGATAAAATAATGTTTTCTTTTTTTTCTCCCAAAAGCTCGCAGGTTGAGCGTGCAAGTGCTTCACAGCCGTGATTACCGCTACCGTCGTGAGCATACAAAACATATTTCCTTTTTTTATTGTTTGCCATATTATTCTCCGTGCATTCTTAAATCGATGATTTCGGGAAGCTTTATACTGCCCCACCATCTTTGTTCCCATTCCATGTTTTCATTGAAGCCGGGCTTTGTTTCGACCTCAAATGTAACAGCCTTATCAATGTGATCGTAAAACTGCCAGCCGCCGTATGGGTTCACTCCGTAAAGAACCGGCGTTAAGCAATATCTGCCCGGAACAAGCTGCGAAATATCCGCTTCAAGGGGGATTGTTAATTCATCTCCGGGGTTACACGAAATAATTTCGGGCGCCAATAAGACGGAAACAGAAGTGCCGTCTGCCGCGGTAAGGCGAGATCGAAAGCCGATATTTGAAAGTTTTTCGGTCGCTTTAACATCTATTGAAAATCTGAGCTTTTCGCCTACTGTGGTTTTCCAAATGTCTTTGCCTGTAATACTCATACCTGTAAGCTTTATCCCGGGGATAATGCTCGCTTGAGTTCTCTTTAACTGAGTTAAATCCAAGTGAGGCGGTGTTTCTGCGCCGACACCCATATATACTTGAATAGCCCTCTCAACATCCCCGTCGAAAATCACTTTACCTTTGTTCAAAACAATG
>CAZXVF010000046.1:0-5698 GCA_964644445.1 uncultured Ruminococcus sp.
AGATAGAAAAGAAAGTATCTAACGCATTAGAAAACGCATTAGAAGAACTGCTAAAAGAATTTTGCTGAATAAGTTGTAGTTAGTTGTATTAAATATAAAATTAGAAAGGAGTATTTATCTTGTCAATAAATACAGAGCAATGGAAAAAAATAGATGAAGCACCTAGATACTAGATAAGCAATCTAGGAAATGTAAAGAGCCTAATAGGTGAAATAAAGATTTTGAAGCCGACACCGGACGAACACGGTTATTTGCGTGTTAAATTAAGCTGCTAGCCAGATGTAAAGTATAAATACAATACAAAAGATTATAGAGTTCATCGGTTAGTAGCAAAGTATTTTTGCGAAAACTATGCTGATGATAAAGAAGTTCATCACAAGGATTTAAATAGATAGAATAATAGAGCAGATAATTTAATCTGCTTGACTAAACAAGAGCACTTGAAGCTACACAATAAATCAGTAAGTAATAAATCCGCCGCCACTAATGAAGATAAAGAGGTATTAGACAATGACAACTGTGCCGAACCAAAAGATAATAACTGTCAGTAAAGAAAAGACAGATAAGCAACACAAATACACGGTAAATAATCTAACAGCACTAGACGAAGCAGCGGGACGGTTATAGACTAAGGGCGGGTTTAAACTGTATATGTATTTGGCAAAGAACCAAGATAAATATAATTTTGCGTTATCTAGTGCTAATTTCTGCTAGTGGAGCGGTTTAGGAAGAACGGCGTATAATTCAGCCGTTCAAGAACTGATACAAGAGGGATATTTAGTATCAGCCAACAGCGAGAACGCAAAAGAAACAAGATTTATATTTTACGATAAATCAAGAAAGCCGCAAGAGGACTAGAGCGTTATTATAGAAGTTCCAGAAGATAAAGTATTAGAAACTAGAGAGATTGCTAAACTAGTGTCTAATAGTAGTTTAAATAAAGAATTTGTATTTTAAGCCGTTGATTTATGGCAATACAACAGCGTTGATTTACAGTAATACAACATCGTTATTTGATAATAAAACAAGAAATATTACAGGATAATACAAAAATAATATTACAAGAGCGGACTATTCCAAAAGAGAAGCAATAAAAACAAGAGTATCAAAATAACCTAACAAGAAAAACAATAAAACAAAAGTGTCAAAATAGATTGACAAGTAGTTAGTTTGATAGTATAATAAGAGTATCAAAGAAACATTAGTTAGTTTGATACAAGGAGTAAAAGAAATGGATAACTATTTCAGCTATGAGCGTATTTCAACAAAAGAAGAAAGAGGATTACAGAAATACAACAGACAAGACGCAGCTATCAAACGCTATGTAGAAGAACACGGAATAGAGTTAGTAGCAGAGTTTAAAGAGGATGTAAGCGGAAAGAGTTTTGATAACCGTAAAGAATGGAATAGATTAGAAAGACTAGTTCAAAGCGGAGATACTATTATTTTCAAAGACATTAGCAGATTTACAAGAGAAGCAAACAACGGCTATGATAAATATATGGAACTACTGGAAAAGGGCGTTGAACTAGTCTTTATAGATAATCCAACAGTAAGCACAGATTATATTAAGCAATTGCTAAATGTAGCAGAGCAGCAAAATATAGTAGCTAGAACTAGCCTAGAAAGCACCGTTAAGCTATTGATTATTGTAGAACTAGATAGAGTAGAGCAAGAGCGTTTAATACTGATTAACCGCATTAAAAACGGAATTGCGGCAAGCGAGAAGCAGCAAGGCAGAAAGCAAGGAACACTAGATAAGATGACAGAGGAACTAGAAGCAGACATTAAAAATTTTTTGGGCGATAGGTCTATCAAACAAGTTGATTTAATGGAGAAACATAGTATTAGCCGAAACACATTAAAAAAATACATTGAGATAGTAAAACAGCAGCAGTAAAATAGAGCGGCGGCAGCAGATAAACAGCTTATACTACAAAAGAAAGTATAAAGCAAAATGCCGCCGCCCTATTGATTTATAGTTTATTTTGTAGTATAAGTTGTTTATCGAAACAAATAGAAAGGCGGTTCTACTTATGAACTATACCGTTAATGAGAAGTCTAAAACTATTTCCGTATCGGGCGAACTGACTAGTATTGAGCGTTCTATTGTTGCTACTTACATTGCTAACGGATACAAAGCAAGAGAGAAGCGACACAGCACCGCCGCCAGAATTGCGGATAAAGACATTATTGCTTATTTTGATAGCAAGAAAGATGAAGCAGGAAAGAAAGACTACGAAGCACAGAAAGACGAATATATTAAAGATAAGAACGGTAATAAGCGTAAGGCGGGTTTCCTCGTTGCTATGAAGTGGTTTAAAGAGAACTACGCAGACGCTTACAATGAAATCCAAAAGAGCAAGAAGAAGTAAAACAGCAGCAGCGGCGGGGGCGTAATGTTCCCGCCGTTTCCCGTGTTTAAATAAAAAACCACCGTAAAAGCCGTTAGAAGCCGTTGTAAGCGTTTTTAGTTTTTGGGTGAGTGTTTATATTACCTAGCAGCAAAAAAGCCGTTAGAGGGCATCCAGAGCCGCCTCCCCCCGCTATTGACAAGCATTGAACGGCGTTGTATTATACTTTTAGGTAAAAAAACCTATTGATAAGATAACGCCAGTATAAAGGGGCGGGGGGTAGCATTTTCTATGCGTGAGTTTATCGTTGAGTATCTAAATCAATTCTACGAAGAAGTCCCGCCGCAGGATTTTTATAGAGCTATCTTTCCAGTAGGCGAACTAGAAGAACATGGCAAGCAGGAAACAGGGCGTTATAATGCTATCGCAGTAGAATTATTACCGAAAGAAGCAGAAGCAAATGCCCGCCGCCATGTTATTACCGATGATTTACGGCTACTGGATGAATTATTGAGAAGTGATAATTTTATTATCATTAGTCCTATCAGCTATGCGGGGCGTAGCCGTGTAGCCGCTAATGCTAGGTTTATGTATGCGATTGCGATAGACCTAGACGGAATAACAGAGAAACACTATCTTACAGATTTGTTTTTCCAGATGAAGAATGAAGTAATACCACAGCCGACATATACAGTTTTCAGCGGCAGCGGAATACACCTATACTATCAGTTGGAAAAGCCGATACCGTGTTTTAAGAATGTAGTTAAGCAGCTAGCAGAGTTAAAGAAAGCATTAACAAGAAAGATTTGGAACAAATACACAACAGAACTATACGATAAACCGCAAATAGAAAGTTTGTTTCAAGGGTTTAGAATGGTTGGCGGAATAACTAAAGACGGAAAGAGAACTAGAGCGTTTGCTACTGGAACAGTAGTTAGTATAGATTATTTGAATAGTTTTGTAGATGATAAAGCAAAGGTAAAAGAATATACATACAAGAGCCGTTTAACATTGCCAGAAGCAAAAGAAAAATATCCAGAATGGTATCAGAGCCGTATTATAGAAAACAAACCTAGGGGCGTATGGACTACCAAAAGAGATTTATTTGATTGGTGGGTGCGTCAGATTGAGAGCGGAGCAACAGTAGGGCATAGATATTTCTGTATTATGGTATTAGCTATCTACGCAAAGAAAGCGGGAATAGGTAGAGCCGAACTAGAACAAACCGCATTTAAGCTAGTAGAACCGTTTGATAAGCTGACAGAAGAAGAAATAAACCGCTTTACTCGTGAAGATGTATTATCAGCGTTAGAGATGTATAATGATAATTACATTACATTTCCTATTGATAGTATTGTAAATCTAACAGACATTCAAATAGAAAAGAACAAGAGAAATCACAGGCGGCAAACGCTACACTTAAAGATAGCTAGAGCAAACAAAGCTATTTTAAAAGAAGCGGGAGAGATGAAGCCAGAGGGCAGACCAACAAAATCAGCAGCCGTTAAAGAGTGGCGGCAGCAGAACCCGAACGGCAGTAAAGCAGATTGTATTAGGGAAACAGGTATTTCAAAGCCGACAGTTTATAAGCATTGGGATTAAGTCATTTCCGCTCTTGATTTTTACGCTAAACCCAGTTTATAATAGGGTTTAAAATTAAACGGGGTTTTAAATGGGGTTTAACTATGGAAAATGAGTTGCTTACTATCAAAGATTTTGCTGATTTAGCAGGGGTTTCAGTCCAGAGTATTTACAAAAAACTACGCAAGGAAAACAACCCTATTCAACGGTATTTAAAAGTGGTTGATGGGGTTAAATACATTGACCGCAGAGCCTACGAAGTTTTATACAGTCCCGCCGCCGTTCCAGCAGCAACGAACAAAGAGCAGCCGCAAACAACAGCAGAAGCAGAACAGACACCACCGCCGCCGAAAAGCAGCACCGATAGAATACTAGATATTTTAGAGCAGCAGCTAGAGGAACAGCGGCGGCAGCTACAAGAAAAAGATAATCAGATAGCAGAACAGAACGCACAAATAAAGAGCTTACTAGCACGATTAGAAGAAAGCAGTATGATTATCAATCAACAGCAGCAGCTAACAGCAATGAATACAAAGGCGTTAATGGACGCAGACACCGCCGCCGCCGAACAAGTCCCGCCGCCAGAAGTAAAGGTTAGCATTTGGAAACGGTTGTTTGGAAAGGATGATAAGTAATGGAATTAGATTTAGAAACAATCGGCTATTACTTATTTATGGAAGAACAAGAAAAGCAGCAAAAGGAAAGAGAGGAATTAAACAATGACGCTGAAAGAGTTTTTACAGAAAACAAAAGCATTACCAAGTGAAGAAGCTAGAGAGTTTGTATTAGAAACTGCTGACATTTGGAGTAATGAAGCGTGTTTAGGCTATGTAGTAGAAGCTATGAAGATTATGGAAATGAGCGACAGCGAGATAGAAGCCTTGACAGATTGTATTAGTTCCGTGTTTGAAGATAAGAGCGTAGCCGAAGCCGAAACAGTATGGAATGAATGGTATAAATAATGTTTGCCGCAGCGGTAATGGGAAAATCCACGCCGATTTTTTGGGCGTTTAGTAAGAGAATAGACCACCTAAAACAGAAGTTCAGCGTAAAATAATTATTTTTCCCGAAAACCGCCCGGGGTAGTCTAGTGTTCCCGCTCCATTTGTTTAGTTATCCCGCTCGTTTTATCTAGGTTTTAAGGGCGGCAAAACAAAAAATTTTTGGGCTAAACTAGATAATTTACTAGTGATAAAAGTTAAGTATCTATGACAAGGTAAATACTAAAAAACTCCCGCCAGGCTAGCAGTAGCTACGGCGGGGGTTTTATTTTGCCTTGTTAGGTGTAATTTTATAAGTAAAGGAGAAACTAATAATGAATGATAAAGAACTGATACAAAGAGTTCGTATTTTAAAAGCAATGAGATATATTAAAAGCTATAAAGAACTAGCAGCGGATTTAGATATTTCAGAAAAGGCGTTTTACAACTGGCTAGGCGGTTATTATAGTTTAAGCTATTCTAAAAAGTAGAAGCTAGATAAAATATTAAAGGGGTGTAATGTATAATGTCTTATTCAAAAGAAATGATAGAGTATCTACACGATACTGGAAAAATGCCTGATTGGGTTTATTATCAACAGAACGGAAAGAGCCTACAAGAAAACTACAATGCCTAGAAGATGAAACAGCAGAAGCAAATACAAGAACTACTAAACAACCGCCGCCGCCGAGAGGAAGAAACCAAAGCGGAAAAAGAACTTGAAGTAGAGATAGAAAAGAAAGTATCTAACGCATTAGAAAACGCATTAGAAGAACTGCTAAA
>CAZXVF010000047.1:0-5536 GCA_964644445.1 uncultured Ruminococcus sp.
ACTTGGTAAGGCGTGTGTTTTCATCAAAACGGCGGTAAACTTCCTGTACAAGTTCTGTATCATTTTCAAAGAAAAAATCCATCCATAAAATGACGGCGGTACAGGATGCTCTCCTCCGATGTTTCTATCGTGCCATATCTTGTTTTATAAGGACGGCTTTTGATATACTGAAAACCGCATTTTTCAATTACTCGGGCAGACTGTCTATTCCATTCAAAATGACCAACAAGAATAAAATCAAGCCCGACATTTTCAAATAGATATTTGATCACCGCCTTAACAGCTTCCGGCATTAGTCCCCTTCCCCAATAATCTTTGGAGAGCACATATCCGATCTCGCGACCGAAAACATTTGCAAGCTCGGGATAATATTCTTCGTCATATTCCGCAATGCCTAAAGAACCAATAACTTTCCCCTGATATTCAAGAGCAAAAGTTTTCTTACCCTTAATGAAGTTTTCGAGAATATGTTGTGATTCCTCCAAATTCTTATGAGGTATCCATCCTGCCATCTGACCTACACCATCAACGCTGGCATAATTATAAAAATCCTGCAAATCCGTTTCTCTCCAAGGGCGTAAAAGCAGTCGGTCGGTTTTCAGCGCAACGGTGCTGATGTCAATTTGTGCGTTCATTATTCTTTCCTCTCCTAAATAAAAAAGCAGTGCAGGAAAGCTTTCGTATTAGCCTGCACCGCATTCACTTTTGTAAAAAAATTGTGAAATTACTTCAAAAAGTGTATGACAATGTAAGCCCGATCGATTATATTATCGGACTCATTGTTATTCGCGTTTAACGTATGGATAAACTTAAACACTGTCACACCTCTATTTTTTTTGTAAATAATATTATTATACATTCTGCTTTGCTTTTTATAGCTATATTGAGATTAGTAGCTGTGTCAAATGGCATCACTAAGTTTGATAGTTAACTAGCGCCATTTATTAGGCTATTCAGGCCGAAAGCGAAATCAGAAAACGATCAGCACTCGGAATCGCAGTTCGAGCAATCTCCGTCGCAGATCTCAATGCCTGTGATCAATTCGCCGCACGAAGGGCACACAAGCTCGTCGTCCTCAAGAGTTCCGTCGAAACAAACGGTTTCTCCGCAAGAGGGACAAACGATTTCATAAAAATCTGAATCATTTTCATCATAATTGTCATCATCAAAGAAAAGCTCTTCTTCTACCTCACCAAGATCATGATCGAGTTCTTCGACATACTCATGAAGTTCTCTGTTATCAGCCTTCAATGCTACGATTTCATCGGACATATCCGCGACCAATGTAAGCAGCTCAGAGATTATCTTAGATTCTTTGCTATCCTTATTAATATCAGAACCGTCAAAAAGCCCTCTGATATATGCAGCTTTTTCTGTAATTCCCATTTTATTCTCCTTTGAAAAAACTTAAATAATTTTCAAAATGCTCTCCGAAATGGAGAGCATCGTGTTTGCTAAAAAACAGCTGATTATGCTCTTTCGAGATATTCGCCTGTTCTAGTATCAATTCTAAGAAGGTCTCCCTCGTTGATAAAGATCGGAACCTTAACAACCGCACCTGTTTCAAGTACAGCCTCTTTTGTAACGTTGGTTGCAGTATCACCACGTACGCCAGGTTCTGTTTCTGTTACCAAAAGCTCTACGAACGTAGGAGGATCTACTGAAAATACGTTGCCCTTCCATGAGGATATGCGGCAAACGGTATTCTCTTTAACAAACTTAAAGTTGTCTCCAAGCTTATCTGCGTTAAGGGGAATCTGCTCATACGTTTCCTGATCCATGAAGTAGTAAAGCTCGCCGTCATTGTAAAGATATTCAAGATCTTTTCTCTCGATTACCGCATTTTCAAATTTTGCGGTAGGGTTGAATGATGCTTCGCGAATAGCACCCGTAACAACATCTCTGTATTTTGTTCTTACGAACGCTGCTCCCTTTCCGGGCTTAACGTGTTGGAATTCGATAACCTGGTAAACCTTACCTTCCATTTCGAATGTAACGCCGTTCTTAAAATCACCTGCTGTTAACATAAAATCTTCCTTTTCTTGGCGAATTATTTTTTTGGATTAGGGCATTTTGCGGTCCGCCAAAACCTTAAAATCAATATTTATACCAAATGCCCACAATTTACAAATGTATTTTACTATAAATTTCAAAAAAAATCAATAGGTAAATCGGACTTTTTTGAGAAATAAAGCAAAATAATTGACTTTTTAGCACTTCTTAATATATTTCAATCAATTCTTTAGACGAATGCGTGAAATTGTGGACACCATTTTCCTCTATTGCTACCATATCCTCTATTCTGCATCCGTATTTTCCGAACAAATATATTCCGGGTTCAACAGTCACTATATTTCCGCTATGAAGCTTATTGCCAAATGACTTAGCACTGACTCTGGGAGATTCATGGATAAAGAGTCCAACAGAATGACCTAATGAATGTCCGAATGCACCTTTATATTCCGGAACGGAATCGATGATATCTCGGGCGATTTTATCTGCTTGGCCGGCATCACAGCCATCACGAAGATATTCTATTGCCGATGTTTGGGCGTTAAGCACCGTGTTGTATAGCTTTCTTATTTCATCATCAGCCTTACCGATCACAACCGTTCTGGTCATATCAGAGCAATATCCGTCGTACTTGGCGCCGTAGTCCATAGTCAAAAATCCGGATTTCAGTTTTACGTTTCTGGGTGTTCCGTGCGGAAGTGCCGATGCATCTCCTGAAACGGCAATAGTTTCAAAAGCCAATCCGCTGGCACCGTTTTTACGCATAACGTATTCAAGCTCTGCTGCAACCTCGATTTCGGTCATGCTTGGTGTCAATACTTTAACTATGTGATTAAATGCAAGATCTGTGATATCTTGTGCCTTTTGCATTTTTTCCAATTCAAGCGGAGTTTTTATTTGCCTTTGAATTTCAATCATATTTTTGATATTAACAAATTCGAAATCGGGATGTTTTTCGCAATATGAATGATACAATTCATAAGAAACAAATGAACCCTCGAACCCTACCGTTTTCACTCCGTCACTTAAAAGCGATTTGTCGATAAATTCACCGCGATTTTCCGGCATGGTTATCACAAAATCCTTACAGGCATTTTTAAGGGCCATTTCATAGTATCTAAAATCGGTGACGAGATACGCATGTTCGTGAGTAATCAGAAGAAATCCATCAGTGAATGCAAATTCCGACAAATAATGTTGATTCAATTCGTCGAGAATCAAAACGGAATCAATTCCCGCGTCCTTCATATTCTTTCTCAATATTTGCAGCTTTGTCATTTTATCATCTCCATGTAATATTTTTTCATTCTAAGTGAATCGTTTGATTGCGTGCCTGCAGATTCACATATTATAGTAGGCGCAAGTCCATTATCAGTCACGGCTTTAATTAACGGCTCAAAATCCGGGCCGAAGCAAGAGTCTTCAAAGGTTAAATGTCTTATTTCACCTGCTTTTGACCATTCAATCTTAGAAAAATGACAGTGCAATTTTTCCGCAATATTTTTACCGATTTTTCTATCTATTTTGTCAAAAACTCTGAGATAATCATCGGCAGTATTAAATAACCCGCCACAATTCCGTGCATTCATATGTCCAAAGTCTACTACGGGAACTAAAGCGCCGTCTATTTTACAAAGTTCAATAACCTCATCCAAGGTGCCAAGCTGATTTAATTTTCCCATTGTTTCAAGACCTATTTTTACACCGCGCGCATTTAATTTATTCAATGCTTTGGTTAACGTATCCGCAGCAAGCTTCATAGCATCGTCGCGGCTTATTTTAGCTGCTGATCCGGTATGCACAACAATGATATCTGCCCCCAATAAATGCGCTGCATCGACACTTTGTTGAAGATATTTAATGCTGTTCATTCTTTTCTCTTCGTTAATGCCGGAAAGTGAAATAAAGTACGGAGCATGTAGCGACATTTTTATACCGTGAAGTTTTGCTTCTTCCCCGATTTTTGAAAGAACGGACGGCGATGCCGAAATGCCGTTTCCTGCCTCGTATTCATATGCATCAAGCCCTATGGATTTTATCCACTGCGGTGCTAAAAGCGTAGTTTTACCTCCTTCACGGTAGAAGGCTTCGCTATTACCTCCAGGACCGAATTTAGCGAGCATTTTTCTTCTCTCTTTTCATATATATTTTCATAATCGGCTTTTCCAGCAATCGCTTAAATTTAGTTAGTAAATCTTTTTTATCGCGTATCGGCGGCACCAAAAATGCAATTATTCCCGCATTATGCGCGCCTAACACATCGGTAAATATTTGATCCCCTATGAATGCGGCCTCTTCTTTTTTTACATCCATATCTTTTAGTGCAAGCAAAATATTTTTCTTTGACGGCTTCCCTGATTTTGCATACGCCGGCATTCCTAAATCTTTATTAAATGTTCTAACGCGTTCTTCATCATTATTTGATACTATGGCTGTCTTGATTCCATTATCATTAAGCTCCGTAATCCAAGATTTTACCTTTTCTCCTGGCTTTGGATTTTCATATGGCTCCAATGTATTATCTATATCAAGAATCAATCCCTTTATTTTGTGAGATTCTAAAAAGGGAACACTTATCTCATCAATAGAATTGAAATAGTACTCGGGAATAAATTTTAACGTATTTAATCATCCTTTCAACGCTTTGCTTTTTAGATATTATACATTATTTTTACTGCATAGTCAATATTTTTCCGTACCATAACTGGTAAATTTACAAAAATTTGTAAAAACAAAAAATATTTGATAACTATCGACATAACTAAATTATCGTTTAATAATAGCACGGAGCGCAAAAAAATCAGGAAAATAATATTTGATAATCGAAAAATTGCTCTTGAAAATCAACTGCATTGCGCATATCCGTTTCAGAGAGATGAACCCCTTCAGGAACAACTATTAGCTTATCCTCGACATCATTTAATCTGTGTATCACGGCAATAACCTGACCGGTATATGTTTTCAACGGATGATCAACGCATAATATATATGCATCCTGTTCCTCTCCGTCGCCTGCAAAAATTCCGTTAATATAACCGTAGTTTACCGTATAATAAATATCGTCATGCTTTGGATGTGTACTCCCCAGAGGTCTATCTACCGTAACCGTAACGGTTTTGCCTATTATATTACTCATATATCTATTCATTTTTACCTCTGCTATTCGTGATGAGATCAAGTATTAATAAAGAAAAAAATCGATCAACAAGTACAAACTTGTCGACCGACACACTGGCGCGCCCTGGAGGATTCGAACCTTCGACCTACCGGTTCGTAGCCGGGCACTCTATCCACTGAGCTAAGGGCGCATCTTGGAGCGAGTGATGGGAATCGAACCCACGCGACCAGCTTGGAAGGCTGGAATTCTACCATTGAACTACACTCGCATTTCTTTTCAGCCCTTGTATTATACCATTTGTGTTACCGTTTGTCAAGGGCTTTTTTAAACTTTTTGAATATTTTTCTCATAAAATTGTTTTGTCTTTGATTATCATATCGTAATTTATTATTTTTCGATATCTTG
>CAZXVF010000048.1:0-5016 GCA_964644445.1 uncultured Ruminococcus sp.
GGGCCGTAGCCAGCGGCTATGTGGCCGGCAGCTTCATCGCTGGGGATAAGTAAGAATCACCATACTCAACAATCTCAATAATCATTGGGGCTGCAAACAAGTCTAAACAGATTTGTTTGCAGCCCCGTTCTTTTTAATTATTAGATGCTGGAGGCTGCTGCAAAGGCGCTTCTCATAGCCTTTTGGACATTTCCACCTTTCAAGCAGTCACCCACAATATGAATCTTTGCTCCACTCTTTTTGAATTCAATCGCTTCATCAGCCAGAGGTTTGACTCCTCCTGCCACAACAATGCTATCAGCCTCAACTCTGCACTCTTTTCCGCTCTTATCACGGTATGTCAGTACATTAGATTTCAGACTGTACTCACCAACATCTGTAATCCAGCTGAAATTATCCTGTCGCTTCCAGGCATCCTCAAATATGCTTCGGTAATGAACTGTGTCTGCATCATGAGCTATTCTATCCTGCCGTGTTATTAGAGTAACTTCATGCCCACATTCAGCCAAGTACATTCCTGTCTCTACACCTGTAGAACCGCCTCCAATAATAACGACTTTCTTGCCCAATTTCTCTTCTCTGCCGTACACGTCTATAGGAGACCACACATCCGATGATACATCCGCATCAAAACCACGCATATCGGGCTCTGCACCAATAGCCACTATTACCTCGTCAAAAGCATCTTTTAACACTTCGGGAGAAGCCTCGGTATTTAGGAGGACATTTACCCCTTCTTTATCCAACTGTCTTATGAGGTAGTTTTTAAAATTTCGCATGGGCCATTTGAAGCTAGGATAGTCTGCGTGGATCAACTGGCCGCCAAGAGCTTCACTTTTTTCATACAATGTAACACTATGTCCACGCTGCGCTGCAACAATAGCTGCCTCCATACCCGCAGGTCCTCCTCCTACCACAGCAATCTTCTTTGACCTTTCTGGAGGCGAAACCAGCTTATCCAGCTGTCCTTCCAATCCCCATTTGGGATTTACTGTACAAACACTGACATAAGGATCCGTCATATGATCTCCGCTCATATGACACTTGTTGCAACGAACACACGGAACCACATCCTCTCCACGTCCCTCATACGCCTTTTTACCGTACTCAAAATCAGCTATCCAGCTTCGTGCCATGGATATCAGATCGGCTTTTCCTTGGGCGATTGTCTTCTCAGAATTGTTCAGATCTTGATAACCAGCTATAGCACAGACCAGCAAAGGCGGATCGCTGGCTTTAATTCTTTCCGTCAACTCTGCAAAGGGTGTGGGGGAAGCCTCAAACCCCGTCGGATGTGCCGAATCTATGTCACCCGCCCGAACCTGAATGATATCCGCATACCCTTCAAGAAGACGGGTCAGTTTAATAGTATCTTCTATGGTAGCACCGCCATCCGGCTCACAGGCACTTATAATAACTTCAATGGGATAATCCTGGCCACAGGCTTTTTTTACTCCACCAAGAATCATCTTCACCAACCTGGCTCTACCTTCCAAGCTTCCACCAAACTCATCGGTACGATGGTTGGTCAGCGGTGACAGGAACCTTCCTGCAAGAGAAGATCTGTAGGCCAAGTGAACTGTTGCCATATCAAATCCCACAGCTTTACCTATCACTGCCTGGTCAACAAAAGACTGTACAAACTTTTCAATTTCTTCCTTTGGCATTTCGAACACATCTTCAGGAATCGTACCCCGTTCAATAGCCTCAGGTGGGATCCGCTGCTTACCATTACACACATCATATTTACCGGTAGAGGGCTGCATAAGTCCCTGAACGGCACATGAACCATAGAAATGAATAGCCTCGGTCAGCTTGGAAAAATATATCTGTGCATTATCATCCAGTATCGCCAGCTGCGGATGGCCATATTTCGCACTCATCTCATGTCTCTGACCCACGATGATATTGCTCACCGTGACGGCTGCCGCTCCGTTTTTCGCTTTCATAGCAAAATGATCAATGGTGCGATCTGTGGGATACGGTTCACGTCCCTGCACATAATGAGGGATAGATGATGACACCATCATGCGGTTTTTTAATATCACCCCACCAACTTTGATGGGGGACAGCAAATTTGGATATCTCAGTCCCATGTAAAACTCCTTGTATTTCTCTATTTATTTATATAACGATCATAGGCACTCTGTTTCAGCTGGATACACTTCTCAATTCCCAGCTCTTTCAGAGTATTTCTGAACTCCTCAAAAGTTTCTTCGTTGAGTTCTGCACTTCCAACGATAAACTTCAACAGTGATTCAGTGTAGAAGGTCTCAATGTCATTGTACATATTTGAGAACTCCACGGACTCGTCAGCATTCATTACGGCAAAAGATGGATAAACATAATCCCAATCATTTGATTCCCAAATTTCTATCGCATCGATCTGAGTCTCTGAATATGTGAGTGTGTTTCTGAGGTATGAGCCCACATATACAGATCCACTACAAGTGTAATAGCACTCCAGAAATGCCGTGGGCCAACCAGTATCGCTGTTCATCACCAAGTCGGTAACATATATGTTTCCTTCTGCATCATAGTCATGGAAGCCACCTTCAAGGCCCCACACCATCAAGAAAGATCCCTCATCAGTAAACTGATAATCCAGCCACTTAGCCAGAAGTTCCACATTGTCGCAAGCCGTTGTTATGACTATTGCATTGTCCCTGGTGGTTGGAGCACTAGGCTGAAGATGGTTTTTCTCTCCAATATTCTGAACAGGATCAGCAAGTCCTACTGCTTCAAACCCCTCTTCGTCCTGAGAAACGAACTCATAAAAGGAACTGGCGCTGGAATACCATATACCGGAACGTCCATTCAAAGCAAGTTCCTGTTCGCCGCTGTAAAAAGAATCAGAATAGGAATAGAAATCCTTATAAATCAGGCCTTCCTCATACCATTTTGCCATCATAGATATATAGTCAAACATCGAATCTTCATAAGGTCCATATTTAACTGCCCCATCCACAACGATAAAAGGCATCGTATCGGTAACATTAGCAGAACTGACGGAATAAGCAGATATACCGTATCCAGCTGAGAGAAGACCGCCCATAGGGGCCCCAGTATACGGAATGCTGAGTGCAGCATCTGCACCTTTTTCATTTTTGAAGGCCGTTAGAGTCTCATGCCAATCATCGTAAGTAACGGGCATATCAAGATTCAGTTCTTTGAGCCAATCCTGACGAATAACTGCGCCATAAGAAACGTGGTTTTCATCCATTATCTGGAATATCGCTGCATCTCTTCCATCATCAGTCCTGGTATCTCTTTGAAAATCCTCATTGGAATTCAATATCTTTGCATAATTCGGCATCTCATTTTGAATGAGATCAGACAGGTCAATTATAATATCTTCTTCGATAGCTGTTGCCAGATCCGCTGAGTATCTGGTATTGAACTGATAGATCATGTCAGTATACTCCCCTGTTGAGAGCATAAGGTATAGTGCCTCTG
The DNA here is from genome assembly GCA_964644445.1 of uncultured Ruminococcus sp. GTDB lineage: Bacteria > Bacillota > Clostridia > Oscillospirales > CAG-272 > UBA1740. The sequence goes on from CAZXVF010000048.1 coordinate 3,457, forward strand.
TAGCGGCAGGAGTGTTTGCCGTCACAAAATCAATGTGAATATTGGTTCTATTCTCTAATTCCACAAAAGATGCGCATTCGCTTATTTCAAAATTTGTTGCGAAAGCATCAGGAAATGGCCACCAAGCAGTATATGTGACAATTTTCTCTGACAGCGGAAGCGATGGCGCTTCTTCCTGAGTTTCGACTTCTTCCTCAAGTTGGGTCGGCATCTCAGTGTTTTCGCTTTCTGATGAAGCTTTTGTTTTCTCTGTGGTCGCGCACCCCGCCAGCAACCCGAATGCAAAAAGGAAACAAATAACCAATGCCACGATTCTTTTCTTCATGTTCAAAACATCCTTTCATAGTTTTTTCAATTTTTCTTCTTGCTGTAATTCAATTATGGCACAGGCTCCTAATAATTTAAAATACATTTTTGTTCTTTTTTGATTAATCAGATGTTATACAAAAATCCAGCATTTTCTTGTGTAATTTAGCCATTTATTATTTGAACTGTCTATGCTAAAATCAAAAATAAATACACTACTAATGGGAGAACAATATGGATATTCAACTGCTAAGGTACTTTTGTGCCGTTGCTGAGCACGGGAATATTTCCAAGGCGTCCGAGGCCTTGTTCGTCTCTCAACCAGCGCTCAGCAAAGCAATGTACAAAATAGAGGAATATGTTGGTGTCCCACTTTTCACAAGGGCGCACCGATACATCGCCCTCAATGATGCAGGAGAAGCTTTTTTATCCTACGCAGAAAAAGCTATTAAAGATATAGAAACTGGAATCTCAGAAGCTCATCAAGTGTCACAAAAGGCTTCAGACCAAGTAAAAATTGCGTGTGTTATTGACTCTCTGCTTCCCAGAATAGTTGAGCATTATTGCTTTGAGAATCGTGGGGAAGATATTGAATTGAACCAACAGCTTATGGGGGTTGATGAAATACGGCAGCTTCTCTACTCTGGCGATCTCAGTTTTGCCTTGACTAAGGCCGATATCACTGATGACTATATTCAATGGATTCCGTGCCTTGAAGACCCGCTTTGCGCAGTAAAGTCATTGGACAGTAAGTTGGGCAAAAATCCTACCATATCTCTGGAGGAATTACAGTCAGAACAGCTTATGTGTGTCAGTGTAACAAACGTTTTGGAATCTCATTTGCGTTCAGCCTTTGAAAAAAGTGGTTTTTCTCCCAATATATACACCGAGAAGACCCCTTATCCTAACATTTACCCTGAAAAAGGTTCCAATGCAGCAAAAAAATTGTCTAGTGAAGTCGTTCAAATCATTCCTGCCAGCCGTTTTATCGGAGAAATACTCCGTTCCTCGTTTATTAAGTACAATATGTCCATAATTGATTCCGAGGATGCTATATTCACTTTGGGTTTTGCAAAATTAAAATCTCATTCTTTTTCACCCGCAGAAGAAAAAATATACGCCTATATCTCAGAAGCCTTCCAAAGTCTTAGTAAAGACGTGACAAATCTTATAGCGAGTATAAGTACACAGGCTTAAATATTACACTTTTGAAAGGAACCTTATTAAAATTGCTCGAAAACCGCAGTCTTTTCT
>CAZXVF010000049.1:0-4801 GCA_964644445.1 uncultured Ruminococcus sp.
TGTTCCTTCGTACAGACGTTTCCCTAATTGTTCCAGAGGGGAAAGAATCGATAATTTGGCCAGTAATTCAGTGTTTTGCTTTGATAAGATAGTATCCATAAAACTGCATCATCCTTTTTGATTTGGTATTAAGTATAGAACTTATGTCATGTTACCGCAAGCATAATATTCGCAAAAGAAGATGAGCGCAAAAAATCACATAAAATCAGGAATGACGTAAAGAAATGACATATTAAGGATGAAACAATTGTGCTATGATTCTGTCATCAAAATAAGGAGGAAATACGATGAGAAAAAAGCTTTTGACTTTCCTGCTGGTGATGGCATTGATCACTGGCATACTGGCCGGATGTGCTGTGAAAAACACAGAAGAGGTCAATACATCTGGCGGCAATGACGTAGCAGTAGCGGAAGAGAAAAAGACTGATGAAAACGAACAAACGGGTGAAGATAATGAACGTTCGGAGGAAGAGAGTAATGGCCCTGGTACGTTCTATGCCTGCGAAGAGGAAACGGAGATAACTGTCTTATTCCAGTTCCCGGCATTTTTCCAAGGATTTTTCCCTGATGGATGGAGCAGTTCTGATTTTTGGGGAGTCTTGGAAGAGAAAACCAATACAATTTGGACCCTTACGGAGGTTTCTAATGCGGCCTGGAAAGAAAATGTAAATTTGCTTTGTGCTGCCGGAGACCTGCCGGATGTTGTTACTGGACTGGGGAATGTTTATCCAGGAGGAATAGCTGGGGCTCTTAGGGACGAAATGATATATGATATTTCAGAAATAGTGATAGACAGTGCTCCCAATTATTTCAATTCACTCAGCAGAGATGATTATTCCTTAAAAACAACACTTACAGATGATGGCGCCATGGGTGCAATGTATGCACTTTTGGAAGAACCCTACCCCATAACCAGTGGACTTTGGATCAGAGAGGATTGGCTCGACCAAGTGGGAGAGGAGATCCCAACAACAACGGAAGAACTGAAGAATGTGCTGGAATTGTTCAGGGATGAATGTGGTGCAGATTTGGGGCTTTATCAAATGATCACAACAAATACAGGAAATGCTGCATTTACTGTTGAAGGAGTTTGGAATGCGTTTGGCCCTTGCAATTTCTGGTACGACACAGCAACATCACAGATCCAGTATGGTCCTATGCAGGATTATTACTATGACTATCTGAATTACCTGAAATCTCTTGCAAAAGAAGACCTTTTCCTCACATCTGATATGACAGAACTGTCAGATGAACAACTTGTACAGTTTGTGGGCATCCAGGGTGATATGCCCGATAACATTCCTGCCCATGAAGCTATGCTCGAAAATGAAAATGGCAGATTGGTCCCGATGACAGCAATCGGAGAGCCCACTGAATACGGCCCTGTTTCAAGTATTATCAGCAGTGATGCAGGCGGAAATATAAGCATTTCAACAAATTGCAGTGATCCGGCAGTTGTCCTGAAAGCACTTGACTATTTGTTTACCGAAGAGGGAGCCCTGCTCTCGTCCTATGGCATCGAAGGGACGACTTATAATCTGATCGACGGCGAACCTGTGCTTACAGAACTTGTTACAAACAATCCTGAAGGTATTCCTGCCAGAGCGGCCATGGGATATTTCCTTAACCCAGGTATCCCGGGTCTCATCGATTATGCCAGAAGCCAGTCTGCCTGGAGTGATGTGCAGAGATCCTCATATGGTATCTGGGAAGCTGCATACAGCGGTTCATCTATGACCGTGGACGTTAATAGTCTTACATTGACTGAAGAAGAGCAGGATGCTATCGCAATATATAAATCCGACATGATCACATATGTATCCGAATGGGCAAATGCTGTTGTATTTGGGGACAAAGAGATCACTGAAACAGAAATCAATGATTTCCGCAGCGCCATGATCGAAACAATGCACATTGACGAAATGCTGGAAATATATAACAATGCCTATTTAAGATTCCAAAGCAGATCTATTGGTGAATAAAGTGCTTATAATGAGCTATTGTCCAAAGGCTGAGCCCTTGGACAATAGCTGCTTCTAGGGAGGTTTTGAATTTGAAAACAAATGAAGCAATCGATAGGCTTCTAATGCCGAATGACGACGATAAACCTGAGATCAGATGGTGGTTAGCTGGGGGTTCGCACACTGATGATACACTTCTGGAATCCCTTGACGAAATAAAGAGAATGGGTTTTGCTGGAATAGAAATACTCACCATGGCCGAAAAAGCTATCGATGGCCAAAAATTTGGGTGGGACTCTTGCGCCTGGAGACTTAGCACGGAGCTTTTGCTGGAAAAAGCTACAGAATATGGAATGAGCTTTTCATTTACCAGCGGACCTAATTGGCAGCCGGCAGTACCCGGTATTGATTTGGATGGTCCAGCAGCGGCTCAAGAACTGAATTTTAACTGTGTGGTACTTGAACCGGATCAGCTGTATGATGGGGAATTGATGCCTTATGACCTATCACAAGATGTCGATCCTATGAGTAAAAGTGCAGCACCTGAACGAAAACAGCATCTTATTAAAGTTGTTGCTGCGAAGCTGGCAGAACGGAACAATGATGCTGCCATCGACCTAAGTTCACACAGAAAAGCCGGACTTTTTCCAATGCCCGGAAATGAATATAAGACTGTTTATTTAACAGAAGATTCCGCTAAAGACTTGACTCCCCTTCTCAAAAACGACCAACTTGTTTGGAGAGCACCTGCGGATGGGCGCTATGCCGTATTCTCGTTTTGGATACATTCTACGGCCCAGAGAGCGGATGCGTCCTTTAGTCCTGCGTATGTGATAAATCATTTAGATAAAGCAGGCTTTGAAGCCCAGAAAGAGTACTGGGAAAAAGGTTTATTTACGCCAAAAATGCGAGAACTTATAAAGCTAAACGGCAAGGTAAATTTTTTTCAGGACTCTTTAGAGATCAGGACATCGCAGCTTTCGGGATTATTTTGGAGTTTTGACTTTATTAAGGAGTTTATTAGGCGTAGAGGATACGATTTGACCCCTTATCTGCCAATGGTCATCCAATATGGAATAGGGTTTGTCCAAAGGTGGATAACTCATGAAGACAACAGAGCAAGGTTCCTCTATGAGGGATGGGAAGAAAAACGCAAAAAACTGATGGCCGATGTCTATCAGACACAAACAGAGCTGTATATGGAAAACTATCTTACGCCCATACGCAAATGGCTGAATAGCCTGGGAATACAATTGCGTTCACAAACATCTTATGGTTTTCCAACGGTTTGCTTTGAAATATCGCAGCCTATTTCGTGTGTTGACATCCATGAGACAGAGACATTAGAGATGGCAGACGAGATAGACTATTTTCGTCTGCAATCCGGCGCAGTCCATTTAACAGGCAAAAACATATTCTCAGCCGAAACAGGGGCGACGAATGGCGGGGCATATTATCTGAATATGCAGCATTACCTGCAAAAGATACACAGATTATTTGCTGGAGGTATAAACCGGATAATAATTCATGGTTACGCAGCACAATACGGTCCGGAAGAGGCGATACAATGGCCCGGATATGAAGCACTGTATTTTGACACATCTGAACGGTGGGGAGCACGGCAGCCCTATGGGGCATTTGTGAACCAATTAACAGGTTATGTAACAAGGATGCAGCATGTTTTAAGGGAAGGAGCGGTCAAGATCGATGTAGGTATATTGAACTTATCATATACTTGCGTGAATATGGATTTTTGGTATGGAAGTGTAAGAGACTGGCAGAACAAAACATCAGAAGTCTTTGCATGGAATGACAGAGGACTTAACGATGCGGGATATACGTACGAATTCTTTGCTCCGCAGTACCTTGAAGATGACAAGATCCCGTGTGAGAATGGATTGTTTGACGCTGGGCGCACTGATTACCAGGCATTGATAGTCTGCCAGGAAGAGATCCCACTTTCAGCGGCCAGGGCATTGTTGAAAATAGCAAAAAAAGGAATGCCAATAGTGGTGATTGGTAAAAAAAGTTTCAGGACGGCTTTTCTGAAGGATGACCAGCAGGAACTGGAGAGGATAATGCTGGAACTGATAGCTTTACCTAATGTAAAGATGGCTGACGCACAAAGTGGTGCCGTGGAAAGCTTAAAGGAATTGGGAGTATTTCCTCGAACTGCAATGGTTTTGCCTTCTAAAATGGTGACACTGTATCGAGATACCCCCGAATATACAGTTTTATATGTTTTCAACCCGGAAAAAGCAGCTATCAATGCAACGATTTCTTGCATAGGAGAAAAAGAGCCTCAGCTGTATAACGCATGGAGTGGTACAGTGGAAAATGTTTTGGAATATGAATGGACCGGCCACAGAACGTTGACCAACATTTCACTTCAGGCCGGAGAGGCAAAGATCCTGTTGTTGAAGAAAGAAGCTAATAAGACAGACATGATCAGGCAGTACACTGAAAGAATACTGCCTGAGATCAAGTCGGCGAACTGGAAATTAACAGTTGAGAGCTGGATTCCTGGGAAAAAAGTGGTACGCACAGGGGAAAGAAGTGGAGAAGAACTGCATGAGGTGTATGTGAGTACGCAAAAGAGCACTATAACTGTTATGCTGGACCAACTTTGCTCATGGAAAGATATACCGGAGATCGGACCAGGTGTTTCAGGTATCGGCGTGTACCAAACTACCTTTGTTGTTGATGGCCTTGAAGATGGATATGGAGCTTATTTGAACCTTTTTGAATTGAATGGTCCTGTTGAAATAGAACTTAATGGGAAAATACTTCCCCAGTGCGATCTTGTGGTCCCGAAAATTGATATAGGAGGTTATATCAGG
>CAZXVF010000050.1:0-4684 GCA_964644445.1 uncultured Ruminococcus sp.
ATTCGGAATTTCGGGCGCTGCGCGCGGCATTTGTATTTGCCTACGGCGAATTTTGAACGCATGGGTTTGATTGAGAATCATGCAAAGCGGCAGTTTCGTGTGCCTGCGGTGAATAAAGCGTGTTGTTTATTGCCGCGGATTGATGCGCAAAAGTGTGTAAAATGCAAATAACGAATGGCTCGGTTTTCGTAACTGTTCTTTATTAACTCAAATTATCCACAGGAGGTAATTTTATGATAAAATCAAAGTTCAAAGGCTTAACAAAGCTCTTAAGCGTACTGCTTTGTCTTTGCGTGCTGTTTTCGGGAGCACCCGTGACGGCAGTTGCATTGGGAGAAAGCTCGTACGACGGAACACCTGTTACGCCGCAAATAATTACAGCCGCAAACTACGCGAATTACAGCTTAACAGCCGATAATTATGCGCAGTATGTAGGTTATTACGGTATTCGCACGGCTTCGGAGCTGTATGGCTTTGCCGCGCTTGTAATCGAAGGCAGCAAAAGCGCTAACGCAAAGCTTGCGGCGAATATTACCGTAAACAAAAATGTTATTGACGGTACGGGCGCGCTTGCAGAGGGTGCAAGCGACCTTTATTCGTGGACTTCGCCGAAAGGTTATATCGGTACATTCGACGGCAAAAAGAGCGACACGGAGAATTACACGATTTCCGGGCTTTACGGTAACAATGCCGGCAAGTATTATGTCGGTTTCTTCGCCGATATTTCCGAAGCCGGCACGGTGCAAAATCTTAATATTGCCGATTCTTATTTCAACGGCAGCCTTATGGTCGGCGGAATTGTCGGAAGAAATGAAGGCACAGTGCTTAATTGCACCTTTTCGGGCAGAGTGGACGGTGAACAGCAGGCAGGCGGAATAGTCGGAAAGAACAGCTCCGGGGCTACCGTGGAAAATTGCGTTAATTCCGCGAGCGTTTCGTGCACCGGTGTAAGTGCAGGCGGAATTGCGGGTTCTAATGACGGCACTGTAAAAGGCTCAAAGAACACGGGCGCCGTAAACGCTGCGAGGTATACCGGCGGTATTACAGGTTATACGGTATCCACTTCCGTGATAGAGAGCTGTGAAAACTCCGGCACGGTAACGGGAACAGGGGAGCATACAGGCGGCATTGTCGGGATAAATTGCGGCATACTTAAAAACAGCAAAAACACAAAAACAGCTACGGTAAGCGGCGCTCGTTATACGGGCGGTGTTGCGGGCTGCGCCCAAACAGCCGCGGTGCTTGGGGGCTGTGCTAACGAGGCTTCTGTTTCGGGAAGTGCGTATGTAGGCGGTATTGCAGGTTTTGCCGGCGGCAATGTGAGCAAGTGCTACAGCACCGGTACCGTAACCGGTAATGGCAAAAACTGCGGCGCTGTTGTAGGTTATGACGGCGGAACGGTTTCCGATTGCTATTACATTAAGGGCTCTGCCACAAACGGCACTACAACGCAAAACGGTATAGGCGCGTATGATGTCGATAGAGTGGTAGAAGACGAAGAAGGCGCAACAACCGCGAAAACTGCGGGCGACTTTAAGTCCGGTGAGGTAGCGTACCTTCTTAACGGCAGTACCTCCGAGGGAACAGAGGAAAATCCGATTATTTGGAAGCAGACTTTAACGGGCGAAAAGCCCGACGAAAGCCCGAAATTCTCGGGTGGTACGGTTTACAAATACACGGACTGCTCAGGTGCGGCAGACTACACGAATACCGCAACGGCAGACGGAAAGCACGCTTCCTTTAACGAAAACGGATTTTGCACAGGGTGCGGTGCGTATGAAGAGCCGACCTTAAAGGACGGTTATTACGAAATAGATAACGCAGGCAAGTTGTATTGGTTCGCGGCACTTGTAAACGGCGAGCTCGACGGCGTAGAGCAAAATAAAAAAGCAAATGCAAAGCTTACGAAAAATATTACCGTGAACCCCGGAACATTTGATGCAAACGGAAACTATACGGCTAAAAACGGCGAAACCGTTCGCGAATGGACGCCTATAGGAAAATCTGCCGATATCTTTTACGGCGGCACATTTAACGGTTGCGATTATACTGTGTCGGGTCTTTACTTCAATGATGAAAATGCAGACTTTGTCGGCTTGGTCGGATACCTTTACGGTACGGTTCAAAATGTCGGTGTAATAAATTCATACATTAAAGGTGCGGAATATGTAGGCGGCGTTGTAGGTGAAAACAGTTACGGTACTGTTAAAAACTGCTACAACAGCTCTGTCGTTGTGGGAACGGGTGATTACACCGGCGGCGTTGTAGGTTACAATTATCAGAGTGGTAAGATAGAAAAATGCTACAACACAGGCACAGTAAGCGGTGTGAAGTGGGTCGGCGGCGTAGTAGGTTGTAACCGAAATATTGTTACCGAGTGCTATAACAAGGGAACAGTGAACGGAAGCGGCGCACCTGTAGGCGGCATTGTAGGGCAAAATGAGAAAACAATTTCTTACTGTTACAACACCGGTTCGGTAAAAGGAAAAACTAATTATGTCGGCGCCGTAAGCGGTGCTAACCGCGATACAATAACAGGTTGCTTCTATCTTGAAAATTGCACAAAAGACGGCGAAGATGCCGCGCAAAACGGCGTGGGAACAGGTACAAGAGGCGAAAACGCAGCAGATACCGAAGGTGTTACGAGCGCAAAAACCGCGGCTGAATTCAAGTCCGGCGCGGTTGCGTTCGCTTTAAACGGCAACAAGGGCGGCGGCACATTTAAGCAAACTCTTTCGGGCGAAAAGGTTGATACCGAGCCTAACTTTACGGGCGCGGCTGTTTACGGCGGTTATACATCCTGCTCCGACAGTGAAAAAATAAAATATACAAACGACCCGGAAGAGTTGGACGCCGAAAAGCCTTCGCACGATTTAGACGATTACGGCTTTTGTAAGGTATGCGGCGGAAGTGAAAAGCCTACTTTAAATGACGGGTATTATGAAATTGACAATGTCGGTAAGCTTTATTGGTTTGCTTCACAGGTTAACGGCGGCAATACCTCAATTAACGGAAGGCTTATTGCGGATGTTACCGTAAACCCCGGAACCTTCGACAAAGACGGGAACTATACGAAAAAAGCCGAAGAGGCTCTTCGCCTTTGGACGGGAATAGGCACAGAGGAGAACAAGTTTACGGGCACATTTGACGGAACAAAGTACGACAGCAACGGTAATGCTTTGGGTAATTACACAATTTCCGGACTTTATTATGCCGACAATACGGCTTCTTATGTGGGTCTTTTCGGGTGCGTAGGCGCTCCTGCGCTAATTACAAATATAACCGTTTCCGACTCGTATTTTTACGGCAAACAGTATGTGGGTGCTATTGCAGGTGAAGTAAGCGCCGAAGAAGGCGGTGCGGTTACAATAGATAGCTGCGTAAACAAAAACAGCTTTGTAAAAGCCGAATATATTGACGAAGAAGCAACTAATGCTTTAAGCGGATATGTTGGCGGTATTGCGGGTCTTATAAGAGTTGACGGCGGCATAGCGGATATTACGGGCTGTGTTAACGACGGTACGGTCAATACCGAAAACAACGCATGGGCAGGCGGCATTGCAGGCAGCACTATTGTAGAGGGTAATTGCGGAACAATCAGTATTTACGACTGCCACAACACGGGTACCGTAACGGGCGTGAGAAGCGTAGGCGGCATTGTGGGCTACGCTCCCATTAGGCTTAAGTCCGAAAACAGCGGTGCGATTAATATTGTCAAGTGCTCTAACAGCGGCAATGTAACGGCAGCTTCATATGTAGGCGGTATTGCGGCTTACTGCGGAGTATGGGGTTATAACGAGGGCAGTAACGGTACCGTAACGGTTGCCGACTGCTTTAACACGGGAAGCGTTACCGCTACCGGAAAATCGGGAACATACAGCTACGCAGGCGGAATTGCGGGCTTCTATTATATGCATGTTCAGGCTTCAAACTTTACAATGTCCGTAGAAATTTTAGATTGCTACAGCACAGGTGATGTTAAAGGCGCAGGTTCAAGTGTGGGCGCCGTATTGGGCGGCGGCTACGCTGCCGGTAATACGACCTCCAATACGGGATATTCGTATTCGGTTATAAGAAAAAATAACTACTACCTTTCCGGCAGTGCTAAAGACGGCGGCGGAAATGTTCAGTACGGCTTGGGTTCGTATCAGCTGAACGGCTCATATCCCGAGGGCGACAGCGACGGCCGCTTTACGGGAAAATCGGCAGATGATTTTAAATCCGGTGAGGTTGCATATCTTCTTAACGGCAGTACCTCGGAAAGTACAGTGGAAAATCCGCTTGTTTGGAAGCAGAACTTAACCGGCGAAAATGCCGATAAATCACCTAATTTTACGGGCGGCACTGTTTATAAAATGATAAGCACGGTCTGTTCGGGCGCTCAAAAGTTTTCCAATACAGAAGGCGAAACATTTGTAGGTGCGCACGATTTTGAAAACGGCTTTTGCACGGTGTGCGGTGCTTATGAAGAACCGACCTTAAAGGATGGTTATTATGAAATAGACAACGCAGGTAAGCTGTATTGGTTCGCGGCACTTGTAAACGGCACGCTTACGGGCGTTAAGTGGAATAATAAAGCAAATGCAAAGCTCACCGCGAATATTACCGTTAACCCCGGAACCTTCGATAAGGACGGGAATTACACGGCCCAAAACGGCGAAACCGTTCGCGAATGGACACCGAT
>CAZXVF010000051.1:0-4613 GCA_964644445.1 uncultured Ruminococcus sp.
CACTCGATTACGTAATTAAGGAGCATCCCGTTCTTCTTAACCGTGCTCCTACACTTCACCGTCTTTCCATTCAGGCATTCGAGCCCGTACTCGTAGAGGGAAGAGCGATCAAGCTTCATCCCCTTGTATGTACGGCCTTTAACGCCGACTTCGACGGTGACCAGATGCCCGTTCACGTTCCGCTTTCCGCGGAGGCACAGGCAGAGTCGAGATTCCTTATGCTCTCGGCGAACAACCTCTTGAAGCCCGTTTCCGGTAAGGCAGTTACCGTTCCTTCACAGGATATGGTTCTCGGCTCCTACTATCTCACGATAGATCATCCCGGCGAGCTTGGCGAGGGCTCTGTATTCAGAGACTTTAACGAGGTTGAAATGGCTTATGAAAATAAGCAGCTCGGTATGCACGCGGCTATTAAGGTTCGCGTTACCAAGATGATAGACGGAGAAGAGAAGAGCGCGATAATCGACGCTACCTACGGACGTCTCATCTTTAACCAGAGAATTCCTCAGGACCTCGGATACGTTGACAGAACCAAGGATCCCTTCGGTCTTGAAATAAACTTTGCAACTACCTCCAAAAAGCTCAAGGAGATAGTCGACCTTACGATCAAATATCACGGCTTTGCCGAGGCGGCGTTCGTTCTTGATAATATCAAGTCGATGGGATATAAGTATTCCACACGCTCCGCGCTCTCCATTTCCGTGTATGATATGACGATTCCTCCGAAGAAGAAGGAATTGCTCGCAGAGGCATCTCAGAAGGTCGACGAAATTACGGAGCTCTTCAATTGGGGTGAGCTTTCGGATGACGAGCGTTACAAGCAGGTAATAGACGTTTGGGATAAAACGACCAACGCCGTTACAGACGCTCTTATCGCCAACCTCGATAAATACAATTCGCTTAATATGATCTGTACCTCCGGAGCGAGAGGATCTATGAAGCAGATGCGTCAGCTTGCCGGTATGCGCGGACTTATGTTTGCAACCAACGGTAAGACTATCGAAATTCCCATTAAATCAAACTTCCGTGAGGGCCTTACGATGCTCGAGTACTTTATGGGTGCTAAGGGTTCACGTAAATCTCTTTCGGATACGGCTCTCCGTACTGCAGACTCCGGTTATCTTACCAGACGTCTCGTTGACGTTTCTCAGGACGTTATCGTTCGCGAGGAGGATTGCGGAGCAAGAACGGGTATCGTGGTATCGGATATCGTTTCCGGACAGACGGTTGTCGAGAAGTTCTATGACCGCCTTGTAGGTAGATACACCGTAAACGACGTCGTTGACGAAAAGACGGGCGAACTTATAGTTCCCGAAAACACGATGATCACCGAGGAGCAGGCACAGCAGATAGTCGACAGCGGAATCACCTCCGTTGAGGTAAGAACTATTCTTCGCTGTCTTGCTAAGCGCGGCGTTTGCGTACACTGCTACGGTGCCGACCTTGCACACGGAACACCCGTTGCCATCGGCGAGGCTGTAGGTGTAATTGCCGCACAGTCCATCGGTGAGCCCGGTACACAGCTTACGATGAGAACCTTCCATACCGGCGGTGTCGCTGGCTCGGATATCACTCAGGGTCTTCCCAGAGTCGAGGAATTGTTCGAGGCGCGCAGACCTAAGAAGACCGCTATAGTTACCGAGTTTACCGGTACTGCACGTATTCAGTCGGATAAGAAGCTTTCAAAGGTAATTATTCAAAATCCCGTTGAGCCCACAGCAGACGAGGTAGTATACGAGATACCCTTCGGTATGCGTCTTTGCATCGAGGACGGTCAGGAGGTCAAGCGCGGTCAGCAGCTTACAGAGGGCTTCCTTAATCCCGCGGACGTTCTTCACATGAGCGGTATTGATGCGGTTTACGATTACATCATCCGCGAGGTTCAGAAGGTTTACCGCGGTGAGGACGTTGAGATCAACGATAAGCACGTCGAGTGCATCACGAGACAGATGACGCGTAAGGTCGAGATAGAGGATGCGGGTGATACCGATCTTCTCGTCGGAACCAAGGTTGACGTCGTCCGCTTCCGTGAGGCAAACGAGGAGATAGAGAGAAGAATTGCCAACGGCGAGCTGACGCTTCGCAAGGCAGAGGGCGCACCGCTCCTTCTCGGTATCACCAAGGCTGCTATCATGACAGAATCCTTCCTTTCCGCCGCTTCCTTCCAGGAGACCACAAAGGTTCTTACCGAGGCAGCTATCAACGGTAAGATTGACAGACTTCAGGGACTTAAGGAGAACGTAATTATCGGTAAGCTTATTCCCGCAGGTACAGGTCTCGGCAAATATCGTTCCGTAGAGATTGAGGATACGACTAAGCCCGCAGAGGACGAGATCATTCTTGATTCCTACGTTGCGGAGGACGATACGGTTCGTGAGGACGATGAGCCCGCACTTATAGCAGGTGAGGATCAGGTAGTTTGGTCAACGGAGAATACCTCCGCCACAGCCGAATGATCGGATAATGAACGTACAGATCCATTCGTATTACAGAGCGTTAAAAATCAAATAAACAAGGATAACGGCTCGGGATAGATTTTCACGGCAAGCGCCTTTTGTGAATATCTTCCACCGTTATTCTCCGAAAATGCAGATCCTGTATCTGCATTTTCTTTTTTTGATTGCATTCTTGAATAATTCTCAAAAAGTGCAGATATGTAAATAATTATTGTCATTTTTCGGCTTTTTTGAGTTTCTTTTTGCACGTAGCGTTCAGAGACTTTTCAAAAATATGCGCTTAAATAAAAGCACTTGACAAAACGGGGAAATAATGGTACAATTAAACGGTAGATAATTTGCAAATGCCGCACTTAACCTTAGGCGGCGGATATCACAAGGAGAATCATATGAATCCGGAAAAGCTGACCGATACAGAAAACGATATATACGATACGAACGAAGAGGACGGCCTTGACGTGAAACACGGTGAGGAGAATACCGAGGGCACTTCCGATTTTGAAAAGGAGAACAGTCAAAAAACTCTTATAAGCGACGAGTGCACCTGCAAGGTATCTGTAGTTATGCCGGTATATAACGCCGGTGATTATATTTGTCCCGCAATAGAAACGGTGCTGTCGCAGACTCTCACGGATTTCGAGCTTATTTGCGTTGACGACGGCTCTACCGATGAATCCCTGGACGTGCTGGAATCCTACGCTGCGAGGGATAGCAGAGTCAGCGTTATTTCAATAAATCATATGGGTATATGTACCGCGAGAAACAAGGGACTGCTAAAAGCGGGCGGTGAATACGTCATTTTCCTTGACGCCGATGATTTTTACGACGAGCGGTTACTTGAAGTCCTTTACGACAACGCAAAGGAAAAGGATCTGGATATCGTCGCTACGGGCTTTGATCTTTACGACAACAAGAAGGCGCGCTTCCTAAAGAGCCCTGAGGAGGAGCACGGTAATATTTACGCCGGCGGTGCGGTCGCCTCAAAGAACGAGTATCCCGATTTCATTTTGCAAAGCACGACGGGCTACGTATGGAACAAGCTTTTCAGAACCTCGTTTTTGAAGGAAAAAGAAATACTTTTTGCGCCCGAGCTTTACGTTTTCGAGGATGTATATTTCGTCTGTTGTGCGCTTTCGCTCGCCGATAGGGTAGGCAGAGTTTACGAGAATCTGGTGCATCACAGAATATATAATCAACAGCACAGAGCGATACTCTTTAAGAAGCACTATAATCAGGTTCCCGTAGTATATCTCAAGGTCAAGGAATTTTTAATGCGGCACGGTATGTATATTCCGCTCTCCAATTCCTTCCTCAATTTCTCCGCGAGCCGTTGCTACAAAATATTCAATCTCATTCCCGCGGATAAAAAGGATAATTTCTGGAATCTACTTCATCAGGGCTACGCCGACAGCCTTGGCTGGTACAGTCACGAGGCGCACGATTTCGAGAGTCACGAGGTACACGACTTCGTTATCAATATAGGTCTCTATACGTACGACGAATATGCTAAGCTGAAGCTTAAGGGAAAGCTCCAAAGAATTGAAAATATAACACTTGATACGCTGAAAAGAAAGCTGAAGCAGATACGTGCAAAGGCGAGAGTCAGAGAAAGAGTTACTGCCGCGAGAGAAAGAATACGCGATCTGTTCAAAAAGGACGGACAATAAGATCTCGGCAATGGCAGGTGGTACGGGAATGTTGAGATGTCTAGCAAATTTTAATAATATCGAAAAATAATTGTAATTATTGTAAATAGTAAAATAAAAAAAGTCTGACAAAAAGCATTAGACAAATTATAAATTTAGTTTTAGTCATTAAAATCCATTAAGAATCTATATCTTCCTTCATTTTCATCATGAGTAAAATATAGTATTTAATTTTTGGATTGTTTAAATTAATAGTTGGTATATCTTTTTCATTTTCAATAATAATTAATTGACTATGACTTACACAATTAACGAAGTAATCATAAATTCCTTGAGTAAGATTGTTTTTATTTAAATGTTTACAATTTAGACGTTTTAGGGTATCATACATACGTAATTGGTAATGGTTTACTGGTTGCTCATAATGCATGTAATCCAAACGGTAAGAAAGAATGTCAAGCCCATCAAGATAAGATTGATGATATTGCAACAGAATTATCTAAAAATGCTG
>CAZXVF010000052.1:0-4404 GCA_964644445.1 uncultured Ruminococcus sp.
CGAATACCGCCGATGAAGTAAAGACAGAGTACGAGGGTGTTTATATTTTTGCGGCGGGCGTTACGGACGACGACGCGAAGAAACTTCTTTTCGCACAGCTTGTGAGTGTGGATTTAAAAGAGAAGACGGTGCGTGTAGTTCCCGTTCCGACAGACACCGCGGCAAAAAACGGCTCTGACTTGGGCGAGATTGCAACAAAGGACGGCGCGAAGTCGTTTGTGAGTGCACTTGAAGAAATATATTCCGAAAAAATAAGCCGCTACTGTATATTTACGGAAAGCGATTACAAAGCGGTTTTCAGAACACTCGGCGATATTACCGTTACGATTTCGCAGGATATTGAATACGACACGGACAATATGTTTTTGGAGCTTTTTAAGGGTGAGAACACGCTTACTCCGGAAAAAACTTATAAATATATGAAATACCTTTGCACGGAGCTTTCGCCCGAAAAAACCGCGAGCGGCTGTGCGGAAATTACCGTTGCGGCATTTAAAGCATTTTACACGAGAGAAAACCTTAATTATGCCGACTCTCTTTTCGAAACGCTTATTAATTACTGCAAAACGGATATTACAATAGTCGATTTTATCGAAGCCACAGACGAGCTTTCGTACATCGCGCCGACGGCTTCGAAGGACACTGTTAAGGTGTTTACCTCTAAATCAGTAAGGGAGAGTATTTATGATGAATGACAATAAAGAAAATATAATCGAAACCGAGGTTGTTGCAACAGAAAGCGAAGATACCTCGGTGCAAAATGCCGAAATTATGAGTGCCGAAAACGGAGAGGTCGCTTTAAATAATACCGATAAAAAAGGTAAAAAGAAAAACAGAAAACAAAAAAAGAACAGCGCTAAAAAGCTTTTGGCAGCTGTTATTGCGGTTGTTATTGTTGCGGCGCTTGCGGTAGGCGGCTTTGCGGGAGTTAAGCTTTTGGAAAAAAGTATGCCCGCGACATTTGAACCGCCCACGCCCACAAGCGGTAAGGGGACGGGATATTACAGACATTGCTACGAGGAGCTCGGCGACTCGGAGAAGCTTATGTATGCCGTAATTCTTCAATCAATTTATTCAATGCCCGAAAAAATTGAAGTGCCGAGCCTTACGGAGGGCGACTTTTCGAAGGTTTTCGAGGCGCTTTCATATGACAATCCCGACCTTTTCTGTCTCGGCGTTTCAAGTAAGCTTGCCGCGGAGGGCAAAAAGACTTACTTTATTCCCGAATATTCAATGAGCTACGAGGAATATTCCGCAAAGCTTACGGAGGTTAACGGCATAGCTTCGGCAATAGCTTCGAATGCGGTGACGTATACCTCGGAATACGAAAGAGAGCTTTATATTCACGATTACATTATAAATCATTGCACATACGCTCTCGGCGAAACGAACGGTAACGATATTTACGGCTGTCTTGTAAACGGTAAAGCTTCGTGCGAGGGCTATTCGAGGGCGTTTCAGTATATTTTAAGTGCAGTCGGTATAGACAACAGACTCGTTACGGGCGAAGCCTCCGACGCCGAGGGTAACTTTATAGGGCATATGTGGAACTACGTTATTATAGGCGGAGACGGATATTTTACCGACGTTACCTGGGACGACCCGAGCTCCGACAGCAGTGTGTTAAGACACACATATTTTAACAACACAACAGCCGAAATTCTTGTGACTCACCGCGATATCAGGCAGGCTGTGCCGTTTTGCAATGCGACAAAATTCAATTTCTTTGTGTACGAGAATTCGCTTTTACAGTACGGCGATGAGGACGCTTTGCGCGATGCACTCGAAAGAATAATTAAAAATTCGCAAAACCGCGGCTACAAGTGCGCGGAAATGCGTTTTGAAAGTGCCGAGGCTATGGAATGGGCGCTTGAAGCGATGTTTAAAAAGAGTGTGATATTTGATGTTTATACATCTATAGGGCTTGCCGAGAGTATGAACAACAACAGCATTTATTACAGCAGTGACGATAAAGCCTTCGCTGTTTGTCTTTACTATTGAGGTGATTTTTGTTGGATAAAGAAAAAATAGAAACCGCGGTGAAAATGATTCTCGAGGCGATAGGCGAGGACCCCGAGCGCGAGGGACTTATTGAAACGCCGAAGCGTGTTGCGAAAATGTACGAAGAGGTTTTCGGAGGGCTTTCGGAAGACCCCAAAATTCACTTGAAAATTTTCAACGAAAAAGGCAACGACGAGCAGGTCGTTGTGCGCGATATTCCGCTTTACTCCATGTGCGAGCATCATCTTTTGCCGTTTGTGGGAAAGGCGCATATTGCGTACATTCCCTCGGACGGGCATATTATAGGGCTTTCGAAGCTTGCGAGAATCGTGAATACATACGCACGTCGTCCGCAGGTTCAGGAGCGCCTTACGGCGCAGATTGCCGACTTTTTGTACGAGGAGCTCGGCGCGAGAAGCGTTGTCGTAATTGTGGAGGCGGAGCACCTTTGTATGACAATGCGCGGTGCGCGTGCCGCGGGCTCTTCCACGAAGACCTCGGCTCTTCGCGGATATGCGAGAAGTGACGCGAAAACGCGTGCGGAGGCTATGAGCCTTATTTTCGGAGGTTGATTTATGTTTACCTTTGAAGAATGCGAAAAAAGAACGCTTGTTATGGGCATTTTAAACATTACCCCCGATTCGTTTTTCGACGGGGGTGAAAGCTTTTCGGGAGAATGTGCGCTTGAAAATGCACTGCGACTTCAAAGCGAGGGCGCTGATATTTTGGATATAGGCGCGGTTTCGACAGCGCCGAAAAGTAGTCCCGTTTCAAAAGAGGAGGAGCTAAGAAGGCTTAAGACTGTTTTTCCTTTAATACCGTCAAAGCTTAACATACCGGTTTCGGTGGATACGAAAAATCCCGAAGCGGCAAAATTCGCTCTCGAAAACGGGGCGGTTGCGGTAAACGACGAAAGCGGAGAATTTTCGGAAGAAACGGCAAGACTTGTAAAAGAGCACGGAGCGGGGTGGATTTTTATGCACACCGGCGGAAAATCGTCGCGGGAAGAAGCTTTATATAAAAACGGTGTGGTCTCGGCTGTTCTCGATTTTTTTAAAGAAATGAAGGAAAAAGCACTCGCATACGGAATAAACGAAAAAAGTCTTTGCTACGATTACGGCATAGGCTTCGGGAAGACACGCGAGGAGGATTTGACATTAATTAAAAATACAAAAGAGTTTGCGGCGTTTCGACCGCTTCTTGTGGGTGTTTCACGAAAACGGGTGATAGGTGAGGCAACGGGTGAAAAAGAGCCGAAGGACAGACTGTTCGGAACGGTTGCTGCGGAAAGTGTTGCGGCATATCTCGGTGCGGGAATTTTGCGCGTGCACGACGTTAAAGCGGCGGTTGATGCGGTGAAAACGGTTGAAGCGATTAAGAAAGGCGGATTTTAATGGATAAAATTATTATTAATGATTTAAAGCTTTTTGCGTATCACGGGGTGAACCCGGAAGAAAAACGCGACGGGCAGACATTTTATTTGGACATTACCTCGGAAGTCGATTTGAAAAAAGCGGGAGAAAGCGATAATCTTAACGACACGGTGAGCTATGCCAAAATGCTGAAAACGGCAAGGGCTGTGTTTACCGCGGAAAAATACGATTTGATTGAAAGGGCTGCCGAGGTTACGGCAAGTGCGATTTTGGAAAGCTACGAACAGGTGAAGTCGGTTACGGTGCTCGTGAAAAAGCCCGAAGCGCCTATTAAAGCCGATTTCGGATATGTTGCGGTGGAAATTACAAGAAGCAGAGGCGACGGCAAATGAGCAGAGCACTTATAGGCGTGGGCACAAATATGGGTGACAGACTCGAAAATATAGTAAATGCAAAAGAAGCTCTTGAAAAAGTACCGACGGTGAAGCTTTTAAGAATGTCGTCTGTGTATGAAACGGAACCGTGGGGATATAAAGAGCAAGACAATTTTTACAACGGTGTGTTTGAGGCGGAAACAGAGCTTTCGCCGCAGGCACTTTTGGGAGTGTGTCTCGGAATAGAAGCGGCGTTCGGCAGAAAAAGAGAATTTAAAAACGGACCTCGGATATTGGATCTCGATTTGCTGATATATGAAAACGAAACCTCCGATACGGCAGAGCTTAAATTGCCGCATCCGTTTATAGGTGAGCGCGATTTTGTGCTTGTGCCCTTAAAAGAACTTTTTCCGAATTTAAAAATATTTTCTTTTGATTTTTCGAAGGATTTTGAAAAAATACGGGAAAATTCGACGGTGAAAAAGGTTTTTGACGCCGAGAATTGAAGTGAATATGAATACGGTTAAAACGCCGCGAAGCCTTATATATCAAGGGTTTGCGGCGTTTTTTTGAATTTCCGCGACGGGGCGGTTCGCCCGGGGGCGTTGGAGGTTTGAGCAAAAAAGTTCGAAAAAAATGAAAAAAAGTGTTGACAA
>CAZXVF010000053.1:0-4077 GCA_964644445.1 uncultured Ruminococcus sp.
CATCACCGACAGAATTGCGAACAAGTAAAATTTATCTTTTATATATTCTCTTTTATCTTTTACCGCAGGATATTATGCCTGCGGCTTTTTTTGCGTGGCGCACATTAGTGCCTGCATTTTCTAATCATTAGTTCTTGATACCGCAGAAATTTGCCTCTGTTTTTTGTATTATTTCTCTTTGACAAGTATATTCCGTTGCATTTTAGCTTCGGTGAATTTTAGATTTTGCTTTATTGCGGAGAAAAACCGCCGAGGGGATTATTCCTCGGCGGTAAAAATTGATTTTATTGTTTTTTCGGTTAGTCAGAAGGATTAAGCCTTAACTATCTGATATCTCCACTCGTCTGCACGACCTGCGGGAACCGTGAACGTAAATTCCTTATGGTTTGCATGAATTACTATCTTGTTAGAGGAAAGCACCTGTACGCTTCTGATATCCGAGAGATTGATAAGGAAGTTGTTCTCGGGCTTCTTGTAATCCTCGGCATAGAACTCTACGGTCTGAGGTGTGAGATAAAGTCTACCGCTGTTCTTCGTATTCTTGCACTTAGCACGGCTCTCGCAAAGGATCGCACCTCTTACCTTGAGAACGCCTTCTCTCGGGATAGCGAAATGACGCTGAGAGAACTTATCGCCGTTGCCGCCGAATATAGAAGCAACTACTCCGATAACGAGACCGACGACAGCACCCACGAGTATCGCGTAAAGGATGATAACGGGGCTGTAGCTAACGTTAACGGTAACCTCTTCTTCGTGACGGTAGTTTGCGCTTTCTATCACGACAACGACCTCGTATTCGCCGGGCTGATCAAATCCGGTTGTAATCTGCTGACCGTTATAGAAATACGAAACCACGGAATCTTCAAGAACCTCTTCTGGAGCGAACTCGTTAATTTCATATTCGGGAAGATGATCTCTGCCGTTGCTTGTGAACTTCTGGTTGCGGTCTATATCTACGTAGAATCCGAGACCTGCCTTCTGTATAAGAAGCGTAGCCGTTTTCTTTACCGTCTCGTAATTATCATTGCCTTCGGCAACCATGGTAATCGTGTAAGTGCCCGCGTTCGTGAACGAGAAGGGCTCTTCCTGCGTCTTGCCGTTGCAAGTATATTTAACGGTGATACCTTCGGGAAGGTCGGAGTAATATTCCGCTCTCACCGTTCTGGTTCTGCCGTTGTAATTGTAGTCTGCATCGTTGAACACGAAGAGGTCCGAAATGTCTGCCGCAACGACGGTAAGGGTGGCGGACAAGGTCAAGTCCTTATATCTTCCCTTTTCATCGTGGAAGTTAAAAGTAACCTCTTTCGCGCCTACGTCGGTCAAGGAATTATTATCCCGCGTTACGATTATACCATCGGGAAGCTTTGCGGTAGAGGAATAACTAAGTCCGTGTTCGTTTCCATCGTAAGTAAAGGTAGTATCCTCGAGCTTAACGCCGAGAACCTTGTCAAGATCACCTTGATTTACGGTTATCACTGCTTCGAGTACCTTGGTATTGTATCCGTAACCGGAAAGCGTAAGAGTAACGGTCGTAGTACCGACGTCGGTTCTTGATGAATCATCGCTCCACTCGGCTTTGACTCCTTTAGGAAGCGTGCCGCTAAAACCGAGTTTATGCGCGGTACCGTCGTAACTGAAGGATTTATCCGAAAGAGTGATTCCCTCAATATCGTTTACCTCTACGCTGATAGTAGCGTAAAGAACGGTATCCTCGTAGTTATCACCGTAAAGTATAGCATATGCCTTGTGATCTCCGAGATTCTTAACGGAATTACCTACGTAGATAACCTGAACACCCTCGGGAAGCTTGCCTACTATCTCGAGCTTGTGCTCTTCACCGTTGTACTTGCAGGTTTTGTTTTCAAATTTTATATCGGAGGTATCGATCTGCGCCTTATTGATAACCATCTTACAAGTCATCTCGGCAGCCTCATAGCCCTCGGCAGTGAAAACGGCGATAGCGGTATAAGTGCCTGCATCCGTATGTACATTGTTGTAATACTTAACGGTAACGCCCTCGGGAAGAGTACCCTTGATCTCCGCTTTATGATCCTTGCCGTTATAGGTTACGGGTTCAAAAGCAAACGTAACGCCGCTAAGATCGATCTCTTTGAGTTGAACTTCCTCGGAGGTTGTCTGAACTGCTGCTCTCTGGCGTCTCTGTGCTGTCGGTGAATCGAGAAGGGCAATACCGAAGTTTGACGCTACGACGATTCCGATACCGACGATGGCACCGATGATGGCACAAATGAGCATGCTCTTCAGAATAGTACCGAAAGCACCTGTAGAAAGCACCTTTGTCTTTTGCGACGGTGCGGTCTGGGAATTCTTTTTACTCATAACAAATTCTCCTATATAATATATTTATTTACGTACGGAAAATAGTATCGCATTTAGAGTATAGCACTTTTTTCCTTTTTTGTCAACACGCGCGCCCGAGAAATATTAATTTTAATTAAATTACACAAAATTCGCTTTACCCTTTTGTACAAAATAATCACGGAGGGGATGCTAAGAGGTACGCAAAGCGAAAGCAAGTCAAAAAAGCGGATTCACACAGCGGCAACCTGATAAAAACGGGTGATAAAAAAGAGCGGGCTGTTACTTGACAAGAGGGGGAGACGGTGATATAATAAAAAAGAAACACCGATCGAAAAAGGAGGTAGTGTAATGATGCATAAAGACTTTGATGAGATAATTTTGTGCATACCCGCGCTCGGCTTTCTAGTGCTGAATCTTCTGCACCTTCCTGCGAGCTTTTGCGTTTTTACGGAAAATACTTCTTTGCTTCTCACCGTTGCAGGTCCCACGGTAATTATGGAGCTTATAAGCCTGATACCTATCATTGCCGCAATAGTCTTTTCGATAATTTTCATAAGCGAGCCTTTCGCAGCTCTGTTCACGCTTTCGATGGTGGCGGTATACGGCTTCCAGATCTGGTATTTCTGGCAAGAGATCCTCCCAATTATGATAACGTATCTTCCGCTCGGATAAATTATCACGGTTTGCGATCTGCGGAATCAATCACGGTCGCGCTACAGTAGAGCGCGCTTTCGACAAGTTAAGTTTACATATTCAGTACTTTTTAATTAAATTACATACAAATTCAAAATCTGTTTTTTACAAAGGAGAAACAAAAAATGAAATTAGCATCTGATTTCAGAAAGAGGGCAAGAGAAGCCCTTAAGGGACATTGGTTCGTTGCTATTATCGCAGGATTTATTGCTTCCCTGCTTGGCGGTCTTACGAGTAACGGCTCGATTTCCTTCAGCTCGTCATCAAGCAGTTCGGGCGGTGATACCATAGATCCCGACTTCGGCTTTACGGGCAACTTAGACATTGATCCCGAGATACTCACCGTTCTGGTTACAGTCATAGGCATCGTTGCGGTGCTTGCCGTTGTTTTCAGTTTCATTTATATTATCATCGGCGGTGCGGTATCTATAGGATATTCAAGATTCAATCTTGATCTCGTGGACGAAAAGGATGTCAGAGTCGGAACACTCTTTGATTACTTTGACGAGTGGAAAAAGGCCTTCGGAGCAAGAATCCTTCAGTCCGTTTACATCTTCCTCTGGTCACTCTTGTTTGTGATCCCCGGAATTATGGCGTCGTTCAGTTACGTTATGGTATCCTACGTAATGGCAGAACATCCCGAACTTTCCGCAAGAGAGGCGCTTAAAGAATCAAGACGCATTATGAAGGGCAACCGCTGGAGATTCTTCTGTATGATGTTCAGCTTTATCGGCTGGAATATCCTTACCGTTTTCACGCTCGGCATAGCCGGACTTTGGGTAGTTCCCTATGAGCAGGCAGCAATTGCAGCGTTCTACCGTGACATCACCGATACCGATATGAGAGATCAGATTATCTGACACGAATAACATCGGTATTAAAATATTATCAAGCGGGCTGTGCGAATTTTGCGCGGCTCGCTTTTGTTTTTTGTTGATCGTTCCGTTTCTTAAGATAAAACGCCTATTTTGCTAAGCATACTTTATATTTTCCAAGTATTTTGTGTAAAATCAGGAAGTGATTGCGCGAGAGTCATAGGATATTACGTCAGATTCAGGAACA
>CAZXVF010000054.1:0-4025 GCA_964644445.1 uncultured Ruminococcus sp.
ACTATGACAAGTGGGTGGACGAGCTGGAATCCTCCTTCGGCAGCAACATCGACCGTATCTGCGAGATCTACCAGGGTGCATATGACCGCTACCTGGAAAAGGCCGCTTCTGTGGAGTAGAGCGTTCCATAACCCCTAACCTCTGCAAAAAATTTCCCGGCTGAAAGATTCAGCCGGGAAAAATTTTTTACTTGTTATACACTCTCCAGATTATGGCTGCCATTTCGGCTCTTGTGATGGTGCTGTCGGCACGGAAGAGCAGGTGGCCGTTATCCAGGCTGCCGGTGATGATACCAGCGGCGTAGAGTGCCACGGCGGCTTCGGGAGCGTAGTCCTCGAAGGGGTATTCGATGCTGCTGGGAGCCAGTTTCAGGGCATTAGCAGCAAGGTTTGCCATCTCGCCACGGGTGATGGCGGCATCCAAATCGACTTCGGAGCTGAGAAGCAGGTCATTCAGGGCTCTGGTCATGTAACCGCTGGCCCAGTGACCACCGGGAACGGCTTCAATGTCGCCATAACCCACGGCCTTCATCACCAGCTTCAAGGCTTCGCCCCAGGTGACTTCACCCTGAGGACGGAAGGTACCGTCGGGATAGCCGTTGATGACCTCTGCGTTGGCCATATCCATAACGTAGTCATAGTACCAATCGCCGGAGTTCACATCGCTGAAGCTGATGACGGGCTCGGTCTCCTCCACATAGCTGTCGATAATCTCGTCCAGCTTGGAAGAACCGCTGCCGGGCTTGCTGGGTTTGCCGGGAATAGAGGGAACCACGGGAACATCGGGCTTTTCAGGCTCATCGGGACCTTCGTCACCTTCGGTGCCAAAGGTCACCACGCCGTCCTCCAATACCCAGCTCAAAAGGGCATTGTTGCGGTAGTAATTCAGCTGAGTCAGGCCGCTGCCCGGATTTTCAATGGCGTCATTCACCACAGCCAGGACATCTGCCATGTTTTCGTCAGTGATATTGCTGTTCAGCAGGTCGGCAAATTCCTGGCTGGCAAGCTCAGCGGCAGTTTTGCCTTCAACATTCACTTCCACAGAAGTGCTGACGGACACGCCGTTGGCCACAGCAGGGGAAACGGTGGTGTCACCCTGAGCCAAACGTGCTTCGGTGTTGTAATAGCAATTGTATTCGATGTTTATACCGGCAGAGCGGCCGCTGAGGATACCCACGTCAGTGGTGGTCTTGTAGGAAACGATGTCTCCTGCGGCATAGCAGTTGATGTGGATGCCGCCTGCCTGACCTGCCAAACCGCCGATATGGACCTTGTTGTTATTGGTGGAATTGCCTGTGACGCTGCCCAGGGAGTAGCAGTTGATAACGGTGACACGGTTATCCATGCCGAAAAGTCCTCCGGCATACACATGGTTGGTATCTGTCACGGCAACAACATCCACATCTGCCCAGCTGTTGGTAATGGAACCACGCAGGACGCTGGCGGCAAGACCGCCGCCCCGGGAGAAGCTTTCGGAAGTGGTGGTGCTGATGCTGCCGGAGACAGAGCAGTTGTCGATATAGATACCGTACTGGCCGTTGCCCACCAGACCGCCTGCAAAGGTCTCGTATCGGGTGGATATATGGATATCTACATTCCGCAGATGGATGTTTTTCAGCTCCACGGTCTGCTCGGTGCCATCCAGGGGGTCGTTGTAATAGCAGTCACCGGTGGTCAGGCCAAAGAGTCCGGCAGTGACCATGTCGGCAGGAGCTTCGGCGGTGCCGATGGCAAGACCGGTGATGGTGTGATCGCCGCCGTCATAGTTACCCCGGAAGGGGTATGCGCCGATAAGGGTCTTGGCTCCGTTCACATCGCCATACAGGGCCCAACCGATGGGCAGCCAGTCGCCGTCCTCAAGGTCGATATCAGCAGTCTGCCGGAACCAGACACCCGACCACTCCACATCCTCGTTGATGGAATAGGCCAGATAGCGGAGCTGGTCTTCGTTGAAGATAAGGTAGGGATCCTCGGCTGTGCCGGTGCCTCCGGCAAATCTGCCGGTATCAGCGGCTTCATAGTGGGAGAAGTCACCATATGTGGACTTGAATTCGGCTTTTTCCAGAGCCTCCTCATAGGCATCACCGGAGTTGCTGCCCTGGAGAACCTCAATATCGGTAACGGTGCTATTTTCCACAGTGATCTTCAAAATGGTGGTTCCGCCATTGTCCCGGCCATACCAGCAGCCATCCCGGAGGACCTGCTCAGGAGCCACATATTTTTCACATTCAGGCTGGACATAGGTCACCTGACCGCTACCCTCGCCAAAGGTCACAAGACCACTGTTGTCATCATACACCCATTCTTTCAGGGCATCCTTTTCCAGGCCCCATATCTCAATGTCCACAGGGAAGAAGGCAAAGGAATTGTTGAGCTTTTGGGCGAGACCTTTGTAATCTGCTGCGCTATAGCCTGTGAGACTGTCCACCAGACCGCCGGTGTAGGCATCGCCTTCATCGCTGACGCCGGAGGATACCTTGGTACCGATGGGTTCCACGGGTCTCACATACTGAGGATACTCATCCCCAGCTTTAAGGGTCATAGAGCTGTCCAGGTCATACCAGCAGGTGTAGCTCTTGCCTATGCCGGTTACCCAGCCGGTGACCATACCGGCGTAGGTGCTGTGTTCCCAGGTGGTCACGTCGCCGGAGGCCCAGCAGTTCACCAGGGAACCGGCATTGCAGGCTATCAGATTGCTGACGGCTGCCATGCCCTCATTTCCGTTGTCACGGTTGCCGCTGCCATAGATGGTGCTGTCGGACCAGCAGTTGGCCACCAGGCCACGGTTGTTAAGGCCCACCAGGCCGCCTACCTCAGCCAGGTCACCGGAGGTGACAACGCCGGAGGCATTCACCTGAGCAGCACTGTTGATGATAACGCCCTTATACTGCATACCCACCAGGCCGCCTACAAATTGGTTGCCCTTGGTTCCGGTGTGGGAAATGGTACCGGAAACTGAGCAGCTGTCTATCATGGGGCCGGAATAGTCATCGCTGGCAGTGGAGCCCTGGGTGATGCCTGCAATACCGCCCACATAGCCGCTGGCAACATAGGTGGTGTAGATAGCTATATCTTCCAAATCAACGTTCTTCACAGTGGCCTTGGGGCCAAGGATGCCAAAGAGGCCAATGAAGAAGTTCTCGCTGTCCATGACATAGGGATCGTCCTCTGCGCCCAGGCTCATGCCGGAGATGGTGTATCCTACACCGTCAAAGGTGCCGTTGAAGAGATAGGAGCTGCCGCCAATGGGGGTCCAATCCTCCCCGGAAATGTCGATATCATCACCCAGCGCAATAAACTGGTTGGTGTAGTCTATCTTGTCATTGAGAGACAGGGCAAAACCACGGAGCTGCTCCTCAGTCTCGATGATATAGGGGGCTTCCTGGGTGCCGTCACCGGCGGCAAAAAGGTCATCATCGATCTCGCCGCTGGTCCACAGGCTGCCGCTGAGCACGGCGGTGCCTTCTTCCAGGGTCCAATCCTGGAATTTATTGTCCACACGCTGGGTCAGAGCGGAGAAATCATCGCAGCCGTTAACACCTGCTTCTTCGGTGTTGGCCTTCATCACTTCAATGGCAGAAGTGGAGAGATTTTCGTGAAGAAGCTGAACAAATGCTTCCTCTCCCAGCTCATCTCCGGTCTTGGCCAGGACTGTTCCGCTGTTATAGGTGCCGGTGGCTGTGCCAACGACATTTTCATTGTCAGAAAGGTAATAGCAGCTGTCCACATATGCGCTGGAGAGGTTGCCGGCGATGGCACCGGCAGGAGTGGGAGCCGCTACGGAAGTCAGCACAATAGTTCCGGCAGTGTAGCAGTTGTAAACTATGCCGTTGAGCTGCCCAAACATGGCACCAACGTTGTCATAGGCTGCGCACTCTGTTATGACCTTCACATCCCCCAGGGTGTAGCAGTTCATAAACAGACCCTTTACGCTGGACCAAGCCACCAGACCGCCCACGGTGGCACGGCCTGTGCCGGAATCGGCGGTGATATCCACATCAGTGCTGCAATTGACCACGGCTGCCC
>CAZXVF010000055.1:0-3888 GCA_964644445.1 uncultured Ruminococcus sp.
CGCTGCATCTGACCGCCGGACATTTCGCTCGGTTTCTTCTTCAACTGGTCGCCCAAGCCGACGTCTTCGAGTGCTTTTTTCGCCCGTTCCCGACGCTCCGCACGGGAAACGCCGGAAAGGGTCAGCGCCAGCTCCACGTTCTGCAAAACGCTTTGATGGGGGATCAAATTATAGCTTTGGAACACAAAGCCAACGGAGTGATTGCGGTAGGCGTCCCAATCCCGATCGTTAAAATCCTTGGTGGAGCGGCCGTTGATCACCAGATCGCCGCTACTGTATTGATCCAAGCCGCCGACGATGTTCAGCAAGGTGGTCTTACCACAGCCGGACGGACCCAAAATGGACACAAATTCGCTTTTTCGGAATTTCAGATCGATCCCCCGCAGGGCGTGGACAAGCCCGTCGCCCGCGGAATAGTTTTTGACGATTTGCTTCAATTCCAGCATTCATCAACACATCCTTGTTCTAAAATTTTGTATTATTTTATCCGTTAAAAGAGGACGGTTTGTAACGGAATCGTAAACTTTTCCGAACGATTTTCGTTACGAATGAGTTTTCTTGCCGCTTTTGCGGATTTCCTCTTGCTATTTGCCGCAAATGAGGTTATAATAAGGGCACACAATTCATCAGGAGGTCATGATACATGGCTGTCAAAATCGAAAAAACTACCATCATCGGCGACGTGCTGGACATTGCACCCCATGCCGCTCCCCTGTTCTTCGCCATCGGAATGCATTGTCTGGGCTGTCCTTCCTCCCGGGGGGAGACCGTGGAAGAAGCCTGCATGGTCCACGGCATCGACTGCGAGCCCTTCCTTGCTCAGCTCAACCATTTCTTGGAGGCTTACGAGGCCGATCAGGCCGCCAAGGCAGAATAAACCGGCTGTGCCATCCCCTTGCCGGGATGGCATTTCCATTTTTCGGAGGTACCCGATGAACGTTCCGATTTCGGCGCGGCTGCTTGCCTGCGCCGCCTTTGTCCCGCCCGACGCACGGGTGGCGGACATCGGCTGTGACCACGGCTATTTGGGCATTTATCTGCTTCGGCAGGGCATCGCCCGCACCGTTCTCGCCGCCGACGTCAACCAAGCTCCGTTGCAGACCGCCTTCCGCAATGCCCACAAATACGGCGTGGCCGACAAAATGCGCTTTTTCCTATCCGACGGGCTGAAAAATATGCCCCCCGACTTCGACGTTCTGGTATGTGCCGGCATGGGCGCGGACACGATCATCTCCGTTTTGCAGGCCGCCCCGTGGCTGAAAAGCAAGCACTACGGCTTGATCCTCCAATGCCAGAGCAAAACTCCGACCCTGCGCCGCTACTTATCGGAGAACGGCTGGTACATCGAAGAGGAAGCCGTACTCCGCGACGGACGGTTTTTGTACACCGTGATGGACGTATTTTACAAGCCCGACCGCCGTCCCCTCACCCCCGGGCAATGGTATTTTCCCCCGGCAATGCTGGAAAACCCGGGCGCGGAAACGGCGGAGTATTACCGCCGCACCCTTCGTTCACAGCAAAGAGTCGTCAACGCCCGAAGGGAAAATGCAGATCCAACGGCGGCGATCGTTTTGGCGGAGCTGGAAGCGCTGGCGCAGGATCCCGATCTGGCATTTTTAAAGGAGGAACTCCCATGACTACTGTCAACGACATTTTGCAATATCTGGAAACGCTCGCCCCGCGCGAGCTGAAAATGGACTGGGACAACGTGGGGCTGCTTTGCGGCAGCAGAAACAGACCCGTAACAAAGCTCCTTGTCGCCCTTGACCCCTTTGAGGCCGTATGCGCTGAAGCCGCCGCGATTGGTGCAGAGCTGATCGTCACCCACCATCCGCTCATTTTCGTTGCGCCGAAAAGCGTCACGGACGACACTTCCGTCGGCCGCTGTATCGCCGCGCTGTGCCGCAACGGCATCAGCGCCGTCAACGCGCACACCAACCTCGACTGCGCCGACGGCGGCGTCAACGACGTTTTGGCCGCAACCATCGGTTTACAAAACGTGGAAGTGATCGGCCGCGAACATCTTCTGCGCGCAGGTGAGATCGCGCCGACCCCCCTGCCCGACTTTTTGGCGCACCTGAAGGCAACTCTCGGTTGCGAAGGGTTGCGCTATGTCGACGGCGGCCGCCCCGTGCGCCGCGTTGCCGTCGGCGGAGGCGCTTGCGGCGGCGAGATCCTGGACGCCGTGGCCGCCGGGTGCGACACCTTCGTCACCGCCGATATCCGCTACAATCAATTCTGGGACGCACACGATCTCGGGCTGAATTTGATCGACGCGGGACATTTCCAAACGGAAAACCCGATCGTCGCCGTTCTGGCCGACAAATTGCGCGTGGCATTCCCGGACGTGCAGGTCGAAATTTCGAAATCGCACACCGATTGTATGCGCTTTTTCTGACGGCCAAGAGGTAGTCTTATGAAAAAGTTGCTTCTTGCGCTCTTGCTCATCGCCGCGCTGCTGAGCGCCTGCGCCCCCATAGCGCCGACGAGCACCGAGACGACCGTCACCGACACCGCGCTCTCCCCCACCGTTTCGCCCGTCGGCTTTCACGTGGACGGCGCGCTCCTGCGCGACGCCAACGGCGAGCCGTTTCTCATGCGCGGGATCAATCACATGCACACGTGGTTCCCGGACGAATTGGAAACGACGATTCGCGCCATCGCGCAAACGGGAAGCAACTGTGTGCGCATCGTTCTCACGGACGGTCAGCAATGGTCGCGGACCGACGCATCCGAAGTCGCGAAGATCATCCGCCTGTGCAAGCAAAACGGTCTGATCGCCATCTTGGAGGTGCACGACACTACAAGCGTCAATTCCACGCGCTATTTGCACAGCGCAGCGCAATATTTTATCGATCTGAAAGAGATCCTCATCGGCGAAGAGGCGTACGTGATCATCAACATCGCCAACGAATGGCCGACGAACTCCAATGTTTCCACATGGAAAAGCGGCTATCTTAAGGTCATTCCCCTCTTGCGCGAAGCCGGACTCAACCATGCCATCATGGTCGACTGTTTCGGCGGCGGCCAAAACGGGCATTGCATGGCGCTCGCGGGCGCAGAAATTTTGCAGGCCGATCCGCTCAAAAACGTGCTTTTCTCCCTACACATTTACGATAATGTCGGCATTTCCGCCGCCAAAATCGAGCAGCATCTTCGCTACGGTATGGACGCAGGGCTGTGCGTCTGCGTCGGTGAATTCGGAAACGAACATAACGGCAAAACCGTCGACGTTGACTATCTTCTTTCGTTTTGCGCGCAAAACGCGCTTGGATATCTTGCGTGGTGCTGGAAAGGAAATGCAGGCACGGACGTCATGGATCTCAGCCGCGACTGGGCTGGCACGCAGTTATCCCCCCAATGGGGCGAGCGCGTGGTCAACGGAGAGAACGGGATCCGCCAAAGTAGCACGATTTGCTCGGTTTTTTCAGATAACAGTTGATTTTTTCGGCATTCAATGCTAGAATAGACAGGAACTTTTGAATAAACCCGAATAGGAGAGAAAATATATGTCAGGACATTCCAAATGGCATAATATCCAGAAAACCAAGGGCGCGCAGGACGCCAAGCGTGCCGCCGCGTTCACCAAGATCGCCAAAGAGCTGATCGTGGCTGTTAAAGAGGGCGGCTCCGCCGACCCCGCGTACAACTCCCGTCTGGCGACCGTCGTCACCAAGGCAAAGGCCGCCAATATGCCCAACGACAATATCAAGCGCTGCCTTGAAAAGGCGGCAAGTGCCGGTGGCGACAACTATGAATCCATCACCTACGAGGGCTACGGCCCCGGCGGCGTGGCCGTGATCGTGGAGACCATGACCGACAACCGCAACCGTACCGCAGGCTCCATGCGCCACCATTTCGACAAATTCGGCGGCAATCTGGGCGCGA
>CAZXVF010000056.1:0-3831 GCA_964644445.1 uncultured Ruminococcus sp.
CCCGCCTGATGGCTTCAGCTGCACCGGAACAGCGCTTTGTAAATCAAATGCAATCGCATGATGCTCGGGAATGGCAAAGCCCATGATCTGCCTTGGGCAATTGTCGTTCCAGCCCATCAGGCGGCGGACGCGCTTCAGCAGGGAAGCCCCGCTGACCTCCAGCTGATCGGGCGGAAGCTGCGGAATCACCACAGCCTCCCGATCCTCTACCGAGCATGCCTTCAGAAGCAGCATGCCCTGTTCCTCATTGATCAGAATCTGCACCTGCCGCGGCTGCTCCAGATGCTCCAGAACGTTCTTGTTCAGCAGGATGCTCTCCTCCTCGGGGCAGAGCGTCATCACCAGCGGCTCGTCTCTCATGAACGACATGCTCTCATTCATACCCTGGTCACCTCTCCGGTTTCTTGATCGATGATTTCCATCGGAATCTGCGCTGCCGACTCTCCCTGCATGGCGTCCATCGCCGCATAGCCCTCGTCCAGATTGACCTGCGTTGACGCAATATGCTCCGCGACGGGAAGCCCGAAGGAATCCCGCCAGCTTTCAAGGAACCGCACGGCGGCCTTCTTTTTGGGCTTGCCGTCCGGCTCACTGCTTTCCTGCGCGGCCGGAATGAAGATCTCGGTGCTGGTCAGGTCGAACACATACAGCTGTTCGCCCTGATAGGAAATGCGGGTTCCCTGCATCTTGTAGCGATACAGCGTTTCCCAGCCCATGAGATCGTAGAGCTTCGCGGTAAACATGCTGCAGGAAATCTGCCGGCTCTTTCGTTTGTCGTCCCTGGCAATGCACCAGCGCACCGCGTCTCTCGCGCCCTCGTCGCAGGGGCGGACAACCAGCTTGCCGGTGTCCGGGTTGATGAGCACCTGCACGTAGACGACCTCGTCCATTTTGGAAATGCAGGCGTTGTTGAAGGTGATGCCGTTGCTGCGGACGGTCAGCGTCGGGTCGAACTTATGGGAGAAAAACTCCCTTCGCACCACCTGATAGCCGTCGAAGGAAAAGCCCGCCTCGGCGGCAATTCGGGCGGCCTCCTCGCGCTCCTGCCGGCTCAGGGGCTTGAAGCCCTCGCCGGTCAGAATCTGCGTTCCGTCCAGCATTGCGCCCATGCTTTGTCCGAGCGTCTGTCCCTGCGGCGCGGGCGGGTACGGCTGCCGGGGCTGCTGAGGATACTGCGGCGGATAGCCGCCCGTGCCGCGCGGAGGATACGGACTGCTTCCGTAGGGATAGCCGTATTTGTTGTCGTCCATCATGAAAAACTCCCTTCCTTATTTCCAGAGCCTGCCGATCAGGAGGCTGTCCAGCCGCCTGCAGATTTCGTCCGCACACTCGGCCAGCGCAATCTCCTCGCCGGCGTCTCCGGCAAACATCTGCCTGTAGGTATCCCGCATGAATTCCTCGCTGAAGGCGCCGTAAACCATGCGGCTGGATTCGTCGTGCAGCAGGCATTCATAGCGGTAGATGTATCCGAGCCAGTAGGCGTACTCATATTCGTCCGTCAGGCTCTCGATATCGATCTCTTCGGGCGCTTCGCCGATCTCCACCTCTATCGTCGCCGGCGGGGAGGCGGCGTCCTCCCGGATGCAGGCTTCCACCACCGCCTGATTGGCGGATTTGCCCTTGTCCAGCCGGCTTACGATGTTGTTCAGCCAGATCACCACGTCCACGATTGTTTCAGGGGACTTGAGCAGCATGGGCACCTGAAGCAGTCCCGAAAGGCTGTCCTCCTCCATGCCGCCCGCGACCGAGAAGCTGTGATCCATCACGCCCGCCAGCTGGCTGGTCATGTACAGCGGCGCGAAAATGTCCATGCCCACGCCTCTGTCAACGGCCGCCATGAAAATGCTGCCCTGCATGTCGCAGTAGGCAAGGTCGCGCTCGTTGAAGCTTCGGGTGATCTTCTCCACGTCCGGGTTCAGCGGGGATTCGCGCGCCATGGTCATGAGCCTGCGAACATTTGCCGAAAGCGGTCTGGCCTTTGCGGGATTCTTGATCGTGATCTTCATTCGCCGTCACCGTCCTCGTTTGGCTCGGCGGCGGGCGCAAAGAGCGCCTCCATCATATCGTCCTGCAGCTTTTCGATGACGTAGGCGTCCACCGTGTGATCGCTGTCGAGCACGACCGCTTCCGCCATGATGTTCCATTCGCCGTCATCGTCGATCATGGGAAGCCGCGTGCCGCCGCTGTGCTCAAAGGCCGGCGTGCCGTAGGTACGCTTTTCACGCTCAATGCGCTCGCGAACCCTGCGCTCGATCTCCTCGGGGTCCTCGGTGATCTCGACGCCCTCATCCTCGTCTGCGGCGTAGAAGAAGCCCTGCATCGCGTCCTCTTCCTCGTCCTCAATGATTTCAGGCCGGGACTCGTTGGGCTGTTCTTCGTTCTTTGCAGCCGATTCGTGTCCGATGTAGTTGTCCAGATCGAAGAAGAGAACCCTTTCATCGCCCTTTGATCGGAGCATGGCGGGCACGCGGAAGGTATAGCCCTCATCCCAGTTCAGCATGCCGAAAAGCTGGGTGCAGAAGGCCTTTGCGCCCAGCTGCACGGAGGTTCCGCCGTCGGTCGCCCAGCGCAGGGCGTTGGGATGCTCCGGGGCGCAGGGTCTGACCGCCAGCATGCGCTCGACCGGGTTGAAGAGAAGCTCTACATACTGGCATCGTTTGATCATGGGACCGTCGGCGTCCTCGAACAGGGTATTGAGCTTGCCGATGCACTTTGCGTTGAAGGCAATGCTTCGGCTGCTGATGCGCACGACCGGCTCGAAGGCTTGACTGAACATGTTTGCGCCGACCACCTGAAAGCCCTTTTTCACGGGAGGGGCGTTTTCCTGTTCGTACTCCTCCATGGTCTTGCCCTCCAGCTGCGCCTTGACGCGCTTTTCCATGTCGCTCAGCTCTCGGGAGATGCGCTGGATGCCGTTGTCGTCGGTCATGCCCGCCAACCGCCGTCCTGCGTCGGGCAGATGCTCGTTTTCCAGATCGGCGCGAAGCTCGCCCTCCTCCATGCCCATGGCGATGCGGCTGACGCGGTAGTATTCATCCTCCTCATGTCCCGCCCAGGAGCGGTTGACGGAAATGAAGCCCCGCAGCGCGCCGGTATCAATGACGCGCATGGGAACGTAGGCGCCGGTATGCCGGTAGCGATGGCTGTTCAGGATGCGCTGAGCCGCGTTCCACTGGGCGCGGGTGACGATGGCCTCGTGGTGGGCGGGCTGGTAATACTTGTTCTTCTTGCTGCGGTTCTTTACGGACCTGTGGTCGTGAAAGTCCGGCGTCCATGTCTTGCGGGCGAGAACGTCGCCGCAGTAGCGCTCGTTGCGCATGACGTTTGCAACGCCTGTCGCCGTCCATTGGGTGTTGGGGCTTCCGTCCCTTCGCCGGCCGCCGGTCTCGCGCTCCAGCTCGGTCAGCGTTTCCGCGATCTCCGCCGTTGTGCTGCCGTTGAGCAGCATGTAGTACATGAGCCGCACCGTCTGCGCCTGCTCCTCGTTGACGACCAGCTTCTTCCTGTGGACGCCGTTTTCAATGACCTCGATCTTGTCGTAGCCCAGCAGCTTCGGCGTCAGGAAGCGTCCGCGGCTGAACCGCCATTCCAGGGAGAGCAGCATGGCCTCGCTCTTCATGTGCGATTCCTCCTCGGCAACCATGGCCAGCACGAAGAGGATGATGTTGCTGGTGGAATCCAGCGTATTGAGGTTTTCCTGCTCGAACAGAACCGAAACCGGCGGATCCTGTTCCTTCAGCCTGCGCACCCAGCTGATGCAGTCGATGAGGTTTCGGGCAAAACGACTGACGGACTTGGTGATAATCATATCGATTTTTCCCGCCATCGCGT
>CAZXVF010000057.1:0-3666 GCA_964644445.1 uncultured Ruminococcus sp.
CATCACAGCTGACTCTCCTAACTGTTGCAAACGGCGGAGCCTTTGACGGCTTTAACCAGAAGACGGGCGACGGCAATGTTACGCTGACATTCGAAACCCGCGCCCAAACCGATAATTATTATTCGGGTGATATCGCCACGATTTTGTTCCAAGTTGCCGATGCTTCATTTGAAAATTCGCTTATTATGGCCGCCTGTGACAGTGCTATCAACAGTGCGGGAAATTCGGTTAACTTTGAAAGCGCTATATCATTGGTGACATTCGCAGACGACGACTCGGTAGATGTTGACGACGGCCAAGACGAGGAAGAAGAGGAAATAATCGACGAGGACGAAATCATAGACGACGAACCGACAGTCACAACAACTGCTACCAAGAAAACGGAAAAGACGACCACCACCGAGAAAACAACCAAGAAAACAGAGAAGAAAACCGAAGCTACCACAACCACGGTAACGACCACTACAGAAGCGACAACTACAACCGTGTCTACCACCACGGAAGTCACAACCACTCCCGAAGTAACGACAACGACTGAATCTACTTCCGACACTTTGCCGTCGGATTCGGAGTCAAGTGAATACCAAGGTCCGACAGAAGGCGAGCCGAGTGACAGCTCTTCCGATGCGATAGCTACAGGCAATGATTATTCTAAGCGTGCATCGGGCGCAACGGTAGTGCTGGCGGTGTCCGTGTTAATAACCACAGTACTTCTTGCCGGAGGAATCGAAGTATACAAGCGTTTCTTCGTAGGCGACGATAATTCACAGGAGGGATAATTTATGAAAAGAAAACTCTCAGCAATTCTTGCGATAGTACTTGCTATGCTGATGTTTTCGTCTTGTACACTTTTCGAAAAGATCACGGCATATTCTCTTTATTCCAAAGCCGTAAAAACGATAGAACAGGCGGGCGGATACGAAACCGACTGCGATATGACGATTGCTCTTAATCTTTTGGGCAGCGAATTTTCGGTACCCCTCAGTGTCAATGTTAAAATTGCGGACGATATAGTGCAGATGACAACCGATGTAGATGATAACAAGATGTATACTACCGTTATCGACGACACTGTATATGTCGATTATGACGGCGAGAAAATCAGATACTCCACAAGCTCCGATTCGGATACGGCAAACAAAGTCGCAGAGCAGTTTTCTTCCTATGATATTCCGACTATGGCAAAGGAGCTTTTCGACGGAATCGAAGTTGTTGTAAACGACGATAAGTCCAAAGAGATAACCCTCTATCCGAATGCTGAGGATATTGCCTCACTCCTTAACGCATCGAGCGGATTAGACGGAATGACATTTGAAAACATTGTTTTTGGAATGAAGTTCACATCCGATAATGTCTTAAACGAGATGACACTCCACGCCGACTGTGCGGTGGAAGTTATGGGTGTCGAGGTTGGCGGTTATGTCGATGCCGTCTATACATTTATCAATTTCGGCGAAAAGCCAGAAATCGTTCTTCCGTCCGCATATGAGGAATATACCGACGGCGGAGAGTATACAGTGGAGTGATAGGGATCTCCCCGTAAAACAGAATATTAAAACAGCGATAGACACAACAGTGCCTATCGCTGTTTTTTGTGTTATCGTTATACAAGCTTAAATGCCACGCCGTTGTTTGTTGCCGACGAATCACCGATATAAACGACAAAGTCACCACGCTCCGCCGTATAATTCATATCGGCATCGTAAAACCGCAACATGTCGGTGGTGATGTCAAAGGAAACGGTCTGCGTTTCACCTGCATTAAGATGTATTTTAGCGATACCTTTAAGCTCTCTTTCCGGTCGGACAACAGAGCCTTTTACATCTTTTATATACATCTGAACCGTTGTCTTTCCACCACACTTTCCGGTGTTTGCAACGGTTACGGTAGCGGTGATTTTACCGCCGAAATTAAGTGTATCACTTGAAAGAGTCGGTTTGGAATATTCAAACTCGGTATAGGACAGCCCGTAGCCGAATGGGTAGAGCGGAACATTCGGGCAATCCATATAGTTGGAAGAAAACGGTATATAGTGATCCCAATTATAAACCGGTCTGCCTGTTGTGAAGTTGGCATAGCTTATGGGTAGCTGTCCTGTTCTGTAGGGGAAACTCATGGGAACATTTCCGCAGGGATTAGACATGCCGAAAAGTAAATCGACAATTCCCGAATTTCCGAATGTTCCGGGGTACCATGCGAACAGAATGGCCGATGCTAAGTCATTAAAGTGGCCGAGTGTCAGCGGCCTGCCGCCGAAGAAAAGACATACGGTATTGGGATTTACTGTGCTTACCGCATCAAATAGGTTGTAGCACTGCGGCAAGACATCTACGCTTACAACACTCTTGCTCTCTCCCGTTCTGCCTTCCTCTTCGCCCAGACATAAAATCACACTGTCGGCATCTTTGCAGGCGTTAAGCATTTCCTCGCTCGGCTCATCATAGGCAAACACTGTGATATCCGTGTTCGACAAACGCTCCTTGAGTGCCTCGGCGAAAGTAACCGTATTGTCCTTTTGAGCGAATATCGCCCATGAGCCTGTTATGTCACGGCTACCGGCAAGAGAACCCACGACCGCTATTTTCTTCTTTTCGGATAATGGAAGTATGCCGTTGTTTTTAAGAAGTACTGCCGATTCTGCGGCGGCTTTAATGCAGAGGTCTTTGTGTTCTTTGCAATAGAACAGCTCATTTTCCTTTTCTTCCGATGCACCTTTATATGGATTTTCAAATAATCCCAAATCGTTTTTCAGTTTTAACACTCGGTAGCAGGCTTCATCGATAAGTGCGGAATCAAGCTCGCCGTCGGCTACAAGCTTTTCAAGATTCATCATATAGCAGTCGCTCATCATATCGATGTCAACTCCCGCTATCATTGCCTTTTTCGCAGCATCACGCTTATCTTCCGATGAGGTGTGAGCGACCGTTTCACCTATAGCTCCGTAGTCGGAAATGAGCACCCCGTCAAAGGACATTTTATCTCTTAAGATATCTCTCATCAGATGCTTGTTGGTTGTGCAGGGTATTCTGTTGATAGTGTTAAACGCCGTCATAACAAGAGGCGCACCGGCATCTATACACGCCTGATATGCTGTCAGGTAGTCCTCTAACAGAGTCCTCTCGCATAGCTCAACACCCGAATAGTCTTTACCGGCCGTCGCGGCACCGTATGCGGCAAAATGCTTTACACACGCGGCTACGGTGTCGGGTTTATCTATTCCGTCCCCTTGATACCCTCGTACCGTTGCCGATGCCATTTGTGCGTTAAGCCACGGGTCCTCGCCTGTTCCTTCCATACACCTGCCCCAGCGTGAATCACGGCATAGGTCTGCCATAGGCGAAAATGTCACATGAAGTCCCGCAGCTGCAGCCTCTTTTGCCGATGCTCTTGCTATCTCATAGGAAAGAGTCGGGTCAAAACTTGCGCCCTGCGCTATCGGGACGGGAAATATCGTGCGACAGCCGTGTATTATGTCGGCCATAAAAATTGCGGGAATGTGATGATGTTGCCTCGCCATAAATCCGTCCTGGAACGCCTTGTGATGTGTAGCACCCAACTCGCCCAATACGGAACCTACACGCCACTGCTGATTCGGTTTGAGTTTAAAATCGTATCCCGGGCCGGTGAGTACGCCGACATCGCCGTAAAATCCGCCGTGTAGCTGTA
>CAZXVF010000058.1:0-3534 GCA_964644445.1 uncultured Ruminococcus sp.
CTTGATTTCGGGTTATTTGCTATTCGCCGTCAGAGTCCGTCGAATTACGCAATATTCCGCAGTAGGCTTTGTGCGCCAAGATATACTTTTACCTGCGGAATGGATCCCGCTCTGCTATCCTTCGCTTGTGAACTTCTCAGATATCGGCATGCACATTGCATTCTTCCAAAAATACAAACTAACGCAGAGCGTCCCCATGGAGCGTAAGGATATGCGGTTCAAATCCCTTCTCCGAACTGCACCTTGCGCGTAAAAATAAAAAAAGAAGGAACCAGAGACTTTTTTGCATCTCTAGTTCCTTTGGTTGCGGAGAAGGGATTTGAACCACATGACCTTCGGGTTATGAGCCCGACGAGCTACCAGACTGCTCCACTCCGCGATATTAATGGTGCCGGAAGCCGGGGTCGAACCGGTACGAGAAAAAATCTCACGGGATTTTAAGTCCCGGGCGTCTGCCAATTCCGCCATTCCGGCAAATAAACAACCATGCGTCTTCCACATCGCCTGTATATTATATCACCACCATGCAAAAAAGTCAATACCTTTTTTGAAAAAAATCAAAAATAATCCAAATAATTTCAGAAAATTAATAAAAAGTTTTGATTTAAGGCTTGACACTCTTGCAAAATTATGATATGATATACACGTCAGTTTTGAAAAAGTCACCTAACTGCTTTGTTTATGGTATGACGGAAACTCATTTTTTATGCAGGAATATCGAAGCGGTCATAACGAGGCGGTCTTGAAAACCGTTTGCCCAAAAGGCACGGGGGTTCGAATCCCTCTTCCTGCGCCAAGGTCCAACTCGGAAGAGTTGGATTTTTTATTCAAACAATCAACCTATTGAAAAATTAAAGAATCCGTGATATAATAGACTCGGACTTAAATAGGATTTTGACGATGCGGTTTTGCAATAAGGAGAAATCTACAGGAGAGTGTATAATGAAAAAGTTAACGTATTGTTTTTTAGGCGACAGTATAACCGAGGGAGTCGGCGTCAAGGACGGTGAACGCTACTTTGATGAAATAGGACGCAGACTCGGTGTGAATGCTATCTCTTACGGTGTCAACGGCGCCCAGACCGTAGCACTGACCGAGCAGATAGAGCGTATGCATAAAGAGCAGGAAAACGACGTCGATACGGTGTTCGTCCTAACGGGAACAAACGATTTTTATCATAACGTCCCGATAGGAGATTTCTTTGAGAAATACGTCGGCGAGGTTACCACACTTTTTGATGACAACGAAAAACCACTCCAGTCACAGCTCAGGAAAAAACGCCGTTTTTGCTATGATAAGTTTACATTTTGCGGCAGATTGAATACCGCATTTTCCGAAATAAGAAATTATTATCCGACGGCGCGTGTGATTTTACTGACTCCGATTCACCGAGGATATGCCTGCTTCAGTCCGGAAAATATACAGCCCGATGACCTCACTGCCAATGCGATAGGACACTTCTTTGACGAGTATATAGACGCCGTCCGTAGGTGCGCCGATATCTGGTCTGTAAGGCTGATAGATCTGTACCGTGACAGCGGACTTTTCCCGCTTAATGACGACAACGCAAAAGCCTTCTATTGCAACGCAATAAACGACCGCCTGCACCCAAGCGCAAACGGCCACAAGCGCATGGCTGAAACGATCCTTGCATATCTTTGAAAAATTACTTAAGAAAAAAATTGCATAATAAAATATCTATCCGAAGGGAGAATGCTACGAATGTGCACTGATGATAAGGATATAAAATTTGACATTGAAGGAAAAATGCCTGTTTCTATAGAAGACGGAAGCATAAAGCTGACGAATACGATGGTCAATGCAGATGATCCTTCTGCCGCATATGAATTTAGCGATATAGATATCAGCATCTTAACAAGGATGGCGAACGATGGTGATCCGTTAGCACAGTTTAAGCTTGCAGAGTGCTACACCACGGGTAACGGAGTAAGCGTAGATTACCAAGATGCTGTTAAGTGGTATGAAAAGGCTTCCGAACAGGGAAATATTGCGGCGAAGTATCAATTGTCGAAATGCTACGAAAACGGCATTGGAGGACTTGAAAACGATTTTACAACGTCGTTCTTTTTACTTCAGGATGCAGTAGCAGGAGAGAATGCCTTTGCACAAAATCATTTAGCTAAATGGACTCTAGAAACAGCGGCTAGAGAAGAGGACAAAGAAAGCGCATTTCAGCTTTTTGAAAAGGCAGCAAGCAGTGGATGCAATGATGCAAAATACAATCTCGCCACGTGCTATCGCGACGGCATAGGAGTCAAAGAGGATACAAAAAAGGCTCTCAAGCTATTTACGGAATTAGCAACGGGTGGAAACGCGGATTCCCAACTCATCGTAGGACAGCTCTATGAAAATGCACGAGGAATTCCCACTGACCTGGCAGAAGCTGAGAGATGGTATACTATGGCGGCTGATGGTGGTAATGAGGATGCTATAGCTGCTCTTAAAAGGCTGAATAATCCCGATGCTAATATCACCGTTTTATCTCCCGAAGTATCGGATAGCGGCATTTCGGTTGAATTACCTCTTTACACGGTAAATGAGGAGAAGAGTCAACCTACCGCCTCCCCAACGTATGATTATACATACACTTCAAGCTCCTATGCACAAACGCCGAAGGTTACACAAGCACCAAAGACTACTCAAACATCCAAGATTACTAAAGCACCAAAGGCGGCACCGATCTATAAGGCAACGCACTCTCCCAAAGCGCCCAAAAAATCCAAGAGCTATCGCTCATCGGGCTTGGGAATCGGCGGATTCTTCTCGAAGGTCTTTTCTTCAATAGGCAATTTCTTCTCGCGAATCTTTTCAGCGATCGGCGGATTTTTCTCAAATACTTTTCCCACAATCGGAAGCTTCTTCTCACGTATTTTCTCGTGGATCGGCTCGCTCTTCGGCAAAGCATCGGACGCCTTCGGCGGATATGAGTTTACAATAGCCTCTGTCATTAACGTAGTCGTGCTTTTGGTCCTGGGAGGTGCTATCGCACTAATATCAACAGATCTTGACTGGGTAGGTGC
The DNA here is from genome assembly GCA_964644445.1 of uncultured Ruminococcus sp. Classification (GTDB taxonomy): domain Bacteria; phylum Bacillota; class Clostridia; order Oscillospirales; family CAG-272; genus UBA1740. Next base: position 3,042 of record CAZXVF010000058.1, read on the forward strand.
TCCGTTCAATGCGCTGGCAGACTGGTTCAGCACTCTGATGGAAGGCATACCGTTTTTGGCAGAAGAAGTATTTGGACTGCTAGAGAGAACTACCGATGGCATATTTGATAACTTCTTCGTTGTTCTTTTAGCGGTTTTGCTCTTTATTCCGATAGTAGTACTGGTGTTGGTGACAGCCCTTCTGACTCTGCTGGCTGACGGAGTCATACGACTTCTTTTGCTCATCCTTTTCGGCATAGCTATGCTAATATATATAGTAGTGTGCTACGTTTTGTTGTTTGGACTGCCTCTTGCTTGCCTTGCATACTTCATATTCCGACTCGTGACCTCGGATAACGGAAAAATCAGATACGTTATTTACACTGTAATATCCGTAGGACTGTCCGTTCTTTATTATATCCTGCTATTCTCGCAAGTATAATTTCATGCAAAAAGCGGCACCGTAATAAAAAATCAAGGAAAACAGAAAAAAACAATTAAACTGAAAAAACTT
>CAZXVF010000059.1:0-3394 GCA_964644445.1 uncultured Ruminococcus sp.
ATCACCACCGGTCTGTGCGACTATGGCTTGCTGAATGTGACTCTGCTTGGATAAATACAAAAATGGGTTACGCCAAACGTGGCGTAACCCATTTTATTTTATTCCACTTTTTTCAGCTCCCTGGCTTCGATATCCATTTCATATGCGGTGCCGTCAGGGTGCTCCAAGAGCCAGCCAAGGTCGGTTTCCGAGATGGTCCAGCGGCAGTCTTCCTCTGAGGATGTTATATCCAGCAGCTCCGCCAGTTTTTCTATGGCGGTGTATCCATAGGAATCTTCTGCAAAGTCATCTGCCTTGCTATGTGTTATGATGTCGTTCTTATCGTAATTATTATAATCTCTGACCTTGCTGCACCACACCGCACGTTCTTTTTCTATTAGTTTGGAAGTCCGTGTAGAGATAGTATACTCTCCCAGGTCCCCGGGAGTCCAGTCGTCACTATCATTTTGCTCTCTAAGCCGGATCAAATCAACGTAATACATCTCATCGCTGCCACCGGCCACAAGGTCATAGTTGCCCTCCAGCCCAATGACCTCAACACCAGACTCTGCTATGACAAAGCTCCGCCGGTTGCCCTCAAGGAACCGGACCGTCAGGCATCCCTGTTCGTCTGCCGTTATAAGGCACTCTTCTGAATCCACGGTGGTCCAAACCATCCGGCGAGCATCCATCCTGCCCAGGCTTTCCGTCACTCCATCGGCAAGTCTCACCTTCATCACCTCACCGCCGGTGGAGTAGAACACCTTGGCCGCTGCAAAGGCGAAGCAGTCTATATCCCCCTGGGCAATGCAGGTCAGCTGTCCATCCTTCAGCCGCCAAAGGCCGGAATCGTCAACATAGCAGACCCCGTCATAATCGGGCTCAAAATCCGTCACATTTTCGGCTATGACCTCACCATCAGCCTTGAGGGTTCCGGCGGCATCCAGGGTGTAAAAGCACTCACCAACTATCCGGAGCTTGGTATATGGTCCCGGGTCTATGGTTTCAAGCTTTACATGGCTCAAAACTCCGTCCTCACCAACGGCTATCATAAATCCCATTTCATCCTTTTTCTCAAAACGATGCAGTCTTATGATCTCCCCAGCGCTATTGATGTAGTAAATATACTTCTTGTATTTTTGCACCGAAGATACTGACCCCGGGTCTATGAGACTTCTGCTTTGAACGTTGACTCCATAGGTATAGTACAGCGCATCGCCCTCAACAGTGTCTATCCGGGCCTCCATTCCTGAACGCAGGGTCACCCATTCAATTTCCTCATCTGTCCAGTTTCTCTCTTCATCTTCAATAGCACTGGTAGCCACAATACCTCCGCTATTGGCGTTGTCAGGAATGTTTTTGACACTGTATACCACCGCCTCCCGCAGCTGGGCCAGTATATCCTCCTGGACATAGAACGTAGCTGTCATTATGCAGAGACCATTATTGATGACAGCCCTTTCCCTGCTGCCATCCTTCAGGACCATGGTGAGCAAATAGTATTCCTTATCGTCGATTTCTAGTTCAGGGTCATACAATTCATAAACACAGTTCAAAAGCTTTGATGTAAGCTCCCTGGCCTCATGGCCATAGATCTCTCCTGCTGCGATATAGCCCCCAATATCCACACGGATCAACTCCACCTGATCCGAAAAATCCCCGTACATATCTATGGGACGCTTACTGCCATCATAGAAGTCAGCAGGGGTATCGTCATGATCTCCTCCCGCATTCAGGTTGCGCCTAAAGCTGTATATCTCGCCGCCACGCTCTATCCTGGCGCAGACCCGGAAGCTGGGGTCATACCCCTCCTGCTGATAGACCATCTCACCCCAGGGAACATCCGTGGAGCGTATCTCCACATAGTCCGGCACCTCCACCTTAGGAAGATGGTCACTGATATTCCACTGACACACGCCTATGGGCTCCCCGGGAACTGCGGTTTTCAGCTGTTCACTGCTGTACTCTGCCTCATAGACCGCATCGCCAATATACAAGAGAGTTCGCCGGTTGATTTGCTGCGGCGTTTCATAATTGCCCATAACCAGGAAGGATGTCAGGGCTATTCCTTCGCTGTCGGGAACCTTCACATCCAAAACAGCGTAAAACGCTCCGTCAGTCAGCTCCTCCGGCCAGTCCGCTTCCAGGGTATTGGCACCTGTGGCCCTCCAGTCCAGGGTATACCACAGGGCAGTGTCCAGGTGGCACAGATACGCCCCCTCCACGGTCACGTCATAGGCCGTGTCCAGGCTCATCAGGAGCTTGCCTTCCTCCAACTGAGCCGAAAAGGTCAGGCCCTCCAGCTTTCCGATGGGGTATTTTGCTAAAAAATCCCCATTGAGGCCGGTGTCCTCCTCTGGCTCCGGGATATTTTCAGCAAGCTCGGGCATCTCGGGGCTTACCGCAATATTTTCCGGCATTTCCGGTTCAATTTCCGGCAAAACCCCATCATTTTTGCCGCAGGCAGTCAAGGTCAGCAGGACAAGGGTCAGAATAAGAAGCTTTTTCACGGCCAATCTCCTTTCGGGCATAAAAATAGCGGGAGTATACCTAGTACATCAAGTATACTCCCGTTATTGTTATGTTGTCAATGTATTACTGGACGATGAAGTTGACGGAGGTGTCGCCCTGGAAGTCAGCGCCGTACTCATAGTCCTTACCGGGCATGATGGCATTGAGGACGATGCCCACGATGGAGCCCACGGCCAGACCGGAGAGGCTGATGGGGCCCAGCTGGAGGGAACCGGCACCGGAATAGGTGATGCCGATGGAGAGGACAAGGATGAGGGCAGCCACCAGAACGTTGCGGCTCTTGGTGAAGTCAACCTTGTTTTCAACCACGTTACGCACACCAACGGCAGAGATCATGCCGTAAAGCACCAGGGACACGCCGCCGATGGTGCCGCCGGGCATGCAGGAGATGATGGCAGCGAACTTGGGGCTGAAGGAGAACAGGATAGCCAGCACAGCAGCGATGCGGATGACTCTGGGGTCGTAGATCTTGGACAGAGCCAGAACGCCGGTGTTCTCGCCATAAGTGGTGTTGGCAGGGCCGCCAAAGAGGGCAGCCAGGGAGGTGGCCAGGCCGTCGCCGATGAGGGTGCGATGGAGGCCGGGATCAGAGATATAGTTGATGCCCACAGTGGAGGAAATGGCAGAGATATCGCCGATGTGCTCAACCATGGTGGCAAGGCTCAGGGGAACGATGGTGATAACGGAAGTGAGAAGCATACCGCCATCCACATTGCCGTCGGCAAAGAGGCCAAAGACGGTGGAGTGCCAGTGAATGGGCAGGTCGAACCAGGCAGCTTCGCCCACGGTGGTGATAAGATTATCTCTCACGGCGGGGTCAACTATCAGGGCCACCACATAGGAGCCCACAACGCCCAGGAGGATGGGGATGATCTTGATCATG
>CAZXVF010000060.1:0-3376 GCA_964644445.1 uncultured Ruminococcus sp.
GCGCTGTTATGCGGTTTGCGAGGAGTTTTCTTTCTTACAACTGTCAAAGATGGGAGTATATCACAACCACGCCCGATTGTCAATACGCACAAATGCTTTTAGTTATTTTTGTTAATTTCGAACTTTAAACGTAAAACCTCGGCGATTTTTTGTATAAATTATCGAAACCGAAAAATAAGACGATTCACGCCGATTGAAATACTTCCATCACAATCGGCGTGAAATTCGGAAAACTTATCTATTCTTTTTCTTGCGGCGGCGAAGCATTACAACCGCAACAATGATTAAGGTGGCAATAAGCAACGGCAAGGCAATTGCCAAAGCAGTTTGAAGCGTTTCGGTTTTGTGTATGTAGTTCACCTTGAAGAAAAGCTCCGACAGCTCCTTAACGTCCTCTTCACTCGCACAATTAAGTCTGAAAACGGCAATTCCGCCCGAAGCTTCGGAAATATCGGTGTAATTCCCGATTTCGTTAGAGCCGGCATATGCCAACGAATTATACTCATTCACAACAAAGCCGTCGTCAGACAAATCTACTGCATAAAACGAATCCGCGCCGTAAACGAATTTGTACGGAACATTGTTCGCTGTGCCGTTCCAAAGGAAATAAACATAGTCTTCATCCTTTATTAAAGGCTTGCTTTCAAGCTCCCAAAGGACACACAAAGCGGCACCCTCGAAAGCACCAGTTTCTTTATCTTCGAGTCCTATTTTCAAAACATCCGCTTTTACATAATCCGCATTTTTGCCGTCGTTGTCGATTTTGTAATCGGGGATATATTCGACATCGCCTACCGCGTATTCGCCTATGTTGTCGCCGAGCTTTTTAAATGCCCCTTCCGTTAAGCGTTCGAAAACTTCTTCGGGACAGCCCTTCGAAACTAAAGCCGAATAAATTTCATCCTGCGAATAATCGTGCTTTTCCTCAGCGGCAAAGCCGAAAATCGCAACCGAGCCCGCTAAAACGAAGCAGAGCAGTACGGATAACAAAGATTTAAACTTCGATGATTTCGTTCTATTTCTCATGGGTAATCACCTTGAAAATTTGAGATCACAAGAATCCGCTCTTGAATCCGCTGAATTATTCCAAGTTATGCCAATACCAACGCCCTCAACTGCAAAAGATACTCCCGATAACGGTAATTTTGAATGAACATATTCAGCATTAATTGTTGTTCTATATGTCGAACCTTTGTTCATACGAGAAGTCGGATACAAAGTAAAGAACATTGTGCCTGCAACATATGATTTAAACTCTTCTAAATCTGCAAAATGTCCTATTCCACCTTGAGCTGCCAAAGTCAGTGTTGTGTACTCACTGTTAATCGACCATTCATCATCTACATTTGATTTATATAAATCCGCAGCATAAAAAGTATCGCTGCCAAATGTATACACAGAAGAGTCCCAATTAACTGAAATCGCATCTTTTCCTCTATAAACAGGTTTGAATTTCGCCCACTCCCAAGTCACCACGACAAATACACACTTAATATAATCTTCGTCTTTGGGACCGATTTCACTAGCTACTATATTGAAATCCAGTGAATCCTCTTGGATTGACCCTCTCGCAAAAGAATTAGATTGATTTTCACCGTAATAAATATTTGAAACCGTATCATCGCCTATTATATCGACCATTTTTTGCAAACACTCTTCCGTCAAGCCATCTAAAAGCTCTCCCGAATAACCTAAATCAAGCAAATAATCGTAATTTGATGATTCGTCCAATTGCTCCCTAGCAGAAGTTGCAAATGAAATCGGTGAAACACTCAACGCTAACACCACACATAAAACAACAACAATAATTTTTTTCAACATTTTTGTTTACCTCCAAATCAGTAAATTTAAATAAATATATAACTTAGTTATATATTCATGCCGGCAACATTACTTTAACACAATAGAAACATTTTGTCAATATTTATTGTTTTTTCATTATTTTTTAAATTTTTTTAAATTATTTTCAATAAAACCGCAGTATTATTCCACAAAAGAATTATATTTCGGATATATTTTTCCTGTGCGAAAATAATTGCGAAAATAATTAACCGACCTTTCCCGCATTACCTCTTGACAATAGTACGATTTCGTACTATACTTAGTCGGTATTATAAAAGAAGGAGCGACTATGAATACGGATTATAAAAGCATTGTACGAAAAATAAACTGTCTTTCAAACGAGCTTGATGCAATTTATCACAAAGCTTCGAGAATATTGGGTGTTTCGGACAGCACAATGATTGTTTTGTACGCACTTTACGAAAACGGCGGCAGTTGTCCGCTTTATGATATTTACGGTGAAAACGGCATAAGCAAGCAGACCGTAAACTCCGCAATAAGAAAGCTTGAAGCAGAAGGCATTGTCGTTTCCGAAAGCGACGGCGGCAAGAAAAAGCGCATATACATAACCGACGAAGGAAAAAAACTCGTAAATTCCACGGTAGTTCCCCTTCTTACCGCGGAATGCAACGCCTTTAACGAATGGTCCGAGGAAGAGTTTAAGCAGTACATCACTTTAAACGAACGCTACAACGAAGCCTTTCGCAAGCAAATAGAAAAATTGGAGGAACATATATGAACATAATCACAATAAGCCGCGAATTCGGAAGCGGCGGACGCGAATTGGGCAAACGACTTGCCGAAATTTTAAATTACGATTATTACGACAGCGAAATAATTTCACGCGTTGCCGAAACAAGCGGCATAGCAAAAAGCTATGTTGATGTTCTTGACAACCACGGCTGGAAAAACCAGACGATAAGCTTTCGAAACACACTCGGCTCACCCGACTACATTCAGTCGTCAAAGGTCGAATTTCTTTTAAAACAGAAAAAAGTTATAGAGGATATTGCCTCCCTCGGGAACGACTTTGTAATAGTCGGAAGAAACGCGGATATTATTTTAAACGATTACAAGCCCTTTAATATTTTCGTTTGCGCAACAAAAGAAGCAAAGCTTAAAAGATGCCGCGAGCGTGCCGCAGAAGGCGAAACGCTTTCGGATAAAGAGCTTCTTCGCGAAATGAAAAGAATTGACAAGGTTCGCGCACAAACGAGAGAAATTCTTTCGGGTAGTATTTGGGGAAGTAAAGAAGCATATCACCTCACGGTAAACACAAGCGACCGCAGTGTTAAAGAAACAGCCGCCGCTGTTTCCGAATACTTTAAATCACTTTATTATTAATTTCGGGAGACTCATATGAAAAAACAAAACAACATTCAGTTATCCGACCATTTTTCCTTCGGACGGCTTTTGCGCTTTACTGCACCCTCAATAGGAATGATGATCTTCGCATCTGTTTACAGCGTGGTTGACGGCTTTTTCGTTTCGAACTTCGCGGGTAAAACGCCTTTCGCGGCAATTAACCTTATAA
>CAZXVF010000061.1:0-3366 GCA_964644445.1 uncultured Ruminococcus sp.
CTGTCTGTCTGTCTGTCTGTCTGTCTGTCTGTCTGTCTGTCTGTCTGTCTGTCTAGCGATTTTATCCGACTTCAAGGTGTATGTCAAGTCTTTTTCATCATTTCCTTTGCGAAATTTTTTAATTTCAAATTGGTCGGGATTATGCTTGTGCAAATACGTGATCGGAACTCCGATATCTTCAAAATAGTCGTATGGAATTTCCGCAACCTTATCTATATTTATGGCGTCGTAATTGTCATACTTGGGATAATCCTCCTCATTTCCCTTATAGCTCTTGTACATTATGAGATCCTCGTGACGCTTTTTAACGTCCAAATTCGTGTACCAGCATATGCTCGGAACCTTCACGTAACCGAGATCCGGATCTAATCCCTTTGATATTACGTATTTTCTGTTAGCTTCAAGATTATTTTTATACGGAGTCTTATAAACCATAGACATATTGAAGCCATAGCCTATCCACAATTTGTTTTGCTTTATCAAGGGGAATATTTCTTTGTAGGTTATCGCATTCATATTACCCAGAATGAGGAATTTTTTGTCGTATCTGAAAAGCTGGGCGACGTATTCTCTGAAAAGCGAAAAGGGTGGATTTGTAACTACTATATCAGCTTGCTTCAGATATTCCACACATTCCTCCGAACGGAAATCGCCATCGCCCTTAAGCTTTTTTACGCCGCTTTTTTTAGATTTTAACAAAGCCCTTATATCTGAGTCGGAGACTCCCCTGCCGTTTGCCATAGGTACCTCGGAGATATCAATTACGTATCCGTTTTCCGCGCAGGGGCTTTCATCTATACCGTCAAAAATCGATATCTGCGTGCCTATTACGGTCGACGTGGAAAACGACGTGCAAATCAGTCTTTTGAGCTTTAGATAATTGAAATTGCGTAAGAAAAATTTACAGAAATCCGATTCATACGGATCGTCGCAGTTACAAAGGACCGTTTTTCCGCGGAAGTGCTCCTCGTAGTGATTCAGTTCAGCCTGTATATCCTCGTAACGCGTATAGAACTCATCCTTTTTTGCGTCCTTCGCCTTGGTTAAAAATGAATTACCGGACATATCTACCTCGCATTTTTTGTATGTTACGAATTGTGTTATAAATTATAACATATAATTATGTTAATTGTCAAGTTAAAATTTTTGTGAGGTGATGTAACATATGAAGGAACCGCAGAAAAGGCTGATTATTACAAAGAAATTAAAGGGCGAGGACGGTCACAAGGTATTTTCCGTTCGCCTGAAGGATGAGACGGTAGAGAGGCTTGATAATATCGCGCTGGCGACGAACAGATCCCGAAACGATCTTATAAATATGCTTCTTGACTTTGCAATGGACTACTGCGAGGTAACGGACGGCGACTGATCCTACCGAAATCAATAATATTTCCGAAAAAATATAAGATCCATCTTTACGGCGAATGCGGGAGAGGTTCAATAAAGGGGCAAAAAAGCTTCAAAAAAGTGTAAAAAAGCTATTGACATCACGGATTCGGAAGAGTATAATATGGATGAAAAAAGCAAAGGCTGCCCTTTCGGCAGCCTAAAAAACAAGCGTCGGTTAGTCGCGGCTAACCATAAAAACTCAACGTACAATTCCTTGACTGTCAAACGAATAACGCATTGCTGCATGCTGCCGATTTTCAAATTTTTCCTATTCCCTGCCGGATCATTCGTTCGACCTCAAAGAATGATGCAAAGCAAGCGAACCGTAATTCTCTTTTTTTAAGGTAATTGGTTAGTCTAGGCTAACCGCTGTCGGCAATAGATCAGCACGGCTTATTTAATATAAAAGTAACGGGGGTGTTATTATGAAGAAAACGTTTTGGGATCGAGCGGCAAAGATCTATGACCGCTTTATGCGGATGGACCGGAAGGTGTACGAGCAAACGTGTTACCTGATCTATCCCGTGGTTCGGCACAGGAAGGTGCTGGAGCTTGCGAGCGGAACAGGGCTGGACGGTACGAAAAAGCGAGGTACTGAAAGCCGGCTTCCCATTGACTTACGTAGAATGTGTAAAGGAGAAATATTATGAAAGCAAATTATAAGAATTGGGTACCAAAAATTTTAATAGTCGGCATGGCGGCGGCAACGGTAGTGTCGCTTGCGGCGTTTGTTGTCTTCGGCGTTTGCGGACTTTGGGTAACGAAGGCTTGGAGAATCGCCTTCGGCGTTTTATTTGCGGTTGCGACTCTGGGCTGCGGAAAAACGCTGCAATGGAGTATCACGGCTTACAATGCGTTTTCCTATAATGGAAAGCGGCAGCTCTCACGGAAAATCATTGAGGGAACTGCAAAATATATCACCCTGCCCGACGGCGGCGTGGGGCTGGATGTTGGCTGTGGCAGCGGTGCGTTGACCATTGCCTGTGCAAAACGAAATCCGCAGGGACGCATGGTGGGCGTTGACCGCTGGGGTAAGGATTATGCGGAGTTCAGTCTCCCTCTCTGTCAGAGCAACGCCAAGGCGGAGGGAGTCGGCAACGTATACTTCCGAAAGGGCGACGCTACGGGACTGCCGTTTCCCGATGAGACCTTTGACGCCGTGACGAGCAACTACGTCTATCACAATATCACGGGGGAGGATAAGCAGAAGCTCCTGCTGGAAACACTGCGCGTTCTGAAAAAGGGCGGCACCTTCGCAATACACGATCTGATGGGTAAAAGCCGCTACGGTGATATGGAATCATTTTGCCAAGGGCTGAAGGAAGCGGGATTTGCAGAGGTTCGCATGATAGACACGACGGACGGAACGTTTATGACGAAGAAAGAAGCCGTTCGCCTAATGCTTGCAGGCTCTACGCTGCTAGTGGGGAGAAAATAAGATGCTGCTTCAAACGATTTTGGAAGGACTGGGACTCGGCGCATTGCTGGTATTGGTCTGCGCTATCGGCATTCGCAAGGGTGCTGTCGGCATGGTGCATCTATACGACCAAAAGGTGCAGGAGCGGTGCGTTGCGCTGGGGCTGACCACGAGGGAAAAAATCAAGAAAAGAGCCGTTGCCTTTAAAGTAGTTTGCCTGCCGATCTATATAGCGTATTTGTGGGTATGCGTGTACGTTATCAACGGCGCACAAGGTTTTTGGGGAAGCTTCTGGCAGTGCTTTGTTATCCTGTCCGTAATGAATCTTATCGATCGGTTTCTGATTGACGGCTATTGGGTCGGGCACACCAAGGCGTGGGTGATTCCGGGGACGGAGGATCTGATGCCGTACATTTCAAAATCCGATAAGTGCAAAAAATGGCTTGCCGGTACGGTCGGTATGGCAGTGATCTCCCTGATCCTTGCGGGGATCGGAATATTGTTTTAAGGAGGAAACACAATGTCAAAATCAGCATCTAAATTGCAGGAAAAGGTCATGG
>CAZXVF010000062.1:0-3363 GCA_964644445.1 uncultured Ruminococcus sp.
TTATTGGGGTAAGATAAAATAAACCACGTTATACCGGAGGGTTGGGTATGTTGATGCGCTATTCGAGAGAATCCCTCAAGTTTATAAAAAAGCTTGTTCTGGCCTGGGACCCCGATTACACAAAAATGACTGCCGAAGAGGAACTCCGCATTGATGCTGCCGAAAAAAGTGGATTTGTAGATGATGGTGACATTGATTGGGCATCCATTGGGCAGTGACGATTTTGTAAATACAAGCATTTGGGGCCATATCGGCCCCAACCTTATTTAAATTTCAGGAGGTTGACCTATGATCCTTATTAAAAATGGACATATCAAGCCCATAGTTGGCGAAGAAATAGAAAATGGCTGCGTGCTCATTGGAGACGACGGCAAAATACTTTCCGTTGCCCCATCCATTGACGCTCCGGAGGGTGCCGCCGTCATTGATGCCCAGGGTCGGCTGGTGACTCCCGGCTGCGTGGAGGCCCACTGCCACATCGGCCTGGACAACGAGGCCGTGGGCTGGGAAGGCAAGGACTATAACGAGACCGTGGACCCTGTGACCCCCCAGATGAGGGCCATCGACTCTATCTATCCCCAGGACGAGGCCTTTTCTCTGGCCCGCCAGGGCGGTGTTACCACCTGCTGCACCGGTCCGGGCTCTGCCAACGTGCTGGGCGGCACCTTCGCCGCCATCAAGACCTATGGCAACCGGGTGGACAACATGATCGTCAAGGATGCCGTGGCTATGAAGTGCGCCTTTGGCGAAAACCCCAAAAAGTGCTATGGTCAGGCCAGCAAAAAGGCTCCCATGACCCGTATGGGCGTGGCTGCCACCCTGCGTGAAGCCCTGTTCAAGGCCAAACGCTATAAAGAGGACAAGGAAGCCGGAAAAAATCCCGCTTTTGACATGAAAATGGAGGCTCTTATCCCTGTGCTGGAGGGCAAACTGCCCCTGAAGGCCCACGCTCACCGGGCTGACGATATCCTTACCTCCATCCGCATAGCCAAGGAATTTGGCCTTGGACTGACCCTTGACCACTGCACCGACGGTGCCTGCATCGCCGACGAGCTGGCCAAGGAGGGCTATCCCGCCTTCGTGGGGCCGTCTCTGGGCTCCAAGAGCAAGATCGAGCTCAGCAACAAGAGCTTCGAGACTGCCGGTATCCTCCACAAGGCCGGACTCAAGGTCAGCATCATCACTGACTCCCCGGTGATCCCCGAGCAGGACCTGCCTATGTGCGCCGGTCTCGCTGCCCAGGGTGGTCTGCCCATGGAGGAGGCCTGGAAGGCCATCACCATCAATCCTGCGGAATCCCTGGGCATTGCTGACCGGGTGGGCTCCCTGGAACCGGGCAAAGACGGCGATGTGGTCATTTGGACCGCAGATCCCCTGACCACCATCGGCGGCCACGCATATGTGACCATCATAGATGGCAAGGTGGTCTATTCCGAAGAATAGCATACAAAAGGTGTTGCCTTATTAAAAGAGGCAACACCTTTCAACTTGTAGACAAAGTCTTGTGAGCACAGAAAGCGTGTCATTCAGAGGAGCGGAGCGACGAAGAATCTTATGTTGGTTCTGATTTCTTTAAGATTCTTCGTCGCCTTTGGCAACACCTCAACTGTTAACTAAAAACCCCTGGCCCATAAATCCTAGATCCTATGCCCTATTTAAATATTACCCACCACTATAAGGGTGCTGACTCCCGGGTCCGTGGTCCATGTGCCGTTGGCGGTCTGGGTATAGGTGGCAGCCGGAACGGTGACATAGCCCTCCTGGGTGGCGAAGACCCCGGTGGATGCGTCATAGGTGTACTGGGTGCCTGCGGTCCAGCCGGTGCCGTTGAAGGTGACGGAGGTGATATCCAGGGCAGGGTCGAAGGTGTCGGTTATCACGGCGTTGCCATCGCCGGTGACGGCTGTGGGGCCATAGTTCTGGAGGGTGAAGGTATAGGTGATCTGGCCGTTTTCCGCCACCACAGTGGGGCTCAGGCATTTGCTGATGGCCAGCCGGGGCTGGGTATCGAAATTGGTGGTGGCAGAGGCGGTCAGATCGCTGATGCCGGTGCCGGTAACGGTGATGGTGTTGGTGATATACTCCTCCAGCCCCAGGGGAGCATAGCTGCCTGCCCTGGCCTGATAGATCAGCACAGCACCGGAGCTTGCCGGGATACTCAGGCCGGAAATGACCATGGGAGGCCCGGCGCTGACGGTGGGCGCCGCCTGGGCTTCGCTGCCCACATAGAGCTTTGCAGAGCCCTCCACATAGGTCAGGGGATATACGGTGCTCCCGTTATAGGTGTAGCCCCCCAGGTCGTCAGTGATGGTCAGATCGGTGAAGGCAGTGGTCCCGGAATTGGTGATGCTCACGATAAAGGTCACGGTGTCGCCGGGATAATAGGTCCCCTCTACTGAGGCTTTGCTTGCCGACAGGACCTGGGTGATGGTGCCGGTGACGGTGTTGGAATTGACCTGGCTGCCGTTAAAGCTCAGGGTAGCCATGTTAGTAAAAGTTGCCATAATGATACCTCCATAAGCAGACGGAGAGATTTCCCCCATGGGGGCCGCCTGCAATATATCCTATGCTTCGACATCCCCTGACGTGATACGACAGGAAAACCAGCTTACCATGGTTCATCAAATTCCAGTTGACAAATTTGAGCGAAAATTATATACTGAAATCGCAGAGAAACACTGCGAAGAAATCGTCGCAGAGCAGCGACGATGGTAAAATAAAGAAAGCTCAAACAGAAGATCTTGTCGGAGGGTACGACAAGGGTAAAATAAAAAAATCCCAAAAGAAGAACTTTCCCCCGGCTCAGATTTTTGCATAAAAACTGTGCCGGGGGTTTTGTAAAGTTAAAATCAAATCGGGACATCAGTATGAGATATATATTTTTAACACCGCAGTTTTATAAAGACTACGCCGACTGCTCTGAGATAGAACGAAAGGAAAATCGGCCATATATGGCATTGGCCATAGAAATCGATGGGCACACATTTGCTATACCATTTAGATCCCACATTTCGCACAAGCATTCGTTTATTACTGATGTGGAGAATTGTTGTGGCCTAGATTATTCTAAAACGGTGGTGGTGTTAAAAGATGAGTACATTTCGGATGTTCGTCCCACCATACGACCAAATGAACACGCAGCGATAATTGGGAAGGAATATGAAATACAAAAGGGATTAAAGAAATACATCCGCACCTATAAAAAGGCCGCCCTTCACAGAGAAGTCCCAAGAAATCAGATGCTGTGCCAATACAGCTCATTACAATATTTTGAAGCATATCTATGAGTGCTTATTTGACATTCAACTCAATTAAGCTTAAAATTAATCCCGAAAAGCTCTTTACAACGGAGTTTGATTATGA
>CAZXVF010000063.1:0-3348 GCA_964644445.1 uncultured Ruminococcus sp.
TGGGCGATGACTGCCAGATACCGTTCCATACCCGCCATATTCAGCTTGCTGTCCAGCATAGCCTCCAGCTTGGCGTAGAAGCTGTTCAGGGGCAGAATGGCTTCCGGGCCTGCTTCGCCACCGGCCATGAGAGAACTGCCGTTGATGCCGAACAGAGTCGGGTCGGTCATGATGCCGCCGTCCTTATACCAGGACACACTTAAATGCGGCACACTGGGCGGGTTCAGGGAAAAACTACCGGAAATGCTGAAATGGGGCATCTTGATATGAGGCAGGGACAGCTTGCAGTTGGCAAAGAAGCTCTTGATGCTGTTCAATGCGCTGGAAATGTGGCTCTTGGCGGCATCGATAGGCTGGGTGATGGCACTTTTGATGCCATTCCACACAGACGTGGTGGTGCTTTTGATGCTGCTCCAGATGGAGGATACCGTACTTTTCACAGAATTGAAGGCCGTGCTGACCTTGGATTTGATGCCGTCTGCTACGGTGGAGATGGAAGTTTTGATCCCATTCCACACACTGGAAGTGGCGGTTTTGACAGCATTCCAGACGGTAGAAATCGTAGTTTTTATAGCATTTACCACGGTGCTGACCTTGCTGCTGATGGCGTCCCATATCGTGCTGATGGTGGCCTGAATCGTCCCCATTACCGAGGACAGCGTAGCCGATACTGCGTTGATGCCATTTCCAACGGTGGTCTTGATTGAATCCCACACGGAGGTGATGGTGTCCCCGCAGTTCTCCCAGATAAACTGAAACGGCAGCGTGATGATGTCCCATGCCGCTTCGATGAGGGCACCAATGAATTGGATGCCCACACTGACCACATTTTTGATAGTCTCCCAGGTGGTGGACAGAAAGGAAGTGATGCCGTTCCAGATATTTGTGAAAGTAGTGGACACATTCGTCCAGACCGTTTCCCAGTTGGTGCCAAACCAGCCGAGAATGGTATCCGCAACACTGCGGAGCATTTCCAGCGTTGTGCTGAAAATGCCGACAATACCGTCCCAGATTCCGGAGAAAATCTCCTTCACGCCTGTCCAGAGCTGTTCCCAGTTTCCGGTGAATAGGCCGATGAACACATCCAGAAGCCCGGTGATAACATCCATGACGGTACCAAGAATGGTGGAGACTGCCTGAAAAGCTCCCTCGAATACGGGAGCCAGCACCTCGCAGAATCCGTTCCAGATGGTTTTCAGCACATCCACGATGTCCTCAAAATCGAAGCCCAGGGCATTGAGCCTGCCCGTGATGCCTTCTGCAAATGCCGTGAATTTTTCTTGGATGCCATCCCAAATGGCGGTGATCTTGTCCCGGAATTCTTCATTGTTTTTCCACAGGTTCACGAAAGCAGCTACCAGCACTGCAATGACGGCAACTACAGCCAGTACGGGAGCAGAGATGCCGCCCAGAGCCGCACCCAGCTTTCCAAACACACCGGATGCCCCGGAGACAGCCACTTTCAGCTTACCCACGCCTTTGGATAGCTTCACAAAGCCTTGCATGGCACTGCCCACTGTGGAGATGGATTTGCCCAGGATGACCAGAAACGGTCCCAGTGCGGCAACGATTGCTCCAACGGTGAGGATGGTCTTTCGGGTGCTTTCATCCATGTTGTTCAGCTTATCCACAAAGCTCTGTACGGCAGTGACCACCTTACGGATGATGGGCATAAGGATATCACCGAAGGAAATGGCCAGCTCCTCCAACTGACTTTTCAGAATGGTGAGCTGACCGCCCAGGTTGTCCTGCATGACCTCTGCCATGTGTTCTGCTGTGCCGTCACAGTTGTCAATAGCGGTACTCAGCTTCTCGATATCCGAGGGAGCGGCGTTCATAAGGGCAAGGAATCCGCTCATGGCGTTTTTGCCTACCAATGCTTCTGCGGTGTTGGCCTGTTCGGATGCGCTCAGTCCGTCAAAAGCCACCCGGCAGTCGGCAAGGATGTCGGAGAGACTGCGCATACTGCCGTCTGCGTTGGTACAGGCGATGGTCACATCTCCCAGGGCGCTACCGCTGATCTCGATAACGCCGGTCAGGTTGTTCATGATGGTGCGCAGTGCCGTACCTGCCTGAGTGGACTTGATACCGGCGTTGGCCATAAGGCCGATGGCTTCTGCAGTGTCCTCTGCGCTGAAACCCAGGGCGCCGGCGATAGGCGCACAGTATTTGAAAGTCTCGCCCATCATGGACACATTGGTGTTGGCATTGGAAGAAGCCGCCGCAAGGATATCCGCAAAATGCCCGGAGTCCTTGGCGGACAGGCCGAAGGCAGTCAGGGCATCCGTAACGATATCCGAGGTGGTACCCAAATCTTCGCCGGATGCCGCCGCCAGATTCATGATGCCCTCGATGCCTTCCAGCATATCCTGGGTCTTCCAGCCTGCCATGGCCATGTAGTTCATGGCTTCGGCGGCATCTGCGGCAGAGAACTTGGTTTTCTCACCCATCTCACGGGCTTTTTCCCGGAGTGCGTCAAATTCTGCTCCCGTTGCACCGGACACAGCCGCTACCTGACTCATGGCAGAGTCAAAGTCCGATGCGGTCTTGACGGCGGCAGTGCCAAGACCGATAACGGCGGTGGAAGCGACAGAGACCTTACTGCCTACATTGGCAATAGCATCCCCGGCAGAACTTAGCTTTTTGCCGGTATCGTCAATAAGGGCAAGGGCGGTACTGGCGTTTTTTGCTTCGGTTTGAAGAAGCTGAAGCTCCTGCTCCGTTTCGATGATTTCCCGCTGGAGGGCATCGTATTTGTCCTGCCCAAGGTCACCGTTCTCCAGTTGCGCCTTTGCCTGCTTCTGTGCTTCCTTTAGGGATTCCAGCTTCTCGGAGGTGGCAGACACGGCATCTTTCAGCAGTTTCTGCTTCTGGGTCAGCAGCTCCGTGTTGGTGGGGTCCAGCTTCAGCAGCCGCTCCACATCTTTCAGAGCGCTCTGGGTATTTTTGATGGTACTGTTGACACTTTTCAGTGCCTTTTCCAGCCCTGTGGTATCGCCGCCGATCTCCACGGTGATGCCTTTTATTCTGCTTGCCATAGGTGTTCCACCTCCTTCTTAGAATCGGTCAAAATCTGCCTGCGTTGCTACCTGCTGGTACTTCACGCCGTCATTGGCTTTTTCTGTCCACATATCCAGCACCAATCCGATGGTCAGCAGATCCAAATCGGAAATGGATACCCCCAGTTCCACGCACCGAAGCAGGAACAGGGGTGTTGTCATTTCCCGACTGCTGCGGTTTTGTTTTTTTTAGAGTCCACATCGGTAAGGAGGTTCTGTCCCCAAAGCTCCAGAATCTCCGGCAGCACTTCATAGATGGAGAACATCTCAAACTGATCCAGCCACTCAT
>CAZXVF010000064.1:0-3345 GCA_964644445.1 uncultured Ruminococcus sp.
AGTTTATCAGGACCTTGCAGGGGCTTCTGACTGAGAATGGCCGGATATATATCGGTGACGTGGCCTTTGCCACCCGGTCCCAACTGGACCAGTGCCGCACCGAAGCCGGGGACGAGTGGGACGATGAGGAAATCTACTTCGTCATAGACGAGCTGACCCCCCACCTCCCGGCCCTGACCTTCCAGCCCTTCTCCTCCTGCGCCGGTGTCATGAGCTTGGGGAAGGAGTAAAACCAAATGAGTAACTGCCGTCACTCATGGGCCTACTGCCAACAGGCAGATCGGGGATCCCATCGTGACGGCAGCTCTCTTTCTGCCACAATGGCATCCCAAACCGGCCCCAAAAACGTCTCTATGCCGGACATCACCGCCAAAAACGAGATGTCCGGGTCATTTAATGATCTCAAAAAATACCGCCATTTGACCTGCATATCATTATCGCCAGCCAGGGCAACTACACGTTTGAAGCTGGATCTTTCGTAAGCAGTTCCCCGGTTTTGAAGGGTTTTCTGGATCGCAGTCTGCAATTCCAGGCCATCGAAATCGAAGGAACGGGACAGGTAATAGATGTCGTAAAAGTCCTTCATGCGTCCGGTCAATTCAAAGCGCTGCAAAATGGCATCAAGCTTTTCTGCGATGGTGCTTTCAAGTGAATAGGTCAGTATCTCCGGCTTTTCATAGCCATCCAGTTGAGTTTGTATCCTGCGGTGCTCCGGGCATGGGACTATCACATCGCCAACTCCGATGTCCACATTGAAGGGGACCCGTACATTCTTTATATAGCCGGTGATCTGAGTGCTTATCCCATGATATTTGCGCTGTACCGCAATGGGCTCAGCCTTGGCGGCTTTAAAGCTCACAAAGTCATTTCCGGTGGGGACTGCCAATATTTCGGCGATAATATCGTCCATTTGAGCAAGGTCATTGTTCAGACCTTGCATGAGAAAGTCTACATCCACAGTAGCACGGCTTTCAAAGTTGGTCAGGGTATAAATAAAAAGTCCGCCCTTCAATATAAAGTTATCGGAATACCTGGACCCCGCCAGCTTACGCAGAAACTCCTCCTGGAAGAAGAGCTGCAAACATTGCTGGTAGCTAACGCCGGAGCTTTTAGCCTTATTTTTTCAGTTTGGCAAGCACAGAAGCGGCAATATCAGCCATCACAGCCACACCCCTATCAATTCTTTTGCGATCCTTTTTACCCTCAGCGGCTCGGCGTATTCCATCAGTTTTGGAATACTTTTGCCGGGGTCCTTGACATAGTTTTGTATCGCTTTGTTAAATAGCTCTTTATCCATTTTGTTGCGATAACGCAGGCAGTCACAGATAATACGGTCTTTGTCATAGATGCTGATGCGGTGCCCATCGATTTCTCCATTTACCCGTCCAAGCTCAATCAGGGATGGCTCTATATAATATGGCTTTACGAAGGGATGATCGATATTGAACCGGGATTTACCGGCATCCTTGCTGACTGCCAGGTGCCATTGCCCCGGTGTGCGATCGCTGTACCCGTAGTAGCGCAGGGCTGTATCCATGCAGAGGACAGCATCAGGAAAAAGGCGTGTCACCGTATTGATCTCGCTGAGGTCATTCGGATCGACCCACTGATAATACCCGTAACGGACCTTTTCGACATGACCCTCCCGGATCAACTCCTGGACCTTTCGATAGAATACTCCCGCTTCCTCCAGCTGTTTCGTGCGCATTATGCCGCCATATTCTTCAAATACTTTTTTGTAATGTTCCACACCTGTCATATGCCAACACCTTTCTGACTTTTGACCATTTCAATCATTAAAGCGGATAAAGTAGTGCTATTATACCCCTATCAAGGGCCGGTGTCAACATCACTTTTACCCATAACACACCTTCGAGCGGACGAAGTTGTGCAAAAGAAAGACGGTCATCCAAGATCGATGACCGTCTTTCCACTCCGCCGGGCTTTTTCAACATATCGGTATGCTCCGCCCCAGGAGTGTGTGACATAGGCAACAACAATATCCGCCCGCTCCAGCATCCACCGGTTGCGCCGGTCAATGGCATAGCGGGGATGGACGCTCTCTAATCCTTCCGGCAGCATGGTATCGGCCCAGCGCTCCTGTGCGTCCCCCTCCCGGGGCATATATGCCAGCACCACGGCGTAGCGGACGTGGGGATATTCCCCGGTCAGCTCTATCAAAAGGCTCCTGACCATGGAATCGAACTGGCCCTGATTGCCCACATAAAACATATCCACGTCTTTCGTGGTTATCAGATCCAGCAGCACCTCTCGCAGGTGCTGCTTTATTGCTTCAGGGCAGCTCCGATGCCCAAAGAATGCACAAACAGCCACAGGCTCCCTCCTTTAGGCTATGTATAGCCCATATAGTAGCATACATAGCCTATATTTAGCAAGCAAATTGTTTACCCTTTTACTGGATAACAATTTCAGGAGGGTATTTATGGGTACAGTGGCCGCCGTCAGGAACAGAATACTCCAGCTCTGTGGAGAACGTGAGATAAGCATCAATAAACTTGCAACAATTTCGGCACTCCCGCCTTCAAGCATAAAAAATATCCTGTATGGAAAAAGCCAAAACCCAAAGCTTATCACCATTAAAATGATATGTGACGGATTGGACATCACCTTGGGAGAATTTTTCTCTACTCCAGAGTTTGATGCCCTGGAACAGGAAATAGAATAAAAAGGAGCTGTAAAAAAGTCTATAAAAGACTTTTTTACAGCTCCTCTTTATTATTTTCTCAGCCAGCGGGCGTTGAGCCAGCCGGTAACGCCGTCCAGGGTGCGAACCAGGACCCATTTTTGGCCCTCCACCATGGTGTAATAGCCGTACCATGTGACCTGACGGCCCTCTGCCAGTTGGCATATCACCGGCTTGGTGTCTCCCGGGCCACTGCGAAGGCTGAGGGCGTCGGTGTTGGCCACATATCGGGCGGTACCGGCGGCGCAGCTCTTGTCCTGATCCTGGGCAGGGTCAGGGACCTGGCCGTAATTCACCCAGGGGAGCCTGCCGTGGCGGGCCCACTTGCGGCTGGGGAGGCTGGAAACATAGCCCAGGTTCCCCAGGGCAGATATCTGCACGCCACCTTCCCAGGCGGGGGTACACTCCACCACTCTGCCGCCCCCAACGTATATGCCTATGTGGCCCCTGAGCCACACCACCTCCCCGGGCTGGATATCGCTAAAGTCCTTTGAGCCGCCCCCGGGGCAACGGCTTATCATGGTGTCGGCATCGATATCCGGCACACCGTTGGAGGCGTATACGGCACCGCCATAGACCCCGGAGGTGGCCTGAAAGCCCCAGAGCAGGGCCTTGATATAGCCCACGCAGTCGAACATCCA
>CAZXVF010000065.1:0-3301 GCA_964644445.1 uncultured Ruminococcus sp.
CGATCACCATGAACTTCTACACAAGACTTTCGGATGAATTTGTCGCAAACGGTTCCATCACATTCACCGGAGTTCGTGACACCACATTGACATTAAGCGTATCCAAAGCTAAAGAGGTTGAAAAGGACGGCGTGAAGTATTATGTCTTCGTCGTTCCCGTCTGGGTTTACGAGATGAACAAGACCATCACGGCAACGGCATATCTTAACGGAAGTGTTGTCAGAACGCATGAAAAATCGATCAAAGAGTATGCGATGTATATGATCAATAACCCTACCGATTACGAGGATAATGACATTGCTTTCGCCAAGGCACTGCTTAATTACGGTGCGGCAACGCAGAAGCAGTTTAACAAGGACACAGGTGATCTTGCAAACAGCGGTCTTAATGAAAATGATCAAAAGATTGTGATACTCGATCCGGCAAAAATCGAAGTTCATGCAACAGCTCCTGTAAGCGGAACTTTCGGAACATTTACCGGATTTAACCTCTCGCTCGGCGACAAAACCTCGTTAAGAGCCTACTTCGAGTTCAAGGACGGTTATAGTAAAGAAAATGTCACATTCGCGGTAAACGGAAAGACGGTCGAATATGAGAGCGGCAGAATTAAGCTTGACAATATCACGGCGTATGATCTTGATACGAAGTTCACTTTTACCGCGACACATGGCGATGAGACGATCAATTTCGAGTGCTCCGCGCTCTCCTACTGCTACAGTGTGCTGATGAAAAGCAATAACGAAACTCTCAAGGAAGTTGTGAGCGCACTGTACTATTACAACGTAGCATCGGAGACATACTGCAATGGAAATTAACAACAAAGTACTCAAAACAGAAGAAAAGATGCCTTACGAAGCGCCAAAGGCGAACATTTTGCAGACAAACGGCGGCAATGTGCTCGATGAGAGTCTGCCGTATATTGACGCAGGTGGTCAGTACAACGCGCTGAGAATACTCAGATTCTGACGCGAGTATCCCCTCTAAGGCTCTGCCTTAGAGGGGATATAACAAAAAAATTACGTGAAACTATTGCATTTTTGCATAAAATGTGGTAAAATAGAGTATAGTCACATCTGCCGCGCGTATTTGCGCGGCATAAATCGAAAAGTTACGGAGATATTATGCAAAACAGAGAAAAAAGGCAGAAAAAGGCAGAAAAAATGCCATACGAAGCACCTAAGGCGAGCCTTATGCTCACCGACAGCGAAGATGTGCTCTATCAAAGTCTTCCGGTCATTGATGCGAAAACCGCGAGGATGTTTAAATTTTGATAATGCTTGCTACCGCGACACTTTTGTGCCTCGGTAGCATATGCGCATTTTATGGGACAGGTCTGCAGCTATGAAAATATTACAGATCAACAATGTTTACGGGATCGGCAGCACGGGCAAGCTGACCGCGATCTTGCACGATGCCATCCGTGAGGATGGATTTGAATCGGTCGTTCTCTATGGCAGAGGCACGACCGCAAGCGCAGATGGTGTCACACGCATTTGCGGAAATTTTTACGGCAAGGCAAACAGCCTGTCGGCGAGAGTCAGTGGCATTCGTTACGGCGGATGTCTGCTCTCGACCTCTCGCACTATAAATTTGATAAAAAAGGAAACGCCGGATGTTGTGCACCTGCAGTGCATCAACGGCAATTTCGTTAACATATATCGTTTGGTCGGGTGGCTGAAAAAGCACAGGATCCCGACCGTTTTGACCCTTCACGCCGAGTTTATGTACACCGCAAACTGTTCGCACGCATTCGAGTGCGAGCGGTGGAAGGTCGGTTGCGGCGATTGTCCGCGTCCGCGCGCCGCGACAAAAAGTTTTTTTGGCGACAACACGCGTCGCAGTTTTCGAAAAATGATGGCGGCGTTTGACGGACTCGAGGACGATCTTCGGGTGGTATCGGTATCACCGTGGGTGATGGAGCGCGCGAAACAGTCGCCCATACTTGAAAAAATGTCGCATGAGGTCATCCTCAACGGCGTTGACACCGACATTTTCCGTCCGCGCACGCAACCCTCGCCCATCGGAATATCGCGCATCGACGGTCGGGCGACCGTTTTTCATGTGACTCCGAGATTTACCGATCGCGCTGACGATCCCAAGGGCGGATGCTACATTATAGAGTTGGCGCGGCGACTGCACTCCGTTGCAACAGTAGTTGTGGCGGGGGCATATGAGGTTACGGGCGATCTGCCCGATAATTTGGTACTGCTCGGGCAGGTGACCGACCAAAATTTGCTGGCAAGCTATTACAGCGCGGCCGATGTCACGGTCACGACGAGCAGACGTGAGACTTTTTCGATGGTCTGTGCCGAGAGCCTTTGTTGCGGAACGCCTATCGTCGGTTTTTGCGCGGGTGCGCCCGAGATGATATCGCTTCCCGAATACAGCCGATTTGTCGTGCATGGTGACACGGGTGCGCTCGAGCGTGCGGTGCGCGATTTTTTGGCAGACGACGCTATGAAAAACAGGGAAGAGATCGCGAGGTCGGCAAGTGCGGCGTATGCAAAGGAGCATATGATCGCACAGTATGAGGAACTTTACAGGAGAACGAAATGGAGCGAGTCAGACTAAAACTTTTACAGCTTGACTATATTTTGGGTGCGGCGATCGTCATTTTTCAGGCGTTTGGTTTGCGTACCGCTGTCAGCATTGCCTTTTACGCGACATTTTTCGTAACACTTTTTCTTTGGCTCAGCGGGTGCGCGAAATCGGTGGATAAGCAGGATGCTTTGGCGTTTCTTATCGTCTACCTTGCGTTTGTCAACGTTTTGGTCAATGCGCTCTTGTCGGGTGCCGCCATTACATTCTCCTATTTTAAAAAATATATAATGTTCAGCTGTACGGTACTTTTTTTTGCGGTCAGCCGCAAATTTTCGATCGGTAAGCGTGAATATCGTTTTCTGAAAGGGTCGTACACCGCGATCGTCCTGTTTTGGATAGTTATGTATATTTTCAGAAAGAACAAAATGTATATTTTATACGGGTTTGTTACCAAGTATCTCACTTTCGGCATGACTAACCCAAACTTTACGGCGATGTTCCTTTGCTGTATTGCTATCTTTTTGACGATGATCGCTGCTGACAGCTCCAAAAAGTACACGAAGTTCTGCTATTTTCTTTTAGTCGGCGTGACTGTATATTTTATCATTTGTACCAAGGCGAGAAACGCACTTCTTGCTATCATATTGTTTGCGGTGCTTTTCCTCATTACTGCACGCAAAAAAAGACAGATCCGTATGCCCGATTGGCTTCTTTTTGTTTGGTCGGCGCTTCCGATCATTTTTGCGGGTCTATATTTGTT
>CAZXVF010000066.1:0-3259 GCA_964644445.1 uncultured Ruminococcus sp.
TGGACAGCAAGCTGAATATGGCGGGTATGGAACGGTATCTGGCAGTCATCGCCCAAAACAGCGAAAAGGGCATCTACTTAGACAGCAATACGCTGGTAGGCAAGCTGGCTCCCGGCATGAACCGCCAGCTCGGCATTCTGGCAGCCCAGGAGGTGTACCGATGAAGACCATGACCAACGGTGTCACCATCACGGTAATAAGCACTGGAAAAAGCTATCACACCCACAAAGACTGGGGGCTTGCCATCGGAAACAATAACTGCATTGGAGAGCCGGAGCAGGAAACCTATTATCTGGATGTCCCCGGTGCGGATGGCTTCCTGGACTATTCCGAAGCCCTCACCGGCAGACCCGTTTTCAAGAAGCGCACCATTGAGATCACCCTGGGCGGCAAAATGGAGCGTGGCAGATGGACGGCTTTTGTGTCCGATATCCGCATCCTGCTCCATGGAAAGCGGGTACGCATCGTCTTTGACGATTTCCCCGGCTACTACTGGGAAGGCCGTGCTCTGGTGACGGATTTTGACCGCACCAGAGAGCTGGGGACATTCAAGTTGACCATCCCCCAGGCTGACCCATACGGCTACAGTCTCAACGACAACAGCAGTGAAAACTGGCTCTGGGACCCCTTTGATTTTGAATATGGCGTTATCGATGAGCCAATCCAATTCACCCTGACTGCCGACAGCCCTACCGCATCCTGCACCATCCCACACAGCACCGTCCCCTTTGCGGTGCAGGTAGTGGTCACGGAAATGGGAGACTTAGGACTGACCATGACGGTCGGCTCGGACAAATATCTGCTCCGGCAGGGAGAGAATCGATTTGCAGAGCTGCTGGTTGGCGAAACCGACCTGACCCTGAACTTTGCCGGTCGGGGCAGTTTGCAGGTGATCTACCGAAGGAGGGTGATCTGATGTACAAAGTAACGCTGGATGGGTATGTGCTGTATCATGCAGAGCACCCCTATACCATGCTGACGGAACCAATTCTGGAACTGGAACCGGGATATGCCGGGGTGTTCACTGCCACCGTGCCGCCGGACAATCCTCTGTATGACCGCATCTTCTGTCGCAAGTCCATGCTGTCCGTATTCCGGAACGACAGGGAAATTTTCTATGGCGAGGTGCGGAAGATCCCCAACATCGACCGCTACAAGAACAAATCCATCTACTGCACAGGGGCATTGAGTTTTCTGGCCGACTCCATTCAGCCCCAGGCAGAGTACCATGATATTTCTCCTACCATGCTACTGAAAACCATGCTGGATATTCACAACAGTCAGGTGGAGGAACGCAAACAGATACACCTGGGACAGGTCACCATCACCGACCCCAACAACAGCCTTTACCGCTACACCAACTATGAAAATACTCTGGAAGCTATCCGGGACAAGCTGGTGGATCGGCTGGGCGGGTATCTGCGACTGCGGCACGAAAACGACAAGCTGTATCTGGACTGGGTGAGCATCGAGGAATACGGCAACTACAGCACTCAGCCCATTGAGTTTGGTCTGAATCTGCTGGATTACTCTGAGACCACTTCTGCCGAAGATGTGGTCACCGCCCTCATTCCTTTGGGAGCGGCTTTGGAAGACAGTTCTGAGATTGAAGCCCTGGAAAAGCGGGTGGATATCACCTCCGTCAACGGCGGCAAAAACTATGTTTATTCTCAGTCGGCTGTTGACCAGTTCGGCTGGGTCTGGGCGACCAATACTTGGGACGATGTGACCTTGCCGAAGAATCTAAAACGCAAGGCCGAGGAATGGCTCTCCGGGACACAGTTTGAGACCATGTCTCTGAAACTGACAGCGGCAGACCTTTCGGAATTGGGGCAGGATTACGATGCCTTTGCCGAGGGGGATCGCATCCACTGTCTTGCCAAGCCCTACGGCATGGACATTGTTCTGCCGGTGATGAAGCTGACCATCCCCCTCCAAGACCCGGCAGGACGAACATTGGAGCTGTCTACCAAGCAGCAAAAGACCTACACCAGCCAGCAGTCGGCGGTGAAGAATCAGATCATGGGTCAGCAGAACGACGCCATCAATGTATCCAACCGGAACATCCAGCTTGGCATTGAAAACCTGACCGCCATGATGACCGGAGCCAAGGGTGGCTACAAGCTGTCGGAATACGATGCAGACGGTCGCTGGGTTCGGGATCTGTATATGGATACCCCGGACAAAGCGACTGCAAAACATATCTTGCAGATCAACAAGGACGGTATCGCCGCCAGCACTTCCGGCTACGAAGGTCCCTATACCGTGGGTATCACCGTGGACGGGCAAATTCAGGGCAGTTGGATCGCCGCCAATTCCATAGATGTGAACAAGCTGAGTGTTGGCCTGAACACCACCATTCAAGGGCTGGAGGACGGGATGCAGTCAGTGGTGCGCAAGGACGGCATCATCTCTGCCATCAACCAGACTTCTGAGGAAGTTTCCATCAACGCCAGCCGCATCAACCTGAACGGCTCCGTCACGGCCAACAACAACTTCAAGATCAAAACGGACGGCAGTATGGAAGCCATCGCCGGACTCATCGGCGGCTTCAACATCAACAGCGACTACATAGCATTCGGTGACTACACCACCGCCAAGAATTGGCTCAGTATGTGTACGCCCCATGGTGGCGCCGGAGATGTGTATCTGGGCAAGGGCGGTATTTCCACCGACTCCTTCAGCGGAGAAAGCTCCGACATCGTCCGCTCCATCAAAATGACTGAAGGGCAGATCGGTTTCTACAAAGGTATCTATGCCTGCGGCTTTGCCGGAGTCAGTGACAGCAACGAAATCCGAATGAGTCTGATGGACAGCGAAAAGAACAACATTCTGAATGTCCACCATGAATGGCTGGAATTGCCTGTCTTTACACAGGTATCCGGCAATCTGTCCGTATTGGGGAGCAAAGCCCGTTGCGTGCAGACGAAAGACTACGGTTTGCGCAGTCTCTACGCCTACGAAACCCCTACACCCTATTTCGGGGACATTGGGGAAGGGGTCATTGCAGAGGACGGCCTTTGCTATGTGACCATCGATCCGGTGTTTTCTCAGTGCGTTTCCATGGAGGGGTATCAGGTGTTCCTGCAAGCGTATGGTCAAGGCGAGTTGCTCATACAGAAACGATGCTCAGACCATTTCCTCGTTTCAGGCACACCGGGGCTTTCCTTTGGCTGGGAGATCAAAGCCAAGCAGATCGACTTCGACCAGCTCCGCATGGAGGAAGACCGTGGACAAGTAGATACCACAACTACCAATT
>CAZXVF010000067.1:0-3226 GCA_964644445.1 uncultured Ruminococcus sp.
TGGAGCCGTACCAGCTGTGTAACGAAGGCGTATGCCCTATTGAACTTCCGCACATAGTCCCGAAGGGTGTACTGCTCCTCCTCGGTCAGCTCCACATACCGTGCAATCACCGGGCGGAACATCCCCGCCAGTCTACCCAAGGCGGCAGCATTCTGTTCCTTGCCCGACTGCGTGGTCATATACCGATTGAACACTTCCACATCCTCAAAGTTGTACAGCATGAAATCCCGAATCTTATTGCGCAGATCGTAGACCCGGTTCACGTCTGTACTGCCCTCCAGAGTGGTCACCTCATAGTACGGCAGGAATGCACCTTCTATATCCTCTGCGGTGTTTTCAAAGTCCAGAACAAAGGTGCTGTTTTTGCCGGAAGTGGTTCTGTTCAGGCGGGAGAGGGTCTGAACAGCGGTCACATCCTTGAGCTTCTTATCCACATACATGGTGTGAAGCAGTGGTTCATCAAACCCGGTCTGGTACTTGTTTGCCACCACCAGAATGTTGTACTGACTGCTGTGGAACGCCTTGCGAAACTTCTTGTCCGTGGTGATGTACTTGCCGTTTTCGTCCACGTTCATAGTCGCTTCCGTAAAGGGCTTTTCGCTGGGATAGTCGTCCAGCGTCACTTCTCCGGAGAATGCAATCATCACATCACAGCCTACACACTGTTCGGCATGGTCAGAAAGATACTTTTTGATGGCAAGATAGTACCGAACGGCGTTGGCTCTGCTGTCCGCCACCACCATGGCCTTGCCCTTTCCACCAATCTGGTACCGGCAGTTTTCCAGAAAGTTGGTCATAATCATCTCGGTCTTCTGGGCAATGGTATAGCCGTGCTGTTTATAATACTTAAACAGCGCACGGGATGCCTGTCCCTCAATCAGCTCTGGGTTATCCTCGGACACCCGAATCAGCTTGAACGCCTCTTTCACCGTGGTGTAATTGGCCAGCACATCCAGAATGTAGCCTTCCTCAATGGCCTGCCGCATGGAGTACACATGGAACGGCACCTTGATAGGTTCGCCCTCCGATGTCATGCCCACCACTGTGCCGAAGGATTCCAGTGTCTGCCCCTTGGGTGTGGCGGTGAATGCAAAGAAGGACTGATTGTCATGTCTGCCCTGCCCGATGACGGCGTTGATGTACTCGTCGGTCAAATCCACTTCTTCCTCTTCGATTCCGGCTTCTTCGGCATACTCCTTGACGGCAATGCCTATGTCAATTAGACTCCGGCGGAGGGATTTCGCACTTTCGCCGTTCTGCCCCTGATGGGCTTCGTCAATGATAATGGCAAACTTGCGTCCACGGAACTTCTCCATGTCCTTCTTGGCAAAGAGGAATTTCTGAATGGTGCAGATGATAATGCGCTTTTTGTCGTTGATGGCTTCTGCCAGAGAGCGGGAGTTCTTCTTATCGTCAATGGCCTCCACCAGCCCCACCTGATGCTCAAAACCGTTGATGGTGTCCTGCAACTGGCTGTCCAGCACCACACGGTTGGTAACCACGATGACGGAATCGAACAGGCCATTGTTTTGGGCATCGTGAACGGAAGCCAGCCGATACGCAATCCATGCAATGGAGTTGGACTTTCCGGAGCCTGCCGAGTGCTGAATCAAATAGTTGGTGCCCACCCCATTCTGCCGCACATCGGCCATGATTTTCCGCACCACATCGTACTGATGGTAGCGGGGAAAAATCATCTTCTCCTTGGTAACCGTCTTGGCAACACCGTCTTTGACCACTTCCTCCTTTTCCTTCACAAAGGAAATGAAGCGGTGGATCAGATCCAGCAGGCTGTCCCGTTGCAGAACTTCCTCCCACAAATAGCTTGTAGCATAACCATTTGGATTCTGAGGATTGCCTGCGCCACCAGTGACCCCTGCGCCATTGCTGCCCTGATTGAAGGGCAGAAAACGGGTATGACCGTCAGCAAGCCGGGTGGTCATCCACGCTTCATACAGGTCAACGGCGAAGTAGACCAGAAAACGGTGGTTCAAGCGAAACGCAAACTCTTTGGAACTGCGGTCATTCTTGTACTGGTTGATGGCACAGATATAGTCCTGCCCGGTAAGCTGATTTTTCAATTCCAGAGCCACCACGGGGATACCGTTGACGGACAGCACCATGTCAATGGTGTTTGTATTGGCGGTGGAGTAGCGGAACTGGCGGGCACAGCCCAGAACATTCGCTTCATAACGCTCTGCATCCAGCGGATTCAAATCGGACTCCGGCTTGAAGTAGCAGACCTTCAGCTTGCAGCCCATGTCCTCGATGCCGTTGCGCAGAACATACAGCAGACCCTGATTAGAGATGGTGGTTTCCAGCCGGTGGTACAGCTTGTCCGCAGCGGCGGCACCGTAATATTTGGTGTACTTGGCCCATTCTTTTGGCTGGGTCCTGGCGATGAATTCGCAGAGCACATCCATATAGATGCACTTTGCGATGTCGTGCTGACGATTATGTACCCAGTTGCCCTCGGCATCCTGTCCGCAGAACTGGGTGTAGCCACCTGCCGGGGAAATCAGGAAGGATTCAATATCCCGCTCAAACCGCTTTTCGCTTTTGTCCATCATGACACCTCCTTCTTCCCTGTCACATACTCATAGATCAGAGACTTCTTGTACTGCTCCAGCTTTTCGATTTTGGATTGCTTGAGGGCAATCAGATGGTCAATCTGGCCAGATTTGTCATTCAGATATGCAACAATTCTCTCTTGCTCATCTTTCGAAGGGCAAGGAACATTAATCGCCCTAAATTCCGCAGAATAAGTTCGCCATCTCATCATCATGATTCCTCGCCCGTATCGGTAGCACTCGCCATTGAATCTGGAAGTGCGGAATAGATAATGGTAATACTCACTAATGGTTCCGTCTAAAGGACGATAAATATCGTACGCTGGACTTGTAACACCGTCATATTTGGACATACCAACTGCGCCCATCCAACAAAGAATAATATTCACTACAATGTCCTTTTCATGCACAAATTTATATCCATCTGCGGTAACTGCACGATTTCCAGTGGTCTCTATAATATCCGAGTGCTGAACGACACCCAGATCTGTATATAAAGAAATAAGATTTACTTTAGATAAATCGGCTTCGTTGTTTCTTTCATTTCGCAGTTCGAACAAGTTCTTAATTCGTGTGATTTCCCAATGTCCCGGTATCTCTCCAATCCATTCCACCCCGCTGTCCTTCATGGGCACAGTGGGGTCAAGCCCCTTGGT
>CAZXVF010000068.1:0-3104 GCA_964644445.1 uncultured Ruminococcus sp.
TTTCCGCTTTCCGCAAGCTCGTGATGATAATTGCAAAGGCATATAAGATTATCTTGAAGATGTGAATTACACTATTGCAAAGCAGGAGGAACAGGAAGCGATCTTCCTTGCATACTGTTCCGTTATCAATACCTTTGACACTTCCGCCGACATTCAGATTACGGTTCACAACAACCGTGTGAATAAGGAGGATTTCAACAAAATGGTTCTGCTCCGCCACAAGGGTGACAGCTTCGACCACTATATCGACGTTTACAATGATATGCTGGTTGAGAAGATGGAACAAGGACAGAACGGTATTATCCGCAACAAGTATCTGACTGTAACAGTTCAGGCGGCTGACCTTGAAGCGGCGCAGGCGAAGTTCGTGACTATCGACTTGGAGCTTGCAAACGCTTTCAAGAAAATCGGTTCTATCATTACACCACTCACAAGCAATGAAAGAATAAATCTTCTCAAGGATATTTTCAGAAATGTTGATGAAAAAATTCGCGAGTTCGATAATAAGGACTTTAAGCGTCAGGCAGAAAGAGCGTACTGCTGTCCCGATTACTTTGAGTTCAAAAAGGACTACTTTATGTGGAACGATAAGTACGCCCGTACAATGTTCATCAAGGATATGCCTGCAAGTCTGAAGGATAATCTTCTTACGGATATTGCAAATACAAACCTTGATGTTATGGTGTCGGTGAACATTGCTCCCGTTGACCCTTACAAGGCTCTGAAAATCGTAAATCATCAGCTTACCTCTATGAGAGCGAATAAATTACAGGCAGAGAAAAAGGCAATTCAGTCGGGATATACGTCCGACGTTATCAATGAAGATTTGAAGCACAGCCTTATTGAAGCCGAGGAACTTCTTGATGACCTACGTTCCAAAAATCAGAAAATGTTCCTTAATAATGTAATCATTATGGTTACTGCAAAGGACTTTGATGAGCTGGAGAACAATACCGAAACTATTGAAGCTGTTGTACGAAAGCATATCTGTTCCGTATCAACGCTGAATTTTCAGCAGGAAAAGGGTCTGAAATCCGTTCTTCCTCTTGGTAATTGTACTCTTAATATCCGCAGAACCCTTACAACAGAAAGTACAGCAGTATTTCTTCCGTTTTCCGCAAAGGAAATAACCCAGCAGAACGGAATGTATTACGGTCTAAACGCACTTTCCAACAATATGATTATCTTCAATAGGCTTATGCTGAAGAATCCTAACGGCTTTATTCTCGGCTCTCCCGGTTCCGGCAAGAGCTTTTCAGCGAAACGAGAAATGCTGAACGTATTTCTTGCAACGGATGATGATATTATCATCATTGACCCTGAGCGAGAATACACAAACCTTGTAGAAGCTCTGAACGGTGAAACCATCAATGTTTCACCTGCGTCCACAAACTTTATCAATCCTCTTGATATGTCAAAGGATTATTCCGATGATGAAAGCCCTCTCATTATGAAGTCCGACTTTATCCTCTCATTCTGCGAATGTCTTGTAGGCAAACAGGGACTTACGGCAAAGGAAAAGACTATCATTGACCGCTGCCTTAATATCACCTATGCGGAATACTTGCAGGACTTCAACACCGAAAAAATTCCTACCCTTATGGAATTTTACGATAATATGAAAGCACAGCCCGAAAAGGAAGCACAAGGTCTTGCACTTTCCTTTGAGCTGTATATCAAGGGTAATCTGAATGTGTTTGCACATAAGACCAACGTAAACACAACAAACCGTGTTGTTTCCTACGATATTAAAGACCTCGGCAAGCAGCTTAAAACGCTGGGTATGCTGATTGTTCTTGACTATGTATGGAACAGAATTACTATGAACCGTGCAAAGGGCAAGCGTACTTGGATTTACTTGGACGAAATTTATCTGCTCTTTGCAAATGAATACTCCGCAAACTTCCTCTTTGAGCTTTATAAGAGAGCAAGAAAGTGGGGCGGTGTTCCGACGGGTATCACGCAGAATGTTGAGGACTTGCTGAAATCTGAAACAGCTCGTTCAATGTTGTCAAATACGGACTTTGTTATGATGCTCAATCAGGCTACAAGTGACCGTATTCAGCTTGCAAAGCTTCTGAACATTTCGGATAATCTGCTCGGCTATGTTACAAGCAGTGAAAGCGGACACGGACTAATCTGCAGCGGCGGTTCTATTATTCCGTTCAAGGATAAGTTCCCACATAATGAACTGTATGACCTTATGACAACAAAGCTGGAAGAAGTGCAGAAAAAGTAAAGGGGCGATGAAATGTCGGAAATCAAGACAAATATTCAGCGTTCCGAATCTGTAATACATTCACAGAATAAAGTGGTTCAGAATTATGCGGAGCAGTTAAAATCGGCAGTTGTATCTGCCGATCACAAGAAAGCAATACTCCATGAAATGCAGTTGGAGCTGACAGCGCAGCACTACCGCCGACCTGAACATCGTTCCGTAGCTTACGAGGTTACACACAGTTCCTCTATAAAGCTGGAAATGAGTTCACAGCCGAGCCTTATACAGACG
Source organism: uncultured Ruminococcus sp. (assembly GCA_964644445.1). Lineage (GTDB taxonomy): Bacteria > Bacillota > Clostridia > Oscillospirales > CAG-272 > UBA1740. The sequence goes on from CAZXVF010000068.1 coordinate 2,510, forward strand.
GGCGGACAGGTTTCCACACCGTCTGTAAAAACGGCGGTTGATAACAGTTATATAAAGACGCAGAGAAGCACGGAATACATACGCACTTCAAGCCTTACATATTCTGACAGCGTTAAGGAGGTTTTCAAGGCTTCGGTAAATCTTGAAGAAAATATACTTGAAGCGGATAAGCTGTGGCGGAAAAAGGTCAAAGCCCGTGCTATAGGCATTAAACAGCGTGGACTTGAAAATCAGAAATACACAACAGCCGAAACGGACAGCGAAGGTTCTGAAGCTATTGAAATGGTACAGACAGTTCAAAGCGCAGGCAGTGCCGTTTCGCAGGCTGGAGGTATGATACGGACAGCCGTAAAAGGCACCTCAAACGGTATTGGCAGTATAAAGACTATGGTCAAAAATGGTGTGAAGCTAGGGTCAAGAAAGGATATTGCCAAAATAGCAACCTCGGTCAGAGGGAACGTTGCAAATGTGGCAAAGGATACGGGACAGCAGCTTCTTAAAACACAGATTGACAAGTCGAAAATTACCGATACAGGAACTGAAACCATTAAGCAGGGTCTTACGGAACTGCGTTATGTTGACAATGCACGAAAAG
>CAZXVF010000069.1:0-3038 GCA_964644445.1 uncultured Ruminococcus sp.
GCGTCAGCCACTACATTTGCCTTCCCAGGATGGTAGTCAATCACACAGTCATAATCTTTAAGGAATTCAATCCATCTCCTCTGTCTCAGATTGAGTTCCTTCTGAGTTGGCAAGTACTTTAGACTCTTGTGATCAGTGTAGATGTAACACTTCTCACCATATAGGTAATGCCTCCATATCTTCAATGCAAATATTATTGCCGCCAATTCCAGATCATGAGTTGGGTAGTTCTTTTCATGTGGCCTTAGCTGTCTGGAAGCATAGGCAACTACTTTCCCTTCCTGCATCAGAACACACCCAAGCCCATTGTGAGAGGCATCACTGTAGATCACATAGTCTTTCTCTGACTCTGGCTGTGTCAACACTGGAGCTTCTGTAAGCATAGCCTTCAGCTTCTCAAAACTGGTTTGACATTTTTCATTCCAGTCAAACTTTGCATTCTTATGCAGTAACTTAGTCAGTGGGGCTGCTATAAGGGAAAATCCCTTCACAAATCTCCTGTAGTATCCAGCTAACCCCAAAAAGCTTCTGACTTCTGTTACATTTCTGGGAGGCTTCCATTCAACTATTGCTTCAATCTTCCTTGGATCTACCCTGATTCCATCTGCTGACACAATGTGTCCAAGAAAGGATATCTCATCCAACCAGAAGTCACACTTGGATAACTTGGCATACAACTGCTTTTCTCGCAGTGTCTGTAGTACTACTCTCAGGTGTTCATCATGCTCTTCCCGGTTCTTAGAATACACCAAGATATCATCTATAAAGACCACAACAAACCGATCCAAGTAGGGATGAAAGATGCGGTTCATTAGGTCCATGAAAGCTGCTGGTGCATTTGTTAGCCCAAATGGCATCACTAGGAACTCATAGTGTCCATACCGGGTCCTGAAAGCAGTTTTAGGAACATCTGTCTCCTTCACTCTCAACTGGTGATAGCCTGATCTGAGATCTATCTTGGAGAATACTCCAGCTCCCCTCAACTGATCAAACAGGTCATCTACCCTAGGTAAAGGGTATTTGTTTTTCACAGTCACCTTATTCAGCTGCCGGTAGTCTATACATAGCCGAAGGGTACCGTCCTTCTTCTTCACAAATAGCACTGGTGCTCCCCAGGGTGACACACTAGGGCGTATGAAGCCCTTGTCTAGTAGCTCCTGTAACTGAACTTTCAACTCTCTCAGTTCAGTAGGTGCCATCCTATATGGAGCAATGGACATTGGTGCAGTACCCGGCATAACCTCTATAGCAAACTCCACTTCTCTATCGGGTGGCAAACCCGGCAACTCTTCCGGAAACACATCCGGAAAATCACATACAGTGGGGATCTCCTGCATGCTTAGGCTAGTCTTCCTGGTATTAACCACATGTGCTAAGAAAGCCTCACAGCCCTTTCTTATCAATCTCCTGGCTGTTGTGGCTGATATGATGGTGGAAAGACAACCCGTTCCTTCACCCACAACTGTAATCACATCCCCATCTACTGTCTGTAGTGACATCCTCTTTAGCCGACAATCTACCATCGCCTGATGACGTGATAACCAGTCCATACCTAATATCACATCGAACTCATGGAATGGTAGCTCAATCAAGTCAGCTAAAAACTCATACCCTTGTATTTTCAGAGGACAACCCTTGTAGACCTTTTTCACCATGACACTATGGCCTAAAGGGTTTGTGACTTGTATGTCCTCCTCTAACTCCTCTATCTGTACCCCTCTATCAACTGGTGGTGTGATACACACATATGAATGTGTGGAACCCGGATCAATCAATGCACATACTAGCAGGTCATAAAAAGAAAATGTACCTCTAATGACATCAGCTGGCTCTGGCTCATCTCGAGCTCTCATGGCATAAGCACGAGGTGCTACCCTAATCTCCTGCCTCTGGACTGTCTCTACAGTAGGCCTCTGTGATGTGCTAGCTGTATCAGGCCTCGCAGGTCTCCTACCCCTCTGTGCTGCTGGGGCAGACCTCTCAATCTGAGGTGGAGCAGTGGGAGCACTAGTGTTCCTCTGTGGACAATCCTTCAAGAAGTGATCCGTAGACCCACATCTAAAACATCCACCTGTCAACAATCTGCACTCTCCTCTGTGGGGTCTACCACAATGTACACAAGCAGGTGGTGGGGCTGATCCCCGTGTAGCTGCACCTGGTGAACTACCCACTGATGCACCAGATTGTCCTCCTCCTCTCCTTGGAGCAAATCGAGACTTCTGTTTCTTACCCCGACCTTGAGTCTGACCCTGAGACTCCTTGGGTCTCTTACTACCCGTGTCTGCTGAACCGGACTGACCAGACCCAGAACCCCTCTTGCGTTGCCTATCCTTTCTGGACTGCTCTTCATTTCTGACTCTCTCCACATCAAGGGCTGATGCTATCAACAGAGAGAAATCTGTGAAGTGGTGAGATGTCACTATCAACCTGATGTTGTCATTCAGTCCATCCTCAAATCTTCTGCATTTATCAACCTCTGTCGGCATCAACTCCAATGCATATTCGCTAAGTCTCACGAATTCTCGCTCATATTCGGAGACTGTCAGCTGCCTCTGTCTCAGTGCCAGGAATTCTCTCCTTCTGGCCTCCAAGTACACATGACTGATGTATTTCTTTCTGAATTCAGCCAGAAAGAACTCCCAGGTGATCTGTGCAGGCTGTACTACTCTAGATACTGTCACCCACCATCTATATGCATCCTCCTGTAGCAGTGACAGAGCACACTCCAACTGCTGCTCTGGGGTGCAGTGCAACTGCTGCAATACCCTCTCTGTCCTCTCCAGCCAATACTCTGCTGCGGCTGGATCATCATCCCTCTTACCTCTGAAGTCAATTGCCCCATACTTTCGCAGTCTCTCTAGTGGAGATCTGTGTATAGGTTGCGGCTGTGGGGGTGGAGGTGGCTGTACAGGTGGTGGTGGTGGTGGTGGCTGTGGCTGTGGCTGTGGAGGTGGAGGCGGTTGTGGCTGGGGAATGGCTCTGGTGATCTGACGGAACAGCTGTGTCATCTGTTCATAGAAGGCCTGCTGTGCCCTACT
>CAZXVF010000070.1:0-2982 GCA_964644445.1 uncultured Ruminococcus sp.
ATCGTTATGAGTGGTATGAGGGTGAAAACGATAAAGTCTATTTGACAAAAATCGATTTTGCTACGGGCGTAATGACGATAGAAGATGAAGTGTCAAGCACCAATCCGATGATCTATCTGTGCAAGCTCGATGAAGAAAACTTTATTTCCTTTTACCATTACAAAGAAACTGCCATGAAAACGCCCTATTCCGTTATGATGACGCTGACAATATATAATGTTGACGGCGTAAAAAAGGAAATCATCAAAGAGGGCTATGAAAACAGCACAAAGTGGTATAATAGCAAAGGCGTGCTGTTTGAAAGATTTTTCTGCGATAACGGTGTGATTTACGGACTTGAGCACGGTCAAGCGGATGGCAAGGAATTTTACAGACTGTGTACGATTGACCGTGACGGCAATATAACGCAGAAAAAAGAGCTTTCAGGCCTTGACAGAATAGTAGGCTCGAATTCGTTTATAGTCATGGAAAAAAGAGGAGATTACCTTGCGTTTCGTCTTTATGACGGACTTGTTAACTGCGTATGCCGCATATCGGCGGACGGAACAGTTCAGACCGTCACGCTCGGGAGTGCTACCGCAAATTGTGCATGGGCTGTAACCGATGATTATGTTATTCTTTTGGAAAGCAATGTTGACCCGGGCAGCGGAAAGGTGAGAAAAGAGCCGTGCCCTGTCTATGCCGTAAATGCAAGAACGGATGAGATAACCGAGATAGCAGTTGATGTTCCGGTGAATGAGGCAGCTTTTGAATTTATCGAAGCGGTTGCTGATGACACGGTTGTATTGTCGTACTGCGAAAACGGCAGCTATGATTCATTGAAACTTTTTCAGTTTTCACTCAGCGAAAATGACATAAAATCAGTCTCATAAAAACGAAAGAGCAGGAGCGAAATGCGCCTGCTCTTTTCTGTTCTCATATCCGAAAACTCAGCCGAGCTGAGTTACCCAATAAACTTTTTTAAATCCACTCTTTGATTATCTGTGGATTGTCGAAAACCCCGTCAATAGCCTTGAGGAAAGGCACTACATCGCCCATATCGAGCGCACGGTGGTCGAATACGACCGTAAACGGAAGCTTTTTGCCGGCCTTTACAGTGCCGTCTGTCTCGTCAACTATCGCCGTGTCACGAGGAGCACCTATGCCTATTGCGGCGACCTGCGGCGGAATTATCTCAAGCAGACCGCAGATTCCGTCCCATGTCTTGTAAAGCGAGCCGAGGTTTGAGACCGTGACCGTGCCCTGCTCAAGGTCGTGGAGGGTCAGCCTGTCGCTCTCGGGGATTTTGAGATACTCTCTCTTTTCCTTGCCCGAGAGGGTCTTTACTCTGTGCTTGCCGGTCTTTGAGCCGATGAGACGGGTCAATGCCTGAATTACCTTGCCCTGCGACAGTCCGGTTAAGGTGTCGTGGAGAGATACATCATACATGACCTGTGACATGTCCGAATTTTTTGCTCTGCGCTGAACATCCGAGAGGGTGTCACGGATTTCCGTGAGGCTTTTGCTCTCCATGCCGTGCAGATTTATCGTCATCATTTCGCCCGACTCGAGGAGCATGGGCATTGAAATGTTGACTTCTTTGAACTCCTTTATGCAACCTCTGACGAGGTGACGCTTGAATTCGATGTGTGCGTTCATTGCAGGGCACGCTTTGAGTGCCTCTGTGACTATTTTGAGAAGAACTGCGTTGAGCGAAATTTTTTCTTCGGCACATCGCCCTTCGTTGATTTCTTTGAATACCTTCAAAAACTCGGTTGCTTCAGGCTCATCTGTCAGCATGACATGGGGAATTTCACGCCAGCTTTGAGCCGTCATATTTGCAATTATTTTTCTGTTTATTCCAAAGTGTTCTGTTCTGCTTACGGTAAGTGATTGCTTCATTTCATACCACCTTTAACTTTCTGTGAGTCAAAACTCACTGTTAAAAGTATAACCTACCGAAACAGTGTGTGCAAGGAACAAAATACAACAATGTGTACAAAAAGCGACAAATTCACAATAAGCGTTGCGAAAAGTTATTAACAAACTAAAAATATTTTCTAAACCCGTTGAAATATATGCTTGTGACAAATTGGACGACATCTTTGGGGTCGGCTTTAAGTCCGGAGCGAGTCCATTCCGCAATAACTCCGACTATGCCGTTGAAGAAAGCAACATACATCCATTGGTACTGCTCATCGGTTATCTCGGGGAAGAACTTCTTCCATTTAATGTATGTCCTGTCGTGATTCTCCTTGAACAGCGAGGAGAGAAGATTGCGCCTTATCTCACAGTTGAGCAGGTAGTTGCAAAGATCCGAGTTTCGCTTGACGACCTCGAATATGCCGAGAATGGCGGCATCAAAAACATCGGGATCCATCTGTTCTATCTGACTGTTTATTTCGGCGGCGAATTCATTCTCAATGCTCTGCATGAGGTCATTGATGTCAACATAGTGGCGATAAAATGTGCTGCGGTTGATGTCGGCACGGTCGCATATTTCACGCACGCTTATCTTGCTCATATCTTTTTCACGCAGTAACTCAAAAAATGTGCTGCGAATTACCGAGCGGGTATATGCCGTTCGTCTGTTGCGTGCCGAGCCTGCTGTTGCTGCAACTGCCATTTTTATCACCTCAAACTCTCTTTTCCTTATATGATAATTATTCTATCACGAAGAATCGACTTTGACAAGAGCTAACAAAATTTTTACAAATTCAACACGGATTGTATTTATACGAAAAAAGCAGTTGACAAATTGAAAAAACACTGCTAAAATATCCTAAGTTGCCTAAATAGGCGACTAATCCTTGCTGCGTATATCGCAGCCAAAAGACCAGAAGGAGGTGCTTTAGAATGTCAGCAAACAACAATTATGAGGCAATGATGATTTTCTCCGTCAAGAATGGCGAGGAGGGTATTCCCGCTATCATCGAGAAGTTCAAGGCTCTCATTGAGCAGAACGGCACTCTGGACAGCATTGATGAGTGGGGCAAGCGCAAG
>CAZXVF010000071.1:0-2958 GCA_964644445.1 uncultured Ruminococcus sp.
ACCGGCTCACTGAAGAGGGAATGATACAAAGGCTCCGGGTGAAGAGCTCCTGGGGATACACCTTACTGTAAGCCGCTGAAAGCCCATATTCAGCACCATTCGATGGTGGCCGGGGGCTTGCCGGTGATGTCATACACCACCCGGCCTGCGCCCTCTACCTCGTTGACTATTCTGGAGGACACCAGCCCCAGCACCTTGTGGGATATGGGGGCATATTCGCAGGTCATGAAGTCGGAGGTCCTCACGGCCCTCAGGGCGATGGTGTAGTCATAGGTCCTGAAATCCCCCACCACGCCTACGGAGCGGGTATCGGTTAGGACGGCGAAGTATTGGTCGGCCTTTATCCGGCGTTTATCTATCTCCTGCCGGAATATGGCATCTGCCTCCCGAAGGATGGTCAGCTTCTTCTGGGTTATCTCACCCATTATACGCACTGCCAGTCCGGGACCTGGGAAGGGCTGACGTTCTACAAAGCTCCTGGGCAGCCCCAGCTGACGGCCCAGAGCCCGGACCTCGTCCTTAAACAGATTTCGCAGAGGTTCCACCACGCCATCAAACTTCATGTCTTTGGGGAGACCGCCCACATTGTGGTGGCTTTTGATGGTGGCGGCCTTGCTGTTGCCGGATTCGATGACATCCGGGTATATGGTCCCCTGGGCCAGGAATTTTACGTTGGGAAGCTTGGCGGACTCCGCCTCAAAGACCTTGACAAATTCGGCACCGATGATCTTTCGCTTTTTCTCCGGGTCAGTGATGCCCGCCAGGGCCTTCAAAAACCTCTCACCGGCGTTCACCCGGATGAAGTCCAGGTCCCGGCCCTTAAAGGCTGCCTCCACCTGGTCACCTTCGTCCTTGCGCATGAGGCCATGGTCCACAAATATGCAGTGGAGCCTGCCGGGGATGGCCCTGGACAACAGGGCGGCGCAGACCGAGGAATCCACGCCCCCGGAAAGGCCCAGCAGCACATGGGCATCCCCCATCTGAGCCTGGACCTGGCTCACCAGCTCTTTTTCCAGGTTTTTCAGGTCGTAATCCCCCCGGGCTCCGCAGACCTCATAGAGGAAATTGTGTATCATCTGGGTGCCTTTGGGGGTGCTCTCCACTTCTGGATGGAACTGGACACCGTATAGCTTTCGCTGGCGGTTCTCTATGGCGGCATTGGGGCAGGAGACTGTGTGAGCTGCTGAGCGGAAGCCTTCAGGCAGGGCGGTTATGTGGTCCGTATGGCTCATGAGCCCCTGCTGTCTGGTCTCCAAGCCCAGAAACAGTGGGCAGTCGGTGTCTGCCTCCATGGGGGTCTTGCCGTATTCCCCGGCCTGACAGGGGCCCACCTGGCCCCCCAGGGACCAGGCCAACAGCTGGCTGCCATAGCATATGCCCAGCACCGGTATGCCCATGCCGAATATGGCCTTGTCGCAGTGCATAGAGCCTGGGTCATAGACGCTGTTGGGGCCTCCTGTGAGGATGATGCCTATGGGGGCTATGGCTTCCAGCTCCTTCGGGGTGATGGAGCAGGGCTTTACTATGGAATACACCCCACATTCCCGGACACGTCTGGCGATAAGCTCCTTATACTGGCCGCCGAAGTCTATGATAACGATGGTTTGATGGTCCATGGGACTGCCCTCACTTTGTCAGATATTCGTCACGCTCTGCACCCACCGAGATGTATTTTATCCGGCAGCCTACGGCGTTTTCTATGAACTCGATATAGTCCCTGGCGGCCTGGGGCAGGTCGGCATAGCTCCTGCAATGGGAGATATCCCCAAAACCCGGCAGATATTCCACCACGGGCTTTGCCCGGTCCAGCTTCTGGCCTGTGGGGAAGGAGCGGGTAACCTGGCCGTCTATCTCATAGGCGGTGCACACAGGGATCTTATCCAGGTAAGACAGCACATCCAGCTTTGTCAGGGCAATAGTGTCGGCTCCCTGGACCCTCACGCCGTAGCGGGAGGCGGGAACGTCAAAGGGACCGACCCGTCTGGGTCTGCCGGTGGCGGCACCATATTCGCCTCCGGCGGCTCTGAGCCTGTCGGCCTCGGGGCCGAAAAGCTCCGCCGTGAAGGGGCCTTCGCCTACGCAGGTGGAATAGGCCTTCATGACACCTATCACCTTGTCCAGGGTGGCTCCCGGTATGCCTGCGCCTATGGGGGCGTAGCCTGCCAGGGTGTTGGAGGAAGAGGTGTAGGGATAAATACCGAAGTCGATGTCCCGCAGGGCTCCCAGCTGGGCTTCAAACATGATGCGCTTGCCCTGGTCCACGGCGGTGGTGAGATATTCGCTGACATCGGTGATATAGGGGGCTATTTTGGGGCCGTAGGTGTCCAGCCAGGTCATGATGGCTTCCAATTGCACCGGTTCGGTGCCGTAGCCTGCCAGAATGATATTCTTCCACTGGAGGATGTCCTTCATTCTGGCCTCCAAGGTCTCCCGGTGGAGCAGATCCTCCATCCGGAGGCCCTTTTTCATGTATTTGTCGGCATACACCGGGGCGATACCCCGGCGGGTGGAGCCGAACTTCTTATCGGCCAGGCGCTCTTCTTCAAGAATGTCCTGGGCCTTGTGATAGGGCAGGCAAACGATGGCCTTGTTGCTGATTTTCAGGTTGTCCGGGGTGACGCTGATGCCCCGGGAGGTCAGGGACTCGATCTCGCCCCAGAGGTGCTCCAGGTCTATGACCATGCCGTTGCCCATAACGTTGACGGTGGTCTCCCTCAGTATCCCCGAGGGCAGCAGATTCAGGATGAATTTGCCCTTTTCGTTGACCACGGTGTGGCCGGCGTTGTTGCCGCCCTGATAGCGGCAGATGATGTCGTAGTCAGAGGACAGCAGGTCCACCATGCGGCCCTTGCCCTCGTCGCCCCAGTTGATGCCTACTATGGATGTGAGCATGGTCATTCTCCTTTTTTGCTGCGATTATCAAGGGCTGCTTTTACGAAGCCCATAAACAGGGGATGT
>CAZXVF010000072.1:0-2882 GCA_964644445.1 uncultured Ruminococcus sp.
TTCTAAGCTTTGATAAGCAATACACTTATAATGTTAGAAGCCGTAATGATAGAGATGTCGAACACCTAATTATTACTAATCTCTCGGTTTAATACCGAGAGATTTTTTGTTTTTATTTTATATCTCATATTTTTCCAACTGTTCTTTCATTGTATTAAAGTATTCTTCACTTAATTCAACCGATTCAATAAAATCTTTTTCATCATCTGTAATATTTAAGAATTCGCCATTAACTTTTATCCCTCTCCACCACATATCTTTATTAGCATACAACATAGGAGATACTTTAAAAACAATTTCATTATTCAGTAAATACATTCGTATATAGTTCCAATATGCAGAATTATCCTCATTATCTTGATTATAATCTTGACAATAATCAATAGCAAATAATCCCCAGCATTCATTTATAAACGGATCAATAACTTTATATATAAATTGTAGGGAGGTCAAATGGGATACAGAACTGTCTGCCGGTGTAATGCCGAAATGTTGAATACAGTTTCGTATATTTCCAAACTTATTAAATTCAGTAAAATCTATCGATTTTACATTGTTTACCGCCCACAATGTTTCAAGCAGAGAACTCCACTCAATTGTATGCCCTTTTTCCGAAAGTTTAGAAATAGTCAGTTCATCCGTGATTTCATTAGTGCTGTTTTTTGTGGGTTTGGGAAGTTTGTCAAAAACAAGTAAAGGATGTTCTTCGGCAATTCTAGCTTTTATCAAAATTTCCATAGCATGTGCAACTTGTAATATTGATAACTCTGCCCATTTATCCGTTTGGGGTTCTATCCTATTTGCGTGAGATAGTGCCGCCAAGCCTAATTCGCGCATATCATTTGGAATACTTTTCAATGTTTCTAACATAATTACAAATCCTTAATTCTGTTTTCGGCGGCATAAAAATAATCTTTTTCAATTTCTATGCCAATAAATTTTCTATTATTTTTAAGTGCTGCCACACCGGTTGATCCAACACCCATAAATGGGTCTAATATAACATCTTTTTCATTAGAAGCTATTTTGATAATATGCTCTAATAATTTTACGGGTTTTTGTGCTGGGTGTTTTGGATTGGATAATCTTTCTGGTCGCATACATATAGGACTTTGAAAAAAGTTATGCATTTCATTTTGAGTTGTAAAATTCCATTTGTGACCTTTGTTCCACATACATGCTATCATTTCGCAACTATTTAAAAATCCATTTTTAAATATCTTCGGTGCAGGATTAGTCTTATGCCACACAAAAAATTGAAATGTATCAAACTCGCTATCAAAAGCTGCATGCCATTTTCCTATTAGATTGTAACTTGTAAACACAAAAATATTGCCGTCCGGCTTTAGTATTCTTTTAAAATCATCCAACATGGCAAATGGATCAATTTCTTTAAGATCCCATTCACCCAAGTCATTATTAAGTGCACTTCGACCAGGCAAATCAATATTACCTGTAGAATATTGCGCAATATTATACGGTGGATCAGTTAAAATAAGATCAATACTATTGTCCGGAATTTGAGCCAAATAATTGAGACAATCTCCGTTGACAAGAGTATATTTCTTTGATTTAATTTTTTCAACGTTATACATATCAACTATTAATACACTTGTTGATCATTTCAACAATGCGGTCATTTAACCCGATTTCTTCCAAAGCCTCTTTGTAAATTTCCTCAAATTCTTCAAAAGAAATACCGTCAGGAAGAATTTTTGTCCAAAGATTTTTGCCAATTAAGAACATTTCAGGATATGCCAAATGCTTTTTAACAGCACCTTTCCAAGTGTTACCTTCTCCGTCTTTATTGTAGAGAGTAGCAAAATAGGCCTTGCAGTTCTCAATGCCCATATCCACATAAATGGTAAGAAGTTTTTCAACATTTGAGGGAGCGTTGGAACTATCGAGATCTCCGCCAGCTTTAAGTTCCATAACATTCCATTCTGCACCGTCAAAGAAAGCCAAATCTACCGGCTTAGAATAAATTGCGGTGGTACGATACTTTTCAGAAAGAGGGAGAAGATGCTCTTTAATGCTGCTTTGGGTAACACCACTTTCGATGCGCATTTTACCTGCACCTCTCGCCTCGTTGTTAGCTCTAAAAGCAGAAATTTCTCCACGAAGATTACCGTTATGTGTATCAACATCAGTAACAACAATCTGCCCTGATATTCTTGTTTCGTCAAAATCGTGCGGAAGGTTTCGGGGGTTAACGATAGTGGGAACGTTTTCCTCGCCAAATTTCAGCCGTGCAATACGTTTTGCACAAGTTTCAATTGCAAAACCGCTTTTGGACTCAAAGCTGCTAACAAAAACCATGCTTGCTGTTATATTTTCATCCATCTGACTGAGAAGAAAATTGTTTACTTTTCTTTTATAGTTAGCCGCGAAATCCTTTTCAATCAAATTGGTAAGTTTAGAGAATTCTTCAAAAACTATCTGTTTAATAGTATTTCTCATAGTTATGTGCCTCCAAAGTACAAATCCTCATACTATATTCTAACATATTTCGCTAATTCTCGCAATAGCAAGAACAAGATTATTTATAGATATTGTCTTTTGATAAGACTCTGAGTTACTTGGGCATAAAGCACAAGCTCATACCACCGAGAACACCGTGGCATAACGGGAAAGTAGAAAGAAGCCACAGAAATGACCAACGATATTTTTATGATTGGGAAACATTCAGGAGCGTAGAAGAATTGAATGAAATGCTCTCAAAGCATTTGATTTGGAGCAATAACAAAACGATGCGAACGCTCGGAAGAAAAAGCCCGATTCAGCCCCTCAAAGAGAAATTATCGGCGTGACCGGCGATTTTGGGAATCCTTTTCCGTTTCGCTACGCTCCACTCCAAAGGCTTCCAAAAATCATTGTACTAT
>CAZXVF010000073.1:0-2815 GCA_964644445.1 uncultured Ruminococcus sp.
GGTATGTATCTGGAAGGCTTCATTAAGCTTCTCGATACAGAAAAAGACGGCGTTGACCTTTCCATTCCTTTCCTCGGCTATGTCGGTGACTGGGACAAACCTGCCATGTTCGATAGCGGATATTATTGGCAAAAATATTTCGGCGTCAACAATATGCAGCAAATGATCGACAATGACGGCCGATATGTCGGATATGGTATGCTCGAGCAGGGCTTGGGTCTGAACTATTATGCAGATATGACCGGTCAGACTTATCTCGATGACCGAAATGCAATCTCTCCGAACGGAGACGGTTTGCTTGATACCGTAGATTATCTGGAATTCTCCATGTTAAGAAATGCGAAAACATTCAAATTCTATCTGACCGACGCAGACGGAAATTTGATTGAAAATCTTTTTGAAGCCGATTACTATTTCCGCAAGGAAACATTTGCCTCATCACCTACTGCCGGTAATAGTTATTCGTATTTCACACTGGATCTGGATTTTGACGATTGGGCGGAAAACGAAACACGTTACCTCGTTCTTGAGGCTTATCTTGAGCACGAAGGCTTTGACCTTGAGAAAAATGATTCTGCAATTTGGAAGATTCCCGTAACCGTTGACACGGTGGCTCCGATCGTCTCTGCCATAGATGGTGGCGTTAAAATTTTCGATGCCAACTACATTGCATATTATGCAATCTACGCAGACGAAGGTCGTTCCGAGCTTATCTACGAAAACGGTGTTTTCGCAGAAGAGCGCGGCCAAGCCGAAGAATATCTTACAGACCTTGACAGTTTCTATGTTTTTACCGCAGACTATGCAAGAAACGAAGGCTTCTATTATGTTGAAAACGGTCAGGTGTTTGACCTCGGCTGGATCCATGACGCCCGTGTCTTTGTTGCACAGGAGCAAATCAATTACCAAACCGGAAACTATGAATACGGCTGGCTGTCTATCGGAATCGATTCGCTCAATGCTTACACACGCCTTGACGATGTCAGAACGGAAGTTGCGGAATTCGAGTATGAGACGCTCAGCACCGCGATCGGTGTCGATGGTACGCTGTATACGCATGATATTCAGCATCTGTACACTTTAAATCCGGAAACTTATGAACGAACGAAAATTCTGGATTTTTGGTGTGAAGAGTACGATACGATTTATGTTGCACAGATATTGATGAATCCCGAAACATTTGATCTGTATGCAATTTTCAGCTACGGTTGGAATCAGGTGTTCTGCTCCGTCAATTTTGAAACCGGAGAATTGACGCCGATCTGGAAACTCTACGGCCCGAACGGATATATTTGGGCAGCAGAGTTCTACGACGGAGATACGCTCATTTGCTGGAGCTCGAGCTATGGCAGAATTGAGATGCGAGATGCTTCCGACGGAACCGTTACGCAAAAGATTTCTCTGAATCTGACTCCGGCCTATATTCAGAATGAAGTCGGCGTACAAGGGTACCGAGGCGATATGCTCTTTGACCGCGAAGCAAATGTTCTGTATTTGAGCGGCGACTATACATGGTTCCGTCATAATCGCCCGTCTTCTGCCGGAATTATTCGCTTCGATTTGAATACCGAAAAAGTTTCTTTGCACACTGTCGGAAACGGAGCCGGCCTTGCAGTTCATGGCCTTTTCTTCCCCGATGAAGTCAAACCTGCCGCGTTCTACACCGTCACGCAGCTCATCGACGCCATTGGCGAAGTGACGCTCGGCTCCGGCGAGGCGATTGACGCCGCGCGCGAGGCTTACGACAAGCTGACCGACAAGGAAAAATCCTACGTCACCAACTACGAAGACCTCCTTGCCGCCGAGAAGAAGCTCGCCGAGCTGCGCGAACAGGCTTGCGCCGACGGCGACCACGAGTACGGCGAATGGACGATCGTCCTCGAGCCGACCTGCGACTCCCACGGCATCAAGACCCGCACCTGCGTCCACTGCGGCGCGACCGAAACCGTCCGCATCGAAAAGACCGAGCACAGCTACAAGGACGAAGTCGTCGCCCCGACCTGTGACGAAATGGGCTACACCGTCCACACTTGCACCGAGTGCGGCCACAGCTACATCGATTCCTATGTTGCGGCGCTCGAGCACGAGTACGAGCAGAAAGTGACCAAGGAGCCGACCTGCACCGAAGAAGGTGAAATGACCTTCACCTGCAAGCACTGCGGCAAGACCTACACGCAGACCCTGCCCAAGACCGAGCACAGCTACAAAGAAACGGTTGTTGAGCCGACCTGTGAGAGCATGGGCTACACCGAGCACACCTGCGAGCACTGCGGCCACAGCTATATCGACTCCTATGTCCCCGCGCTTGAGCATGAGTACGAGCAGAAAGTGACCAAGGAGCCGACCTGCACCGCCGAAGGCGAAATGACCTTCACCTGCAAGCACTGCGGCAAGACCTACACGCAGGTTCTGCCGAAGATTGACCACGAAATGACCGAAGAAGTCGTCGATCCGACTTGCGAGGGCTACGGCTACACCGTCCACAAGTGCGAACACTGCGATTTCAGCTACATCTCCGACCTCACCCAGCCGACCGGCCACGTCCACACCGAAATCGTCGGTAAGAAAGACGCCGACTGCAAGCATGACGGCTACACGGGCGATACCGTTTGCTCCGACTGCGGAAAAGTCCTTGAAAAGGGCTCCGTCATCCCCGCGCACTGCCCGAGCAGCGACTACAAGGACGTCAGCCGCGATGCGTGGTACCACGATGCAGTGGACTTCATGGTCGAAAACGGCATCATGCAGGGCTATGAGGATGGCACCTTCCGTCCGAACCGCCAGATGACCCGCGCCGAATTTGTCCAGATGCTCT
>CAZXVF010000074.1:0-2729 GCA_964644445.1 uncultured Ruminococcus sp.
CCCAGCTCCAGGCCGTGGGTCTGGTCCCCGGCGACGAGGATTACTATTCCATCGGCGCCCTGCCTCAAGAGACCCTTGTGGGCCTGGATGTCACCGAAGAAACCATTAAAAACTATACTCCTGCCCAGATAGCCGCTTATTGCATGGCCGAGATCACCTATTTCTACACCGCTGCTGAGACGGTTTGGGGCAAAGACGGGGTCATAGCCGCCTCCTCCTGCGGCGGCGAGAGCGACGGCTCCGTCACCATCGACACCTATCGCCGGGAAATTGGCGCTTTGGACAGTGAACCCAAGTCCGGCGTAGACAGATTCTTCAAATGAGGCGAATTTTATGAAAAAAATCGCAGTTTTCCTGTGTTTTTGCTTGCTTTTGACCACAAGTGCGGCTGCGCAAGGTAACGACTTTTCCGGCAATGCCCTGGTGTTTCGCCTAAACTCCCAGCATTGCCTGATGGACGGGGCATATACCGAGATAACGGCTAATGGAGCGGCCGTTTCGCCGTATATCACGAACGACAACCGCTATTTCATGCTACCCCTGGACTTTCTGGCCGAATACTATGGCTGGACTCTGGTTCAATATAGCGACAGCTGCGATGTTTTCACCCCCTCCGGGGCCTATGGCTTTTACTATGGCCAGGCCTATGTTTACGTTCACGGCCAAAAACAGACCTATGGCGGCAAAATATTCTGCCAGAGGCGTGGGGGAGTGGTCTTCGTGTCCGCTTCCTCGGTTGCCATTCTCCTGGGCCGTGAGACCCTGAATTGCTACGATCCCATTGGAATAGCCATAGTCAAGCCTAAATTCGCCGATAAAGATGCCTGTACACGAGCGATATCCAGCTTGCCGGACGAGAAACCCCAATATACTGGCTATTTGGCCCTGACCTTCGATGATGGCCCCTCAGGCCCCCTAACTGAGCGACTTTTAGATGGCCTTGCAGAGCGTGGCGCCCACGCCACCTTCTTCCTCTGCGACTACCGCATCGCCTCCTACTCCTCTCCCATGACACGATATGTCGCTGAGGGCCACGAAGTTGCAAATCACAGCGCAAACCATATTTCCCTGACATCTCTTACGACCTTGGGCATAGATCAGGAGCTGGACGCCACCAATGCATCATTAGTCGTTTATACCGGCGTCACCCCCACCCTCATGCGCCCTCCCGGGGGCATCTATAACAGCACTGTCCTTGAGGAATTGTCCAAGCGTGGAATGTCCTGCATCATCTGGAGTGTGGACCCCATGGACTGGAAAGTGTTGGATGCAGAGAAAGTTACACGCCATATCGTTGAAAATGCCTCCGACGGCGATATAATCCTGCTCCACGACCTTTACTCCACCTCAGTAGACGCCGCTCTGATGGTCATTGACCAGCTGAGCCAGCAGGGCTATGCCTTCGTCACAGTGTCCGAATTAGCGGCCATCAAGGGCTATGACCTGGAAAGTGGCGGCGTGTACACCTGTTTCAAATAAAAATTGAAATAAACTCCATTATATGCTATAATTTTAGAAAGATATAAATATTTAGGAGGATTTCCATCTTGCTTACCGGAAAAAATATCGTCCTTGGCGTTACCGGCGGCATCGCCGCCTACAAGGCAACATATATCATCAACTCCCTGGTCATCGACCTTCACGCCAATGTAGACGTTATCATGACCAAGAACGCCGAGACCTTCATCACTGAGCAGACCCTGCGCACCCTTTCCCGAAATATCGTTACCCGTGATATGTTCAAGGAGCCCGCCGTCTGGAACGTGGAGCACATCTCCCTGGCCAAGAAGGCAGACTGCTTCCTCATCGCTCCTGCTACCGCCAATATTATCGGAAAAATCGCTAACGGCATCGCCGACGATATGCTCACCACCACTGTCATGGCCACCAGAGCCCCTGTGGTCTTTGCTCCGGCTATGAACGATAATATGTACACCAACCCCATCTTCGAAGAGAACATGAACAAGCTGAAAAAATACGGCTATCACTTCATCGATCCCCATGAAGGAGTTCTCGCTTACGGCGGCAAGGGTACCGGTGAGCTGGCCACCGTGGACGAAATTTGCGATTATGTTATAAAACTTATCGGAAATAAATAAATTTGGAGGATAATCATGAAAGTTTCCATCGTATACTTTTCTGCCAGCGGTCGTACCGCTTCCATGGCCGATGTCATCGCCGAAGGCATGAAGAAGGCCGCTGCTGACCTGGAGGTCGGCATTTTCTCCCTGGATAACGTGGACGTGGACTTCGTCAACGACAGCGCCGCCGTTATCTTTGGCACTCCTGACTACTACGCTTCCGAAGCATGGCAGCTGACCCAGTGGCTGGACACCTGCCCCTGCAAGCTGGGCGGAAAGCTGGGCGGAGCCTATTGCACCGCCAACTTCAAGCAGGGCGGCGCCGATGTGGCTATCCAGAGCGTCCTGACTCAGATACTCACCAAGGGTATGCTGGTGTATTCCAGCGGCACCCAGTTCGGTCTGCCCTTCATCCATCTGGGACCCATCGCCCTGAAGGATTCCGTGGAAGAAGACAAGGAGCTCTTCGACGTGTATGGCCAGCGCTTCGCTGCCAAGGCTGTGGAGCTGTTTAAGTAAGAAGTGAAACAATGCAGGAGGTCCGATTTGGACCTCCTGCATTGTTTTTATGGAGAGGCCCCATGCCTCTCCATAAAAAATCAGGGCCTGGTGAAAGCGGGCCAGACCCTGATGCGAGGAGAAAGTATA
>CAZXVF010000075.1:0-2719 GCA_964644445.1 uncultured Ruminococcus sp.
GTGTTTCATAAATATTTTCCAGATCGTTCTGGCAAATATGGGTGCAGGCGAAGATCGTCTGTCCCGTATGCTTTTTGTAGTTGCCAATCACTGTGATACTCTGTCGGCGAAACAGCCTGTCCAGTTTAAGAAACACAGAAAACAGTGGATAAAACCATTCTCTCAACCGGATGTTCTTTAATCGCTTTCCCTGTGCAAACCGTTCTTTTCTGCGTTCGCAATAATATCTTTCCAATTCCGGCAGGGGCATAGTCAAACGCTGGACAATATTTTTATGCTTCATCGCCTTTGTTGTCCTTGTTAAATACTTTCTTTTTTATGCCGGGATAATTTTGGGCAATACAGTAATCAAAAATGCTTTTCGTTCGGCGTTCGCAATAATGACGTGCTCGTTGTGAAAAGACAATTGACAAAAAAACCAAAGATACCATTTTAATGATTGCAATATATCTATTCTCGTCACCAGGCATGGCTACAATGTTTTGTTCCGGAAATACTATTTGGATCAGTTTCACTACAGCAAGCACCAGAAAGGCAATTTTGAAAGAGTCACTCATAACAACATGAGCGAGCGGCTCATCCATAATGATTTCCTTATCATTTGCAATCAGTGCTTTTTTACAATTTTCAAAATCATAGTCCGGATACTGTAAAAAAATGTAATTTTCAATTTTTTTGCGAGTACCTTTTTCATCATCCCTTTTTTCGGAAATCATTCTATAAAATCCTTTTTCACCAATTAAGGACAACTCTTCTAAGACCAATCCGAGGAAATAACCGCCAAGGATAATCACCCACACACAATCAGGCTTATCAAGAATATCTACGATGCCAAATACGTGTGCGACACAGAGAACAATTACACCCGTCACACCCCTTGCTAACAAGTCATATAATCCCATTTTACTGATAATATTTCCCATGTTTTTAATTTCCATTCCCTATGTATTAAACTTCTGTGTCTTTTTGTGCTTCCCGTTCCAGTGCACGGTAGTCAACTTTGCCCAACTGAGTACGAGGCAGCTCAGTTAGGAAATGATATCTTGCAGGCTGCTCAAAATCTGCAAAATGCTCAGCAGCAAAGTTACGAAGTGCTTCCTCCGTCACTGGATGATCAAGATTAGAAACGATAAATGCTACCAAGTCACAGTCTTCCGGCCGGTCGCTGTCTCCGACAATGACGGCAGACTGAACACCAGGCAACTTTTCCAACTTTTCTTCCAGCAATTTGGGGAAGATTTTTCTCCAGACGGTTGCTTTGAAAGTAACGATGATCCGCTTGATTCTGCCTGCAATAGTTAAGAAACCATTGATGTCCATACTTCCAATATCTCCTGTGTGAATCCACCACTGTCCATCATGGTGCAATCTCAAGATATTTGCTGTTTCTGTATCTTCTTTGAAATATCCAAGCATGGCAGAAGGTGCACAAATACACACTTCACCCAACTGCCCATATCCCAACTCATCGCCGGTGTCTGTATCGACAATCTTTACATTGGTATCTGGCAATGGAACTCCACAAGTACCAAAACAAAGTGCATTGGGAATTCCCGTACAAACCGTTGCTGCTAATTCTGTCATACCATATCCTTGAACAACAACCGTTTTATTGCAATGCATGTTGAGAAAGTTGTTAATGTACTGCTCTCTAACTGCGGGAAGTGCATCGCCACCAGTCGCCAATAATTTAAGAAAAGAAAAATCCATTTTTTGTGCCTTTGGTTGGGTAAAAATAGCTTCAATCTGAACACACCCTGCTACATAATAATTGGGTTTATATTTCATAAATCCCTTAGCTGCACTATTTGCGGTAGGATCAGGTATCAATACCGTTTTGACACCCACACACAGAGGAAGATGTAGACTAACCGATATTCCAAATGCAACAAAAGGTGGCAACGAATCCATGAAAACATCCTGACGCACAAAACCCATACCAGCTCGTTCATACTGAAATGCCAAAGCATTGATACTGCGGTTTGACAGGACAACTGCCTTGGAAATGCCGGTAGTGCCACCGGTGTAGACCATAGCTACAGGGCGATTTTCGTCTACGGCTGCATCGGCGTAGTGTTCCGATTCCAGCTTCATGAACTGCTTCCATGAAAGAACATTCCCGGAGTATGCCGTTTTACTGCAGTTAGTCAATCGATATGCCAAACGGGTAAGTACATCCATTTCCGTATCTACACCCAGAAGGATCACTTTTTCTACTTGTGTTCCGCTCAGGACAGAAGAAAACTGCTGATAAACACCATCCAGCACAAAATACAGCTTTGACTCTGTGTGCTTAAGAAAATGATTGACCTCTGATTCAGTACTGGTAATAAAAATCAGGTTCGCCACAGCACCAACACGGCTGAGTGCATAGAGCAGGATTACCGTCTGCGGAATCGCAAGGGTTTGTATCGTAACAATATCCCCTGTTTTGACACCCAAAGCGGTCAAGCTGTGGGCACAGCTTTCAATCTGCTGAAACAGTTGCCCATAGGTGATCTTTCGTTCAAAATACATCAGTGCAATGTCATCTAAATGCTCACGATTTCGCTCGTACATATGTCCAAAAATCGTGTTAGGCTTTAACATCTGCTGTAACGCTTCCTCCGTGTAATATTTCAGCCATGGTTTATCGATGGACGGATAGCCCGTGAGTTTCTTTTCCATTTATATCAATCTCTCTTTCAAAATGTGTACTTTTACAAATTAAGGTATAAAA
>CAZXVF010000076.1:0-2681 GCA_964644445.1 uncultured Ruminococcus sp.
TCAACGATATTTTGCGTGAAATAGAGAATTACGACAAAATAATAATTCACAGACACTCAAAACCCGACGGAGATGCTATCGGTTCACAAGTCGGACTTAAGCACATAATACTTGAAAACTACCCCGATAAAACAGTTTACATTGTAGGCGATCCGGCAGGAAATTACAGCTTTATCGCAGGCAGTACCACGGATGATATTTCCGATTCCGAATATCAAAACGCATTGGCAATTGTACTCGACTGTGGTAGTTCATCGCTTATCAGCGATTCAAGATACGAGCTTGCTGCCAAAACCGCGAGATTTGACCACCACATATTCTGCGAGCAGATTTGCGATGTAGAGGCGGTGGATTCCTCATATGAAAGTTGTTGCGGGTTGCTCACCGATTTTGCGTATCAATGCGGACTGAGAATTAATTTAACCGCCGCTACGAGTCTATACACCGGTATGGTAACCGATTCAGGCAGATTCCGTTATGACAGCACAACTTCCCATACTTTCAAATTGGCATCAATCCTGATGAAAGAACCTATAGACACAAACGAAATATACCGCAATCTTTACGCTGACGACTTTGCAGGAAAGAAACTTCGTGCGCACTTTACACTAAAGATTCAATTTACTCCAAACAATGTAGCCTACATATACACTACAAAAGAAGAAGTTACCGCTTTAGGCATTGATACATTTACAATATCCCGTGGAATGGTTGGTACAATGGCAGATACAAAAGGCGTTGACATCTGGGTCAACTTCACCGAAACCGATCAAGGTGTATTATGTGAATTACGCTCATCAAAATATAACATCAATCCGATTGCTGTAAAATACGGTGGCGGCGGTCATGCAAAAGCCAGTGGAGCAACTGTGGCATCAAAAGAAATTGCAATGGCTATGCTTGCAGATTTAAATGATATGATGATATAAAATCAAGGAGAATATAAATGACTTCCAATATTGAAACGGTATCGCAAATTTTAGCTAAAATAAAAGAATATGATAAGATTCTTCTATTCAGGCACTTTCGTCCTGACGGAGATGCCGTGGGATCCACAAAAGGATTACAGGCTATACTCAAAGCTACCTTCCCTGAAAAAACAATATTGTTGCAGAATTGCGATTTTGCAAAATATCTTGAATTCACAGGTGCAGAGGACGGCTTAATTCCCACCAAAGAATACAAAGACTGCTTGGGAATTGTTTTGGACTCCGCGACTGTCACGAGAGTATCTAATAAAGACTTCTGCCTATGTAAGGAAATAATCAAAATCGACCACCATATCGACATAGCTCCATACGGCAACTTAGCGTGGATAGAAGACTGGCGTTCGTCAACTTGCGAAATGATTGTTGAATTCTATTTAGCGTTAATGGACGAGCTTATAATGACTAAAGAAGCCGCCTATTATCTGTACTTGGGAATGGTTACAGACTCAGGCAGATTCCGCTTCTCCTGCGTCAATGGAGATACAATGAGATGTGCCGCAACGCTTTTGGACTTTGGAATTAACACCGAAGCATTATTTGCGAACCTATACCTTGAAGATTTTGATATGCTCAAGTTCAAAGGTTATGTATACAAAAATATGAGCATAACCGAGAACGGGGTTGCGTACATTTACTTTGACAAAGCTGTTCAAGAAGAATTCAATTTAACCACCGAATCGGCAGCATCTGCAGTCTCTTATATGGACTCAATAAAAGGCTGTCTTTGTTGGATAGCATTTATTGACAACCGAGATACTGAGGACACAATCAGAGTCAGAATCCGTTCAAGGTTTGTACCGATAAACGAAATCGGTGAAAAATACCGTGGCGGCGGTCACGAAAACGCTAGCGGTGCCACTTTGCTCAGCCCTGATGAAATTAAGTTACTTGTAGCGGATGCAGACGCACATATCAAACAATACAAACACACACACGAGGGTTGGCTATGAGAATACTTATTACAAACGATGACAGCATTTCATCATCAGTTTTAAAGCCATTAGCCGAATGGGCAACAAAGTTAGGAGATGTAACAGTCGTAGTTCCTAAGGTTGAGCAAAGTGCTATGAGTCATGCCATACAGTTGCGACACCCTATCGAAGTCGAAAAGGTTGATTTATGTGACGGTGTTTTGGCTTACACCGTAGATTCAACACCAGCCGACTGCGTTAGATTTGCATTTTTAGGATTAAATCAAGAATTTGATTTGGTTATTTCCGGTATTAACAGGGGCTACAATATGGGACAGGACATCATATACTCAGGCACAGTCAGCGCTGTTATGGAATCGGCGTATTTAGGTGTCAAAGCTGTTGCGCTGTCAACAGACATCAACACCTTTGACGAGGCGATGTCGAAGCTTGATGATGTTTTGGACTTCTTTAAAAAGCACAAACTTTTGGATAAGCACATAGCGTATAATGTAAATATTCCGCCTCATGCCGATAAAATTGTTTTCACACGGCAAGGTGGAGCGTTTTACACTGACAAATACGAACCAATTGGAGATAATATGTACCGGCCTGTGGGTCAATGTGTATATGAAGAATCAAACGACTTTTCAGTGGACACAAACGCAGTTATGCACGGCATAATTTCAGTTACTCCCCTATCGTTAGACAGAACGGAAGAAAACATATACAAAGAACTCACTTCGCTTATATAATCAAAGCACACTCTCAATTATAAATG
>CAZXVF010000077.1:0-2678 GCA_964644445.1 uncultured Ruminococcus sp.
TACTTCTTCAGCGTCTCCAGCTCATCCTTGCACTCCTCCCAGTAGTCGAAGGTGTAGACCGTCGGGCAGTCAAGCGACAAATAGTCGATGAGCGCGGGGTCAGCGTCAAGGTTATGTACAAGGTCGGGACGCAGCCTATTGACGATCTCCGCCGCGCGAGCGGTGAAGTCGCCCTCCTGCCCGACGGTGATCGTCCCGCCCGCGCTTCCGCCGGCATGAGTGCCGATGGTCACGAGCGTTACATCGTAGTAGTTCCGCAGCGCCTCCGTCAGCGTGTCCGCCACCTCGCCGATACCGCAATGGTACTTCCCTGCAAAGTAGCTCTCCTCGCTCACGAGCACGATGTGCTTACGCATCCAGGTCACCCTCCTCTACCTTGTCGCTCGGGACGCACGCCTCAAAGACGCGCGTCATCGCGCCGCGCTTCGCGGCAGTGCCCAGCGTGTCATAGAGCTTGCTCACCAGCTCCGTGCCGAGCATGGCGGTCAGCTCGTCCATCATGTTCTCCTCGCCCTCCGGCACGACGCTGCACAGCACCGCCGGAATGTCGGTGATGTATCGGACACCGCTCACATCGTAGCCCGCACGAGCGAGCGTGTGCTTCATCCGCGCGAATGCCGCGCGGATGGTCAGAAGCTCCGAAACCGTCATCTTACTCATACCATGCCCCTCCTTCGAGCCGCTCCAAGTCCTGCGTGGAGATGATGTACTCATCCCCGAACGAGCCGGAGACGAGCCGCAGCCGCTCCATACCGGAAACGAGCTTTGAGTAGGTGATCTCCACGCCGGTCAAGCCACCCTCCACGAGCGACTTCGGCACGAGCAGCGCCTGCGGCGCGGTCGCGAGCGTGGTGTTGTCGTAGATGAGCCACAGCCCATGCGGCAGGGCGAGCATCCCCTCGTTGCTCGCGTCGCAGGAAGCATCCGTGAGCGAGTAGCTGACATCCGGCAGCACCTCGCCGACCCCGCCGCGGCGATGGAACACGATGGAGATGAGCTGTCCGAGGTCGCCCGAGAGCGCACACGGGAGCTGCACGAACTCGATGCCGCCCTCGGTGTAGGTCTCCCGCTCACCGGTCAGGTCGCCGGCCCAGATCTCCGGCATCCACGCCGCTTCCTGCGCACCCAGCACCTTCGCCAGAAGTCCCGTTTCACCCATCTGCGTGTACTTCGTGCCAATGGGTCTGTTGTATGTCTGCATTTCCGTCGTCTCCTCGCCGGTGTTGGGATCGGTCGTGGTCACATCCTCCTCAACATCGCCAAAAATCGTGTCGGCGATGTAGCCCTGATAGAATCCGCCGCCGCAGGAGACGATCTCCGCGCCGTGCGGCGTGAGCTTCACCACCGCCCAGTCGTGCCGATTGGCAAGAGTGGATTCCACCGGCTCTACGGCTTTGTCGTTGTTTTTATTTGTGACGATGTACTCGCTTACCGCGAGCGATGCGTCGTTGTTCGCGAGCGCGGATACCTCCGCCGTGGTCTTGTCGGGGCGGGTCGTGAAGATCGGGACATGGCTCGTCCATGCCCGTCTGTCTTCGGACACCTGCACCCAGCCGACCAGATCGGGCGAGAACTCGCGCAGGACGTTGCGCACATAGTCGATGGTGGCGATGTCCTGCATCACGAGCGTCGCGCGGTCGATGTCCGCCTCGGCGATATGCTCGGCAAGCTCGGTGATGCCCGCGCTCGTGCTCACGCTCGCGCCGTTGTGCCGCATCGTGCGATTGATGACCGCGATGCACTCGTTCAGCACCTCGGTCTTTTTTTCGATCCTCTCAGCCGTCGTCATTCCGTCTCACCTCCATCGTCAATGGCATCGTCGGGGATCAGACCGTCGAGGATGGCTGCGATCATGGCTTCCTCAGCCGCCGCAGCGTCCTCCTCGGTCATGTCCTCCGGCGCATAGGACTGGTATTCCTCCCAGATGCCATCGTTGCGCAGACGGTAGACCTTGCGGTAGTCCGCGAAATCGACGGTCGAGCCGGGTAAAATTTCGCCGCTGTTGATCCTGACGAAATCGTCAAAACCAACAACGGCATCTGCCAGCACCTCGAAGATGCTGCCGCCAGCACGCTTGTCGCGCCGCTGGACGGTAAAAGTAGGTCTGCTCATGTATCAGCCCTCTTTTCTCTTATTTTTTTGTGATCGTTCTCGCTTTTGCTCTTCCCAGAGCAGCGCCGCGTAGCGCCCGTAGGTCATGCCATGCTCGCGGGCGGCGGCATTGACCGCCGCGAGGGGACTGAGCCTGCGAGCCTTTTTGGATGCTTTTGTGTGGCACGGCAGAAATCTGCGATTGCGCCATGTTGCGATGGTCGAGCGGGACAGTCCCATGATCTCCCCGATCTCGGTATCGCTCAAGCCTCGGTCGTACAGCTCGCGTGCACGGACTTCATCCATCTTCTTGTTCGACGGCGGCAGTCGGGGACGGAGCGGCTTTCCGTTCCGCTTCCGCCAGCGGAACACCGTCTGCGCCGTGCAGCCGAGCCTGTCCGCGACCTGCTTGTCTAACAGACCCTGGTCGTACAGCGCTTCGATCTGCGCGTATAGCGCGGCGAGCTGTTCGTGCGTTCTCTTCCCGTCCACCGTCAGACCTCCTGTATGGTGTAGGTGATCTTCATCGTCTTGTCGCTCGTCTTCTCGATCGGCAGCGACAGGTTATTGATGGTGGCGAGGTAGTT
>CAZXVF010000078.1:0-2668 GCA_964644445.1 uncultured Ruminococcus sp.
GGATGGTCAGCTTCATCACCGGCAGAACGATGTCCATGCCGTAGGGCTTGGCAAGACAGTGAATGCGGTCACCCTCGGCAAAGGCATCGTAATCCTGCCCTAATTCCGAAAGGTCTGCCGCCGTCAGCTTCAGAGACATGGTCTCAAACTGTGTCCCGGAGAGCCATTCCTCAGCCTTGCGCTTCAGATTCTTTGGGAGTGTCACATCGTCCCAGGTGTTGGTAGCCCATACCCAGCCAAACTGATCCACAGCTGATTGGGAGAACACATAGTTCTTGCCGCCGTTGACGGAGGTGATATCCACCCGCTTTTCCAGGGCATCGATATCTGCTTCTTCCTCCAGGGTTGCACCCAGAGGGATGAGGGCGGTGACCACATCTTCAGCAGAGGTAGTCTCGGAATAGTCCAGCAGATTCAGCCCAAACTCAATGGGCTGGGTGCTGTAATTGCCGTATTCCTCGATGCTCACCCAGTCCAGATGCAGTTTGTCGTCTTCGTGCCGCAATCGAAGATACCCACCCAGCCGATCTACCAGCTTGTCCCGGATGGCTTCCAGAGTATTTTCATAGTTGGTGTAGCGGTAAAGGCTGTTGTTGGGGTCGGTGATGGTGACCTGCCCCAGGTGTATCTGTTTTCGCTTCTCCACCTGGCCGTTGTGGATGTCCAGCATGGTTTTCAGCAGCATAGCAGGAGAAATATCATGGTACTCTGCCTGGGGCTGGATGGAGTCGGCCAGAAAACTCAATGCCCCTGTGCAGTAGATAGATTTGTTCTTGTAGCGGTCGATGTTGGGGATCTTCCGTACCTCGCCATAGAAAATTTCCCTGTCGTTCCGGAATACGGACAGCATGGACTTGCGGCAGAAAATGCGGTCATACAGAGGATTGTCCGGCGGCACGGTGGCCGTGAACACCCCGGCGTATCCCGGTTCCAGTTCCAGAATTGGTTCCGTCAGCATGGTATAGGGGTGCTCTGCATGATACAGCACATACCCATCCAGCGTTACTTTGTACATCAGATCACCCTCCTTCGGTAGATCACCTGCAAACTGCCCCGGCCGGTGAAGGTAAGGGTCAGATCGTTTTCCCCCACCAGCAGCTCCGCAAAGCGATTCTCTCCCTGCCGGAGCAGATATTTGTCCGAGCCAACGGTCATGGTCAGCCCCAAATCTCCCATCTCCGTAACCACCACCTGTACCGCAAAGGGAACGGTGCTGTGGGGGATGGTGCAGGATGTGGTGGGACTGTCGGCGGTCAGGGTGAATTGGATGGGTTCGTCAATGACGCCATATTCAAAATCGAAGGGGTCCCAGAGCCAGTTTTCACTGCTGTTGTCGTTGAGACTGTAGCCATAGGGGTCAGCCTGGGGAATGGTCAGCTTGAAGGTGCCAAGTTCCCGTGTGCGGTCAAAATCCGTCACCAGCGCACGGCCTTCCCAGTAGTAGCCGGGGAAATCGTCAAAAACAATGCGCACCCGCTTTCCATGGAGCAGGATGCGGATATCGGACACAAAAGCCGTCCATCTGCCACGCTCCATTTTGCCGCCCAGGGTGATCTCAATGGTGCGCTTCTTGAAAACAGGTCTGCCGGTGAGGGCTTCGGAATAATCCAGGAAACCGTCCGCACCGGGGACATCCAGATAGTAGACTTCCTGCTCCGGCTCTCCAATGCAGTTGTTGTTTCCGATGGCAAGTCCCCAGTCTTTGTAAGTGTGGTAGGTCTTGCCTGTAGAGAGAACGGTGATGGACGCACCGTTGGTTATGGTCTTCATCGGTACACCTCCTGGGCTGCCAGAATGCCGAGCTGACGGTTCATGCCGGGAGCCAGCTTACCTACCAGCGTATTGCTGTCCAAGTAGATGCCCTTTTCACTGTTGGATGCGATAATGGAAAGATACTTCTCCATACCCGCCATATTCAGCTTACTGTCCAGCATGGCTTCCAATTTGGCGTAGAAGCTGTTCAGGGGCAGGATGGCTTCCGGGCCTGCTTCGCCACCGGCCATTAAGGAACTGCCGTTGATGCCGAACAGGGTCGGGTCGGTCATGATGCCGCCGTCCTTATACCAGGAAACGGACAGATGCGGCACACTGGGCGGACTCAGAGAAAAGCTGCCGGAAATGCTGAAATGGGGCATTTTGATATGTGGCAGGGACAGCTTACAGTTGGCAAAGAAGCTCTTGATACTGTTCAGCGCACTGGAGATATGGTTCTTGGCGGCATCGATGGGCGTGGTGATGGCACTTTTGATGCCGTTCCACACAGAAGTAGTGGTACTTTTGATACTGCTCCAGATGGAGGACACCGTACTTTTCACAGAATTGAACGCTGTAGAAACCTTGCTCTTGATTCCGTCCACCACGGTAGAAATGGAAGTTTTCACGCCATTCCATACGCTGGAAGTCACAGCCTTGATAGCGTTCCAGACCGTAGAAACCGTAGTTTTTATGGCCAGTACCTTACTGCTGATGGCGTTCCAAATGCTGTAAAAAATCTCCTTCACGCCTGTCCAGAGTTGCTCCCAGTTTCCGGTGAACAGGCCGATGAACACATCCAGAAGCCCGGTGATAACATCCATGACGGTACCAAGAATGGTGGAGACTGCCTGAAAAGCTCCCTCGAATACGGGAGCCAGCACCTCGCAGAATCCGTTCCAGATGGTTTTCAGCA
>CAZXVF010000079.1:0-2653 GCA_964644445.1 uncultured Ruminococcus sp.
TCAGCATATACTCCTGCAAATTCCCATTCTGGTTTTTTCTGAATCAGAGCGTTATAGTAACTTATCTGTGCGGAAAGGGAATGGTGCATTCTCTCGCTTTCCATTGAAATTCTTGCGTAAGCGGCAACCTTTTTCTTTGCAGCAACGACTGGCATTGTCGGCTCTATTTTGCTGATTTTTCCCATAAAATCAACTCCTTTCGCTACTATATATAACTCATAAAGCCTTTTATAGCAAGTCTATATCAGCAAATAATGTACCCAAAGTTGGGTGGTACTTCTCTGAAAAAATTGTATCAATCTGACAATACTCTTTCTCGGTAATCAGACCTTCGTTAAACATTTTTCGAGCAATATACATGGTTGTCTGATACAGTTTTTCATTTTGAAATTCTTCTCTACTCATTGCTTGCACCACCTTTAAAGCGGTCTGCTATGTAACAGCTGTGACTGCAGTATTTCCTTCGTTTATCTCCGTACACTTGAAAAACCTTTCCGCAATGTGGACATTTGAAATCATAGACTGCTTTTCGCTTAACTTGTTCCAGATGCCCATTCCACCATTTGTTGCGGCATTTGTCACAACAGAATCGTTTCTTTTTCTGTTTTGCAATCTGCATTATTGATTTTCCACAATTATCGCAGGAAGTTATTTCTCTGTTGGAAAGTGCTTCTGATTCTTCTACCATTGTTTCAAGAACGGTATTTCTGCGACAAAAGGATTTCACTGTGTTTAAGGGTACACCAATCGTCTGTGCAATTTTTCCATAACCGCTTCCTGCTTTACGCAGCTTTATAATCTCTGCTTTCTGCTTTTCAGTCATATTTTTCGGCTCCCTTCAAGGAATAAATACTGTATTTCTTCACTTACTACCGAAAAATTCAACCCCATTGTTATGGCATACACACGGAACACGAGGAACACCAAAAATCCTATTTTACTGTATTTTTTTATAAAAAAATCAGTGTATATAAAAATATGTATTATATATAGAGAGATAGGTTTTTGGTGTTCCAACGTGTTCTCGTGTTCCAAGTACTTACGTTTACAAAAAAACAATGCCCACCAAGGAACTGATTCCTTGATGGGCATTACAACTGGTGATATTAAGTTTTATTTAAGCATTTCATTTACACGTTTCTGTACGGCAGAATAATCATACCCCGCATTAGTCAACCTCATCTTCCTCTCCGCACCATTCCCCCATTTACCGAGAATAACCTCACGAGCAATTTCAGCGACAGACTTCTTTTCGGAAGCAACCTGTGCATACTCCGTAAAACAAATATCGCCATCTACATCAATCCCGCCAATCCTATCCACACCCCACTGCCACAAGGCTTGCCCATAATCGTAGCGTGATGAGCGGTCGGGATTTTTGGCGTATGTGGTTGAATTTTTCACAACTTTATGCTATAATTATTGCGTAGTTTTGTATGTAGCCATAGGAGCGTGATGGGAATGGAAATATTAGAGGTCAAACAGGTCAACGATGTACTCGCAGAAATGGTTGCTTTGTTTCGGGTAGAGTTGCGTTCATATAAAGGTATTGCATCCAAGCCGAACATTGAAGCAGGACGAGAAGAAATAGAAGAATATCTTTCTGCCAACTTCCCTGTGTATGCCGCACTTGTGAATGACGAATACGCAGGCTATGTAGTTTGCCGTGTTGACTATGAGGTTGTGTGGGTGGAATCCATCTTTGTCAAAGAGGAATACCGCCGTCATGGTGTAGCTACTGCTCTGCACAGTAAAGCAGAGGAAATTGCCGCTTTCTATGGTGGGGATACTGTTTTCAACTATGTTCATCCTAACAATCACAAAATGATTGAGTTTCTGCGAAAGCGTGGTTATACGGTTCTTAATTTGATTGAGATACGCAAGCCGTATAAAGATGAAAAGCTGACGCAGACGATTGCGGTCGGTGAACATGAATTTGATTATTGAGAGGTTAATGGTATAACGATAAATTGTGTATGGGAGCATAATAACGGTGACGTCTTACTTTATACTACAAATTTTATCGTTGCCGAGTTTCGCCTGTGAATTTTCCTCCATATCGAAAAACACAGGGTACACAGGCTTGTCATATTGCGAAATCACTTCAAGGCATTTCGTGGCTTCGCCAGCCGCTTCATCAACCGAGTGTGCGTAGCTGTACCAGTAAAAACCATAATCAATGCCGATTTCCTTACACCCACGAACATGGTAATCCGCATCTGTATCTTTCCGCAGCTTCGCACCCGCACGGATAATCGCAAACTTCACACCTGCGTCTTTGACCTTGTTGTAATCCAGACCTTTCTGGCAGTACGAAACATCAATTCCCTTAATTCTCATCGTCATTATCCTCCTTGTTCGTGATTGAAGTTGTTGTGTTGGCTGCGTCCGCAAGTCCCTCACCGAGTATGTAACCCACAACCGCTGCACCGCTCAACACACAACCGCTGACGGTTTCAGCGGTACTTTCCGTGCCGCCAAAAGCCACAATAAGACCCGCAATAAATCCTGCAATTGCAACCCACAGCTTGCGTGATGTAAGCTTTTTAATCCAGTCAATTTTCATTTTCGTTACCTCCGTTTCGCTGTTCAGCCTTGGGAACATCAAGCTCCATAACCTTTTCGTAAAGACTTGTAATCGCACCGTTGCCGC
>CAZXVF010000080.1:0-2559 GCA_964644445.1 uncultured Ruminococcus sp.
AGGCTGTCAAAAAAGCCTCCGTGGGCTTTTTTGACAGCCTGAAAGGAACGAACTTACGTTCGTTCCTACCGCTGCGGCGGGTTATTGAACGCGAAGGGGGCTCCAAGACCGCCCCCCTCACACTCCCCCTGCCAGGACTGCCTACTTCTTTGACAAGCTCTCACCGCCCTCGGTCGAGGACCGGGGGCGGTTCAGCTTGTCCGCATCTAAAAATATCCTGGCCTCACCGTCTGGGGCTGATTTGCCCCGCAACACAAGGCTGCAAGTCAACCGGGACAGGATATAATATTCAAGATTTGAAAAACTCTATCTATTTTAGCAAAAAAACGGAAATGACATTAAAAATTCGGCAAAATATCTTGACACTCGACGAATTTCTCGTTACAATACAGTTGGAATTTACCACCATATCGTAAGAAAGTACAGGAAAATACCGACCGTTGCCATCACGGTCAAGGAATAGTCTGTTGAAAAGGAAAAGAAAATAAAGGAGCGAAAACTATGAAAAAACCATTTTCCATCGTTCTTGCCCTGGCACTGGCCCTGAGCCTGTGCATCCCGGCCCTGGCCGCAAACGTCACCACCGACGATAGCTCCAAGGAAGTCACCGCCACTTATGTGGCCGACTCTGCCATTATTTACGGTGTGGACATCTCCTGGGGAAGTATGGAATTCACCTATACCTCCGGCAGCTGGAACACAACTGAGCACAGTTACAATGCCAACAACGAGACCGGCGCATGGACCTGTGACACGGGTGCCAACATCATCACCGTCACCAATCATTCCAACGCCGGTATCGATGTGACCCCCAGCTGGGCCGCTGACAATGGTTACGCCGCTGTCTCCATGGCCTTCGACTCCGATACACTGTCTCTTGCCACCGCAGATAACGGCAGCAACGGTGCCGCAGGTACCGCCACCACCGGTAAGATCACCGTCACACCCTCCGGCGACCTGCCAAAAGATACCAAAGGCAAGATCGGCACCATCACCCTGACCATCAGCGGCCAAGGCGACCAAGGCGACGAAGGCAATTCCGCTGCCCTCGCCCAGAAGCTCGAAGATGATCTGAACGCCGGCAGTATGGTAACTCTGACTGAGGATATCGCTTACGATGATGCCATCCGGCTTGAAGGCAACACCGCATCCACCCTGGATCTGGGCGGACACTATCTCAATGCTGATGTGGAAATAAATCTGTCCGAAGGCACCACGCTGAACATTAAGGACAGCAGCACCGGCGGCAGAGTGCGCCATCTCCGTGCGAGCTCCGGCTACCTTGCAATGTGGAGCGGAACGGTTGAGGATCAAGTTGATGTAAGCGGTACCGCATCCTTTAACATGAATGGCGGTGCGGTGAAGGGCGGCGTCAATATCGACGGTGACAGCACGGTGACCATCAATAGCGGCACCATTAAATCGAACACCACAGCCATCCGGAACACGGGCGGGACTTTTAGCATCAACCCCTCAGACTATGTGGACACCACCACCCATGAGGTCGTAGCTAACGCAGACGGCACCTACACTGTAAAAGCCATCTGAGCTTTGAGGGATGTCCATGAAACCGAAGCAAAGCCGTCTTATGGCGTTTTCCAGCCTGTGCATTGAACCAGTCTCGAATTTTGGCCATGGCTGTACCATTGTCATACCGCCCCAATCAATACCAATCATCATCTAACCCGTGAGCTCTCACGAACCGATCGTATTGCCAGTCAGGACCGTCAAAGAGCAGGTCAAGGAGTTCTTGACACAAATCGGCCTTCTTCATTTTTTCAACATATTCAGTTACCCTGTCCATCAGTTCCTCCTGGCGTCTTTCCGCTTCCTCTTGATACGCCATGGCTTCGGCATAAAACCTGTCCGCTTCCAAAGGATATGCCGTAAAATATGTAGCAACGATATGCTTACATACGATCCTTTTTCCGTCTGCATGAGGGCAATTGCATTTTGATCTTCTGGGATGGTCAATGTGAAGCTCAACAGAATAGGGCTCGCTTGAACTGCCGGCAACTGTTGCGGAGAAAACGTCTGCTCCTATTGCTTCAAGACTTGTAACTTTTCCCTCTTTATAATAGTCATATCCTCGCCAAACGGATGCACTGCTTGCACATTCAAGAACTCCCATGCTGTTCATCCTTTCTTTTTTATACTTGCGCCTCTATTTTAGCACAAAAACCCAAAAAAAGAGTCCTTTTTTGGGTACCGAAAACCACTCACTAGGCGCAAGCCTTCCTCGAAGGGAAAGGTGCGAGCTTTTGTTCGTTGTTAAGGCGCTGCAAACCGAAATTATTTTCTGTTTCGCTTATACTGACTATATTTCACAAAGCACGTGGCGAAAATTACAACATACATTACCAAAACTCCACCAACAAAGGACGCAACAAAATAATTGTGGGTGCTCAAAAGGTGAGTGAGGAACTGGGGCAGCAGTGTCAGGAAGAATATGATCAGCAAGGGGGTCATTCTGCCTTTCATCACCCGCTGCATCATCTGAAACCTCGACTCTTCGTCACAGAAAATTTCCTCGGCTGTACCGCTTGGTTCGACCGCCTT
>CAZXVF010000081.1:0-2547 GCA_964644445.1 uncultured Ruminococcus sp.
AGCTGCCATGCCGACACAACTTTCTCTGTGCGCCATCAGCGTATCCAGCAAGTCCCGTGCGACCTGTAAATCTTCTTTCGTAGCGGCCTCCGACTTCCCTGCGAGGAATATCGGATCGTGCATTAGTTCTTTAATCATAGGTTTTCTCCATTCAAGAACGCATCCGCTTGTTCTCTGCTCTTGAAAATAACAATGTTTTTACCACTGTACTTTTCGAGCAATTCAAGCACTTTGGGCTTCTGCTGCTCGTTGTAGTTTTTTATAAATTCGATGAACTCCACATCTTCTTCGGTTTCGATCCACGGCATATCGCTGCGCGGCTTTCCGAGCCGTTCTTTGATGCCGTCAAGACAAACCTCAAGCGGATAATCGAGAAAAATCACCGTATCGCACGCCGCCATTCGCAGCTCCATCGTCGAGCCATAATTGCCGTCGATGATCCACTCGTCTTTTTCGAGCGCCGCGGACAACCGTTCAAGAAACACACTCTTTTCTACCGTGGTCTTGTTCGCATTCCAATACATCATATCGAGGTGATACAGCGGAATGCCTGTCTTATTATGTAACGCCCGTGAAACTGTGCTTTTACCACTTCCGGGGCAACCGATGACTATAATTTTCTTCATATCTTTTACGGAGCATAATCCTTTATAATTTCCATAATATCGCGCTCATACACGTTACCGCCGAGAACGTCGCCGTTCGGCTCGAACGACACACAACGCACATCGCGCGGATCTTCCGCGTACGGATTTTCGGGGCATTCGTCCGTGAAATACTCTGCGAGATATTTGAGTGCGTTTCCTTCAGGGAAAATCACGTTTCCCTCTCCCACGGGAAGTTCCAAGTCAGCAAAGCTGCCGAGAATCTCTCTCGTTTTTCTGTTGTACGGATTGTCATCCGTCGCGCTCACAAGTCACGCGGGCTGAAGGCGGATCGGTATGCCACACTTCTTTGCTTCTGCGGCAAACATTTTCACCACGTCAAGCGGTATCATTTCCTGATGGAACGCATCCACAGACAACAAGAAATCATTCACACCGCACTCGGCAAGTCGCTCCGCGACCTCACGGATCTTATCGGCATTCTTTGAAAAATAGCCGTTGGTAATGACCTGCTGTTTGGGAATGTTCAGTTCTTTGGCGGCCGTCATGATCGCATAGACCGCGTCCGTGTACAAAAGTGGCTCGCCACCGAATGTCATCACAGTTTTGATTTCGTACTCCGCCGCGATCTTGCGCACCGCATCCGCGGCAATTTGCGGTTCGATTCGCTCACCGCAAGACGCGTGGTCGCCCTCGGAACAGTGCTTACACCGCCCCGTGCAGGCGTAGGTCACGACGAACTCGATCTTGTTTAGATTTTTGAGATACTGATTCATATTTTACTTAACGTAAGCGGCAATTGCATCAGCTGCGAACTCGGCAGTTCCTTTGCCATACTTGTCGATGTTTTTCTTGAATCGCGCTCGTCGGCAACATACATCTTGCCAAGTCCTGCGAGAATCTCGTCCGTGCAGGTGTAGTAATTGGCGGTGATGTGCGCCTGAAGCTTGGCGACAAGCGCCTGCGCCTCGGCAGAATCAGCACTCACGCCACTCTCCTTGCACGCGGCAAGCTGGGCAAAGCTCTCCATCAAGCCATCATTCGCCTCAGCCCATTTCTCTTTTGTGTAATTTCCCGTTTTTTCTTCATGTTCACGATAGGCGGTAGTACCGCCATATCGCTCACGAACCTCGGTTTCGTATTTTTTCATTACTTACCTCTATGTGTTAAAGATTGCAACGGACATTTATCTTGTAAACAACGATATTCCTGCTCCCAACAATCCCATTATTCCAATGAACAATACCGTGTACATTACAGATCCCAACCATGCCGGATGCTTCTCTTTGTTGTATAACTTTCCGACAAGTCCAAACGTTATCCAGTATACAGGCTTTGCTATCAAGTAATTTATTATTAAACCAATTGCCTTTCCTATTACACCAAATACTCCCAATGACTCTGTGGGATTAGGTGCAAAGTTATCCCTAATAAATTTTCCGCTTCTTTTTGTAAATCTATATCCGCTATATTTTTTCAATTTTGTTCCTTTCACAAATAATTTTCTCTAATATTTCTTCATCTGCCGGGCAGAACTCATAGTTTGCTATCTCACTCGGTGTAATCCATTGAATATCGTTATGCTCTAACTTTTGCGGCTCACCCTCGGCAATGGTAGCATTGAATAGTGTCAGATGAACCGTCAGATCGGGATATTCATGAACGACATCCATGAACTCATCACCGACAGAAAGAAGAACATTTAATTCTTCTTTGCACTCTCTAACGAGTGCCTGTTCTTTCTTTTCGCCTGACTCGACTTTGCCGCCAACAAACTCCCAAAGGAGAGCTCTCGCTTTATGTTCTGGGCGTTGACAGATCATAAATTTATCGCCCTTCCATATAAGAGCTGCTACTACTTCGGTCATATTTACTCCTTATTTGTTCAACCCAAAATCATACTGCAAGTAATCCGGCAACTCGTTCTCCATCACTATATCGT
>CAZXVF010000082.1:0-2527 GCA_964644445.1 uncultured Ruminococcus sp.
ACCGTTCCAAGCACAAAAGCTTCGCGTCTTCATCGCCGCCTCAAGAGATGTCCCCATCATTTCTAAAATAGCTTTGTATTAAAAGATTAACCCCCGAAGAGACCCAAAACCTCTTCGGGGTAATTATTATTGTGAACGCCCTGCAACAGTACACTTACATTTCAAGGCTGTTCTCGTTTAAAAGAAAATCAAATATTCCCATTGTCACAAAGCCGTTATCATCACGCCTTATTTTTATATCCTCTTTTACAACGATAATTTTCTTAAAAGAGTCGTCAATTCGCCTTAATGACTGTGTCTCCTGCTTGAGCTTTTCATTATTGGATATAGAAAAAGCAGACTGTATATAATACCGCTTACTGCCGAGATTGGCTACAAAATCGACTTCATATTGCTTTCTTATAGATTGCCCGCCCGAATTTTCTCTCACCTCAACCACACCGACATCCACATTGAAGCCCCTCTTACGAAGCTCATTATAAATAATATTCTCCATAATGTGATTCTCTTCAATCTGTCTAAAATTGAGCCTGGCATTTCGAAGTCCGACATCTTCAAAATAAAACTTACTCGGAGTGTTGATATACTTTTTCCCCTTCACATCATATCGCACAGCTTTTGATATAAGAAAAGCCTGTTCCAAATACCCTATATATTTAGAAAGTGTAACCGGCGTAATTTTAACATTTTTCACACTTTTAAAGGTGTTTGAAAGCTTTGCGGGGTTTGTAAGAGAACCGGTTGACGAAGCCAAAATATCAACAAGCTCCGACAATTCCGATGAATGACGTAGTGTATTCCTTTCTGAAATATCCTTTATATACACCTCACTAAAAAGCCTGCTTAGGTAATTCGACTTTTGCTCGTCCGTTGTCATTGAAGCTATAAGCGGAAGACCCCCGTATATAAAATAGTCTTCCCACGCCTTATAAACGGAACCGTCATATACCGAATAAAATTCCGAAAAAGAGAGAGGATATATATGAATCTCATCACCGCGACCGCGAAACTCCGTCATAATGTCCGATGACAGAAATTTAGAGTTACTGCCCGTAACGTATACATCTGCGTTATCATAATGCAAAAACTCATTTAAAACCGATTCAAATTCCCCTAACATTTGCACTTCATCCAAAAGAATGTAATACATTCCGCCGTCAGTCATTTTTTCTTCAATATATTCACACAGCCTGTCGGGATTTCGAAGCTCGGAATATCTTTTCATATCAAAAGCAACTTTTATAATATGATCATCCGAAACTCCCGACTCAATCAAATGACTGTTGAACAAATTAAAAAGCAGGTATGATTTGCCGCAACGCCTTATTCCGGTAATAACCTTAATTAAGCCGTTATGCTTACGGTTTATTATTTTGTTTAAATAAATATCTCTTTTAATTTCCATACAAAAGCCTTCTATTAAATTTTTTTGACACTTTTACCGTTTTTATTTAATTTGATTATAGCACATACAAGCCTGATATGCAACAAAAATATTCTTTCCGAAACAAAAAACAAAACCGCAAGTCCGCATTTTGCCGACCTACGGTTTTTATTTTTTTACAAAATCAGAATTTGTCGCTGTTGCCCATTACTACCTCAAAAAAATCAACATCATAGCCTTTTTCTTTAAGCTCGAAATAAATCGAATAGTTATTGAAATAGGTGTAAATCATACCGACAAGTCTTACGAAAAGATTCTTAACCTCGGTAAATTCGCTTATTTCCCTGTGACCGCCGTCGGCGCTTGTT
Source organism: uncultured Ruminococcus sp. (assembly GCA_964644445.1). GTDB lineage: Bacteria > Bacillota > Clostridia > Oscillospirales > CAG-272 > UBA1740. The sequence continues at coordinate 1,753 of CAZXVF010000082.1, forward strand.
TTTGTTACGGTAAAGGTGTTAAACGGCTTATCGGCACCTTCCTCGTAGGAATTAACCGTTACGGAATCCTCGGTAAAATCAAGTATGTTATAGGTCGCGTTGTTTGTAAGGTGCGAAGCGCCTATCCATTCATCGTTAAGACCTATTACATCGTCGTTTCTCGGGCGTGTTACCGAGCAGGAAACCATATAAACAGTGCCCTCGGGATCTGTCATTTGCGGCTGTAAGCTCTCAACCGTCTTGTTATTAAACAAAACATTCGTAACCGTGTAGTAGTGGCTGTGACCCAACAGTACAAGGTCGATTCCGAATTCATCGGCAATGGGACCCCAAATCATACGAAGGAACTGATTTTCGCTTTCTCTGTGAGGAATTCTTCCGCTGTAAAGGTCGTGGTGGCACATCATAATTTTCCACTTAACATCGGGGTTCGCTTCAATTGCTCTTTTTACAAAATCCGCATGCGCCTGACCGTTACCGCTGTTTGAATCCATCACAAGGAAAAGCGCGTTGCCTTTAACGAACCAGTAGTCCGAGCCGTTATAAGAGATGATGTTCGCTTCTTTATCCTCATTCGGAACGTTCTTAAAGGTTTTGTATGCTATGCCCTTGCGGTCGTGGTTACCCATTGTGGTTGCAAACGAAACGCTCTTGAGATTTTCGCCTGCCGTAAGACGCTTATATTCGCTTTCAAGTCCCTGCGTAGCCTGATCGCCAGCCGAAAGAATAAGCGAAATATCGCTGTTTTTACTAAGCGCTTCGTCGAAAACGCCGC
>CAZXVF010000083.1:0-2504 GCA_964644445.1 uncultured Ruminococcus sp.
GCTAGGCAAAGCCATAAAGAATAGGAAATAGTAAAAAGGGCTGCAAAAAAGTCTGGGAAAGACTTTTTGCAGCCTTTTTGAACGTTGCACAAGGGGGCCAAGGCGGCGGGACACACGGGGACTGTCCTACGGGGGTCGTCGAGGACGCCGACCCCTACAAAGTACCCAGCAAGTGTGGTGCAATAGGCGGTTGCTTTTAAATTGCCTCATCCGGGTTCGGCCCAAAGGTAATGGCCGAGACCCATTGTGTTTCGCCTTGCGAAACACAGCGTGTTTGCCAAAGCAAACACGGCCTTCCCCTGAAGGGGAAGGCTTGTAGGGGTCAGCTTTGCTCTGCCAGGTAGGTGCTGACACGGTTTTGGATGATATCGGCGGCTTCCTGGGCGGTTTTGCTGCCGTCAAAGACGGCAGCGGCCTCTTCGCAAACGATATCAGAGACGGTGGTTTCGCTGGCGGCCATAAGGTGGATATTGCTGACATAGTTGATCAGCTCCTGGACACGCTGGTAGGCATCGGGGTATTCGTGGATATATTGGTCGGCCGTATTTGTCAGCCAAACTTCAAGGGCCTGCTGATTTACCGGATAAGACCCGCTGCCGAGAGCACATTGCACCCTGTAAGACAGCATGAAAGAGACAAATTGCCAGGCACCCTCGATATGTTCGCTGGTGGAGAAAATGCCGCATTTAAGGTTGGTGACAAAAGATGCTCCGTTGCCGAACTCGCTTGGGAAGCCTGCAAGGGTCACCAGGTCATATTTGCTGCCATATTGGATATAGTTGAAGGCAAAAACATTCAGAATATCAAAAAGTATGTCTTCGTTCAAAACACTTTCCAGTTCCACCGTTGACAGTCGGAGTTGGAGGTCGGAGTCCACATATTTTGACAGAGCTTCCAGCAGAGAGATAAACTCCGGGCTGTCGAAGTGGCAGGTACCGGTCCCGGCATCTACATATTGGTTATAGCAGCTTTCGACGATACGGCGCAGGAGCGTTGTTGAATCGACATCACAGGCATACATGGTGTCGGGCTTGTTTTCCAGGGCGGCGATAAACTGCTCCAGACTCCAGCCCTGGCTGCTGCCTACATACTGGGGCAGACCCACCAAGGTGCGGATGTAAAACTTGTTTGCTACTACATACAGTGAATCTCCGGTCATGGAAGCTTCCAGAAAGGTAGGGACAAAATCTTCTGTGGAGATGCCGCCATATTGCTCCATAAGGTCAATCATATCCACGATAAGACCCTTTTGGATGTATTTGTTGTAGCCCTCGCTGGTACATATTATGTCAGGAATTTTGCCGGTGGAAATGTCCATGTCCATCTGAGTTTGCTCTTCGTAGCAAACTACTTCGATGCTATATTCGGGGTTTTCTACGTTAAAAACGGCTACATGATCTAATATGGCGTCGTCTTCCCCAAGAAGGGCCAGAGTTATGACGGTTTTTTCCGGGACCTCGGAGGCATCGACTCTTGTGAGCATCATGGGTTGGACATCGCCTAAAATATACATACTCACCAGGAACTGGGTTTCGGACATGGCACCGAGGAAGGTGGGGTCATAGAGACCGCAGTCAGACCACGTTAGCAAAGTCACCAGGGTACCGGAAGAAAGATCGACGGTATAGAGGGCGCCTGAGCGGTCATACACAAATAAATCATAGCCTCCAGAGCCGGAGCGCAGGTACCAACGTTCATTGCTGCTCTGCTCTATGCCGGTGGGGGTCAGGCCGGAGGAGTTTACCTGCCACAGCTGGTCATCGTAGAGACAGACTATATCGCCTGAAAGAGTTTTGGCAATATAGGGACTATCTTCAAATTCCTCCAGCTTCCATTCCTCCTCAAGGTCACCATTGAAATGAACAATGGAGCCAATGGGGGTGTCATCCTCGAAGCGCAGAGAGCTGAGCCATACACCGCCATCAGCATCGGGGATAAGGTCAAGAGTATTTAGATTGTCAGAATTGTTGAAATAGGCGTTGAGCTCCAGCTCCATAAGCACGTCTCCTGAGCTGTCACGCTTTTGCAGAGTGAGGATATATAGGTAGTCATCTTCCGTGGGGATCTCGTGTTTAAGAACGGACCATATATGGGTGCCGTCATAAATGATACTTTTGAAGCGGTAGTCGGTGTCGGGGGTGATCTCCGTGAGGAGGGTTGGTTCGCTGCCGCCTACGGAGGTGTAGGTTTTATAAGTTACATTTTCTGTGGCGTAGTTGTATTTTTCCGAGGTGAAGGAGAAAAAGTCGCCATCGAAATAGGGGTAGCTGACGGATTCGGCATCCTCTGGCAGGGGGTAGTCGGACAGAAGATGGCCATATTGAGTATAGTCATAGGAGGTCAGGTCCGGGGAGCCGGCAGAGGAAGATGAAGTCGGAGTTTCTGAGGATGTTTCAGGGCCTTTGCCGCAGCCGAAGAGGGTGAGCAGCATAGCGAAGGACAGCAGGATGCAAATGATCTTTCTCATGGGGATGCTCCTTTCAATGTGTTGATGCGGCGAAATG